>CALFWM010000070.1 GCA_937928635.1 uncultured Sulfitobacter sp. | reverse complement strand
ACTGCCGAAATGAAGGTGTTAGAACCCCAGAAATAGCGTTTCCATTCAGGGCGTTAGGGGGGATCACGCCCCAAGTAGTATGTAGTGGTGCGGGCGGTGGGACTCGAACCCACACGGGCATACGCCCCTCAGATTTTAAGTCTGGTATGTCTACCATTCCATCACGCCCGCTTGTCGTGGCTGGATGAGCGCACAATAGTCATCCGCCGGGCCGTGTAAATGTCAGATATCCTTGCCCTTGCGCCCAAGCGGGGCACCATCCGCCAAAAGTGCGGCCTCAGACAGCCATGGGTTGTTTTCAACCGCGATCAGGAGCTGCGCGCGGGCCTCCTCCAGGCGCCCAAGATTCATCAGAGTCAAGGCGCGACCTGACTGGGCAGCGACGTGGTGGGGGTTTAGTGAAAGGGCCCTGTCAAGATCAGGCAGCGCTTTCTCGTAGTCCTCGCTAAGGAAATGGATATAGGCGCGCTGGTTGAACCCTTCGGCAAAGGTCGGACAATAATCGACAAGCCGGTTGAATTCGTTCAACGCACCGGCAAAGTCATAGACATCGCGCCGCCGCAGCCCTGCATCAAGGGCCGATTGTGACACGTCATCAGGCGCACGCAGCCAGACCTGCCACATCTCACCAGACACACCACGCCCTTCCTGATCGCTTTTGGCTGTTTGTGCCTTGGCAATCAGGGCTAAAATCTCCCCGCTGAAGTCTTTGGGGGGCGGACACTCCGCATGGGCAAAGGCGGGCGCGGCTAAAAGAGCAACGATCAAAGCATGTTTCATGCACAAAATGATGGCGCATCTTGGCTTTGGGTCAAGTCACAAGTCAGCGAACTTGCTCAGCCCCCCTCCGCCAGCATGGTTTCCTTGACCGCCTCCATCGCCACATAGGTCGAGGTGTTGGACACATGGGGCAGCGATGAGATCGTCTCTCCCATAAATGTGCGATAGGCGCGCATGTCGCGGGTGCGCACCTTGAGCAAATAGTCAAAATGGCTTGCAATCATATGTGCTTGTTCGATTTCGGGCACTTTGGCGACCGCCGCGTTAAACGCTCGCAGCGCAGCCTCGCGGGTGTCATTCAGGCGCACTTCAACAAAAGCGACATGGTCCAGCCCCAGCCGGATCGGATCCAGCAAGGCGCGATAGCCCAGAATAACGCCGCTTTGCTCCAACCGTCGCAACCGCGCTTGGGTTGGAGATTTTGACAGCCCAATGCGTTTGGCAAGATCAGTGATGGAAATCCGGGCATCCTGCGCCAGCACTGCCAGAATCGCCGCATCAAACCGATCACGCTGATTTTGGTCATTTGTCACGCATTTCTCCAAATTTTGAGCCCGAACGGGCAGTAAATAGACCAATAACAGTCCACATGGTCCGTTAATTTCCGTTACCCTAGATCAAATACCCTGCTGGAGACACCCCAATGACCCAAGATCACGCCCCTTCCCTACGCCACCAGATTGATCTTGGCACCTATAGCGCTCCTGCAGAGGTTCTGCCCGAACTGATCAAAACCGCCGCCCTCAGCGCGGCGGATCGTACCCAGATCAGCGCTCATGCGGCAGAACTGGTGCGCAACATTCGTGACACCACGGACCCCGGTTTGATGGAGGTGTTTCTGGCTGAATACGGGCTCTCCACCGATGAGGGGGTTGCGTTGATGTGTCTGGCAGAGGCGCTGTTACGGGTGCCGGATGCCGATACGATCGACGCATTGATTGAGGATAAGATCGCACCATCGGATTGGGGCCGGCACATGGGGCATTCAACCTCCACATTGGTCAATGCCTCCACCTGGGCACTGATGTTGACGGGCCGTGTGCTGGATGATGATCAACCCGGCCCCGTGCGCCATTTGCGCGCAGCGATCAAACGTCTGGGGGAGCCGGTCATCCGCACCGCCGTCAGCCGCGCGATGAAGGAAATGGGCCGCCAGTTTGTGCTGGGCGAGAGCATCACCACAGCCATGGATCGGGCCGCCGGGATGGAGGCAAAGGGGTTTACCTATAGCTATGACATGCTGGGAGAGGCCGCGCGCACCGAAGGGGACGCAAAACGCTATCACCTCAGCTATTCCCGCGCCATTGCCGCGATTGCCACAGCCTGTGAGCACGACGACATCCGCAAGAACCCCGGCATTTCGGTGAAACTCTCCGCCCTGCATCCGCGCTACGAGATCGCACAGGAGGAGGCAGTGATGCGTGATCTGGCCCCGCGGTTGCGCGCGCTCTGCCTGCTGGCCAAATCCGCAGGCATGGGGCTGAACGTGGACGCAGAGGAGGCGGACCGCCTGTCCCTGTCCATGGATGTGATCGACCGGGTGATGGCAGAGCCCGCGCTGGCCGGATGGGATGGCTTTGGCATTGTGGTGCAGGCCTTTGGCCCGCGCGCGGGCCGCGTGATTGACGCGCTTTACAACATGGCAAAGCGCCATGACCGCAAGATCATGGTACGGCTGGTCAAGGGTGCCTATTGGGACACGGAAATCAAACGCGCACAGGTCGAGGGCATTGATGGCTTTCCGGTCTTTACCGAAAAGGCCGCGACCGACGTCAGCTATATTGCCAATGCGCGCAAGCTGCTAGGTTTGACGGATCGGATCTATCCGCAATTCGCCACCCACAACGCCCATACAGTTGCGGCCGTGCTGCACATGGCCAACACCCCGGAGGCTTACGAATTTCAGCGCCTGCACGGCATGGGGGAAACCCTGCACACGCAGGTGATGCAGGCTGAGGGCACCCGCTGCCGCATCTATGCCCCCGTGGGCGCGCATCGTGATCTGCTGGCCTATCTGGTGCGGCGCCTGCTGGAAAACGGCGCAAATTCCAGCTTCGTGAACCAGATCGTGGATGAGAATGTGCCGCCAGAGGTGGTTGCCGCCGACCCCTTTGTTCAGCTTGGCACAGGCACTGTGCACATCCCCAAAGGGCCGGAGGTGTTTTTGCCCGGGCGCGCAAATGCGCTCGGTTTTGATCTGACCCACACCCCGACATTGGCCAAAATCAATGCAGCCCGCGCACCTTTCAAAACAGCCACATGGGCCGCTGCCCCCCTGCTCGCGGGGGAGGCACAGCCACAAACGGCGGTCAACGTCATCAACCCTGCCTTTCCCGATGCCTGCCCCGGCACTGTGCAAAACGCCTCACTTCAGGACGCGGCCACGGCATTGGATCACGCCAAACCATGGGACGTTCCACTGGCCGAGCGGCGCAGAGTGTTGATGAAAGCGGCTGACCTGCTGGAACAAAACCACGGGGAGCTTTTTGCCCTTTTGGCCCGTGAGGCGGGCAAGGGCTTGCCTGATTGCGTAGCCGAACTGCGCGAAGGTGTTGATTTTCTACGCTATTACGCCGGGCAAGCCACCAACACACCGCCCGCTGGCATTTTCACCTGCATCAGCCCGTGGAACTTTCCCATGGCGATTTTCACAGGCCAGATCAGTGCAGCCTTGGCCGCAGGCAACGCGGTCTTGGCCAAACCGGCGGAACAAACCCCACTGGTGGCCCATTTTACGGTTCGTCTGCTACATGCGGCGGGTGTACCACGTAGCGCGCTGCAATTGTTGCCCGGCGGGGGTGACATCGGCGGCGCACTTACGGGCGACGCGCGCATCGGCGGCGTGGCCTTTACCGGCTCCACCGCCACCGCATTGCGCATTCGTGAGCATATGGCCCAGCATTGCGCGCCCGGCACGCCGTTGATTGCCGAAACCGGTGGACTGAACGCGATGATCGTCGACAGCACCGCCCTGCCGGAACAGGCGGTGCAGGCCATTGTGGAATCCGCCTTTCAATCCGCCGGGCAGCGCTGCTCGGCGCTACGATGCCTCTACGTGCAGGAAGACATTGCGGAGGATCTGACCAAAATGCTGATCGGTGCGATGGAGGCCTTGCAGATCGGTGATCCGTGGCAGCTGAGCACAGATGTCGGGCCGGTCATCGACACCGCGGCGTGCAACGGCATCGCAGCCCATATCGCAACTGCGCGGGATGAGGGGCGGCTGTTGGCAGAAATTTCCGTGCCCGAGCACGGCACTTTCATCGCACCAACCATTCTGCGGGTGGACGGGATTGCGGATTTGGAGCGCGAGATCTTTGGCCCCGTACTGCACCTTGCGACCTTCAAAAGCCATCAGCTTGATGACGTGATCAACGCAATCAACGCCACGGGATACGGGCTGACCTTTGGGCTACACACCCGGATCGACGACCGCGTGCAGCATGTGTCAGAGCGGATTGAGGCGGGCAATGTCTACATCAACCGCAACCAGATTGGCGCCATTGTGGGCAGCCAACCTTTTGGCGGAGAGGGGTTATCGGGTACGGGGCCAAAGGCGGGCGGCCCGAACTATCTGCCCCGCTTCAGCGCGCCTGATGTTGAAGTGGTCAAAGAGAGTTGGGAAGAGACGCAGGCCACCCTGCCCCCTTTGCCCAAAATCCAACCCAGCCCTATCGAAACCCTTTCCATGCCGGGGCCAACAGGCGAATCCAACCGGCTGACCACCCTGCCCCGCGCGGCCTTGCTGTGTATGGGACCGGGACCAAACGCCGCTGCAGCGCAGGCGCGCGCGGTTCGGGCATTGGGTGGCGTGGCGGTCATGGCGCAAGGCCAGATTGCGCCCGAGCTGCTCAGCGCCGGTCCGGCTTATGGCGGGGTGCTGTGGTGGGGGGATGCGCAAACCGCGCGCGCAATCGAACAGGCACTTGCCAAGCGCGAGGGCCCGATTTTACCCCTGATCTGCGGGCTGCCTGACAGTGCCCGCGTGCGGGCAGAGCGGCATGTCTGCGCTGATACAACGGCATCGGGCGGGAATGCCGCCCTGTTGGGGGCTGCGGGATAGGCACCTGCCTGCTGGCAACCCCTTGACCCGCCTGCAACATTCCCCCAGCCTGCCCTCATGTTTCCAATACGCGATCACAACCCCTCCGGGCGCACGCCTTACGTGACCTACACGCTGATGTTCCTGAACATCGCGATTTTCCTGAGCTATTTCATGCTGCTGAACGATCCGCGCACGGAATACGAATTTTACAACACATGGGCGCTGGTGCCTGTGCGGCTCAGCAATGGCGACGAACTTTCGGCACTCCTGACCTCGATGTTCCTGCATAGCGGTTGGATGCACCTTGCGGGTAACATACTGTTTTTGTGGATCTTTGGCGACAATGTCGAGGATGAAATGGGTCACTCCCTATACCTGCTGTTCTATCTGGCCTGCGGCGTGGCGGCAGGTCTGGTGCAGGTGGTCAGCGCGCCCTTTTCCAATGTGCCCATGGTGGGGGCCTCTGGCGCAATTGCCGGAGTGATGGGGGGTTATCTGCTGCTTTTTCCAAAGGCAAAAGTGGATATTTTTATTTTTCTGGTCATCATCTTCCGCATCATCCCGATCCCGGCCTGGGTGATGTTGATGCTGTGGTTCACCCTGCAATTCCTCGGCGGCTTGGGTGCGAATCCTGATGAGGGCGGCGTGGCCTATTGGGCCCATGCGGGCGGGTTTGTCGCCGGGCTGATCCTGACTGTCCCATTCTGGCTCAAAGAAGGAGCCACGGGCTTTTGGACCCGCACCAGAGGGCATCCACCCCACCCTCCCGCGCGCTATCCTGCCATCGAAAGCCGCCTGCCAAAGGTAAGACGCAAATGAGCGACAAAAGCCTTGATATCACTGCGAACTGCCACTGTGGCGCGGTCTCCCTGAGCGCCACCTTGCCCTTTGGTCTTGAGGATGTGGGCCGCTGCACCTGCTCTTTTTGCAAACGGCGCCAAGCCCCGGCTGTGACCGCCCTTGGCAGTTCCGTAAAGGTCACCAAAGGGGCCAACAACCTGTCACTCTACACTTGGGGCACAAATACCGCGCAGCACTATTTCTGCAAAACATGCGGCATCTACACGCATCACAAACGCCGCGCTGACCCCAGCCAATATGGCATCAATCTGGGGTGTATTGAGGGCGTTGACCCATGGGAGCATGAGCCCGTCCGGTGGAGCGATGGCATCAACCACCCCTCTGACAGATAACCACCGCAAGGCACCCACAAGGCCCCCTGCTTCACCCATCCCCTAAACTCATCTTGGCCCTTCAGGGCCAAAACCCGGAAGACAACAAATCACCCACGGACGATTTTGGCAAAACCTGTGAATATCGCCTCATTCGCCGCAACGATTTCACCGTCTTCCAGAATGTCACCATTGGGGTTCATCGGCTCTACCAGACCGCCGGCCTCTTTGACGATGATCATACCACCCGCCAGATCCCAGGCATTAAGGCGGCGCTCCCAATAGCCATCATAACGCCCTGCCGCGACATAGGCCAAATCAAGTGCCGCGGCCCCAAAACGCCGCACGCCCGCACAGACCGGCATCAAGCGACCAAGGTCTTTGAGCGTGGCAGGCAGATCAGAACGCCCGCCAAAGGGCAGACCGGTTGAAAAAATGCTTTCAATCATGCGGCTGCGTCCGGACACCCGCAAACGGCTTTCGTTCATCCAGGCGCCGGCCCCTTTTTCGGCAAAAAACATCTCGTCCTTGGCGGGGTCATAGACCACGCCTGAAACGATCTGCCCCTTATGTTCCAGTGCGATGGAAACGGCCCAATGCGGCAGGCCATGTAGAAAATTCGTGGTGCCATCCAACGGGTCTACAATCCAGCGGCGCGTGGGGTCCTGTCCTTCATCCTCACCGCCCTCTTCGGCCAGCCAGCCATAAGTGGGGCGCGCGCCTATCAGCTCTTCCTTGATCAGCTTTTCGGCATGGATATCCGCACGCGAGACAAAATCACCGGCCCCCTTGACGGAAACCTGAAGGTTTTCAACCTCACGAAAGTCTTTGATCAAGGAGCGGCCCGCCTTGCGCGCCGCTTTGATCATGATGTTGAGATTCGCACTGCCAACCATAAATCCGGGTCCTGTCTAGAGATCAGACCCGGCGTATAGGCCGGGGATGGGTGATTGCCAAGGGGGGGGCGGGCCTTGGCCCGCCATCAGGCGTTTTGTAATTTGCGCGCCTCCTCGCCTGCCAGTTTCAGCAGTTTCACCATAAAGGGTTTGTCCAGATCGTCCCGGCGCACCGCCGCATAAAGCCGCCGGGTGATGCCCTGATCCGTCAGCGGGCGTGTGACATAATCAGACGAATATTTCACCTCGCGCACCACCCAATCCGGCAACACAGACACGCCGCGATTTGATGCCACCAACAGCAGGATCACTGCTGTCAGTTCTACCTGCCGGATCGCCGCAGGCTCCACCTTGGCCGGGATCAAAAGCTGGCTGAACACATCAAGCCGCGAGCGTTCAACCGGATAGGTGATCAGGGTCTCCTTGCGAAAATCTGCCGCCTCCACATGGGCCTTTCGCGCCAGCGGGTGCGAGGACGCGGCAACAAAAACCGCCTTGTAATCAAACAGTTCTACAAACTCAACGCCCGGCAGTTCTTCGGGATCAGAGGAGACAACCAGATCAACCTCCTCGCGCAGCAGGGCAGGTAGCGCTTCAAAGGCTAGGCCGGGGCGAATGTCCACGTCCACGTCCCCAAACGCACGGCGAAACTTTTCCAGCACCGGGAACAGCCACTCAAAACAGGCGTGACATTCAATGGCGATGTGCATGCGCCCGGTGCTGCCTGCGCGCAGGCCTATGAATTCGTGCTGCAAGGCCTCCACCTGCGGCAAAACCTGCTGGGCAAGTTTGAGCAAACGCTGACCTGCGGGCGAGAGTTTGAGCGGCTTTGAGCGGCGTACAAACAGCTCCACCCCGGCCTGATCCTCCAGCCCTTTCACCTGATGGCTGAGCGCGGATTGCGTGATGTTCATCTGCTCTGCGGCCCGCGCCAGCCCCCCTGCATCATGGATCGCCTGAATCGTACGCAGATGGCGGAACTCAATATGCATATGAGTCTATCCTCATGTTGAAGATGAAAGTTATGAATTTGTTTCACATAGATATCTATGAGACAAGGGCGAAAATTGCACACAAGGATGCCATCTCATGACCGCCCCTGCTGTTTCGTTCGAAGTCTTTCCGCCACGCACTGTGGATGCGGCGTTTAAACTCTGGGATGCAGCACAGACCCTTGCCCCGCTCTCTCCGCGCTTTTTCTCGGTGACCTATGGCGCAGGCGGCTCTACCCGGGATCTGACACAGGATTCGGCGCATGTGCTGCACCGCACCTCCGGCCTGCCGGTGGCAGCACACCTGACCTGCGTGGGGGCCAGCCGGGCCGAAACCATGGATATCGCTGCCGGCTTTGCACAAGCCGGGATCAAAGACATTGTCGCCCTGCGGGGCGATCCGGAAAATGGTGCGGCCCATTTCACCCCCCATCCGGACGGGTTCACAGACAGCTGCGCCTTGATCAGCGCGCTGGCGGAAACCGGTAATTTCAACATCCGCGTTGGCGCCTATCCTGACCCACACCCCGAGTCTATATCACTCCAAAGCAACATTGATTGGCTCAAACGCAAATTTGATGCGGGCGCGGATGAGGCGATCACGCAGTTCTTTTTCGAGGCGGAGACGTTCTTACGCTTCCGGGACGCCTGTGCAACGGCGGGCATCGACAAACTGATCACACCGGGCATCCTGCCGGTGGTCAACTGGACCTCTGCGCGCAAATTTGCGGCCCGCTGCGGGGCGGTTGTGCCGCCTTGGGTGGATCAGGCGTTTGACGCGGCCCAGCGTGATGGCGGCGCGCGCCATGATTTGTTGGCCACCGCCATGTGCACAGAACTGTGCAGTGACCTGCTGGACGAAGGGGTTGAGACCCTGCATTTCTACACGTTAAACCGGGCCGACCTGACCCGCGATGTCTGCCGTGCCTTGGGTGTGTCTCCTCAGGTGACCCTCTCGGACGTAGCGTAACGGCTTGCAGCACGCTCTTTTGCGCTCCTAAACTCTCGCGACGCCACCTGTCGGAGACCTGTTATGCCACGTATCGCGACCTCCCCCGCTGATCTGCTCAGCCCCTCAGAGGCGCTGTCGCTCTCTGGTCTGGAATTCATGCAATCCATACTGGATGGCACAAACCCCGGTCCACCCATTGGTGCGACAATGGGCTATGCGCTGCACGCCATCAAAGAGGGCCATGCGACGTTTCGCGGCGCGCCCGGTTTTGCCATGACCAACCCGATGGGGACAGTGCACGGCGGCTGGTACGGCACCCTGCTGGACAGCGCAATGGCCTGTGCGGTGATGACACTGGTGCCACGTGGGTCGATCTACACCACGTTGGAATACAAGGTTAACATTCTGCGTGCGATCCCGCTGGATACGATGATTGACGCAATCGGCACGACAGATCATGTGGGCCGCTCCACCGGTGTTGCGCGTGGTGAAATCCGCGGGGTGGAAGATGGCCGGTTGTATGCCACAGGCTCCACCACCTGCATTGTGATGAAAATCGCCTGACCGTCGCGGTATATCGCGCGAAGAGCGTCCTGCACCGGCCCGATGAGCCCCCGCCTAGACCGAACGCCAGACCTCCAGTTTGTCCAACCCGGCACGGGTATCTGCGCGTGCGGCAGCACGGCGTTGCACACTTTCGTGCAGCCGTTCTGACGGATCAGCCCCCAACACCCGCTTGCGCCTGGTAAACAACAAACGCCCCCAGCCGCGCCAGGTACCGAGCGATGGGGCCAGCGCATCCTGTTCAAACCTCAGCCGCCAACCGGCAGGCAAGGGCAGCCCGCATTCCTCCAACCGGGCCAATACCCAAACCATCGGAATGTTAGCAAGCGGCCTTGCTTGCGGGTATGCGCCGACCTGACCGCCAACGTCACCATGGCTGCCTGCAAACCACACCTGTTCGACACGCCCGTCAAAGCCATTGCAGGTCCATGGCACGCATTTGTAGGCCACCCGCGTTTCATCCAGCGCCATTGCGTGAAACCCGTTTTTGACAATGCTGCTCAGGTCATGGTTGTGAAAGGCATGCCAGCGCTCTGAAATGCGCCACAGCACCGGCGCGTTGATCCCAAGGGATTTGACCGTATCCCAAACGCCGATGGCTTCAATCTCCACCTGATCATAACAAAATGCCTTGTGAAAGGCCTGCGCGGCCTCGCCTTTGGGGTTCGTTTCGTAATGCCGATAGGCGTTCTTGATGTTGCGCTCTGTAGCCTGCTCTGCCTTCAGCAGACCCACCTGATCCAACACTCCAGCCAGCGAGCGCACAGCATAGGCCCCGCGCGAATAGCCGATCAGAAAAATCCGATCACCGGGGCGATAGCGGGAACTCAGGTATCCATAGGCCCGCTTGATCTGCCGATTGATGCCCCGGCCCATCAGCACATCCAATGTGCTGCGCCAATCGCGCCATTGCACACCGGGTTCATAGTAGATCGACACGTCGCTGCCCAATTCGCGCAGCATCATATAGGTGCGCCCCACATTGGTCTGACAATTGGGATGCAGCGATGACATGGTACCATCCAGAATGACCACATGGGTCTGCGTCCCGCGCGTCGGGCCAAAATCACTGTCTGGCCTGCGCCAGAACCGCCCCAAAAGACGGGCCATCAGCCCCTCCGGTGCGGCGGTGTCAGGCTCCAAAAGCTGATCCGCGTTATTCTGCGGCGATAGGCTCACCGTTCAACATCTCCCATACTCGGTGCGGCGTGAACGGCATATCCGCCTGTCGCACGCCCGCGTCCCACACTGCATCCTGCACCGCATTGGCGATGGCCGCCAATGCACCAACTGTTCCAGCCTCTCCACAGCCTTTCATCCCCATGATGTTCGCGGTTGATGGAACAGGCTCTGACATGAATGAAATCGTGGGAATGTCACCGGCCCGCGGTAAGGCATAGTCCATGAACGACGCTGTCAGTAATTGTGCATCATCGTCATAAACCACACGTTCCTGAAGGGCCTGCCCGATGCCTTGCGCCACACCACCATGCACCTGCCCCTCTGCCAGCATCGGGTTGATAAGATTGCCGAAATCGTCAACCACAGTGTAGGATTGCGGCACCACGTGACCGGTTTCAGGGTCAACCGTGACCTCTGTAACATGTACCCCGTTGGGATAGCTGCGCCCGGGCAGTGTCGCGCGTTCATGATGCGACAGCAGGCCATCGCGCCCCTTTTCACGCGCCATCTGTGCGACCTCCAGCATGGTGGGTGTCAGGTTGGACCCCTCCGCGCGGAACCGTTCATCGTCAAATGCAATCTCCGCCGCTGGCACGCCCATCTCGTCTGCCAGAAAGGCCGTGAACACCTCTTTGATCTTTTCCACGGTGGCAAGTGTTGCGGTGTTCTGCGTGGTGACAGAGCGTGAACCGCCCGTGCCGCCACCCTGGGCGATCAGGTCACTGTCCCCCTGCACCACGTTGATCATGTCTGCCGGGATGCCTGTCTGATCGCTCAGGAATTTGGCATAGACCGTTTCATGCCCCTGCCCGCCGGATTGCGTACCGACATAGATGTTCACCGTGCCATCCGCTTCAAACACCACCTTGGTCCCCTCGGATGGGTCACCCAAAATGCTCTCGATGTAGTAACACACGCCCAGACCGCGCAGCAGGCCGCATTTGGCATCCGCGGCGCGGCGCGCGGCAAACCCGTTCACGTCAGCCTCTTCAATGACGCGCGACAACAGGCGGTTGAACTCGCCCACGTCATAGTTTTCGCCCGTCGCGGTTTTGTACGGAAACTGGTCAGGCTTGATAAAGTTGATGCGCCGCAACTCCAGCGGGTCCACCCCAAGCTCGCGCGCGGCACGGTCCATCAGCCGCTCCAGCACATAGATCGCCTCGGGCCGCCCGGCCCCGCGATAGGCATCCACCGGCACGGTGTTGGTGTAAATCCCCTCAACCTGCAACCAGGTGGTTTGCACGTCATAAACACCCATCAGCACGCGGCTGAACAGCTGGGTCTGGATGAACTGCGCAAACTGCGAATTATACGCCCCCAGATTGCTTTGGCTACGCACGCGGTAGGCCGTGATCTTGTGATTTTTGTCAAAGGCCAATTCGGCCAGCGACGTCAGATCGCGCCCGCCATTGTCACTCAGCATCGCCTCTGTGCGCTCAGACATCCAGCGCACGGGGTGCCCTGTCACCCGGGCGGCTTGGGCTGCACAGAAATACTCAGGATAGGCCATGGATTTCATCCCAAAGGCACCACCGGTGTCGGGGTTTGTCACCCGTACCTGGGTTTCTCCCAGCCCGAACGCCTTTTGCAGATACCCCTTATGGGTCCACACACCTTGGCCGTTGTTGGACACATGCAGGCGACCCTCCTCCCACTCGGCATAACAGCCGCGCGGTTCCATCGAATTGACGATGATGCGGTTGTCATCAACCTGCAGGGAAACGCTGTGCGCCGCGGCGTCAAAGGCCGCTTGCGTCGCCGCCTCATCGCCCGTGCCCCAGTCAAAGGCACGGTTGTCCGGGGCCTCGGCATGCAGGGTTTCACCCCCTGTGGCCATATCCAATTTGGCAAGCAGATCATCCACATCAAACAGGATCAGTTCTGCCGCATCACGCGCCTGTGCAAGGCTATCGGCCACGATCATCGCGACCGGTTCACCGACATATCGCACACGATCTTTGGCCAGAAACGGACGCAGAGGTGCCGCACCCTCTGTGCCATCACGGTTTTTGATCACGCTGCCGGGCAGACCAATCTGCATGCCTGCGGCCTCCAGATCAGCAACAGTTAAAACACAGTGCACCCCCTCCGCCGCCGCCGCATCGCTCACGTCAAGTTCCGTGATCACGCCGTGCCCGATGGGAGAGCGATAGAAATAGGCATGCAAGGCACCCGCAGGCGCGATGTCATCCACATAACGCCCCTCGCCGGTCAAAAACCGCACATCCTCTGTGCGTTTGACCGACTGGCTTTTCCCAAATTTTTCCATGTGACACGGCCCTTTGCGCGCTATCCTTTTGCGCTGCACAAAGTAGCTTTCTGGGCACCGGTGTCCAGCAAGATCGCGCGGGTTACAGGCAGTATCTGTGAGCATTTCGAATTGATTGACACCGCAGCCGTTAAACCGCGCGATGATCGCGATGGGAAAAGCCCCCATGCCGCCAGTCACCACATCATCCCAAAGGGCCGAGTCGCAGACCATCGGCGGGCGCTTTCAGGGAATCGCAGATCGGCCCAAAAACCACATCAAAGCGGGGGTTGCCCGCCGCGCCCGGCTTCCTCCGCACTCGGTGTCACCTGTAAAGCTAAGGTCAATGACGACCTGCACGTGTCGAAAATGCGATAGAATCAGGCAGCGGTTCGGTCAGGCTGAAGGGAACCAACCGGAGAGCCCCTATGCCCAGCACCCTGCCCCCGAAACAGCCTCTGACCAATGGCCGTCTCAGCGCGGCTCAAACGCAGGCCTATTGGCGCGACGGCTACCTGTTTCCGATCCCAGTGATGCCCGCCGCAGAGGCGCAGGCCCTGCGCACAGAGCTGGAAACAATTGAGCACACCTGGCGCGACAATGGTCTGCCCCTGCCGCTGAACACCTACAAGCGGGTCAATGCCCATTGTGTGTTGCCCCTTGCCCACCGCATCGGGGCGGACCCGCGCATTCTGGACGTGGTGGAGGGGATTCTGGGCCCTGACATTCTAATCTATGGCGTTGAATTCTTTATTAAAGAGCCAAACACCAAACAAAAAGTAACGATGCATCAGGACCTGACCTATTGGGGTCTGGGGGCGATTGACGGGTTGGTCACGGCCTGGCTTGCGCTCTCCCCTGCGACGCCCGCATCAGGTTGTATGGATTTTGTGCAAGGCAGCCACAAACAGGCGATCCTGCCACACCGCGACAGCGATGATCCCGACAACCTGCTCAGTCGCGGTCAAGAGGTGGCGGTGGATGTGCCCGAAGATCAAAAAGTGCCGATTGAAATCCACCCCGGGGAAATATCGCTGCATCACGGGCTGACCATTCACGGCTCTGGCCCCAACACCAGTGATGATCGCCGCATCGCGGCTGTGATCCGCTATTGCTCGCCCCAGATTGCCCAGCAGGTCGCTGACAAAGACTATGCGGTTCTGGCACGTGGCGCGGACCGGGAGGGGAACTTTGTGCATTTCATGCCTCCTGCAACCCCCTTTACGCCAGCAAGCCTGAAGCTTTACGATGAAATCCGCCGCTATCAGGCTCAGGCCACCATGACCGGTGCCAAAAGCGACGCAAGGGGGATGTATTCGTGATGAAGAACGTGAATTTCACGCAGATGAAAGACGGCACGCGCGAAGAATATGAGTTTCTGACCAGACATGAGGTTGCGCATACCAAAGGCACCGCCGATCGCCTGCTGAGGGCATTGGTTGACCTTGATGAAGGCCTGTCCGGGTACAAGATCACCCGTCTGGGCCATTCGCTACAATCCGCCACCCGCGCGCACCGCGACGGGGCGGATATTGACTGGGTGGTCTCCGCCTTGCTGCATGACATTGGCGACCTCTATGCGCCTTATAATCATGACGAATACGCGGCCAGTATCCTGCGCCCCTTTATGCGCGAACAATGCAGCTGGTGTGTGCAGAGCCATGGAGATTTTCAAATGATCTATTACGGCCATCATGTGGGGGCCAACCCCAACAAACGGGATCGCTTTGCCGGGCATATCTATTTTGACGACTGCGCGGCCTTTTGCGAACGTTGGGATCAATCCAGCTTTGATCCTGACTATGACACGCTGGATCTGGAGTTTTTCCGACCGCTGGTGCGCGAGGTTTTTGCCCGCACGCCTTACGATCCGGAGGTGATTCGCGAAGGCGCTCGAGAGCCGTTGGTGGCATAAACACCTGTCTTGGAGGAGGCGAAAAGTGCTCTTGAGTTTAATGGAAGGGTGAATGGGCAAGACCACCGTTCCCCATTTCACCCTTCCAATAAACTCATCCCGCACTCTCCCCTCGCGCCTCAAACCTCGTTCAATCCCCGTAAGGCGGGGTTCACCCCGCCAGCCCTACTCAAAAACGGCAGGCCGCTTGCCAAACTCTGCCGCCACAACCTCCATCTGATGCGGCTTGCCAATCAGATCAGCCTGTTCGCGGGATTCCGCCTCCAGCACCGCCTCTGCCCCATGGTTTTCCGCAAAGGCAATCAACCGTTTGGCCGCTTTGATGGCGGAGGGGCTTTTGCCCGCAATCACCCCGGCCAGCTCCATCGCTTTTTCCAACGGATCCAGTGCAATTTCTGTCACCAGCCCCCATTTTTCCGCCTGCTTCGCCGCGACGGGTGCCGCCGTATAGGTCAATCGGCGCAGCACATCAGACCGCACAAGCCGGGGCAGCAGCACCATGCCCCCCATGTCGGGCACAATGCCCCATTTCATCTCCATCACCGCCAACCGCGCATCGGGCGCGGCAATGCGGATGTCTGCGCCCAGCGCCAATTGCATGCCCGCTCCTAAGACCGCGCCATGCAGCGCGGCGATCACCGGGATTTCAAGGCGGTGCCAGATCATCGCCACTTCCTGCCATTGATTGGTGGTATGCGCGCCGTCCGCCGTGCCCCCATGGGTGCGCGGCATCAGCAACGCGCCCGGGTCCTTGCCGATCATGCCGGACAGCCCGGTGATATCAATGCCGGCACAAAACGCTTTGCCCTCGCCCGACAACACCACAACGCGCGCATCAGAGCCTTCAACCTCCTGCCCGGCGGCGATGATCGCATCAATCATCTCCTGATCCACCGCGTTCATTTTGTCAGCCCGGGTCAGGCGGACATGGGCAATGTGATTTTCATAACTGACGGCAACGCGGGTCATGGCGGGCTCCTACTGGGTCCCGCCCATATCAGCGCAAGTGGGCCGTTTTGACCAGTGGGACGTCACGGCACAAGCCGTTCGACCGCGCGCATCATGCCAAGGGATTTGTCATAGACCAGTTTCAGAACGTAACGCCCCTGGGGTTTGGTCAACACGCCCGGCACCACACGCATCGCGCCTGCGGCGGCAGTAGCTGCGATAAATCCGCGTCTTGTGAGATTGGCCATGATTGCTTGCCTCCTCTCGTTGCGAGCGATTCTCATATATGCGCAAAACACCCTCTTTCAAGGCCTCTTGCCTCACAAATGCCCGCTGCGTATCACCACAGACATGACAGATTTTCGCCTGACCCCGCTTGCCCAATCCCTGCCTGCCACCGTGCCCTTTGTCGGCCCCGAGGCGCAGGAGCGCCTGATGGAGCGTCGGTTTGACGCGCGATTGGGCGCCAATGAAAACGTCTTTGGCCCCTCCCCTCGCGCGATTGAGGCCATGGCACGCACAGGCCACTGGATGTACGGTGATCCGGAAAGCCATGATTTGCGCACCGCCCTTGCGATACATCACAACACCACGCCAGAGCATATCATTGTGGGCGAGGGCATTGATGCGCTGCTGGGCTATCTTGTGCGGTTGTTTGTGGGCGCGGGCGACGCGGTGGTGACCTCCGACGGTGCCTATCCGACGTTCAATTACCACGTGGCGGGGTTTGGGGGCGTGCTGCACAAAGTGCCCTACCGCAATGACGATCACGAAGCCCCCAAAGCGCTGTTTGCAAAGGCGGCGGAGGTGGATGCAAAGCTGGTCTATCTTTCCAATCCAGACAATCCGATGGGGACCTGGCACAAGGGCGCGGATATCGCGACCGCGATGGAGGCGCTTCCGGCGTGCACGCTGTTGGTGTTGGATGAGGCTTACGTTGATACCGCGCCCAAGGGCACAGCCCTGCCCCTGCCACCAGATGACCCACGCCTGATCCGCATGCGCACCTTTTCAAAGGCCTATGGCATGGCCGGTGCGCGGGTGGGCTATGGCATCGGCCATCCGGATCTGATCACCGCGTTTCACAAGGTGCGCAATCACTTTGGCATAAACCGCGCCGCTCAGGCGGGGGCGCTGGCCGCTTTGGCGGATCAAGCCTATCTGGCCGAAGTGCAAAACAAGATCGCAAGCGCCCGCGACACCATTGCACAGATCGCCCGCGACAATGGGCTGACGCCCCTGCCCTCTGCTGCCAATTTTGTGACCCTTGAGTGCGGGCGCGATGGGACTTTTGCCAAGGCGGTGCTGGACGCATTGGTGGCACGGGGTATCTTCGTACGCATGCCCTTTGTTGCGCCGCAAAACCGCTGCATTCGGATCAGTTGCGGCACGCCTGAAAACCTTGCCGCTTTTGCCGCCCAACTGCCCCATGCCCTGGCGGCGGCAAAAAAGGGCTGACGCTCGCGTTCTTTTCGGTATCATAGGCTGGCTCTTTGATCGAAAGCCCGGCCCGATGCGCGATAACCAGACCCGACCCGCTGCCCCGAACTACACCAATGCCTGCATTGTGATGTTTGGTGTCAACCTGACCTGGGTGCTGATGCTGATCTGGGCGGTTTGGGGCCTGATTGCGGTGGCGGCGACCGGCTGGGTGCTGAACCGTGTGATTGCGCGGATTGATGCGGCCCGCCACGGCTGACGGGGAAGGCTAGAGCAGAAATGCAAAAACCTGAATCACCTAACCCTGCCGAAAATCAAAGATTTCAACTGGTTAGGAGATGCAGTATGTTTCAAGTTATTTGCATTTCGCTATAGGCCCCGCCCTGCCCAATCACTTTTGCGGCGGCTTCCAGGGCCCCACTGCCGTGTTCAATATTCAGCGCGCACAGGCCCGCCTCCACCCCGCCCAGCAGGCCCATGATCATCTGACCATTCACATGCCCCATGTGCCCGAACCGGAAAAACCCATCGCCTTTCGGGTCTTCTGGCGTGGACATCCCCAGACCAATGCCAAGCGTCAGCCCGATGTTGCGTTGCGTCCATTGTCGCAGTTCAGTGGCCAGCGGGGCCTGCAAACGCAATGCTGTGACAGCTGTGCTGCGATGGGCCGGGTCGGCCACGTTCATTGCAAAACTGCCCGCACGGCTCCAGGCGTCACAGGCCGCCCAGACAGCACGGGCCAACACCGCGTGGCGCTGCCAGACATTTTCCAGACCTTCCGCATGGATCATATCAAGGGCAACACGCAACCCGTAGATGTGATGGGTGGGTGCCGTGCCGCAATGATACTGATAGAACGCCTCCGGATGCGCGCGCGGGGTCCAATCCCAATAGGTCGACACCCGTGGCATTCGGGCCCGCGCCTCCTCGGCACGGTCATTGAAAAAGACAAAGCCCACGCCGGGGGGCACCATCAGCCCCTTTTGGCTGGCGGCGGCCATCACATCAACGCCCCATGCGTCCATCTCAAAAACGTCACAGCCCAGCGAGGCAATGCAATCGGCCATCAGCAGGGCGGGGTGACCTGCCGCATCCAGGGTTTGACGCAGCCCGGCAATGTCGTTTCGGATTGAGGTTGATGTATCCACATGCACCCCAAGCACCGCCTTGATCTGATGGTCCTTATCCGCCTCCAGCACTTCGGCCACGCGGCCCATGTCCATCGGGGCGGAGATGCCAAAATCAATAAGTTGCACCTCTGCTCCAAGGCTGGCGGCAATCTCCCCCCAGCCAATCCCGAACCGCCCGGTTGCAGGCACCAACACACGATCACCGGGGGCAATGACATTGGCCAAGGCGGCCTCCCAGACGGCATGGCCATTGCCGATGTACATCGCAACATGTCCCGTGGTGCGCGCCACGCGGCGCAAATCTGCCATCAGTGGCACCATCATATCAATCAGCTCGCCCTCATAGATGTTGGGCGCGGCGCGGTGCATCGCACGCAATACCGCATCCGGCATGACAGAAGGCCCCGGAATGCCAAGATAGGAGCGCCCTTGAGAGAGGTTCACAGATTGTGTCATCGGACATATACCTTTTTGATGTTTGGCGACCTTATCTGCGCGCGCGGTGACGTCAACACGGCTCTCCTTGCTCTGCGCCCTGCGAATTCGTAAAACCGACCGAGCCCGCCAAACATTGGCCCCAAAGGACCAGGACCGATATGAACGACCAGACCTATACGTCCAGGGAACTGTTAAGCTGGATCTGGCGGGAATATTTGAAAAAGCACGTCAAAACAATGTCTTTTGCGGTGTTTTTGATGATCATCGAAGGCAGCACACTGGGCGCGCTTGCGCGTCTGATGGAACCGATGTTTGACTCCGTCTTTGTGGCGGGCAAACGCGAGGCGCTGTTTTGGGTCGGTCTGGTGCTGGTTGCCATTTTTGTGCTGCGCGCCGTGACGGGGGTGTGGCAAAAGGTCTTGCTGACGCGCGTGGCACAGCTGACGGCAGGTGAAATGCGCGTTGATCTGCTGGATCGAATGATGCTGCAGGACGGTGCCTTTCACCAAAGCCACCCGCCCGGCTTTCTGATCCAGCGGGTGCAATCGGATGTCAACGCGGTCGGGGATGTCTGGCGCGCCATTATCACCGGTGCGGGGCGCGATTTTATCGGGTTGATTGTGCTGCTTGGGGTGGCGATCTGGGTTGATCCGGTCTGGGCGTTTCTGGCCTGCATCGGGGTGCCGCTGATGATCTTGCCCGCCGCCGCTGCACAGCGGTTTGTGCGCCGCCGTGCACGTGAGGCGCGTGATCTGGGCGCGCATCTGGCCACCCGTCTGGATGAAGTGTTTCACGGGCTTGTGCCGATCAAACTCAACGGATTGGAGCGTTATCAGGCCAGACAATACCGCGATATGACCGACGGTTTTATTGAGACAGAGGTGCGCGCGGCCTTTGGCAAATCCGCCATTCCGGGGCTGATCGACATCATGTCAGGTTTGGGGTTCATGGCCGTGATCCTGTATGGCGGCTCGGAGATTATTTCGGGCGACAAGACAATTGGCCAGTTCATGACGTTCTTTACCGCCATGGGCTTTGCCTTTAACCCGCTGCGCCGTTTGGGCAACATCAGCGGCCTTTGGCAAATCGCCGCCGCCGCCCTTGAGCGTGTCAAGGAGCTGATGGATGCGCCCGTACACCTGAAAAACCCCGATACCCCGGTGCCGCCCCCCACCGGGACACCCGATATCGTGCTCAGCGATGTGGCCTTGTCTTACGGCGAGGCACGTGTGCTGGAGGGGTTGAACCTGACCGCACAGGCCGGGCAAACCACCGCCCTTGTCGGGGCCTCAGGAGCCGGGAAATCGACCGTTTTCAACCTGTTGACCCGTCTGATTGATCCACAAAACGGTGAGGTGCGCATTGGCGGTGTGGCCAGCACGCAGATGCGTATATCTGACCTACGTGGGTTGTTTTCGGTCGTCACCCAAGATGCCCTGTTGTTTGACGAAACCCTGCGCGAAAACATCGTGTTGGGGCGCGCTGATGTTTCTGACGGCGAACTGGACCGTGTGCTGGAGGCCGCCCATGTGGCAGACTTTCTGCCCAACCTTGAACAGGGGCTTGATACGCCGGTGGGCCCGCGCGGCTCCGCCCTGTCAGGCGGGCAACGCCAGCGGGTGGTGATTGCGCGCGCATTGTTGCGGGACACGCCCATCCTGCTGCTGGACGAGGCGACCTCGGCCCTTGATGCGCAGTCGGAAAAGCTGGTGCAGACCGCGCTGGACCGCCTGTCAACCGGGCGCACGACGCTGGTCATTGCGCACCGTTTGTCTACCATTCGCAACGCAGACAAGATCATCGTGATGGACGCGGGGCGCGTCACGGATGAAGGCACCCACGATGAACTGCTGTCGCGCGGGGGCATCTATGCCGATCTCTATCGCCTGCAGTTTCAGGAAGGCAAAACCGTCTCAGACACCCGTGGTCTGGACGCGTTGCAAGCCAACCAACGGGTGGAGACCGACGACCGGCCCAATTTACTGCAACGTTTGGGTCAGGCCCTGTTTGGCTAACGCTCAGCCGCGCCTGTAGGCACGCGCCAGCCTGTCGGCGGGCACCCCGGCAAAATAGCGCAGCAAAGTCCACAGATTGCGCGCGCCGCGCCGCAGCCAGCCTTGGTCACGGTATTTATCAGCACTGGTAATCGCAGCGGCCTGCAATCCGGTCAACTGCCCCCGCAAGGCGCGGGCAAGGGCCACATCCTCCATCAATGGCTGATCAGGATAGCCGCCCGATGCGGCGTATAGATCGCGCGAGATCAGCAGGCCCTGATCCCCGTACGGCAGACCCAAAAACCGCGCCCGCAGGTTTGCCCAGCCTGCAACAAGGCCCGCGGCAAGGCCAGTGTCATCAAACCGCAGCTGAAACCACGCCGCGCGCTCTGAGGTCAGATGTGCCTCTGCCGCGCTGCTCCACCCCGGGGCCAATTGCGTGTCCGCGTGCAGGATCAACAGCCAATCGCCACGTGCCGCCGCACAGCCCTTGCGCAATTGCCCCCCGCGTGAGGGCGCGCCCTGCACAATCTCTGCGCCCCAGGCCTGCGCCACCAACCCTGTGCCATCCTGCGAGCCGCCATCTGAAACGATCACTTCGCGGATCAGCCCCCGGTCCAGACCCTCCATAAGGGAGGTCAGGGCCACACCCAAAGCGGCCTGCGCATTCAGCGTGGGAATAATAACAGAAATGGGTGCGCGCATCTGATGGCTCTTTTTGTTCGGGCACAGGACCTATATATCACAAGCGAACATGAAAAGGACAAACAACATGGGCAACCGCCGTATCTTGCGCTTTTCCGGTGAGGACACCCATGATTTCCTGCAAGGACTGGTCACCAATGATGTCGCCAAACTGTCCAACGGGCTGGTCTATGCCGCCTTGTTGACCCCGCAGGGCAAGTACATCGCAGACTTTTTTCTGCTAGCGGATGGGGATGCCGTGTTGCTGGATGTGGATGAAACGCTGGGCGATATGCTGGCCCAGCGGCTCAGCATGTACAAACTGCGCGCCAAGGTGGAGATTGCCGTGAGCGATCTGCACATGCATCGTGGTGTGGGAGAGGTGCCGGAGGATGGCAGCATCGACCCGCGTACCCCTGCATTGGGCTGGCGCGCCTATCGCGACACACCACAGCAAGACGACAACGTTGATTGGGATGCTTTGCGGGTGGCCCATCTGGTGCCGGAAACCGGCGTTGAACTGACGCCTGACAGCTTCATTCTGGAACTGGGGTTTGAACGTCTGAACGGTGTCGATTTTCGCAAGGGCTGTTATGTCGGGCAGGAAATTTGCGCCCGGATGAAACACAAAACAGAACTGCGCAAAGGCCTTGCGCGCGTTGACGTTGACGGCAATGCCGCCGTGGGCAGCCTGATCAGTGCGGATGGAAAACCCGCAGGCACCTTGTTGACGCAATCAAATGGTCAGGCGCTGGCCTATCTGCGTTTTGATCGGGCCAAAGGGGACATGCAGGCGGGCGATGCAAAGGTATCGCGGGCAGCGCCTTAACCGCTCCACCAGTGTTCGATCTGATCTGTGCTGATCCGCGCGGCCAGCCCAATGCCGACAACTTGGGTTTCATGTGGTGATTTCAGCGGCTTAACGCTGACACTTGGCCCGACGCAGTGGACCTCCCAGGCGCTCTGTGCGTCATGGGATACAAACCCCTTAAACCGAAACAATGCCTTTGGCCGTGCCGTCAGGCGCGCGATAAGGGCTGCATGCGTCATCTGCTCTGAACTCGTATGATCCCACGCCACATAGGCATGATGCGGCTGAACGGGCAGTTGTGGCACAGTCCCCGCCTCAACACCAAAAAGGATCGGGGCGAGCGCCGTAACCTCCGCCAGATCAAACACCTGCGCGCCACTTTGAATGCTCAGGTCCAGCGACAACGCGCCAGTTTCTCCAGTGGTCTTGCTCAGGCAAATCAAATCCGCCACCCTGACCTGCCCTGCCACCTGCGCGCCGATCTGCGGATCTGCAGCAAGGGCGGCGTAGCCTTGGGCATCGACCACCGTAATGATGCCCCCATAACTCAACTCTGGTTCTGCCTGTGCAACCTGCGCGATGCGCGCAGGGTCTGCAATGCCAGAGGCCTCAATGATCAGATGGTCGGGCCGCTCCGCCCGGTCGAGCACATCCCCCACCGCCAAGAACAAATCGGCCCCCATGGTGCAGCAAACACAGCCATTGGACAGGGTCAGCGTATCATCGGTGGCCGAGGCCAGCAGGGCCGCATCAATGTTGATTGCGCCAAAATCGTTGACCATCACCAACAGGCGCAGTCCGTGGTCTTCGGCCAGCAATCGGTTGATCAGCGTGGTTTTCCCCGCGCCAAGGTAGCCCGAAATCACGCTGAGCGGCAGGCGCGCCCTCACAGCAGATGAACGCGCCCGCCAAAGACGGTGCCCAGCACGGGCACGTCTTTGAGCGCCATGGGCTCGACCGCCATCGGGTCCTCTCCCAACACCGCAAAATCCGCACGTTTGCCGGTTTCGATGCTGCCGATTTCCCCGTCGAGCCGCAGCGTATAGGCCGCCCCCATGGTGATGGTGAACAGCGCCTCTGACACCTCGATGCATTGCGCTGCCCCCAATGTGCGCCCTGAAATGGTCTGGCGATTGACCGCGCACCAGGCGGTAAAGAGCGGCCCCATGGGCGTGACCGGCGCATCAGAATGGATGGCGATGTTGACCCCGGTATCAAGGGCGGTGCGGCAGGCATCCATGCGCTGCGCACGGTCCTCGCCAATGGTAAAGGCGGCGTGTTTGTCGCCAAAGTAATAGATGTGATTGGAAAAGATGTTGCAGCACACCCCCATTTCAGCAGCACGTTCAAACAGCGCGCGCCCCATCATCTGACAGTGTTGCAGCACGTGGCGGTGCCCGGACCAGGGGTGTTTGCGCATGGCCCCCTCCAGCGCGTTCAGCGTGACCTCCGCCGCCTCATCCCCATTGACGTGAATGTGCATCTGAATACCGCGGCTGTGCAATTCATCGACCAATGCATGAATCATTTCCGGCGGCGTGTTCCAGATGCCATTGGGTTGCCCGCCCACATACCCCGGCGATTTGACCCGCGCGGTCCAGCCCTGAATGGCCCCGTCCGTCATCAACTTGACCGCCCCCAAACGCAGCTTGTCAGTGCTATGAGCGGCCAAACGCGCGGCCTTGTCTGCGATGGCTTTTGGGTCCGCCATGGCCCCCAGCGCGGGGACAATGCGCAAGGGAAAATCAGCAGCGTTGGTCACGGCCTTGATCGCATCAAGGTCTTCGTCTTCCATTTGGGAATACAGATCCGTGGCGGTGGTCACCCCAACCCGTCTGGCGGTTTCAGCATAAGCCTTGATCGCGCTTTGCTCCTGGCTCAACCCTCTGAAATCAATGTTGAGACGCCGCATGATCGGGAACATCGCCGCCATTTCCTGCAGCTCCCCCGTCGGGTTGCCATCCGGCCCTTTGATCACTCCTTCGGCGTTGGTGGTCGCGTCAAACCCGGCGAGTTCCAGCGCGGCGGAATTCACGCACATCAGGTGAAAATTGGAATAGATGATCGCAATTGGCCGTGTGCTGCTGATCTGATCAAGGTGTTTGGCCGACAACCGTTCGGAGGCGAGGAAAATTGGATCAAAGCCCCACCCGATCAGGGGTTCATCAGGTGCCAGACCATTGGCATAGTCCTTGAGACCCGCAATCACCGCATCGGCATCTGTCAGCCCTTTCCAGAGTTTCCCCGCTGGGTCGACCCGGTCGTGATAGCCCGCATAGGCATAGCGCCACATCGCGCCGGCCATCATATGCGCGTGCCCCTCGACAAAACCGGGCATGATCACGGCATGCGCCAGAGTGTCATCATGCTGCACCGCGCCCCACTGATCGGCGCAACTGGCATCCCCAACGGCCAAAATCTCACCATCCCGCACGGCCACATGGGTGGCCTCAGGGCGGTTGACGTCCATTGTGATGATCTTTTTGGCTTTGAATACAGTGATGCTGCCCATGATTCCCCCGACATTCTGACGCACCGACTATGGCAGGCGGCGAAAATTCGGCAAGTCTGACCGGCAAAGCGGGTGCGCGGCATCCAGACGCGCCAACTCGCCCACAGCGCAGGCACAAAAAAGCCCCGGAAATTCCGGGGCTTTCGGTCTGGATGATCCGTGACGTTGCGTCACGCCTTAGGCGCGCTCGACGTATTCCATGGTCTCCGTGTTGACGACAATGTCCTCATCTTGGCCGACAAACGGGGGCACCTGGACGCGCACGCCGTTATCAAGCAGGGCTGGCTTGAAAGAATTCGCCGCCGTCTGACCTTTGACGACGGGCTCCGTTTCCACGATCTTGCAGGTGACCTTTTGCGGCAGTGATGCATTCAGCGCCTCGTCCTCATGGTACTCCACAACGATCATCATGCCGTCCTGCAAAAACGGGCGCCGCTCGCCCAACAGATCAGCGGACAACTGCACCTGATCGTAGGTGTCGGTGTCCATCAAAACCAGCATCCCACTGTTTTCATACAAGAATTGCTGATCTTTCTGCTCCAGACGCACACGCTCCACCTTGTCAGCTGAACGAAAACGCTCGTTCAGTTTAGAGCCATTACGCAGGTTCTTCATCTCCACCTGAGCGAAGGCTCCACCCTTGCCGGGCTTCACGTGGTCGACTTTTACAGCGGCCCATAGGCCACCATTGTGCTCCAGCACGTTCCCGGGGCGTATCTCGTTTCCGTTAATCTTGGGCATTGGGCTAAACCATGGCAAAAAGTTGAAGTAAACTTGCCGTGACCTATATCTGGCAGGATGCACCCCTGCAAGTAAACGATATGTGGTGCTGCGGGTGCAGCATGGTATGCGCAAAACGCATATGAGGTATGCGATAAAGTTCTATCCGAATCGAGGAATATCCGCCATAAGGGACTCCACGCCGGAAAGACAAGAGCAAGAATAATGGGAAAGGACGACGGATGAAAGATTTCGTTGATGGCACCGCTTTCAATAACGAACAAGGCAACCGCGCCCGGAAATTGTTTGCAGCCGTGGTACTGGCTGCGTTGGATGATGCGATTGCGGATGACAAGAAATATGGCAACGGGCCAGAGCAGATTGCCCGTTGGGCACGTTCGCGCGATGGCCGTGAAGTGTTGAGCTGTGCAGGGATCGACCCCAACGAACGGGTTGTATCCGGTCTGATGGATTTTGTAGGCAAAGGTGTGCGCACCTCTGTTGCCCTGTCTCGCGAAGAATCAGAGCGTCGCCACGCGGCACAGCAGGCAGAAGCCGCTTAAGAATACCCCTGTTTGGGTTGAAAACGCAGTCCTTCGGGGCTGCGTTTTTCGTTTTAGCACAGATTAGCTGTCGATAAAGAACCACAGCCAGGTGCGCACGGTGCGCAGTTCCGCAATCAGCAGCAGAACGACAAACATGGATATGATCCACCCCGGTCGCCGCACCCACAGCACGATCGCAGCTATCGTGGCAAACGCAGCCTCAATCGGGGCGATGATGTTGGCACCGTGGCGGATGTCCCAGTAGCTGAAGGGGCCATCATATCGCCACCATGTCAGCGGCCAGAAATGCGGACGCGCATCTTCTTGATGAAGTGGGAAATCCAAAACCAGATGCAAAAGGGCCGCTCCTGTTAACGCGATAGCCCAGCCTGAACGATACCAGACCGCGACACCAAGCAAGATGCCCCAAAGAATGAAGGAGTTATCAACGGCAAAGACAGCCATCCACGCATCTGAGAAGTAAAGCTCATTGAAAACCCGATGAGGGGAAATGTTCAGGTAGAACATCGAAACCCCAGCCATCAGATATAGCGACAGATCGGGCAAAAAGCCCCCCGTCATGGCAGCCCAGATCAGCTTGCGGTCTCCACCGCGCCCCATGACGGCAGCCCCGATGAGCAGATGCGCAGGTGTGTTCATCAATTCCCTCTTTTCGCGCGCCGTCGATTGCGTCAGGTTGCGCCCAACTCTTGATGTGGGCACCAAATGACAAAAGCGATCATGATACAAGGCACCGGCAGCAATGTGGGTAAGTCGATGATCGTGGCGGGTCTGATCCGGGCTTGTGTGCAGCGCGGCATTGTAACCCGCCCGTTCAAGCCGCAAAACATGTCCAACAACGCCGCCGTGACCAGCAATGGTGGCGAAATTGGCCGTGCGCAGGCCTTGCAGGCACGTGCGGCAGGGGTGGCACCGAACACGGATATGAACCCGATTTTACTCAAGCCCCAATCGGCCACCGGCGCGCAGGTGATTGTGCAGGGTCAGATCGCTGGTGCGCAGGAGGCCGCAGATTTTGGTAAGAACAAGCAAGCCTTGATGCCCGCCGTTTTGCAATCCTTTCAACGGCTTGGCGCAGAATGTGACCTGATCGTAGTGGAAGGGGCCGGTAGCCCGGCAGAGACAAACCTGCGCGCGGGCGACATTGCCAACATGGGGTTTGCCACAGCTGCCGGGGTGCCCGTGATCCTGATGGGCGATATTGACCGCGGCGGGGTTATTGCGCAGATCGTCGGCACGCAGGCCGTGATGGACCAGGGCGACAACGCCATGGTGCGCGGATTTGCCGTGAACAAGTTTCGCGGCGACCGCAGCCTGTTTGATGCCGGACGCGATGACATTGCCGCGCGTACCGGCTGGCCGTCTCTGGGGGTGATCCCGTGGTTTGAACACGCGCATCGCCTGCCCGCCGAAGACGTGATGGACCTACCCGCGCGCAGTGCCTCTGGCGGCGAGGGGTGCGTGATTGTTGTGCCCCGCCTGCCGCGCATTTCCAACTTTGACGACCTGGACCCCTTGACCGCAGAGCCGGGCGTTGACCTGCGCGTCATCACACCGGGCACGCCCCTGCCCGCCGAGGCAGACTTGGTGCTGATGGTGGGCAGCAAGGCAACCATTTCAGACCTTGCCGCCTTTCGCGCCGAGGGGTGGGATATTGACCTTGCTGCCCATATCCGGCGCGGTGGTCATGTGCTGGGCCTGTGTGGCGGCTATCAAATGCTGGGGCAGAGCATCGCTGACCCGCACGGGATTGAGGGTGCGCCGGGACATGTTGAGGGGCTGGGCCATCTTGCGGTGGACACCATTATGGCCCCGACCAAACATCTGTCGCTGAAATCAGCACGTCATATCGCCACTGGCACCACGCTGGAGGGGTACGAAATTCACATCGGTGAAACCTCTGGCCCGGACACGGCCCGTGCCTGGCTGGAGGTTGGCGATACCCGCGAGGGGGCTGCATCGCCCAATGGGCGGGTGCAAGGGTGTTATATGCACGGGATTTTCAGCGCAGATGCCTTTCGCCGCGCCTATCTGGGACAGTTCGGAGTGGCCTCGTCACTTGATTTTGAAGCGGGTGTGGAGGACGTGCTGGATCAGCTCGCCGCACATGTGGAACGCTACATGGATGTTGACCTGTTTGTGTCGCTGGCGCAGGATATCGCCTAAGACGGCGACGCGACGTGGATCGGCTTACTCAAGGTCTTGCGTGGTCAGCGCGCGGTGAATTTCACGGCGCACCAATTTGCGGACATTGCGCGTGATACGTTCGCCCAGAGCCCCCTGAAGTTCGGAGCGCACGATCTCGCTGACCATGTCGCGCAGCGCGTCTTCGTCGATCACTTTTTCTTCTGCCCATGCTCTTGGTGGTTCCGACGCAGCCTTAACTGACGGTTCAAAATCATCATCGTCTTCGCCATCTTCCGCGTTCAGCGCGGCAATGGTTGCGGCTGCAAAAACGGCCTCTTCTACGGGCTCTTTCATGTCACGCAGGGTGTCGCGTGCAGCGTCCAGTTCAAACACATCTTCTTTGGACTTGAGCATGGCGTCCGTATTAAGCACGTCGTCTTCCCAGTCAATCGCGGGGGGCTTGGTGCCGGAATAGGCGTCATCGCTGACTTCATCCGGTTCGAAATCATCCTCGATCCCACCAATAGCAGATTCCAGCGCTTCAATCTTGGCACTCAGCGTGGCCGCCTTGGTGTTGGCCGGTGCGGCCTCAGGCGTATTTTTTGCCTCTGCAACGGCCTCGGCCTCCGCCAAAGCATCCGCCGCCCATTCCGCATCGCTGCGGGCCTGAGGCTCCAATGTGAGAGGTGGAATATCGGCCTGACCGTCATCCTCGGACATGTTGAGCGTCATGTCCTGTTCATCAACCTCCACTGACAGCCCGGAAGGGGGCTCTGCGTCTTCAGGCACATCCATCGGCAGTGCCAGACCCTCTTCCGTTTTCTCAAGCGTGGCGCGCACGACCTGTTCAACGGGCTCGATGTCTGCAACAGGTTTTGGGTCTGTGACAGCCGACTCTGCGCCCAGAACCAGCCGCCCTGCCCGCTCAGAGTGAAACGCGGGGGTGGGCTGTTCCGCCATGCCTTGCACGTCGGGTTTGGGGTCTTCCACGCGCAATGCAGGGGTCAGCACCAAACGCTCCGGCTGTACCGGATTGGCTTGCGGCCGCGTTTCGGCCTGCTGCTTCGGGCGTTTTTCTTCTGAAACCAAGCGGCGGATCGAAGACAAGACATCCTCAACCTCCGCAGTTGTAACGGGGTCTGACATATTATTATCCACTCTATCCTCAGGGCAGAGTTTAACCCGGCACACAGATTCCCACAATGGGGCGATGAAAGTTGTCAGTCTTTTTGCAATGCGCGCAACACACGGTCCAATTGCTCCCCTTGTTTGGAGCGTTTTGTAGGGCCGTCTTTGACCAAATTGTAATACGCCGCAGGGTCATAGATCTGAACTGGCAGGCGCAAATCTACCGCCGTAAGCTGCCCGGTTGAGGCCAAAACTGTGTAAGATGCAACATAAAGAAGAGCGCGCGCGGAGACCCGCGTTGTTTCGGCATTGAGCAATGCCTGTTCTGCATCCAGCACATCAAGCGTGGTGCGGGCACCCAGTGTGGCTTCCTCCCGGATGCCCTGAAAGGCGATGCGCGCGGCGCGAATCTGCCGCTCGGACGCCTCCAACTGGGCGCGCGCAGAGCGCAACGTGGCATAGGCATTGCCGACGCCCTGCTCAATGTCGTGACGCACGGTGTGCAGGTTGGCACGCTGCGCATCCCGTTGCGCCATCGCACTGCGGATGTTGGAAGACAGCGCACCCCCCTGATAAATCGTTTGTCCGAGCTGAACACCAACGGAGCCAACGCGACTGTTGGCGGTGGAATTGAAGGTCTCGCTCAGGCCGACCTGACCGTCCAGTGTAATAACGGGCCGAACATCCGCTTCTGCGGCCTTGATCAGCAAATCTGCTGCGGCGACCTGATGCTGGGCTGCCCGCAACAGCGGGTGACGTCGGACGGCAAGCCCCTTTGCCCCGGCCAGGTCATCGCCCACGTTTGGCAACCGTGGCGGTGGTGACAACCGGCCCGGACTGCGGCCCACAGCATTGCGGAACTCCTCAATAGCTTGCAATTGATTGCCCTCTGCGGCTGCCAGACTGCTGCGGGCCTGTGCCAGCTGCGATTCCGCCAGCGCGACGTCTGTGCGGGTCACCTCACCCACTTCAAAACGGTCCCGCGCGGCACGCAATTCCTGCATCAACAGGCGCAGGTTGTTATTTTGCACAGCCACGATTTCATTTGTTTCGATCACGCCCATGTAGGCGGAAACGGCGCGCAAGAGAATTTGCTGTTCGATGTTCAGCAGCGTGCCGCGCGTGGCAAGCACCGTCTCTTTGCTTGCGTCGATGCGCGCTTGGCTGGCACCAAAATCATAGAGTAACAGCTGACCGATCAGGTTGATACTAACCGACAGATTGTCAATATTAACGGATGAGGGCGCAGCGCCCGAACGCGTGTTGCCAAATTGCTGTGTGACATTCCCACTCCAGGACAACACAGGTTTAAGCGCAGCACCAGCGACGGCAACACTTTCATCCGCCGCGCGCAAAAGCGCCTGATTTTGTTCCAGCAGCCCGGAATGATTGTAGGCAGAAACCAAGGCATCCGCGAGCGTTTCGGCCTGTGCTGTGCGGGGATGCAGGACACCGACACAAAGGGCAACCCATGCAATCAGGCGCAGGCAACTAGATAAACTGCTCAATACTTTCATCCTGTTGTCCCCATCGTCCCTGCCCTTTTTTGGGGCTGTCATTTGAAGCTATAGCTGAAAAGCGGCCTGTCGTCCAAACCCGTCAAGCACTGGCGCGCCTGCGTTAAAGGCCATGCGCCAACTGACATGCGTGCCACGCTTATGGCCGATGCGCACCTCACCCAGCGCCCCTTGTATAAAGACGGCTGCGATGCGCCCGCCGTCTTTCAACTGATCGCTGAGCGCTTGGGGCACCTCAACAACGCCGCCCTGAATGATGATAACATCATAGGGCCCGTGCTTTGGCGCGCCCTCGTTCAGCGCACCGGTGTGCATCATCACGTTGTCGGCCCCTGCCAGCGCCAGCGCGTCCTGCGCTTCTTTCGCCATCGCCTCATCCTGTTCAACCGCAACAACAGCCTCGGCCATACGGGCGATCACGGCCGAAGAATACCCCATCGCACAGCCGATATCCAAAACCAGCTCATCATTTGAAATGGCGAGTGCATCCAAAATCTTAGCCAATGTACGCGGGTCCAGCAGCACGCGCCCTGGCCCCAGCCCGAGATTCTCACCAAGGTAAGCTGCCTCGCGCTGCGCGGCGGGCACAAAGTCCTCGCGCGCGATATTCAGCATGGCATCAATTATCGGAAACTTGGTCACATCCGAGGGGCGAACCTGCGTATCCACCATCATCGTTCTACGCGCTGCGAAATCAGTCATCTGCTAAACTCATCCGTTCAGATTCTTCTGAAACCAGATGTGCCATAATGCGCGGCGTGCAGCAACGTGTGATATGCTTTTTAGCGACTTACGGGGTCTTGCAGCTACGCATGTGATCGGCTAGCTGTGCGCACAGACCACAGGAGCGGCGAGTTGGCGGAGTGGTTACGCAGCGGATTGCAAATCCATAAATCCACCCCTTGTTTTCAATGACATGAAATCAGAGACCCGCTGGAACACATAAAGACCAAAGGGTGAATGTGCAGAGCGTGAAAAAGCCGACGCTCAAGGCACAGAGGGATTTATGTGCGGTTGAGCGCCACACCCATACAGATTGACCACCTTCGGCCTGGCGTCATTGCCTGTCGTCACCTTGAAGGCCATCTTTGGGGATGGCGACCTT
>CALFWM010000069.1 GCA_937928635.1 uncultured Sulfitobacter sp. | reverse complement strand
GCAAAACACAATGTGCCCCATGTGACGTTGTTGTTGCTGGACGGTGAGGGGCAGGTCACCCAGGTGTTGCGTGGCATGCGGTACAGTGATGAGATCAGAACAATCCTTGCTGGCCATTTTGAGGCGCATGGCTAAAGCTGCCTCCAACACTCTTGGCGGGATGCCAGAATGCCCCGCCCGCTGTCCCAGTACATGCCCCATAGCCCTCGCGCGCCACATCCACGTTTTACCGCGTGGCTTTCCTCTTTCTGGCCTTAACTCTTCCCGGAGGTTTGGAGGCAGAGCCTCCAATGGCCCCTTGGGGCCTTCTGTCTCATCCAGACGGACAAACCGCTGAAACTTCTTTGCTGCGGGTGTTTCCCTGTCCCGATAACGTTTCGCGTCAGACAACACGCCCTTATAGCGAAATGCAAATAACTTGAAACACACTGCATCTCCTAACCCGTTGAAATCTTTGATTTCAGGCAGGGTTAGGTGATTCAGGTTTTTGCATTTCTGCTCTAAGTCCGCGCTGTTGAAATATAAAATGTGGCGGAACACGCCGGATGATAGCTTAAAATGCTTGCTCTGAGAAATAGTTTCTAAGATGGATATGTGGTTATTGTTTCGTGATCTTGGCCAAATTGCCGCTAAATTCCGTTTTGTTTACGGATCGCGCGAAATCCGGTGCCGCTCCGCTCCTATGATGATTGGCCTGTCGCCGGAGGATCAGGCGGCACGCCAGTCTGGTGCGGCGGGCGTTTCGGTGATCTTGGGATCCGTTACATTGAACACGGCAACAGCCTCCGACAGGATGTCCGTTGCATCATTCAGGGTGGCGGCGGCCGTGGCTGCTTCATCAATCATGGCGCTGTCGGCGCGCGCAGATGTACTCAGCTCGCTGAGTGATTGCGCAATCACGGCCAATCGGCGGTTTTGTTCCTGAACACTGTTGTTGATACCATCGACCTGATTATTTGTGCGACCGACAGTTTCCAGAATCTGTTCCAGAGCGGAACCAGATTTTTGCACAAGCGTGACACCGTTTTTGACCTGATCATCGCTTTTTGAGATCAGAGCTTTGATTCCATTTGCGGAATCGGAGGATCGTTGTGCCAAAGCACGCACCTCTGTGGCGACCACGGCGAACCCGCGACCCGCCTCACCGGCGCGTGCGGCCTCAACCCCGGCATTCAATGACAATAGGTTTGTCTGAAATGCGATGTCTTCGATCAAGCTGACAATTTTGCGGATTTCATTGGCGGAATCGTCGATCTGAATCATGGCCTCTACCGCTTCTGCGACCACGCGTACTCCGTCATCGGCGTGATCCTTTGAGGTTTTGACGGTTTCAGTTGCCTCAGCCGCGCTGCTGGCCACAAGCGCAATAGAGTTTTCAAGGTCCCGAACCGATCCGTTGATATCTGACAGGGCTTGCGAGCGCGCCTCTGATCTGTGCGACTGATCGCGTGATGTGTCTGCAATTGCGGCTGCATTGCCTCGGATTTTCTGGACCTGTGTCGCCACACTGCTGATTGTTTGGGTCAGTGAAGTTGCCGCCCTGTTGTAGTCTTTTCGCAGGCTTTCATATGCTGGTGGAAAGGGTGTTTCCAATCGTTGCTCCAGCCTGTTGGCAGCAAGCCCCGCGAGCGCCTGTGAAAGTTCACCCATCACTGATTGCAGGGTGTCGTTCGCCTTTTTCTGGGCTGCGGCGTGCTGTTCCTCGGCATGTCGCACGGCAACGTCTGCCTCACGTGTGCGCTCCGCCAGTTTTTGAGCTTCATCAAGCGCATCCTGGGCGCGCGCGGCTTCGCGCTCGGCCTTTTCTTGGGCGGCTTGTGCATTTGCGCGTGCGCTGTCTGCAACCTCCCTGGCGGTCTCTAGCTGCAGGGAGATTTTGCGCAACTTGGTGTTGTCCTCTTCAGAACTGGCGATCATGTTCAGGCGCCTGCGGACCGCCCAGACAAGGATCACTGTTTCCATCAAAACAATTGTGCCGTGAAACGCAGTCCGGATACGGCGGGGAGCACTTCTGAAGCGGGGTAAACGAGCGTGGGAATGGTCAGACTTAAGAGCCCATGGTGAAGCGTGATCATTGCTGCACCAAAGACCAGTGTGGCTGGGTTTACCAAAAGTATAAGCACAGCCAACGACACATAGTAGATCATGTGGGAATCAGTTTGCCAGGGATGGCCGTCAAATGCCGCAGTGATCAAACTTGTCTGCGCGAGCAGCGCAACGACCAAAGCGTAGTCTTTGACATGTGAAAATATCTTTTCGGCAGCAAAGCTCAATGCGCAGATGCACAGGGCAATTGTTGCGGTCAGGGGCATGTTGTTATCCCTGAACAGGGCCGCGAGGATCGCGATAAGCCCGCAAAAACAGGTGAATAGGGTTACGATGCGGCGGCCTTGCACGCGGTTGCGTTCCAGATCGTCGGTGGTCACCGCAGAGGACAGCAGGGTGCGAACAGACATCATCGCGTTACTCCGCATAACAAGCGGGCAAAGTGTTCGGATCGAAACGACCAATACCCCAATTCAGAAAGCCGCACTGCAAAGCCCGGATTGTCAGAGGTTGCAAGCAAACCAAAAGCCGCACGTGTCGGCGCAACCAGCCGTCCCCCAGCTGCTTCTATTGCCGCTGATGGATCAGACCACGGCGAAGCAATCACAACGACAGGACCGTTCAAGGGTGCAGCCCCGCCGCCCTTGATCGCCGCGGTCAGAAACACCAGCGCGAGGGTGATAAATGCGAGGGCTGACCCCTGGAACAAGGCGTTGGTTTTGCTTGGCATGGGGGTCTATCTGACAGCAACAGGTTGCCACCGGGTAAACGCCTTCTGCCTATTCTGCGCAGCTTCGCGTATGATCTTGCGCGATCCTTCGGGGGGCGGAATGGCCGCGGCCCCCTTGGGATGCAGGGAAAGGGCAACTCCAGCGCCGGGCATAATCCACTCTTTTTGGGGCACAGGCAGACGGCGGCCCTTCACAACGATTACCCTTCCTGATCAGGCGACCCTGAGCTTCAAATCAGACGTCTTTGTTGCGTGAGACCGGATATTCGATTGTCTCCAATGCGGAAACAGTTGCTTTTATCCGCGGATTTGACAAAAAAGAAGAGGGGAATCTGGGGACTTGGAATGTGTCGTATATATACGGTTTGGGCGGTCGTCTTGGCGGGCCTGCTCATTGGACAAGAGGTGCACGCGCAGGACCTGACGTTTACAACGGTCACCCGTGAACCGTTTTCATTTGTCCAGGAGGGGGCCGACACCGGGTTTTCTATCGACCTGCTGACAGAATTGTCAAACGTGTTGGGTCGCACCGTTCAGATTGAGCGCAAGGATAGTTTTGCCGATATGTTTTCCCCTGTCCAAGCCAGACAGGTGGACGGTGCCATTGCCAATATTTCCATCACAGCGGCGCGCGAACAGACGATGGATTTTACGCTGCCCATTTTTGCCAGTGGCGTGCAGGTGATGCTGCATGAGGGTGCCTTTGAAAGTGCCCTGCTGACCACATTGTTTACCCGCGAAATTGCGTTTGCGATTCTGGCGGCCTTTGGGCTGTTGTTTGGCTGCGGCATTGTGATGTGGATGTTTGAGCGGGCGCAGCAAGAGTATTTTGACCGCCCCTTTGGGCAGGCCTTGTTTCCGTCGTTTTGGTGGGCGTTGAATTTGGTGGTCAACGGCGGTTTTGAAGAACGCATGCCGCGATCTCCTATGGGCCGCTTGTTTGGGGTGCTGATGGTGATTTCCAGCCTGTTTATTGTGTCAATCTTTGTGGCACAGATCACGGCGGCAATGACGGTCGATGCCATTCAATCCAACGTGGAGTCGATCAACGATCTGGATGGGCGCAGCGTGGGCACCATCGGCGGCAGCACCTCTGCTGATTTTCTGGAGACCCGGGGGATCACCCATGCGGTTTATCCAGAGCTTGAGGCGATGCTACAGGCCTTTGAAGAAAAGACGTTGGATGCGGTGGTCTTTGATGCACCTATTCTGGCCTATTACGTGCAAAATCGGGGTCGCGGCGAGGCGCGCCTGCTGGACCGCGTGTTCAAGCCTGAAAACTACGGTATTGTCCTGCCCCCTGACAGCGCCCTGCGCGAAGAGATCAACCGGTCCATCCTGCTGCTGCGGGAAAATGGAGTGTATGACAAATTGGTGCGCAAGTGGTTTGGCAGCGCTTTTTAGAGCGACATTCAAATCACCTGACCCTGTGTTTTGCATTTCCGCAATAGGCGGTGTTTCTGGCGGTAAATCCGGTGGGGCGTCACGCCTTTTTCCGCGGTGCCCAAAACAAAACCCCCGCCGCCAGCAGGCCACGGGGGTTTTGTAATTTCAGTCGCATCAGCGAGGATTGACTTACATCATACCTTCGCGTTGCGCTTTTTTGCGCGCCAACTTACGGGCACGACGGATCGCTTCAGCCTTCTCGCGCGCTTTTTTCTCGGAGGGTTTCTCGAAATGTTGCTTGAGCTTCATTTCACGGAACACGCCTTCGCGCTGGAGCTTTTTCTTCAGAGCCCGAAGGGCCTGATCGACATTATTGTCGCGAACACTAACCTGCATGTGGTTGTCACCACCTTTCTAGGATAAAGTTGCAAGGAGTTGCAGGAAATGCGCTCTTAGCAACCTATGTTTGGTTTGTCCAGAAAAAGCGCATGCGCAAAAGGAGCCTGATGATGAGCGATCCCAAAGAAAAGTTACTGGAGGCCGCCCTGAACCACGTTGCCTTTGACGGCTGGTCCGAGGCGACATTCAGGGCCGCGATTGCCGATGCGGATGTGGATGACACGCTGGCGCGGGCGCTTTGCCCACGTGGTGCCGTTGATCTGGCCGTTGCCTATCACAAGGCCGGGGATGCGGAGATGCTGACGCGTCTAGCAAAAGAAGACCTGAGCGCGCTGCGGTTTCGGGACAAGGTCGCGCGCGCCGTGCAGCTGCGGTTTGAAGTGATCGAAGACAAGGAATCTGTGCGCCGGGGCACGACATTGTTTGCCCTGCCGCAATACGCACCTGATGGCGCGCGTCTGGTTTGGGGCACGGTTGATGCAATCTGGACCGCCCTTGGGGACACGTCGGATGATGTGAATTGGTACACTAAACGCGCGACCCTGGCCGGGGTCTATTCCGCCACAGTGCTGTTTTGGCTGGGGGACACGAGCGAAGATCACGCGGACAGCTGGGCCTTTCTTGATCGGCGCATCGACAACATCATGCAGATCGAAAAACTCAAGGCGCAGGTGCGTGAAAGCCCGACGCTCAGCCGTCTAATGGCGGGGCCGAACTGGCTGTTGGGGCATATCAAGGCCCCGGCGCGGTTTGATCCATCCAATCTGCCCGGGTCCTGGACCGCGCCGCGCCGCTAAAGCACCCCGCCTGAAACGTGAATCGCCGGTACGCCATCGGTGTTTCCAGGGTTTTAGAGCGGACAGACCCCTGATAGATCGAGCCTCAGATTCCTGACGGGCTTTGCATGACCACAACTCCACCGCTCATTTCGCTGCAAGGCGTCAATTACACGCCCGGCGGTGTGCTGGTGGTGCAGGACGTGCAGTTTGAGTGCAGCGCGCACCGCATTGGCATTGTGGGGCGCAATGGGTCTGGCAAAACTTCACTGGCACGGCTGATGGCGGGTTTGGTGGCGCCCGACGCCGGCACTGTACGCATCGCCGGGGTTGATGTGGCGCAAGACCGTAAGGGCGCGTTGGGCGTTGTGGGTATTCTGTTTCAGAACCCGGATCATCAGATCATTTTCCCCACTGTTGAGGAAGAAATTGCCTTTGGCCTGCGCCAGATGGGGCAATCGGGCGCACAGGCGTCGGCGGGTGTGCACGCGATATTGGCGCGTTTTGACAAGGTCCACTGGGCGCCGGCCCCGGTGGTGCAGCTCTCTCAGGGGCAGCGGCAACTGGTCTGCCTGATGTCTGTTCTGGCAATGCAGCCGCGTGTGATTATTCTGGATGAACCCTTTGCGGGTCTCGACATTCCAACCACCCTGCAACTGCGCCGCATGCTGGCCGCGCTTGAGGTCACGCTGGTGCTGGTCACCCATCAGCCTGACGTTCTGGTGGGGTTTGACCGCGTGTTGTGGATAGAGAGCGGGCGTATCGTGCAGGACGGCGCGGTGCAGGATGTTGTGCCTGCCTTTGAACGCCAGATGGCTGAATTGGGAGGCGGCGATGATCTCTCTGACGTCCCCGGTTAAGACGCGCGCCCATGGCTGGCCTGCCGGGGCAAAGCTGGCGGCGCTTTGCGTGGCGACACTGGTGTTGTTTGCGGTGCAACCGCTGGCGCCGCACCTGCTGTTTTGCCTGTTGATGCTGGCGTTATATGCGCTGCCGGGGCGGCAGTTCTTGCGCACGGGGCTGGGGCGTTTGCGGGTGCTGTGGCCTTTTATCGTGGTGGTGGTCGTGTGGCACTGGGTGATTGGAGATGCCGTTGCGGGGCTTCAGATTGCGCTGCGGATGATCACCGCTGTGGGTCTGGCCAATCTGGTAACGATGACGACAAGATTGTCCGATATGATGGGTGTTGTGCGCGTGCTGTGCGCGCCGCTGCGGTGGTTTGGCATCAAGACAAAGGCGATTGAGCTGGCGATTGCACTGGTGGTGCGTTTCACCCCCGTGCTGGTCGATAAAGGGCAGGTGCTGTCACAGGCATGGCGCGCGCGCGCGACAAAGCGGGTCGGCTGGCGCATTGTGCTGCCGTTTGCGGTACTTGCAATCGATGATGCGGAGCATGTTGCAGAGGCGCTGCGCGCGAGGGGCGGATTGTAATCCGAGGCGACTTGACGTGCTCTTTGATCAGGCATATCGCGACACTCCTATGGCGCATTCTGCGCGACCAAAGGATACCATATGGAACGCTCTCTTACCCTGATTGCCCTTTTTGCAGCACTTGTGGCCGCCTTGGGTCTGATCGCACCAATCACGATGGGATTTGGCGTTCCAATCACGGCGCAAAGCATGGGGATCATGCTCTGTGGCACCATTCTGGGAGCCAAACGCGGCGGGCTGGCCGCCTTGCTTTTCGTGGGGCTGGTGGCACTTGGATTGCCCTTGCTGGCCGGTGGGCGTGGCGGGCTGGGCATGTTTGCCACTGGGTCTGCCGGGTATCTGGTGGGCTATGTACTGGGGGCCTATGTCACCGGGCTGGTCATGGAAAACCTGCGCAGCCTGCCGATTGGGCCCGCAGCAGGGGTTGCCGCAGTGACAGGCGGGCTGATCGTGGTGCATCTCTGCGGTGTGCTGGGATTTATGATTGTGCTGGATCTTGACCTGCGCCAGGCGATTGTGACCGACAGCGCCTTTATCCCCGGCGACTTTATCAAGGCGGTGATTGCAGCAATCATTACCGCTGGCATTGCCCGTGCGCGCCCTGCCAGTCTGTTGTCACGCGCATAGGATCAGCGCGGACCCTATCCCCCCTGCGGCAGCAATGGTGGCAAGGCCGGTGCCTGATCCACGCGCAATCAGTTCGTGATGCAGGCGCACAACGTTGATCGCGCCGGAGGCCCCAATGGGGTGCCCGCGCGCCAGGGCCCCGCCGCCCGGATTAACGATGTCAGGGTTTAACCCGGCACCTTGAACGCAGGCGATGGCCTGCACGGCATAGGCCTCCATCACCTCGGCCACGGCCAGATCATTTGGGGCAAGACCCGTGTGCTCAAACGCGCGTTTGATCGCCGCGAGGGGCGCAAGACCCGGACAATCAGGCACCGCGCCCAGTGTCGCGCCGCCATTGATTTCCGTAAGAGGCTGACCAAGGCTTTCAGCAACTTTTGACGAGACAACAAGGCAAAACGCTGCCCCGTCTGCCGCCACAGCTGCATTGGCCGATGTGATGCTGCCGGTGATCTGTTTGGCCCGCGCACAGAGGGCAGGGGAAAGGTGCCGGGTAAAACTGTCGCTGACCAGACCTGCAATCGGGGTTATCTCTTGCGTGGAGGGGTGATGGGCTATGGCTTTGGCATGGCTGGAGATGGCCCAGGCATCTTGGTCTGCACGGGTGATATTTTGCGACGTGGCGAGGGCTGCTGCCGCCTGCGCCATATCCGGGTCGCGCTCTGGCCAGGGCGTAAAGGGGGCCTGTGTATAGGGTTCGGGCGCGCGGCCATCTGCAAAGACATGCGCGCGCAGGGGCTGGCGTGAATAGCTCTCGACACCGCCGGCAATCACCACATCCGCGCCGCCGCTGAGGATCATCTGGCGGGCGAGCAAGAGCGCATCCATGCCGCCCGCGCATTGTCGGTCGATGCTTAGGCCTGCGATACGGTCTGGCAGCCCGGCCGCAAGCGCCACACTGCGCGCGGGGTTTCCACCGGCCCCCAATGCGCTGCTGACGATGATTTCGTCCACGTGGTCTGCTGTGAGACCGGCATGTCGCAACACTGCGTGCAAAACGGGTGTGGCAAGTTGATGGGGCAACAGGTGGGCCAACGCGCCATCTCTTGGGGCAACGGGGCTGCGGCACGCAGCGGCAATGAAAGCCGTCATGTCTGATCCTCCACCCAACGGGCCAGTGTGCCCAGATCAATCTTGCCAGAAGGGAGCATAGGCATTTCCGGGATAAACAACACCTGCGCAGGTGTGGCCAGTGCACCAAAGGTCGCGCGGCAGCTTTGACGAATATCGTGGGCGAGGTTTGTCTCTTGCGCACCTTCCAGCACGGCAATCAATCGGCAGCCTCTCAGGGTGTCCGGCAGGGGGAGAACCGCGCAGTTTTGGCCCTTGATCAGGCTCAAAATATGCGCCTCTATCGCCTCTGGATGCAGGGTTTGATCGGCAATGGTGACCTGGCGGGATTTGCGCCCTGTGAGAAAGAGATTGCCCTGTGGATCCAGATGCCCGATCTCGCCGACGCTGATAAAACCGCCGCGTTGCTCATGCGGGGTATCCTCTTGGAGATAACCCTCAAACACATAGGGGCTGCGGACCCAAACTTCACCTGTGCCGCTGGTTTCCTGACCCTGCGCATCAAGAAGGCGCAATGACACGCCGGGATAGGCCCGCCCCTGTGAACCGGGGGGCGTGTTTGCATCGGTCATGGTGATAAAACTGGTTTCTGCGGCGCCGTAGAACTGATACAGCGCCGCTTGGGGGCAAATCTGGCGCAGGGTCAGTGCGGTCTGCGGGTCAAGCGCACCACCGCCACACAGGATCAACCGCACACCTGGCGAGGTGTGTGCACCGCGACACAGCAAGCGCAGTTGGGTTGGTGTGGCATAGAGAACGGAAACCTTGTGTTCTTGCATATGCTGGCGTTGTTGCGCCGGGGAGAGGTCTGCCAGGACGTGGGTGTTCAGCCCCACATACAGCCCCTCCACAACGCCATAAAGCGCCAGCGAATGGCTAAGCGCGCCCAGCACGGCCAGCGTATCATCTTGGGTAAGGCCAAATTGGCGGGCGTTGATGTCAACGCTTGCAATCCAGGAGGCCATGCTGCGCCGGATGATCTTTGGCGATGCGGTGGACCCGCCTGTCAGCGTCAGAAACATGCCGGGTGGCGCGGTTGTGTGATCCGGCAGAGGATGCTGCGCGACACAAAATGGGTCGCCTGCGGAAAGGGCTGCCGAGAGTGCTGCGACGCCATCACGGGTTGGTGTGCCGGAAATTGCGTGAAACCTATGCGGCGCGGGCGCGTTGGGTCGGGCTATTTCTGTGCCCGCCACAGAGAGCCTTGCGGCGTGATGCCATCTGAAAACCGCCCGCTGCGTCATCTGTTGCACCATTGCCATTGGGTCTGCTGTCACGGCTTAACAAATATGCGCAGGGCTGGCCAAGGGGCAGTTTGGGGCTGTTGAGGCGTGCCATCTGCACCTATGATCTGACCTATCAGTCACTCGCAAGGGATAGATCAAGATGACCGAGATGATGCGCGCTGTCGAAATCACGCAAGCCGGTGCACCAGAGGTGTTGCAGCTGACCCAAAGACCGCGGCCCTCGCCTGCCTATGGACAGGTGGTCATCAAAGTGGCCTATGCCGGTGTGAACCGCCCCGACGCCTTGCAGCGTGCTGGCCTTTACGCCCCACCCCCTACGGCGAGCGATCTGCCGGGGCTTGAAGCCGCTGGCGAAGTGGTCAGCCTGGGCGCGGGTGTTGCGGGATTGTCTGTTGGGGATCATGTCTGTGCGTTGCTGCCGGGCGGCGGATATGCAGAATATGTGGCGACCTCGGCTGCGCATTGTTTGCCGGTGCCTGATGGCATGGGGCTGAAAGAAGCGGCCTGCCTGCCGGAGACGTTCTTTACGGTCTGGTCCAACGTGTTCATACGCGGTGGGCTGAAAGCCGGACAACGGATTTTGGTGCATGGTGGTTCGTCCGGGATCGGGACAACGGCGATCCAACTGGCGCGGGCCTTTGGCGCAAGGGTGTTTGTGACCGCTGGGTCAAAGGATAAATGCGCGGCCTGTGTCGGGCTTGGGGCGGAGCAGGCGATTAACTACAAAGAGGCTGATTTTGTTGAGGTGATGCAGGGCGAAGGTGGTGCAGATCTGATCCTTGATATGGTCGGAGGTGACTACATCCCGCGCAACCTGAAGGCGCTCGCTGAGGATGGACGGCTGGTGCAGATCGCGTTTTTACAGGGACCAAAAGTAGAGGTGAACTTTGTCACGCTGATGACACGTCGTTTGACGATGACAGGCTCTACCTTGCGTCCGCAAAGCGACCTGGCAAAGGCGCGCATCGCGCAAGAGCTGCGGGAGGCCGTCTGGCCTCTGTTAACATCCGGGGCTGTAGCTCCTGTGATGGACAGCGAATTTGAGTTGTCGGACGCATCAGAAGCGCACCGGCGAATGGAAAGCAGCGGGCATATTGGTAAGATTGTGCTGAACGTCGGCGGGTGAGCAAAAGGGCGCAGGCAAGCCTGCGACACGATTTTATTGATTTGTCTCCGCCAAATCGTTTGCCCTGCCCGGGCGGGGGGGAAGAGTTAAGGCCAGAAAGAGGGGAGGGTGTGATGCCCATCCCCTCTGGCACGAACGCAAGGTTCTCTTCCTGGCGCGGTCATCGCCTTCCACAGCTGTACCGCCCAACCAATATGGTCGATTCTGGTTAACAATCCCTTAGCTCTTTCTGGCCTTAACTCTTCCCCCGCGGAGCGTCCTGAGCTCACAACCCAAGGTGCCGTTTCTTGCTCATCGCAAGGGTTCAAAAAGCGCGTCTTTCATCTTGCAGTCCCGCACAACGTCCTGCCCGCAAGGAACCGGCTGCAAATCCTTCGAGAGACAAATACGTGCCTCTTGGATGTGATCGTTGCGGCAGGTGATTGTAATGCCATCACGTTCCAACATCGGATTGGCCTTCATAAAGGCATCCTCGACGACGGAAGCGGGAAGTTTGACGGCACGGTCCAGCTTGCGAAAGATGAGCGGGCGTTTGATTTTGGCATAGGCTTCGCGTGACAGATCGTAGTATGCGCGTGCCGACAAACCTGTGCAGCTGCCGTGCTTGTTCCATTGGTGCCAGGCCAATCCGCTGGTGCCCATGATGTCTGCCATATCCGCAGTCATGCGACGGGAGGGCGCGCGTTCACTTGTGCGGCAGAATGACGGATATCCGCGATGAAACTGAGGCCAGAGGCCGTGCAGGATCCAGCCGTGGTCTTTGTCACATTGTGGCGAGTTGCGCGCGTCCCCCTCCAGCGCGCACCAATTCGGGGACCAGCTGAGAGACACCACATAGTAATCGAACGCGCCTGCAACCTCTCCTTTTGCACGCAGCATCGGCGGGGCCAGCGCGATGAGCGCCAGGAGGGCAGCGAAGAGCAGTCGCATTGGGTCTTTCCTTCTATCGTCCCGTTCAGTATATACCGCTCAAGTTCCCCGACAATGGAAACCGTCCCGGCCTTCGGGAAAGCCCTTTCAGGCGACGGGAAAGTTGCGACTTTTTAGGAGAGATCAGACATGGCAAAACCAATCATGGCCAAAGCCACCGCCGTTTGGCTGGTGGACAATACCACCATCAGCTTCAAGCAGATTGCGGATTTTGTCGAGATGCATGAATTGGAAGTGCAGGGCATCGCCGATGGTGATGTTGCCCAGGGCGTCAAAGGGTTTGACCCGATTGCCAACAACCAGCTGACGCAGGAAGAAATTGATGCGGCTCAGGCCAATCCGCTGCACAAGCTCAAGCTGAAATTCAATGCCGCCGCACAGGGTGAAGAAAAACGCCGTGGGCCACGGTACACGCCCTTGTCCAAGCGTCAGGACCGCCCGGCCTCCATTTTGTGGCTGGTTAAATTTCACCCCGAATTGACGGATGGTCAGGTCAGCAAACTGGTTGGCACCACCAAACCGACCATTCAGGCGATCCGCGAGCGGACCCATTGGAATATTGCCAACATTCAGCCCATTGATCCGGTCGCGCTGGGGCTGTGCAAGCAGTCAGAGCTTGATGCCGTTGTACAGAAAGCCGCCGCCAAAAAGGCCGCAGCGGGCGAAGTCATGACCGATGATGAGCGCCGCAAGCTGGTCAGCACAGAGCAGAGCCTCGGGATGGAGAGCGAACCCAAGATTCCCACCGCGATTGAGGGTCTTGAAACCTTTACGTTGTCCGGCAGCGAAGAGTCCGAAGAGGATGCGGCGGATAAGGGGGACTATTCTGACGCAGATAGCTTTTTCTCCATACTGGACGATCAGCCGGATGTGGAAGAAGAGACAAAGTAACCATCTCAACAGTCAAGATTGGGCGCGCCGGGCAACCCCGCGCGCCTTTTTTGTTTGGGTTTGCCCCGCAAAATTGCGCATCGCTTGTTTCTGCAAAAGGAATACGCCACCGTCGGCATGATGAAAGAGCAGATAGCACAGACGAGGGACGGGAATGGTTGAGCGGATTGAAACAAGCGCGCGGGCGTCTAAAGCGAAATCCGTTCAATCTGCAATGCAGCGCATCACTTAACGCGTTGAAACCTTTGATTTCAGACAGCATCAAATGATTCAGATTTACGGATTTCTCCTTAAAGCACTTTGCGTGCCCGCATCGCGGCAGTGATGGTGCCATCATCAAGGTAATCCAACTCTCCACCGATGGGCACGCCCTGGGCCAGCGAGGTCAGCTGCACCTGCCCGTCCAGTTGATCCGCGATGTAATGCGCGGTGGTTTGACCGTCGATGGTGGCGTTCAGGGCCAGGATAACCTCGGTGATGCCTTCGCTTTGTACGCGGTCCAGCAGGCGGGGGATGCGCAGCTCTTGCGGGCCGATGGCATCCAGCGCGGATAGCGTGCCGCCCAAGACGTGATAGCGCCCTTTGAAAACGGCCGAGCGTTCCATCGCCCAGAGGTCAGCTACATCTTCAACCACGCATAATTCGCCGTTGGCGCGTTTCTCAGAGGTGCAGATGTCGCAGACATCCGCTGTTCCGACATTGCCGCAATTCAGACACTCGCGCGCTGTGGCGGCAACCGTCTGCATCATGTCCGCCAGCGGGGTCAGCAGCAGGGCGCGTTTGCGGATCAGGTGCAGCACTGCGCGCCGGGCCGAGCGCGGGCCAAGGCCGGGCAGTTTGGCCATCAGCTCAATCAGGGCGTCGATGTCGCGGGTGCTGCTCAAGGGCGTATCCTGATGGTTTGGGAAGGACCCTGATGGCCAAAATGACTGTGCGGGAACGCGGGTCTGATGAAGACCCGCTGCCACCCGCTGTTGACTGTTTTCCTCGCGAAAATCAGGGCTAGAACGGCAGTTTCATATCCGCAGGCAGACCAAGATCTTCGGTCATTTTGCGCATTTCTTCTTGTGAGCGCTCTGCGGCTTTGGCCTGCGCGTCCTTGATGGCGGCCAGGATCAGATCCTCGACCACTTCCTTGTCGTCGCCATTAAAGATCGAGGGGTCAATGTCCAGCGCCTTGAGGTCGCCCTTGGCGGTCGCTGTCGCCTTGACCAGACCTGCACCACTTTCACCGGTCACGGTGATATTGGCCATGTCGTCCTGCATCTGGGCCATTTTACCCTGCATTTCCTGCGCTTTTTTCATCATCCCGGCCATGTCGCCAAGTGAACCTAGTCCTTTAAGCATCGCTGTCTCCGTCGGTTTTGCCCAGTCTGCGCGGGGCGGTGTAGAGGATCGTCCCAATACATATCGCAATAGTTACGCCGACGAACAAGGTGGGCGGGCCAACACAACCTTCCAAAACCGCAAATTCGTGAATGCCTGTGGGGTCTTTGGCCAAAATGATGCTTACAAAGCCCGTCCAGCCGATCACGGTGGCCAGCCCGGCCCAGGCATGTCGAAACCGGATGGCAAAGGCGGTGGCGATCAGCAGGAACAGCCCAAGGGGGGAGCCAAAGAGCGCCACCGCCTCGCTGAGCGCGCTGGCGGGCGTGCCGTCCCAATTGGGGCGTACCTTGTCGCAGACCTCTGCCCCGACAGGACCGGCCAGCAGCGACAGGATCAATCCTCCTCGAAGGGGTCCCATTCGTCCTCAACTTCCGGCAGGGCCTCTTCGACCGCTTGTGCGGCGATCTCTTCGGGGGTGCGGATGGCGGTGATCCGGGCCTTGGGGAAGGTCGCCAACACCGCCTGCATCAGGGGATGTGCCTGTGCTTCGGCCTGTAAGGCGTTGTCTTTGGCGTCGCGGATTTCCGCGATGGTTTCCGCCTCGGCTCCGTTCACAATCGTGACGGCCCAGCGGTTGCCGGTCCATTGTTGCAACCTGGTGCCCAGACGCTGGGCCATGTCTCGGGGTGCTTTTTCGGTGGGAGTAAATTCAATCCGGCCCGGCTGGTAGGTTGCCAGCCGCAGGGTGGTTTCAACCTCCACCAGCAGTTTCACATCGCGGTTGGCGCGGATCAGTTCGACCACGTGGTCAAAGGTGGGAAAGCGGGCAAGGGCGGCGTCGATATCCGGTGCCAGAGCGGTGCTCTGGCCGCCGGGTTGCGGGGCGTTTTGCGACGTCGGTCTCACGTCGGTATTCTGTCGGTATTGCGTCGGTGTTGATGTCGGTGCGCCAGAGGGCACGCCAGCAGGTGGCGCAGCAGCCGGTGGCGGGGCCGCGTTTTGCAGCTTGCGCACCAATTCCTCGGGGCTTGGCAGGTCGGCCACATGGGTCAGCCGGATAATCGCCATTTCAGCGGCCATCATCGCATTGGGTGCGCTTGCAACCTCATCCAGCGTTTTCAGCAGCATCTGCCACAGCCGGGTCAGCACGCGCATCGGCAGGGTTTCGGCCATATTGAGGCCTCTGCTACGTTCCTCTGGCGACACGGTTGGGTCTTCGGCAGCCTCTGGTGTGATTTTTACGACGCTGACCCAATGGGTGATCTCCGCCAGATCACGCATCACGGCCATGGGGTCCGCTCCATCGGCATATTGCGCGGAAAGTTCCGTGAGGGCGGCCGCCGCATCGCCGCGCAGGATCATGTCAAACAGATCGAGCACACGGCCCCGGTCCGCTAGCCCCAGCATGGCGCGCACCTGCACTGCGGTGGTTTCGCCCGCGCCATGGCTGATGGCTTGATCGAGCAGCGAGGTCGCATCGCGTGCAGAGCCTTCGGCCGCGCGGGTGATCAGGGCCAGCGCGTCATCGGCAATTTCGGCGCCCTCGGCGGTGGCAATCCTGCGCATGAGCGCGATCATCACCTCGGGTTCGATCCGGCGCAGGTCAAAGCGCTGACAGCGCGACAGGACCGTCACCGGGACCTTGCGGATTTCCGTGGTCGCAAAGATGAATTTGACGTGCTCTGGCGGTTCTTCCAGCGTTTTCAGCAGGGCGTTGAAAGCGCCAGTCGATAACATGTGCACTTCGTCGATGATGTAGACTTTGTAACGGGCAGAGGCCGCGCGGTAATGCACAGAATCGATGATTTCGCGGATGTTCGCCACGCCTGTGTTGGAGGCCGCGTCCATTTCCATCACATCAACGTGGCGCCCCTCCATGATCGCGGTGCAATGTTCGCACCGCCCACAAGGTTCGGTTGTCGGGCCGCCAGTGCCATCCGCACCGATGCAATTCATACCCTTGGCGATGATCCGCGCCGTCGTGGTTTTGCCCGTGCCCCGGATGCCGGTCATGATGAAAGCCTGCGCGATGCGGTCCGCCTCAAAGGCGTTTTTCAACGTGCGCACCATCGCGTCCTGCCCGACCAGATCGACAAAGGTCTCGGGGCGGTATTTGCGCGCGAGAACGCGGTAGGCGGTGGTTTCAGACATCAGGGGAACTCATGACGGTGAGGATTCGGTTTCAGAGGTCTAGGCTAGGGGTTGGGGCGCGGCAGGTAAACCGCCCAGAGGGGCCATTGCGTCAGGTCATTTGGGGATGGCTCGACGATTTCATGGTGAGCGAGTAAGATGGAGTGTGCGCGGGCAGGCCGGAAGGGTCTTGTTGCGGCGGTTGCGTGGAGGAGAGTTGGCATGCGGTTACGCGGGATCAGACGAAGCAAGAATGTAGAAGTGCGCGGCGGTGGGCGACGTTCCGCCGGGAAAGCGGGCGGCATTGGCATTGTTGGGTTGCTGGTTGTGCTGGCGATTGGCCAGTTTACGGGCATTGACGTTTCTGGTCTGTTGCAAAGCGGCAGTGCGCCACAGACCCGGCAAAGCGCGCCTGTGTCAGAGAATGACGACCGCATGACGCAGTTTTCGGCGCAGGTGCTGGCCACCACCGAAGACGTCTGGGGCCGGATCTTTCGGGAGCAATTGGGCCGCACCTATATGCCGCCCAAGCTGGTGGTCTTTTCCAATGTCACGCAAAGCCCCTGTGGCGGGGCCAATGGGGCCACTGGGCCGTTTTATTGCCCGGCAGACAACAAGGCATATCTTGATACCGCGTTTTTCACCACGCTGGACCGGCAGATGGGCGCGGGCGGTGATTTTGCCGCCGCCTATGTGATTGCGCATGAGGTGGCGCATCATGTGCAAAACCAGTTGGGGATCCTGCCCAAAGTCAACGCCGCACGTCAGCGTGCGTCAAAGGTTGAGGCCAATGGGCTGACTGTGCGTCTGGAGTTGATGGCCGATTGTCTGTCAGGCATTTGGGCGACCAATGTACAGGGGTTGATGGAACGGGGCGATCTGCAAGAGGCGCTGAATGCGGCGCGCAAGATTGGTGATGACCATTTGCAGCGGCAGGCAGGCCGGGTGCCCCAGCCGCATACCTTTACCCATGGCACGTCAGAGCAACGCGCAAGCTGGTTTGCACGGGGGTATGAAACGGGTGCTGTCGGGCGGTGCGATACGTTTGCTGCGGATCGGCTGTAGGGGTGTTGGCCTGCTCGTGACCTTTGTTACGCAAAGGCACTGCCGGGCTCTCGCGCCTTTCGCCGTGCAAAAGACGCTGGCTCTCGGGGGCATCCTTTGGATGCCCCTGTCGCCCTCACATCTTGCCGGGCAATATGTGAGTTGGTGAGAGATTGATAACGACCCAAGCGGGACTCGTTGTGGCTGCTGCCTTCCGGCTCTGACCAGGTTGGCGAGGCGCCTGCCCGCACCAACCTCTCAGGGGTCATATAGGATGCCCATCGCAAGGGTGCAAGCCTCAGAACGTGACGCGCAGCTGAACAAATCCTTCGGCTGTTGTCGGGCCCACATGGGGCGACAATTGCGCAATCTGATGTAGGTGTTGCAGTGCATCCGGTGAGGTTTCCAACGTTGCTGAAACCGGTTTGGACGGAGCGATGCGCCAGGGGGACACCTCCCAGGGGGCAGGTTCAGGGGCTGCAAAGACTTCTCGCAAGCCGTCTTCCAGGCGTTCCGTGCTGCGCAAAATCACCCGATCTGACGGCATTTGTGGATACCCGCCGCCACCTGCTGCGCGAAACTGGTTGGTGATCAGCACGAACTGTTGTTCGGGTGTGACCGGTGTTTTTCCATGGCGCAGCCCGCTGATGCGTTGGCCCACAGGTTTCAGCGGGTCAATTTCATACCGCAGTCCAAAATAGGTGTCGTAGTTAAACATGGGCACCTGCGGGTTGTGCAAATTTTGCGCAGGCGCATCAAGCCGGAGCTGACAAAAGACACGTGCAGCATGCTCCAACCGGCCCCTGACTTCTGCGCCAGTGATCCGCAAGGCCCAGACCTGATTGCCAAAGGGGTTCAGCCCGGTCAGGTGCCTGCGCAAAACAGGGCCTTTGGGAATATGCAGAAAATTATGCGGCCCGTCGCGCCCTCCGGCTGTGTGGGCAGAGGTGGCGATAATGAGGGGCAACGCCGCCTCCGCCATTCCTTTGAGGCCGATGCGGGCGATACGGGCCTTGGCTTGTGCGGTCAGGGCGCAAATGGGCGTGGGCTGCACAAGCGCAAAGTAATTCTGCAAGTCATGTGCCGATTCTCCCGCAACTTCTGACAGATGGGTGCGCAGGCGGTGTGCGACCCGCGCGGTCGCGTCCAGCACACATCGGGCGGGGTGTGTTGTGGGCGTATTGCGCCGCAGTTCTGATTTGTGATGGGCGACGCGCCAGCCACCCGCGCGGTCTTGCATCATTGCCAGATCCACCACCGCCAGATCAGACCCGGCATGGCCCGGCATGACAGCAGGCACCTGGGCAATTGTACTGTCTTTGATGTTCACACCTTCCGCCTGTGCATGATCCTGCCCGGGAAAGCGGCGGTGGGTATGGCCGGTGACGATCACATCAATCCCGGGAACTAGCGCCAGGGGAAGGGTTGTGTCTGCGCCATCTGTGTCCTTGTCCAGGCCCATATGTGCAAGCAGTACAACCAGATCAGCACCCTGCGCGCGCAAGGCCGGAACCGCGCGGCGCAGGCTCTCAACGGCACCTTCTACAACCGCAACCCCCTCCAGGAGGTGCTGGTTCCACAGCGCCGTCTGTTGCGGCAAAACGGAAAGGACGCCGATTTGCAGTGTTTGTGGTTTGTGTTTACCTGACGCGGGCAGCGTACAGGGGATTAGTGCGGCGGGGGTCAGCGGGCTGAGATCCGGCGCGCTGAGGTTGCTGGCAATGACAGGCGGGGAGAGCCGGGTTGCAACCTCGCGCAGATAAGGCAGACCATAATCCAGATCGTGGTTGCCCACGCCGATGGCATCATATTCCAGCGCATGCAGGCAGGCGACCGCCGGGTGATCTTTGGTTACGGGATGGCGGGCCAGCCAATCTCCCATTGCGGTGCCTTGCAGCAAATCACCATTGTCAAACAGCACACAACCCGCATGCAGATGTTCAGCCTCGGCACGGGCTTCTTTGATCAAGGTTGCAACGCCGGAAAATCCGGGGTTTTGCGTGGTCTGATCTGTCACAAAATTATGGGCCGTCAGATGCATATGCAGATCGGTGGTCGCCAGAATGCGCAGCTGATGCACTTCAGGCAAAGCGTTCGATTGCATTAACGGATTGTCTTTTGTCCCTGGGGCCACAGTGTTCACATCAGGATCCAAATTTCGTGCATAGGTTGTTTTGCAATCAACCTTTGATTGCGATAACCCATCAGATCAACCCAACGGACGCAAGGGGTATCGCACGTCTGGCCTTGTTATGATGCATGGACAAGTGCAAACCGTGATGTAAAACCAACACACTCAAGGACTTGGCAACATAACTGAGACATGAAGTATCACTAGGCGCACGTTCGGTCCCACATAGGCAGGAGGCACAAATAGCGCTGTCGCGGCGTGGGAAAATCTTCAACAAAGTGCCAGAGCATTCAAGGAGCAGGGCATGCGGCATGCAGAGCAGGTGACATTTGGCGGGTCCGCATTGGATCGGGCGGGCGAGGTACGCTCGGACCCGGATGCCCTGGCCGCTTTGGCGCGCGACCCGGCTGCACGGGCGATCCTGTTTTGGCGGGGTAAGCCGCTGATTACACCGGCGCGTCCCGCAGGACTGGTGCGTCTTGCGATGGATCACGCGGTGGTACAGCGTTCCAACACAGCACCCATTTTGCTGGGCCGCGAGGAGGGCGCGGCGCGGTTCGCCGTCGATATTTCGGAGTGGGAACCAGAGGATCTGGACGCGGATGCGCTGGGCGGGTTTCTGGACCCGAGTGAGCAGCGGCATCCGCTGTTGGACGACGGCATGGTTTTTGCCGAGTTGCGCCGTGTGATGACCTGGCTTGATGCGCGGGACGCAGAGCTGGCGGCCACCGGCAAGGCGATCCTGGGCTGGCACGAGATCCACCCGTTTTGCGCGCGCTGCGGGACCAAATCAGAGATCGCAAATGGCGGGTGGCAGCGCAATTGCCCGTCCTGTAACGCCTCGCATTTTCCACGCACAGACCCCGTTGTGATCATGTTGATCACCCACGGCAACAAGGTCTTGATGGGACGTTCCCCGGGGTGGCCAGAGGGCATGTATTCGCTGCTCGCAGGTTTTGTTGAGCCGGGCGAAACCCTGGAGGCGGCGGTGCGCCGCGAAGTTTTTGAAGAATCCGGTGTGCGGGTCGGCCCCGTGCACTATCTGTCCAGCCAGCCCTGGCCGTTCCCCGGATCGCTGATGTTTGGCTGTCAGGGGGTTGCGATCAGTGAGGATATTACCATTGATCCGGTTGAAATTGAGGACGCGCTGTGGATCAGCCGCGAGGAAATGATGGAGGTTTTTACCGGCAATCACGCAACAATTCTGTCTGCCCGAAAAGGTGCAATTGCACACTTTTTACTAGAAAATTGGCTTGCGGATACGTTGGATTGAAGCGAGTGTACCCTCAAAAGTTACCATATGAAGATCGACCAAGACGCGCGCAGGACAATATATGAAATTCTCAACAAAAGAAGACGTTGAAGCACCGGCGGAAGCCGTGTTTGAGATGCTGTGTGATTTTGAGAGTTTTGAACGCTCGGCCATGCGGCGCGGGGCTGATGTACAGCGTATGGACAGCCTAAAGTCGCCCGGCGTCGGCATGATGTGGCATGCGGTGTTTCAGCTGCGCGGCAAACAGCGCGAGATTGAGCTGGAGATGGTGACTTTTGACCGGCCCAATGAGATTGTTCTGGAAAGCACTTCTCCGGGGCTGATGGGCCACGTGAGTTTTGAGCTGATGGCCCTCTCGCGCAGCCGCACGCGGGTGGTGGTCGAACTGGAGGTCAAGCCGC
>CALFWM010000068.1 GCA_937928635.1 uncultured Sulfitobacter sp. | reverse complement strand
GAAACAGCGCGAGCCGCACCCTACTCCGCGCCCAGCTGCTCCATTACCTCATCCGAGGCTTCAAAGTTCGCCGTCACCCGCTGCACGTCATCGTCATCTTCCAGCGCGTCAATCAGCTTCATCAGCTTTTGCATCGCTTCCAGATCCATATCGGTGGTCGTGGTCGGTTGCCAGATCAGCTTGGTGGATTCAGATTCGCCCAGCTCGGCCTCCAAAGCGGTAGACACCTCATTCAGGTCCGTGTCCGCGCAGGTGATCACATGGCCCTCTTCCGAGCTTTCCACGTTCTCCGCGCCCGCCTCAATCGCGGCCATCATCACGGTGTCTTCATCCCCGACGCTGGCCGGATAGGTGACCTCTCCCTTGCGATCAAACATAAACCCGACCGAGCCGGTCTCCCCCAGATTGCCGCCGTTCTTGGTAAACGTGGAGCGCACGGTGGAGGCCGTGCGGTTGCGGTTGTCGGTCATCGTCTCGACAATCACCGCGACGCCATTGGGGCCATAGCCCTCATAGCGGATTTCTTCGTAATCCTCGCCCTCACCGGCGGATGATTTTTTGATCGCGCGTTCAATGTTGTCCTTGGGCATGGAAACCGCCTTGGCCTCCTTGACCGCCAGACGCAGGCGCGGGTTTTTGTCCGGGTCCGGGTCACCCATTTTGGCCGCCACGGTGATTTCCTTGGACAGTTTGGAAAACTGCTTTGAACGCAGCTTGTCCTGACGCCCTTTGCGGTGCTGGATATTTGCCCATTTGGAGTGGCCGGCCATGGTGTACCTCTGGAAATCTCATGCAGTGTTGCGCGCTTATAGTGCAGCCTGCCGGGCCTTCGCAAGCATCCCGGCCGCTTTATCGCCGCCACACCTTGAACAAGCCTGAGGTCCAATTCACACAACGATCCCTATGGCTGGCGGACGGGCCTTTCAGGCCGCCTCTGAAAAGGCTAAACCTTGAGCCATGACCCAAGACCAGATCATTCTCTTCTCCCTCTTTGGTGCCGTCTTTGGCCTGCTGCTGTGGGGGCGTTTCCGCTATGACATTGTCGCCTTCTCTGCCCTGATGGTGGGCGTTGTTCTGGGCGTGGTGGACAGCAAACACGCCTTTGACGGCTTTGGTCATCCGGCCACGCTGGTGGTTGCACTGGTGCTGGTGGTCTCTGCCGGATTGGTCCGCTCGGGTGCCGTGTTTTTGATCACCCGCACGCTGGTTGATGCCACCCGCTCGCTTGGTGCCCATATCACGCTGATGGGCGCGGTGGGCGGTATCTTGTCGGCTTTCATGAACAATGTCGCCGCCCTGGCCCTGCTGATGCCGGTTGACATTCAGACCGCGCGCAAAGCGGGGCGCTCACCGGGCCTGAGCCTGATGCCCCTGAGTTTTGCAACCATTCTGGGCGGCATGGTGACCTTGATTGGCACGCCCCCGAACATCATCATTGCCTCCATCCGGCAGGAATCATTGGGCGAACCGTTCAGAATGTTTGATTTCGCCCCAGTGGGCGGTATCGCCGCGATTGCAGGCCTCGCCTTTGTCGCGCTGGTGGGGTGGCGGCTGATCCCGGCACGCGAAGACGGCTCACTCAGCAGTGAGGACATCTCCCAATACATCGCTGAATTGGTCGTGCCGGAGGGCAGCAAGCACATTGGTAAACGCCTGTGGGAGCTTTATGAGATTGGCGACAAATCGGACGTGATGATCCTTGGCCTGACCCGTGGAGGCAAACGCAAATATGGTCAGGCCAGCGGTATCGCACTAGAAGCGGGCGATGCGCTGGTGCTTGAGGCAACCCCTGATGCGCTGGACGAATTCCGCACAACACTTGACCTGGCTCTGGCGGACAGCGACCGCGAAGAGCGCCTGAAAGCAGGCGGCGAAGGTGTTGAAATCATTGAAGTTGTGGTTTCTGAAAATTCCCGCGTGAACGGCCGTACAGTGCAGGCCGTGGGCTTGGCGTGGCGTCAGCGCACCGTATTGCTGGGCATCTCGCGCCAGGGGCGCAAAATCACCTCGCAACTGCGCACAACCAAGCTCAAAGCGGGCGACATTCTGCTGTTGTTGGTGCCCCGGGATACGGCCTCGCATGTTGCAGACTGGCTTGGCGTGCTGCCGCTGGCAGACCGCGGGCTTGCAGTCACTGAAAACTCCAAGGTCTGGTTGGCCATCGGTCTGTTTGCCGGGGCTGTGGCCGCCGCAAGCGTTGGTTTGATCTATCTTCCCATTGCGCTGGGGCTGGTGGTTGTGGCCTATGTTCTGGCCAAAATCGTGCCCTTGTCAGAGCTTTACACCCATATCGAATGGCCTGTTGTGGTGCTGCTGGGCTCCATGATCCCTCTGGGCGCTGCGCTGGAAACCTCGGGCGGCACCGAACTCATCGCGGGTGCTCTTGTGGGGCTGACAGAGGGCCTCGCGCCCTGGATTGTTCTCACCGTGCTGATGGTTGTGACCATGACCCTGTCTGACGTGCTCAACAACACCGCAACCACCATCGTGGCCGCCCCCGTGGGCATCCAGATGGCCCAAAGTCTGAACGTGAACCCCGACCCTTTTTTGATGGCCGTTGCCGTAGCTGCATCCAGCGCCTTCCTCACCCCGATTGGGCACAAGAACAACACGCTGATCCTGGGCCCGGGCGGCTACAGCTTTGGTGATTATTGGCGCATCGGGCTGCCCCTTGAAATCATCGTCGTGGTCGTCTCCATCCCGGCCATTCTGGTGTTCTGGCCGCTCTGAGCCTCCTCTTTCTGGCCAAAACCCTTCCCGGGAGCGCGAGGGCAGCGCTCTTTCATACTGCCTTACAGCGTTTCAAGTTAAACATAACTCACGTATGCGCGGCCTTTCCCTTTGGCCGAACGCGAAAAGTGATAGAGCATGTTTCAAATTAAACTCGAAACGCTTTATTGAAAATCTCTATTTGAACACGCCTTCGGGCGAAGCCATCAAAACGCGCCGCGCAACAGCAATCAAAGTTTACTTTGTGAAGGAGCGTTTGATCACGATCTCTGTGTTGTCGGGCTTGGGCGATACCAACAAAAGGCCGATCAGGATAAACGCAACGGCGATCCAGGCAGTTGAAGACAGGCTTTCGCCCAACAACAGCATGCCCCAGCCAATGCCCGCCATTGTCATGGCGTAGGCGCTTTGGCTTGCGAAAACCGGGCCTGCCAGATCGACCAGTTTGAAACTGGTGATCATGGTAAATGCGATCACGACACAAAGGATCAGGGATACCACTTCCGCCTCCCCAAAGCCGTCGCTGAACAGCAGGCTGCCCTCAACCAGGATCGCGGAGGGCGCGAGGAGGAAGGATGACATTAGCATCATAACCCCGATGGCAGGCAGAAAATCCAGATCTGCGGGTTTTTTGGCCGCCACAAACACCCATTCGATGGCGTAAAGCGTGGGCAAGCTGAGCGACAGGAGCAACCACCACCAGTCAGAACCAGCGCTTGTAAGATCCAGTTTATCGAACAATACAACAAAGACGCCAACGAGGCCCAGGGTCAGGCCTATCAGCCGCTTTGGCGTTGCTTTTTCCAGCTTGGTCAGCGAGGCAAAAATGAAGACGATAAAGCCCTGAAAGGTGGCGACCAAGGCCAGCAGGGTGGCTTCGATTTGCCCTGCGAGAAACAGCAGAACAACACGTTGCAGGATCGCGGCAATCACGGTCCAGATCAAAAGGAAACCGAGATACTTGAGCCTGAATGTTGCGAATTGGCCGCGCACCGCTGCGATTGAAATATAGCTGCCTGCGAGAAACAGGTTTACCCATGTCGCCAGTGCCAGTGGCGTGGCCCCGGCGTTTGCCGCAAGGCGCGATATTGCAGGAGTAGAGCCCCAAAGAATGCCAACGGTGATGACAAGGATAATCCCCTGCAGCGCATGGATCGCCTTGCGCAGGCGCAGCTCACGCTGGTAGATTTCTCCGGCCATGCCCGTAAAGACGGCAGCAAGCTGGCCCAGAGCGTCCTTGTGCTGGCGCAGATCGTCGATCTGCAGGCTCTCGGGTTTGAACTGCCCGGTTTCCACCTTCTGTGCGGCGGCGGTGAGGCGCTCCACCCGGGTCAAATATTCCTTTTCCTGATCGCGGTACTGCTTTTTGGTTAGCGACGCTGTGAGCCGGGCCCGCAGCAGCACCGGGTCAAAATCCTTGGGCAGAAAATCTTCGGCCCCAAGCTCAATCGCCCGCACGACGCTGTCGCGTTCATCCTCAAGGGAGGACACAACCACAACCGGAATATCGCGCAGCGTGGCATCGGCATTCATCGCGCGCAAGACATCAAAACCGTCCATCCCGGGCATGACGATATCCAGCAGAACAACATCATATTCACTGTCTTGCAGCGCGGCCAAACCCTGCTCACCGCTCTCTGCCAGATCGGTGTCATAGCCAAGCTGTTTGACAGCGGAGCGCAGTTTCTTGCGGCTGATGAGGCTGTCATCAACGATCAGAACCTTGGCAAGCTGGTCGGGAGGCAACGCGGTCGTGGTGTTCATTTTTGACGGTTCAGTTTGCAGGCATCAAAGCGTGGTCGGATCAATTGCCGATAGACCTGCGGTCGCGGCTGTGGTTTGCACGGCAATCTGATCAATCAATGCGCTGCTTTCGGCTGTGTTTCCCGACTTGCATTGATCTTCCAAGGTCTTGCTCAGCTCTGACAGTTCAGGCGCGCCCAGATCTTTTGCATTTGATTTAAGTGTATGCGCGGCAATGCGCACCTTGTCCCAATCATCGGCAGATAAACCCGCGCGCATATCTGAAACCAGGCCCGGTGCGATTTCTACGAAGTCCTCGATAAATTCGGCAAGATCCTCCGGATCACCTCCGACGATGTCCAACAGCTTCTTCAGGGCATCATGATCAATTGCCATTGTTACACTTCCTCTACAATCCCGCACGATAACCGCGCAGTAAACTGCACTATGTTGCGCATTTTCATGCGCGCGTTTCAAGGGCAGGTGTCCCTTAGCAAAATCACTGCATCCTACCGCTGTCGCAAGGGGGCAACATGTTTTTCGTCGCCCTGCGCAGTATTTCAATCTGCCGCTGCGTTTTCATCCTTCAAATGAAGGATAGAAGTTTGACAGACTTAGTGTTTTGTCAGACCTTGATTTCGAATACTCCTCTCGCGCATTTGTAAGGTCCGATCCTTGAGCACGCCCGGTCACTCCGTCCTTGTTGTTGATGACAGCAAGATAAATCGGCGCAAAATGGAAATGGCGGCAGCAGCGCTTGGGCATCACACCATCGCGGTTGAAAACGGTGCGGACGCTTTGGGGGCGCTGTTTCAACACAAGATTGATCTGGTGTTGCTGGATATAGAGATGCCGGTTTTGGATGGTTTTGGTGTCTTGCAAGCGATGCGCGAAGACCCCGCCCTGCTTGATATCCCGGTGATCGTCATTTCTGCCGTTGAGGACATGGAGAGCATTGTACGCGCCATTGAGCTGGGCGCGCAGGATTTCCTGCCAAAGAACTTTGAAAAGGTTTTGTTTGCAGCACGTGTCGGGTCCTGCCTGCATCAAAAGAGACTGACGGATCAGCGCGCCAGAAATCTCCTTCAGATCGAGGAAGAGAAATCCCGCGTTGATGCATTGCTTGGCGCGACTTTACCGGAGGCTGCGATTGTTGAGCTCAAAGAGACCCAGATGGTCAAACCGAAACGCCATGAGGAGGTGGTGGTTCTCTTTGCCGATGTTGTGAATTTTACCCGGTTTTGTGATCAAAACCCGCCAGAGCTTGCAGTGTCGCAGCTGCAAAGCCTGATCAATGGCTTTGAAGAAATCACACTGGAGGCCGGACTGGAAAAGATTAAAACCATCGGGGATGCCTTTATGGGCACGGCAGGTCTGTTGAAACCTCTGGAAAACGCGCGAAAATCCGCGGCGGAATGTGCCCTCCGGATGGTGCGGGCAGCCCCCGAACTGACGGATGGCTGGCAAGTGCGCGTGGGTCTGCACGTCGGGCCGGTGATTGCAGGGGTGATTGGCCAACAGCAGCACCTTTATGACCTGTGGGGGGATACGGTAAACACTGCCGCACGTCTGACGGGGGTTGGCGACGCCTCCAGCGTTTGTATCTCTGCTGAAATGCGGGAGGGGCTGCGAGGGACGGTGCTATCCCTTGGCGAGGTTGAGGTAAAAGGCAAGAAACCGCTGGAGGTCTTTCGCCTGTTCAGCCTGCATTCGGGTCAGGGGGCAGGCTAAGCCCCTGCCCCGCAAACGCTAGGCTTCAACAACGTCGCCCTGACGCTGATTTTGGCGAAAAGTCTGTGCCGCCTGCAGAGCGCTCAAAAGGTCATCCACATCAATTGGTTTGCTCAAATAGCCGTCCATACCGGACTTCAGGTAGGTCTCCCGTTCGGAGGCCATCGCATTTGCGGTCAGGGCAACGATATAGGGGCGCGTCGAATGATCGAGGGTTTTGTGGATTTGTGCTGTCGCTTCGATCCCGTCCATTTCCGGCATCTCAATATCCATCAGGATGACGTCATAAGCCTTTGAATTCACTTGAACGATGGCCTCTGCACCGCTCGCGACAGCGTCCAAGGTAAAACCGTGGGCGAGAAGGATCTTGGAGGCAACTTTGCGATTGATGCGGTTATCATCCACCAGCAAAATCTCCAGAGCGACGGCCTGGGTTGCTGCCGCTTCCGACGTGCTGGCGGCGGTCTTGTCTGTTTCACCCGCCACAACCTTGCTGAGCAAATCCAGCAAGTGCCCGGATTTCGCCGGTTTGGTGAGCGTCCCGGCAAAGCCAATCGCCTCAACCTCAGCCCTGAGCGTGGATTCCACCTGCCCGACGGAACTGAACAACACCATCGGTGGTGCTTTTTCGCCCAGCCTTTTCTTGATTTCGCGGGCCAGTTCCGCCCCTGTCATCTTGGGCATTTTATAGTCAAGGATCAGAACATCATAGTCTGTCAGCTGCGCCTCCAGCGCCTCTTGCGGCGTTGCCAGCGCGTTCGCCTCCAATTGCCATTGATGCATTTTTTCCAACAAGATCATGCGGTTTGTGCGATTGTCGTCAACGATCAGCGCGCGCTTTCCTTTCAGGTTGCGAATACGCGCCTCGCGGAGCTCGCGGTCAGGCACAGCCGTGGCTTCAACCTCGATCTCAAAGGAGAATTCTGTGCCTTTCCCGAATTCGCTACTAACCTCGATCTCTCCGCCCATCAGGTCAACAAGACGCTTTGAGATCGCCAGCCCAAGACCAGTACCGCCATACTTGCGGCTGGTGCTGGCATCAACCTGGCTAAAGGATTTGAACAACCGGTCCATACGTTCTTCGGGAATGCCGATGCCTGTGTCACGCACCGCAATCCGCACTTTGGTGCTTTCCCCGATGGGGGGTTCAGGCCCGTCATCAACGGTTTCGATGGTCAAAATGACCTCACCATCATCCGTGAACTTTACCGCGTTGTTCAACAGGTTCATCAAGATCTGCTTCATCCGCGTTGGATCGCCCAAAAATCCTGCCGGAACGCCGGGGCCAACCCGGCTTGCTAATTCAATGCCTTTTTGCGCGGCCTTGGAGACAACAAGGTCCATCGCCCCTTCGACAACTTCAGCCACATCCAGGGGCGTGCGCTCCAGTTCAAGCGCGCCGGCCTCGACTTTTGAAAAATCAAGGATGTCGTTGATAATGGTCAACAGCGTATCGGCGGCAGTGGAAATGGTATCGCTGTAATCTCGTTGTTCATCGTTCAGCTTGGTGTCTTGCAACAGCGTACTCATCCCCATGATCCCGTTAAGCGGGGTTCTGATCTCGTGGCTCATCGTGGCAAGGAAGGAGCTTTTGGCCTCGTTGGCGGCTTCGGCTTCTTCGCGGGCCAGTTGCAATTCAGTGATATCGGTAAAGGTGGCAACGGTGCCGCCGTCTTCGGTCTTGCGCTCATTGATGCGCAGCCAGGTGCCATCATGACGTTTTTGCACATGCGCGCCGGACGGGTTCTTATGTGCCTCGAACCTCTGTTTGATCCAGGTTTCTTCGTTTCCAACTGCGTCCTTGATCAAGCCTCTTCCAACAGCCTTGCGGATGATATCTTCAAACGTCGCGCCAGTTTTCAGATCTGTTTCCAACCCATCATACATCATGTCCAGATAGGTGGAGTTTGAAACAACCAGCCTGTCCTGCTCATCATAAAGGGTAAAGCCATCCGAAATACTCTCAATCGCGGTGGTCAACTGGGTGCTGGTCTTGCTGAGTTCTGCCGTGCGCTCCGCCACAGCCTGTTCGAGCGCGTCTCGCGATTCTTCCAGTCTCTTCAGGTTGGTCTCTTCGCGTGCCATCATCTTGTTGAATGCGGTAATGACTTCGCCCATTTCATCACGGCTGGACCATTGCACAGGCTGTCGCGCGCGCCCCTCTTCGACAGTCTTGATGGCTTCCAGCAAGCGCTCCAGTGGCCTGCCAACGATGCGGCGGTTTGCGACCAGGGCCGATACAATCACAGCCAGCAAAAGAACCGCGGCCAAGGCACCGGCTGCCAGCATGCGTTCGGTCCGTTCCGCAATGATCCGGTCATTTCTGAGCGCAAGAGAAAAGGTGCCAATCACTTCGGCTTCTTCACCAGACCCGAACTTGATATCGCTCTGCGCTTCCAGCAGGTTGTCATCTTCTGACACTTTACTCTGGGACAGGATAAGTTTCCCATCCTCGTCCCGTACCGTCAAAACCGCGACGTCTTCGTCCAACATGATCGCGTCAGCCACAAGATGGATTTGTTCGCGTGCAACGTTCCAAACAGGGTCGGCCAAAACCTCACTTTGGGTGGACAGAATCTGTTCAAGTTTTCTTGAGATTGCCTGCTCAGCGCGATTGGCAGAAATCCACTCCACCACGCCAAATACAAGTGCAATTGCAACCAGCACGAGAGGCGCCACAAATGATAAAAATTTCGCCTGAAGTTTCAATGAATTAACCTTCGCCTAAAATTTATGCGCCCAATGGTCTTATGTGAAGGGCCGTATTCCCATAGGTTACGTAAACCAGTAGCCAAATTACACTCAAATTAGCATCCTTCAAATGAAGGATGACAGAGGATTTTGCCGTTGGTAACGACGTCACTATAGGTTGGGGAAATCTGATATGAAGAAACATTTGTTAGCAACATTGGCGGCAGTATTTTTGAGCGCGCAAACGGCCTCGGCCGAGAATTTGAGCGTTGCCGCGACAGAATGGCCACCGTTTTACGGGTCTGAGCTTCCGGACAACGGTTTCATGACGGAGATTGTCATCGAGGCTTTCAATCGCGCGGGCCATACCTCCGACGTCGCCTTTCTGCCGTGGAAACGCGCCTTTGAGGGCACACGCGATGGCAAATACGACGCGCTTTTCACCATGTGGTATCGCGAAGAACGCGAAGAGTTTTTTCTGTTCTCCGACCCATTGCCCTCAAACGAGCTTGTCTTGCTTGTTCGTGCGGGGGAAGACAGCACATTTGAAGGCTATGACAAGCTGAAAGGCAAAACCATTGGCGTTGTGCGCGGATATGCAGCCCCTCCGGGTTTTGAAGAGGCCAAGCTGAAGGTCTCCGAGGCGCGGGACGATGAGGAAAACCTGCGCAAGCTGCTGCGCGGGCGCATTGATATGGCGCTGACAGACCGGATTGTTGCGCAGCATATCATCAACACCAAGATGGAAGGCGACGCAGAGAGCTTTGGCTGGATGGAGCCCCCTGTACATGTGGATGTGCAGTACATGGTGGTGCCAAAAGCCATTGACAACAGTGAAGAGCTCATGGAGTCTTTCAATGCGTCTTTGGCCGCGATGACCGAAGACGGCACGCTGAAAAAGATCATGGGAAAGCATGGTTTTTAATCCCGGCTGACGCGGCTCCGCCTATGACTTAAGGCATCACGTATCGACAATGTCCCGGGAGCGCAAAGCGCGGCAGGGTATCGGCAATGCACGTTTTTTGGGCGTGGCGCTTTAACGTGTCTGTGCTGCACGTAGATCGGCATGCGCCCATTCAAGAATTTGGGCGTATTGCTGATGAAAAACCATGTAGCCACTGTTTGGCAGCACTTGGAGTGTGACATGCCCGAGCGCATCTGACCAACGGCGCGCCGCTCCCCATTGCACGTTTCGATCATGCTCACCAATCACCAATCGGACGGGGACCGGACAATTGATCAGCAAGGGCCGCCAGTCCTTGCGGTAGTTCAGATCGCCAAAATTACCAACGTGCCCCTGATCCCGGTGCACCCGCCGCCCGTGCACCATCACCGGCAGGACGTCGGGGCGCGTGATCCACTCCACGTCTTTGGGCGAGGCACGCATCACCGCCTTGCCAAATGCGGCAGGGCCGGAGCGCATGACAAAGGCAAAACCGGCCTTGCACAGAAATTTGACCGTTGACGGGAAATGCAGCCGGGCGTGGGGCAAAAGATAGTTGTAACCGTTTGTGCCTTCGAGGTCCTCGTCAGACAAAACAGGCAACAGAGGATGACAGGCCGTGATCCCGGTGATCCGATCCGGCATTTGTTCTGCCGCGGCCAGGGCGTGCACCAGTCCTGAGGACGACGAAACAATGGCGACGCGGTCAATACCCAGATGATCCAGCAGGGCCTCAACATCCGGCACAAAATCCCGTGGCTCGCTCGCCTCCCCGGTGTAAACTGTCGTCTGACCAAATCCGGGGCGCAGCGGCCCGATGATACGTATCCCCTGCCGCGCGGCCATCTGCACCGGCTCTTTAAACCAGACATCCCCAAATGCCTGATCATGATACCAAAGCACAACGTCCTTTCCGTCAGGGGCACCAAAATCTGAATACTCCAGCACACGTTTATCCGGCAAGTTCAATACATGCCGCTGATCTTCTCTTGGGAAAAACGCGGTTTCATTGCGTGCCTCCAGCCGGGCAGCAACCAGATTACCCTCGTCAACCTCGTGCATCAGGGCCAGACCCAATACCATCCGGGTGCAATCCATCTGATCCACGGTGCCTGTCTTGCCAAATATGGATTGCAGCTGACTGCGCACGGTTGAAACCGCCGCGCGTCTGCGCCGCGCCATTTCTTTGACCTTGAGCCCCTCAACCATCAGCCGAATAATGTCGATCTCAGCCCGACTGAGATCAAACAAGTCCTGAAGGATCGGCCCCAGATGCGCAGGCCATCCAACATCGCTGGTTCTCAGGATCACCAGCGACCGTTTTGTGCTGGGTTGAATATACCGTTCCAATCGGATCAACAGCGGCCGGTTGGTTTCCTGATTGCGAAACCGCAGAACATCATTGGGCGTATTGCGCCGGTCGCCATGTTGCGACACATCCGCAATCCGTTTTTTAAGGCGGGCCATTTCGTCGGTTGAAATCGGCAAGCTGCTGACCGAGCCCCCCGGGACAAGATCATAGGCCGTCATCGCGGCCATATTCGCATCGAGAATGTTGCCCGTCTCATCCATCGCAGCGGTGACCTGAATACGCTTGGCCAGTTCCTTGCCCAGGGCTTCGTCCGTCTCCCGACGCCAAGGCGTGACTATGTCCACCAGAGCCGATGCGCGCTGCATATGCTCCGAAAGCGCACCTGCCTGATTTTTTTCGCCGTTTTGCCGCAAGGAGGTGAGTCTTGCCTCCAGGTTCACCATGAACGCGTCATAGGCATCCGGTGCCACGACCAAGTCGTATATCTCGTTGATAATATTCTCATCTTGAATCATGAAATGACTATAAGCAGGT
>CALFWM010000067.1 GCA_937928635.1 uncultured Sulfitobacter sp. | reverse complement strand
CTTGGCATCAGCGTATTGACGACAGCGGGTTTCTTGCGACTCGAGCCCGTTCCCAGTTTGTTCCTGCGTGCGTGAGCTGACCCGGGCATAGATGATGGCCTTTTGCTGGTTCATACTGCCTCCTTTTCTGTGCTGGCTGTTACCGGATTGCGCCGGGCGTCAGTCGTTCTGCAAGAATGATGAGAGCTTTGCGGGTGACGCCTAAATGCCATTTGAAACGTGCCAGGCTCACCTCCTGCCTGCGCGCAAACCATTATTTTTTCGTGCCAATTGATCGCAACTGAATTGTTCTGACGACTTTCTGGCGTGGGGTTGCGCCCGACATTCACTCCGTCGCTTAAGTACCAGGGTGAAACGCCGATATTTGACCCAAAATGACTTCACCCACTGATATTTTGCATCCGTTCTTCTACAGATGCTTCAAGACCAGCATATTGGGTTTCAGGCACGTCATTCACCTCAGGGGACGCTGCAATTGAGACCGGCAAATGCGTTATGCACCCGGGTGTGCAACGCTATTTGTATCAGCTGGTTAAACTGGGATTTTTCAGGAGACTTCTCCGCAATCAGCGCTAATTCCAAGCCAGTCTCAATGCTTTCTTAGCATCCGGATCATAACATTCCCGTTCATGTAAATGGCGTTGGTCAATGGCATCGCGCGGTTTGAGGCCCGGCGTTTCGGCACCATACCTTTGGTCGATGCGGTGGCTTTCTGGTTCTGATGCCGCCCGCACGTCCGGGACCATAGGTCGCTTGGAGCTTGTAATGACGATCGACGCCTTGAAATCGACCCTGCTGGATCTCGTGACTGAGGCTGTCGTGATTGCCCAACTGCCTGACGGTTCGCATGACGGTTCGGTTGTTTATGCAAACGCCGCCTTTTTGCGGCTGTCCGGGCGTGATGGCGAGGATTTGACCGGAACCCTCATACTGGATTTGTTTGATCTTGGGCCTGCTGTTGAAGCCTGCGTGACTAAAGGTGCTATCCCGCTGCATCAGAAACTCACGATAACACGCCGTGACGGCGGGCGGGTCGCCACACAGGCTATTTTGCGGGTCGAACGCGCCCCCGCAGACGACGGCAGACTGGTTTCGGTAATGTGCCAATGTCCTGCCACGTTACCAGCGTCGCTTACAAAAGTGAGAGACGAAAAAGGAGAATATATCGAAAAAATCATCCAAGAGCGTGACCACGCGATCAAGGAGCATGAGCGACTGACGTTCGCCCTGAATGCCTATCCTGACCCCTTTGTGATCTATGACGAAAGCCTTGTTCTGATCAGCTGGAATGTGGCCTATGCCGCATCAATGTCGGATGATCCGTCCGCACTGCGGCGCGGAATGACCCTGCGCGAGGTGCTGTTCATCGGGGCAACCAATGGACGCTACCCCGCCGCAGTTGGACGCGAGGAGGAGTGGATCAATGAAATTCTTTCGCATGATACCCTGACCAGCAGCACACAGGATGTTGAGCTGGAAAATGGCACTCATTACCGCCTCTACAGATATCGATCGGAAAATGGCGATTATGTTGTGATCCGGCTGAACTCTACGGAACTGGTTCAACAAAAACGCGTGGCTGAGAGTGCGCAGGCGCGGCTGCTGGCCGCGCTAAACGCCTATCCTGCGCCCTTTGTGATCTACGACCCCAATGATTGCATCGTCGTGTGGAACGATGCCTACAGTGACACCATGAATGATCCCAACAACCCCTTGCAGGTCGGGATGCACCGCACGGAGGTGGCGCGAATTGCAATCAATGCCGGCAAAATTGTCGATGCGGCAGACGACGAGGATCTTTGGAAGTCAATCTCGCATCAAAATACAGACCTGCAAAAACCGGTTCAGGATTTGGAGCTGCCCGGTGATATTCACCAACGGCTGCTGCGCTCCCGTGTTGAGAACGGCGATTTTGTGATCGTCAGGATAGATACAACAGAGCTGGTCCGGCAACGCCGTTCGGTGGAACGTTATGCGAAACGGTTGGAGGTGGCGAACCAGGAAATTTCCCATCAGGCATTTCATGATGATCTGACGGGTCTGGGCAACCGACGTCATCTGAAACGCCAATTTGAAGCGTTTAAAGAGCAGCAAAAAACCGGTGGTGGTGAAATTGCCGCGCTGCATATTGATCTTGACCGGTTCAAGCAGATCAATGACACGATGGGCCATGCCGCAGGCGACAGGGTGCTGAAAGAGGCCTCAAAACGCATATTGGGGCAGGTTGGCCCCGATGACGTGCTTGCCCGCATCGGGGGGGATGAATTTGTTGTGCTGACCATTGTGAAAGAGGACAGCCTGCAACCGGAAACCATCGCTACAGACCTGATCAAGGACCTGTCGGAACCGGTTTTGTATGAGGACAAGGAATGTCGTTTTGGCGCGTCGATTGGCATGGCGATCACACCACTCAGCAGTGTTGACCAGCTTTTGATCAATTCGGATATCGCGCTCTACAAGGCCAAAAGACAGGGGCGTGGGCGGCTGGCCATTTTTGATCAATGTGATCTTGAGAAATTGCGACATGACAAACAAATCGCGGATGAGATTCTGGATGGGATCGAGCAGAGGGAGTTCATTCCCTATTTCCAGCCACAGGTTGATGCGCGCACCCATGTCGTTGTTGGCATCGAGGTCTTGGCCCGTTGGGATCATCCGGCGCGCGGCATACTGGCACCGGATGCGTTTTTGTCAGTGGCCACGGATTTGGACGTGGTCGCGGACATCGACAAAATGGTCTTTGAAAGCGCGATTACGGCCTGCACCACCGCATTTGCCGGGATGGCGGATGTCCCCTCGCTCTCCTTCAATGTCAGTGCCTCAAGGGTCAACACCTTTCGCGCCAGCGAATTTCAGCAACACATTCGCGGCTATCCCGGCCGCGTGGCGTTTGAACTGCTCGAAACGATTTTTCTGGAGGAAGAAGAAACCGAGTTTTTCTGGATGCTGGATCAATTGCGCAGTTTCGGGATCGACATTGAAATTGACGATTTTGGCAGTGGGCGCGCATCGGTTGTTGCCTTGCAGCGGATCAACCCGGATCGCATCAAGATTGACCGCCGTCTTGTGGCCCCCATCACGATCAGCGAGGGCGGTCTGCAATTGCTGCGCTCCATCGTTGAAATCGGCCATGCCATGGAAATGGGCGTCACCGCCGAAGGGGTAGAGACCCCGGAGCAGGCGGAATTGCTCGCGGAACTGGGCGTTGACCGGTTGCAGGGATATTATTTTTCAAAACCAATTGATTTCAATGCGTTGCAGAAATTTCTTTCGGGCGCAAATGTGATGCGGCTTGCTGGGGGGATGTAACGCGGGTGCAACCGCGAGGAAGAGTGTGCTATCGAAGCTTATGGTTTGGGAACAGTTTCGGTATCAAAGCGACTGTGCCCTCTCTGCCACCCGCGCGGTGTAGAACACGGGTGGCACAGGCAAATTCATCAACCAGCAAAGGTCAGGTTCACCTTGACCGCCTGCGATCTGTCAGAGGCCAATTCAAACGCCCTGATCGCGTCCTGCATCGGGATGGCATGGGTGATCAGTGGTGTCACATCCAGCCGTTTGCGCTTCATCATATCAACGGCCGTAAAGAACTCGCTGTGAAATCGAAACGATCCCTTAAGCTGCAATTCCTTTGCGGTCATCGCCTGCAAGGGCAGGGTCATGTCACCGCCCAGACCCAGTTGCATGATGGTGGCCCGGGGCCGCAACGCGGGCACCGCAGACGCCAGGGCCTGCGCCACGCCGCTGCATTCAAACAACACGTCAAAATACCCCTTGCTGGCCTCATATTGGGAGAGGCCTGCATCATCACTCAGCACGTTCACCGTGTGATCCGCGCCAACATCGCGGGCCTTTGACAAGGTGAAATCAGCAATGTCCGTGGCCAGGATATCCCGCGCACCTGCCGCGCGCGCGACCAGCACCGCCAACAGGCCAATGGGCCCGCAGCCTGTCACCAAAACACGTTTGCCAAACAAATCCCCGGCCTGACGCGCGGCGTGCAGCACCACAGACAGAGGTTCTGCCATCGCCGCTTCGCCCGCGCTTAGCCCGGTGGCCAGGGCGCATTGGGCCACATCGGCCACGACATATTCGCTGAACGCGCCCTGAATGTGGGGGAATGGCATGGCAGAGCCGTAAAACCGCATGTTCAGGCAGTGGTTTTGCGTCCCTGCCGAGCAAAAACTGCACTGCCCACAGGGGCGCGAGGGGGAGATGGCGACCAGATCACCCGGCGCAAACCCGTCCACCTCCGGCCCCAGTGTTTCGATGTGACCAGCAACCTCGTGGCCCAGCGTCATCGGTTCTTTTAGCCGAATGGGGCCAAACCCACCGTGATTGTAGTAATGCAAATCTGACCCGCAGATCCCGCCCGCCGCCATTTTGATCAACACCTGTCCGGGGCCGGGCGTGGGCATGTCGTGTTCTTCAATCCGCAGGTCTTTGGCAGCATGTGCAACGATGGATTTCATTATAGGCCTCACAAAACAGGGGACAGCAGGTCGTGACCTGCAAAATGGGCAGACAGATTATCTCGGAGCAGCTTGCCCATGGCCTTGCGGGTCTCAATCGTGCCGGAGGCGTGGTGGGGTTGCAACAACACGTTATCCAGCTCAAGGAAACGCGGATCAAGGGCCGGCTCCCCTTCAAAAACGTCCAGCGCCGCCGCGCCAAGTGTGCCTGAGGACAGCGCAGTTATTAACGCGTTTTCGTCAATGTTGGCGGCGCGCGAGATGTTGATGATCATGCCCTCGGGGCCAACCGCCTCGATGAAATCGGCGTTGACGATGTAGTGCGTTTCGGCAGAGGCGGCCAGCGTCACAAACAGGAAATCGCTGTGCTGGGCCAACGCAAGCGGATTGGCGAAATAGGTCCAGTCGGACGCATAATCCTTGGCTGCAATATCGCTGTAGGCAATGTCCATATCGAACCCGGCCAAACGTTTTGCCACCTCAAACCCAATGCGGCCCAGCCCCAAAACCCCGGCTTTGCGTCCAAAAACGCGACGTTTGAGCGGGTATAAACCCTCTCGCGCCCATGATCCGTCGCGCACCCAAGATTCGGCGCCGATCATGCCGCGCGATTGGCACAGCATCATCGCAACGCCCAGATCAGCCACATCCTGCGTCAGCACATCAGGCGTGTTTGTCACGCGAATGCCGCGCGCGCGACAGGCATCCAGATCAACCGCGTCATAGCCCACGCCATAGACGGAAATCAGCTCCAGCGCGGGGCAGGCGGCGATCATTTTTGCATCTGCCCCCAATTCGCCGCGTGTGGCGATGGCACGGATGTTCGGGCCATGTGCCGCAAGAAAGGCATCCGCGTCAGCCGCCTCAAATAAACGCTTTGTATCAAAGACTTGGTCCAGTGGACCCTGATCCCATTCGGGGTAGGGGCCGACCTGTAGAATACTGGGTCTGCTCATGATGTTCTCCGCATTGGCAGTTATGTTATCGGTAACTATTGACAGTAACTGTTATCGGTAACATAGTGGTTTGGCAAGTGCTCCAGCAGCAATCGTTCAACGGCAACAGTAAGGACGCGACATGAAACTTTTTTCCTTGGCTGGGCAAAACGCTCTGATCACCGGGTCGTCACAGGGCATCGGATTTGCCTTGGCGCGCGGTCTGGCAGAGGCGGGCGCGCGGATCATTCTGAACGGTCGTGATGCCGCCAAACTGGCCGCCGCCGCGGAGACATTGCGCGGTGAGGGCGCAAAAGTTGACACGCTCAGTTTTGATGCGACGGATCACGAAAAGGTGCGCGCAGCGATTGACGCCTATGAGGCCGACACCGGCCCGATCACCATTCTGGTGAACAACGCGGGCATGCAACACCGTACGGAGCTTGAGAATTTCCCGGCTGATGCCTTTGAACAGCTGTTGCAAACCAACGTGGCCAGTGTGTTTCACGTTGGTCAAGCGGTGGCGCGCCACATGATCGGGCGCGGCGCGGGCAAAGTGATCAACATCGCCTCCGTTCAGACCGCCCTGGCCCGGCCCGGCATCGCGCCCTACACCGCCACAAAAGGCGCGGTTGGCAATCTGACCAAAGGCATGGCGACGGATTGGGCCAAACATGGCCTGCAATGCAATGCGATTGCGCCGGGGTATTTCGACACGCCGCTAAACGCTGCCCTTGTGACGGACCCGGAATTTTCAGCATGGCTTGAAAAGCGCACACCCGCCGGGCGCTGGGGCAATGTGGAAGAACTGGTGGGGGCCTGTATTTTCCTGTCTTCGGCGGCGTCGAGTTTTGTGAACGGCCATACGCTTTACGTGGATGGCGGCATTACGGCGTCGCTTTGATGCGGTGCTATGTTTTGATGGGCGTCTCCGGGTGCGGCAAGTCGTCTGTGGGCACCGCGCTGTCTGCCTTGTGCAACATTGATTTTGTCGATGGGGATGATTTGCACCCCCGCAGCAACATCGAAAAGATGGCACGTGGCACTGCGTTGGAGGATTCTGACCGCGCGCCATGGCTAGCGGATGTCGGGCGGACGCTGGCGGATCACGCCGGGCCTATCGTCATTGGGTGTTCTGCGCTGAAAAAGAAATATCGCGACATGATCCGCGCGCATGTGCCTGAACCGGTTCACTTTTTACACCTTGATGCACCAAAGGATGTTTTGGCGCAGCGTGTGCAATCGCGGGCCGGGCATTTTATGCCTCCGGCTTTGCTGGACAGTCAGTTCGAGGCGCTGGAGCGATTGGACCGGGATGAATGGGGCGGAGAGATTGATATCGCAAAACCCTATGCCGAGGTTGTGGCGCAATCAGAAAACTATGTGCGGGAAACCCTGATATGAGTGAAAAAATTGCCCTGATCGGGGCCGGGGCCATGGGCGGTGCAATTGGCACGCGGCTGTTGGAAACCGGGAACAGTCTCAAGGTTTTTGATCTTGACGCGGAAAAGGTTGCTGCACTTGTCGCAAAAGGCGGCGTTGCAGCATCCACAGGGGCGGAGGCGGCTAAGGATGTCGATTTTGTCATCACCAGCTTGAATGCCTCGCGCATTGTGGGACTGGCGGCCTTTGGCAAAGACGGGATTGTGGAAGGTGCGGCGCAGGGCACCGTGATCATCGACATGTCCTCGATCGAGCCGGACGCCACGCGCAAGTTCGCCAAAATGGCGGCGGAGCGGGGGTTGGCCTGGGTGGACAGCCCCTTGTCGGGTGGTGCGCCCAAAGCGTTGATCGGGGAGCTGACCCTGATGGCAGGCGGGGAGGCCGCAGACGTGGAGCGCGCCCATCTGGCCCTGCGCCATGTCGCCTCAAACTACACCCACATGGGGCCCGCCGGGGCCGGACAGACCACCAAACTGATCAATCAGGTGCTGTGTGGTTTGGGCTTTCTTGCGGTGGCAGAGGCCACGCAGCTGGCCTTGGACGCCGGGGTGGATGCCGCAAAAATTCCACAAGCGCTGAAAGGCGGGCGGGCCGACAGCGCCTTGTTGCAGGAATATCTGCCGCGTTTTGCAGGCAAAGATTACCGGCGCACTGGGCGCATCGACAATATGGTGAAAGACCTGAACGCAGTGAACGATCTGGCGCGCCAGACCGGGACCTCCATGCCCATGACGGCGCTCTGTGCCGAGATCCACCGCATGTTGACAGCAGCAGGGTGGGGCGGAGAGGACCAGGCCGCCGTGATGGAATTTTTCAAAGGCGCAAAAGAGGAGCCGCAATCATGATCACACGTTTTGCCCTGTTTGAGGGCGCTGTAAAACCCGGTCAAACAGCGGCCTTTCGCGTCGCCGTCAAAGAGCGGTTGGTGCCCTTGTGGAGGCAATTCCCCGGCAACACCGATGTGCGTGTCATGTTCAGCGATGACCGGGATGAAGGCGCGCCAGAGTTTCCACTGATCCTGGCCATCAGCTATCCTGATGAGGACACAATGACGGCGGCTCTGGACAGCCCGGCGCGGTTTCAGTCAAAAGAGGTCACAGGTGACATAGTGGCCCGGTTTTTTGACGGACGTATCCACCATCACGTGACGGAGCGGCATGAATATCTGCCCTAACATCAAATGAGCACGCGGGTCACCATGCGGGACGTTGCGCAGGCTGTAGGCGTGTCACCGATGACCGTCTCGCGGGCCCTGCGCGATGACCCGACGGTGAGTGAGCCGACCCGCGAAAAGATCAGACAGACCGCTCAGAGCATGGGCTATGTCTATGACACAACGGCGCGAGCGTTTCGCACGCAAAAAAGCGGGTTTGTCGCGGTCACGCTGCCCTCCGTCAACAATGCAAATTTCGCAGAGACCTTTCGCGCCCTCAGCAATGGGTTAGAGGCGGCGGGGCTGCAATTGCTGCTGGGCAGCTCGAATTACCGCGTTGAAAAAGAAGAGCAATTGGTGCGTCAACTATTGGCGCGCAACCCCGAGGCGCTGATTTTGACGGGCGGGCACCACAGTCAGGCCACGCGAGATCTGGTGCGCTCTGCCGGCATGCCGATTGTTGAGATGTGGGATTTGCCTGATGACCCGCTGGGCCATGTTGTGGGGTTTTCGAACGCCAATGCGATGGCGCTGATTGTGGATCATCTGGTGCAGACGGGGCGGCGCAAACTGGCCTTTGTTGGAGCTTCCAAGGGGGCGGATATGCGCGGTGCGGTGCGCCGTGAAGCGGTGATTGAGGCCGCCCAACGCCATGGCTTGCCTCCGGTAAAGCTGATGGATGCAGGCCCGGCACCGGTGTCCATGCGCCATGGCCGGGCGGCGATTGATCATCTGGGCCGTGATGTGGGGCAGTTTGACGCGCTGGTCTGTGTGTCTGACCCGGTCGCCTTTGGCTGTCTCAGTGCGGTGCAGCGGATGGGGCTGCGCGTGCCGGATGATCTGGCAATCACTGGCTTTGGTCACTTTGAAATTGCCAAGGTTGCAAACCCCTGCATCACAACTGTGAATGTGCAGGCTGAGCACATCGGGCACGAGGTGGTGGCCCTGCTCGGGGCGGTGTTTGATAATGCGGCTGACACGCCGCAGCGCATTGATGTGGGCTGCACCTTTGTGCGGGGTGAAACCAGCTAACGCACAGGCCCTAAGGGCCGCTGTTGCGCACTGTTGAACCGGGGATCAGGCGAAAGCCGATATCGGTGCAATTGGGGGCAGGTTCCCCTGTGATGCGGGCCATCATCATTTCTGCGGCGCGCTGTCCCAGCTTCAGATGTGACACGTGACAAGACGTCAGGCGGCGGTTCATGACCGACGCAATGGGCAAATCACCCCAGCCCGCAATTCCGATATCGTCGGGCACGTCCAACCCTTTGCCCACGCAATATTGCAATCCGCCAAAGGCCATCGCGTCATTCTGGTAAAAAATACACTCGATCCCCTTGGCGGCGGCCAACAATTGTTCAGTGCCGTAAAATCCGGGGTAATAGGTCGCAGTGTCGTTGAGGCACAGCTGTTTCACCACGTCCCCGCCGGCCCCCTCAACGGCCTTGCAAAAGCCATTCAAACGTTCTGTTGCTGCGTTGGCCGTGTCATGGCTGGTGCCAACATATCCGATGTCACGATACCCAAGCGAGGTCAGATAGCGGCCCATGTCAAAGCCGCTGTCAAAGTGGTTGATCCCGACGCTGACATCAAACGGGCTGGAGTTCAGATCCCAGATTTCGACCACCGGAATCCCGGCATTGCGCAGCATTTCATTGGCGCGCGCAGAATGGTAGCGCCCGGTCAGGATCAGCCCCGCAGGTTGCCAGGACAACACCGTGGAAATCCAGCTCTCTTCCTCTTGCAAGGTGTGCTGCGTCAGGCCCAAAACCGACTGATACCCAAAGGTGCCCAGCTTGCGGTCAATGCCCTCCAGCACCTGGGCAAAGACCTCATTGCCAAGATCCGGGATCGACACGCCGATGAAGGTTGAGCTTTGATCTCCGGCAAAAACCGTTGCCAATCGATTCGGTAAGTAACCAAGCGCGTCAACCTGCGCCATGACTTTCACGCGGGTTTCCTCGGAGTAGCCCCCTTCATTGCGCAACACACGGCTTGCCGTCATTTTCGACACACCTGCCGCCTGTGCGACCTGGGATAGGCTTACCTTGTTGTTTTTACTCATGAATATGCAAAATCCAGAATCTTACGTTACGGGTAACTTAAGCCTTGACAGTTTGTGTGAACTGGCACGATGCTAGCGTAACGTTACGGGTAACTCAACAGTTAGCTTGGGCCGATAACGCGGGAGGAATTACCATGTCAGACCTGCAATCAGGCCTGCTCTTTGACAGCATCGACAAGCATTTTGGCGGCACATATGCGCTGAAAGATGTGTCGCTGACGGTTGGGCGTGGCGAGATTGTGGCCCTGCTTGGTGAAAATGGCGCGGGCAAATCGACCCTGATCAAAGTGCTGGGTGGCATCCATTCTGCGGACGCCGGGCAGGTACTGATTGATGGGGCACCTTATCAGCACAAACCCGCCGGATTTGGCGAACGCCAAAAGGTGGCGTTTATCCATCAGGATCTTGGCCTGATCGAATGGATGACCGTTGCAGAAAACATCAGCCTCGCGCTGGGGTTCTCGCGCAAAAACGGGCTGATCCGATGGAAAGATGTGGAACATCTGGCCGTAGAGGCGCTCAAAAAAGTTGATTGTGATTTTGACCCCACCACGCGTGTGGAGGATCTGACCCGCACCGAAAAATCACTGGTTGCCATCGCGCGTGCCCTTGCGGTGGACAGTGAATTTCTGGTGTTGGATGAACCCACCGCATCCTTGCCTGCGGATGAGGTTGAGCGGCTGTTTGCCGCCATCCGGCCCCTGCGCGAAAAGGGTGTTGGGATGATCTATGTCTCTCACCGCCTTGATGAGATTTTTCAGATCGCAGACCGTGTTGCGGTGTTGCGTGATGGGGCGATGGTGGGCGTGCGCAGTATTGATCACACCACACCCGAAGAGCTGGTGCAAAAGATCGTCGGGCGCAAAGCGCGCGAAACTGTCAAGGCCATGCAAGCGCTTGGCGCGCCGGTTTTGTCGCTGCGCAACTTTGAGGTCGCAGGCATGCAAAGCCTCGATTTTGATCTGCAAAAGAACGAAGTTCTGGGGTTGGTCGGTCTGCGCGGAGCGGGGCACGAGGCGATCTCGCGTGCGCTGTTTGGTTTGCTGGATTATCGCGGCACCGTCACGTTGAACGGGCAAACACCTGACCTCAGCACGCCACAGCGCGCACTGCACGCAGGCGTGGGGCTGGTGGCCAAGGACCGCACCGAAGAATCCGTCGCGATGAGCCTGAGCATCCGGGAAAACACCTTTCTCAACCCCGACGGCGTGGGCCGCAAATTGCTCAGCATGCTGTCGCCGCGCAAAGAGGCGGACCGGGCGGCTGAAATCGGCGCAGAGCTGGGCCTGTCGCCCAATGATCCGTCTTTGGCGATTGAGGCCTTGTCGGGCGGCAATCAGCAAAAGGTTGTCATTGGCCGCTGGCTGGCCACCAAACGCAAGCTGCTGATCTGCGAAGACCCTACAGCGGGTGTCGATGTGGGCGCAAAGTCAGAAATTTACGCACTGCTGAACCGCGCATTGGGTGAAGGGGTCGCGATCCTGATCATGTCAACAGACTTTGAAGAGATCGCCACCATCTGCCACCGCGCTATTGTGTTCAGCCAGGGCACCATCGTGGATGAACTCAGCGGCACGCGGTTGACCACGGAGAACCTTATTCAATCGGCCTCTGCCGGGAACATCAAGACAACAGGGAGCGGCGTTGATGCAATCGCTTGAGTCAGGCGCTTTGGAGCCAACCAAAGCCGAGTTGAAAGGCCTGAGCACGGGCAAACGGATCATGCGTTTTTTACCAGTCTACGGGCTGGTGATCCTGACGGTATTTTTGATCGGGCTGTTTTCGGTGCTTTTGCCCAACACCTTTCCCACAATGCTGAACCTGCGCTCCATCATCTCTGACAAGGCGATCATCGCCTTGTTGTCCCTGGGCGCGATGATCCCGATGGCGGCGGGGCGGATTGACCTGACCGTCGGCTACGGCATCGTGCTGTGGCACATTCTGGCGATCAGCTTGCAAACCATGCTGGGCCTGCCCTGGCCGATGGCTGTGGCTGTGGTGCTGGTTTTTGGCGCGATGGCCGGTTTCCTGAACGGTTGGCTGGTTGAGGTCGCCAAGATCGACAGCTTTATCGCGACCCTTGGCACCGGCACCGTGCTTTATGCGCTCGCCCTTTGGCACACGGGCGGGCGGCAAATGGTCGGGCTGTTGCCCGATGGGTTTTACGCGCTCAACACCACCTTTGTTTTTGGCCTGCCAATCACGGCCTATTATCTGGTGGTCATCACCGTGGTGATGTGGGTCGTGCTCGAATACACGCCGGTGGGCCGCTACCTTTATGCGATTGGGGCCAACCAGCGCGCCGCGCAGCTGAACGGCATTCCAACCCGCAAATATGTGATCGGTGCCTTTGTGGCCTCGGGCATCATGACCGCGCTGGCGGGCGTGCTGCTTGCCTCCAAACTGCGCATCGGTCAGGCCTCTGTCGGGCTGGAGTTTTTGTTGCCTGCACTGGTGGGGGCCTTCCTTGGCTCCACCACGATCAAACCGGGGCGCGTGAATGTCTGGGGCACCATCGTCGGCGTCGCCATTCTGGCAGTAGGCATTTCAGGCATTCAACAATTTGGTGGCTCGTTCTGGGTGGAGCCGCTGTTTAACGGGGTAACCCTGCTGATCGCGATTGGCATCGCAGGCTACGCACAGCGCAAGAAAGCGACTGAAAAGCGCTAAGATTTCAATGCAATGGGAGAGAAGTAAGATGAAAAAGAGAACGTTTATCGCAGGCCTGATGGCCACCACCATGTTGATCGCCGCACCGGTGATTGCCGCAGAGTGGGATGGTCCAACCGCCGGTCCAAGTGCGGCTGAAGGCAAATCAATTGTTGTCGTCGCGGGGGATTTGAAAAACGGTGGCATTCTGGGGGTCACCAACGGGGTTGAAGAGGCCGCAGCCAAAATCGGCTGGGAAGTGCGCGTGCTCGACGGGGCCGGGTCCATCCAGGGCCGCACCGCCGCAATTGGTCAGGCGCTGGCGCTCAAGGCGGATGGCATCATCATCAACGGCTTTGACGCCGTCGAACAGCAGGCCGCACTGGAAGGCGTTGTAAAAGCAGGCATTCCGATGGTGGCCTGGCATTCTGGTCCCAAGATCGGTTGTGACGCACCCGGCGGGATTTTCGCCAATGTGTCTACTGACGCGATGACCGTGTCCGAGGTTGCGGCGGACTGGGCAATTGAGGATGGTGGCAAAGACATCGGTGTGGTGATCTTTACCGACAGCACCTATCAAATCGCCATCGACAAGGCGGACCGCCTGAAAGAAACCGTCGAAAAAGCAGGCGGCAAGGTGTTGGAATATGTGGACACCCCCATTGCTGACACATCCACCCGCATGGGGCCGCTGACCACATCGCTGTTGCAGAAATACGGGGACAGCTGGACCCACGCGCTGGCGATCAACGATCTTTACTTTGATTTCATGGGCCCCTCGCTGGCGGCCGCCGGGTTGTCACCGGATCAGGACCCCAAAGCAGGTTCCGCCGGGGACGGATCAGAAGCGGCGTTCCAGCGCATCCGCTCCAACGGGTATCAGGCCATCACCGTGGCGGAGCCACTGAACCTGCAAGGCTGGCAGTTGGTGGATGAACTGAACCGCGCGGTGCAGGGGGCGGCCTGTTCTGGCTATGTCACCTCCCCCGCGCTGGTGACGTCGGAAGGGCTGGCCAAACTGGGCGACAGCAACGCCTTTGATCCCGATATCCCGTACCGCGAAAGCTATTCTGCGATCTGGGGCAAGTAATCCTCCCTGTGGGATCCCGGAAAATGTGCCGGGGTTCCACAAAATTCACACGGGCCGTGACCGCGCAGTTTGCGCGCCGGATATGATTTTGCGAAGGACATTGAAATGACCTCACCCCCCCCTGGTTCAGATGCGGGCAATCACCAAACGTTTTGGCGGCGTTACGGCGCTCTTGAATGTTGATCTGGAGGCCTACGCGGGCGAAGTTCTGGCGATTGTGGGCGACAATGGAGCCGGTAAATCAACGCTGATCAAAGTGCTGACTGGGGTCTATCAACCCACGAAGGGGGAGATTTTTCTGGATGGCGACAAGGTTGCGTTTTCCAGCCACGCAGAGGCCATCACACTGGGCATTGACGCGGTGTACCAAACGCTTGCGCTGGCCGATCACCTTGATCCGGCGGCCAATATGTTTCTGGGCAATGAGCTGACCAAGTCTTTCATGGGCATCCCGGTGCTTGACAACAAAAAGATGCGCGCGGAAACCGAGCGGGTGTTGATGGAGCGCCTTGGCGTTCAGCTCAAATCCCTCGATGCCCCCACCGAAAGCCTGTCCGGCGGCCAACGTCAGGCCGTTGCCATTGCGCGTGCGGTCTACTCCGAAGGGCTGCGCGTTTTGGTGATGGACGAACCCACCGCCGCGCTTGGCCCGCAGGAGACGGCGCGGACCCTGAAACTGATCAAGGCGCTCAAGGCGCAAGGGCTGGCGGTGATCCTGATCAGCCACTCGCTGGATGACGTGTTTGAGGTGTCGGATCGCGTGCACGTACAGCGGCGCGGACAGCGCGTGGGCGTCGTGAGAACCGCAGACAGTTCCACACAAGAAGTGCTCGGCATGATCGTTGGCGCAGAAGAGGTGACAGCATGACCGCCGAGACACATAAACAACCGCTGAGCGAACGGCTGGAACCCTACATCGCCATCATCGGGCCGATGGTGATGATCCTGGCGATCCTTGTCTTTATGGGCATCGTGGAACCGGCGCGGTATTTTCGCACCACCAACCTGAACCTGATCCTGCTGGACGCGGCCTTGTACATGCCGATGGCGATGACGATGACCTTTGTGATCACGCAGCGGGGCATCGATTTGTCCATTGGCTCCATCGCCGCGCTGTCGGGCATCATCATGGCCTTTTTGATCAAGCAATATGGCTATTCGGTCTATGTGGCCGTGCCCATAGCGATCATGCTGGGCGCACTGATGGGGTTGATCAACGGGCTGATCATCACGCGCTTTAACGTGCCCGACCTGATCGGCACGCTGGCGATGGATCTGGTCTATCGCGGCTTTGCGCTGGTGCTGGCCAAGGGCCTTGTACTGGCACGCTTCCCAGACTTTTTGACCGATATTGGACGCGGGCAAATCCCCGGTTTTGTCCCGATTCCGGTGCTGATCGGCATTGCCACGATGATTGGCGGGTATCTGCTTTTGACGCGCAGCTATTTCGGGCGCTACACAATTGCCATCGGCTCCAACCCCGAGGCGGCTGAACTGACAGGCATTTCCGTGAACCGCCACAAGGTGTTTGCCTATGCCTGCATCTTGCGTGTGGTGGCGTGGCCATCTGCAAGGGCAGGGGTTGCCAGAGCAGCAGCGCCGACAACAGCCGAGCCACGCAGGAATTTTCTGCGGTTCTCGCCCTTATCAGTGGTCCACACGTCAGTTTCGTGTGCGCGGGATTCCAGGTGAGCTGTGACAAAGCCGGGCTGTTTTCCCGCTCTGTCTTGGCACGATAAAATCCTGACCGTGCATAGTTGTAGGTCTTTGAAACCTGATGACAGGCGTTACTTTGAGGCCGTTCAGCGGTTTGTGAAGCGGGCAAGATCCTGTTGGCGCAAACGGATTTCGCATGCTGAACTGGTCTCACCTTCAATAGCGTCTGCCCGAATTAAACCGCGTAAAATGCTCAATTTGTTACTTCTTTTTAACGTCTTATCCCAAGCCTCCGGGGCGCGCTAAATGGTCAGATACCTGCGGGCTTATACGTGTGGAATACACGCCAAAGCGCCCCGCCTAAAACTTGAGGAACCAATGCCCTGCCGCGCTCCGCGCTTTTGGGACATCAGCGATACGTGATGCTTCACGTTATAGGCGGGTCGCTATAAGCGGGCAATTCCATCACGCCAGCGGGGTGCGCCCCAGCTCCTCCGCCATCCGATCCCGCATTACAAACTTTTGTGGCTTGCCCGTGATGGTCATGGGCAGCGTGTCCACAATCCGAATATGGCGCGGCACCTTGAAATGCGCGATCTGTCCTTCGCAATACTGGCGGATGGCATCGGGGCTGGCGGATGCCCCCGGACCCAGCACAACCCAGGCGCAGACCTCTTCCCCCAGACGCGCATCCGGCACGCCAAACACCTGTGCCTCGCTGATGTCTGGATGGCCAAACAAATATTCCTCGACCTCCAGCGGATAAATATTTTCACCGCCGCGAATGATCATGTCTTTGACCCGTCCGGTGATGGAGCAAAACCCCTCCGCATCCAGCACTGCCAGATCACCCGTGTGCATCCAGCCATCACGAATGGACTCGGCGGTGCGCGCGTCGTCCTCCCAATAGCCCTTCATCACGGAATAGCCGCGCGTGCACAGCTCCCCCTGTACCCCGGCGGGGACAATCTGCCCGTCCTCGTCAATGATTTTGACCTCCAGATGCGGATGCACGCGCCCCACGGTTTTGCAACGCTGTTCCGTGGTGTCATCCACAAAGCTCTGGAAAGACACAGGCGCGGTTTCGGTCATGCCATAGCAAATTGTGACCTCCCCCATGTTCATCTTGTCGTTGACCTGTTTCATCACGTCCACAGGACAGGGCGCTCCTGCCATGACCCCAGTGCGCAGGGACGACAGATCACGCGGCACCTCAGCGAGGTTCTGCAACATGGCCACAAACATCGTCGGCACACCATAAAGCGCCGTGCAGCGTTCGCGCGCCAGTACATCCAGCGTTTGTGCCGCCTCGAACCCTTCACCGGGGAACACCATGGTGGCCCCTTTGCTGACCGCCCCCAGCACGCCCATCACCATTCCAAAGCAATGATAAAGCGGCACGGGGATGCACAATCGGTCATTCTCGCTGAGCCGTATCCGATCGGTCACAAAACGCGCATTGTTGACGATGTTGTAATGCGTCAGGGTCGCGCCCTTGGGCTGCCCTGTGGTGCCAGAGGTGAATTGAATGTTGATCGCATCATCGGGCTGCAAGGTCTGGTCAATCTGGGGCAGGCGCAATTGCTGCGCGGGGCCGCCAAGGGTGGCCACCTCATCAAAACGCCAAAACCCGGCGTCGTCCTCGGCTTTGTCCATCACAATCACATGGCGCAGATGCGGCAGTTTGGCCGCGTGCAGGCGGCCCCGTTCAGCGCTGGCCAATTCCGGGGCAAGGGTGCGGATCATCTCAAGGTAATGCGAGGATTTAAAGCTGCGCGCCAGCACCAAGGCTTTGCAGCCCACTTTGTTGAGCGCATATTCAAGTTCTGACAGGCGATAGGCGGGATTGATGTTGACCAGCACCACACCGATGCGCGCCGTGGCAAATTGCGTCAGTACCCATTCCAGCCGGTTGGGGGACCAGATGCCCAGACGGTCACCCTTTTCCAGCCCCAGCGCCAGAAAACCGGAGGCCAGCGCATCCACCGCGCGGTCAAAATCAGAGTAGCTTAGCCTTTGGTCTGGAAACACCAGCGCCTCATGCGGGCCATAGCGCGATACCGCCTCGCGCAGCAATTGCGGAATGGTGGCAAAGGTCAGTTCCGGGTGTTTGGGCCCCTGAACATAGGACTGGCCGTTGCGCGGCGCGAGGTCACCTTTCGTTTCCTTGTTCTGATCCAGACCAAAATTCTGAACCCGTCCTGCAATGCCGTCATTCGGGATCGTCATGCTGCGCTCTCCTTACATGTCGCGCGAATCGCCCGATTGCGCCAAGGCGTGCGCCGCTTGATAAATCTTCATCTCGCCGTAGTTGGGCCCCACCAGTTGCGAGCCGATAGGCCGGCCCTCGCTGAAACCGCAGGGGATGCTTATCGAAGGCAGACCACCGTAAAAGAGGGGCGGTGTTGGGCACCATTTCAAAGACCCGTTGTATATATAAGCTGCGCGAGCAATCAACCGGCGGGTGTTCCTGCGGTTTAACTCGGCCACCGCTATCTGCGCGCTGAAAATAGAGGAGGGGCCCGAAATCCCGGCCATATTTCGCAACCATTATCGCACTGGACAGCCCCTTGGCTGCACCCTACGCTTTGCCAAACTGGGTCCGACAAAAGGGGTGCGTGGACATGAAACGACTTTTTACAATGACGGTGGCAACATGTGCGTTGATGGCAACATCCGCACTGGCAGATGGGCATTGCGCGGCAGGTAAGACGCTGGCGGATGGTAAATTCACCATCGCCACAGGCAATCCCGCGTATTTTCCCTGGGTGATGGATGATGCCCCGGAAAGCGGCAAGGGGTTTGAGGCCGCTGTGGCCTATGCCGTTGCGGGTGAAATGGGTTTTGCTGCCGAAGATGTGGTTTGGGTACGGTCGTCCTTTGATGAGGCGATCCAACCGGGTGCCAAAAACTTTGACGTGAACATGCAGCAATATTCAATCACGCCGGAACGCGATGAAGTTGTTGATTTTTCCGCCCCTTACTACACCGCCCCCATGGCCGTATTGGTCAGCCCCGGTGCGACCGATACCGCGCCCACTCTGGCGGCCTTGAAGGGGCTGAAGTGGGGTGCCGTGGGCTCCACCACCGCCGTGGCAAAGCTGGGCGATGTGGTGAAACCCGACAGTGATCTGCTGCTTTATGGCGACAACGCAGACGTCAACGCGGCGATGAGCGCGAACCAGATTGATGCCGCCCTGTTTGACCTGCCCACAGCGCTGTTCCTGAGTGCGGTGATGATTGAGGGGTCCAAAGTAATCGGTCAGTTCCCTGCGGATGAGGGCGACAACCCTGATCAGTTCGGCATGCTGATGGAAGAGGGCAACCCGCTCAAGGCCTGTGTGGACGCGGCCATCACCGCAATCACCGACAATGGCACGTTGGCCGCGATTGAGGCGGAGTGGCTGCAAAGCACCACGGGCGTGCCCTTGATCAAGTAACATGTCTGAGCAAAAAGCGGCGGGGATGACCCGCCGCGCCATTTTTGAGCAAAAACAACGCCGCCGCGCAACGCTGATCGCGGCCAGCAGCACCGCGATTGTGGTGCTGGCACTGGTTGTGCTGATCCCCATGGCACCGGGGTGGGAAAAGGTTCAAAAGAGCTTTTTCAACGGTGCGGTTCTGGCCAAATCCTTTCCCAAACTGCTTGAGGCCTTCAAGATCAACATCATGATCTTTGCCTGGTCGGCCCCGGCCATTGCGGTGTTGGGGTTGCTGATTGCCCTTGCGCGGGATGCCAAATCGCCCGCGCTCTTTCCGCTGCGCATCTTTGGGGCTGCGTTCACAGATGTGTTTCGCGGGGTGCCGGTGATCCTGACGGTCTATCTGATCGGCTTTGGCATTCCGGGGCTGGGCCTGCCGCGACCGTGGAATTCGCCCTATATCTGGGGCTCGCTGGCGCTGATCCTGACCTATTCCGCCTATGTGGCCGAGATTTTTCGCTCAGGCATCGACTCGGTGCACCATTCACAACGCGCAGCGGCCCTGTCGCTGGGCCTGTCTGAACGTCAGGCGATGCGCGATGTGATCCTGCCCCAGGCCGTGCGCAATGTGGTGCCCAGCCAGATGAACATGTTGATTGCATTGCAAAAAGACGTCTCCCTGCTCAGCTTTATTGGCCCGGTTGAGATCTTCCGCCAGGCAGGTGTGTTCAAATCCCTTCTGGCCAATTTCACGCCCTATGTGGGAGCCGCGATTATCTTCCTGATCGTGACCATTCCGGCCACGCGCTACGCCGATTATCTGATGGCGCGCCAAACCAGAGAGCGGCGCTGATGGCGAAACTGGAACTGCGCCATGTGATCAAGCGCTTTGGTGATGTGACCGTTTGCGACGGCATTGATCTGGACGTGGAGGCGGGGCAGCTGGTCTGCCTGATTGGGGCCTCAGGCGCGGGGAAATCGACACTGCTGCGCTGTATCAACCTGCTGGAACCCATTGATGAGGGGGAGATTTTCCTCGACGGGCAAGACATTGCAGTCCCGGCTCTTGACCCGCAGACCGTGCGCGCGCGGATCGGGATTGTGTTTCAGAACTTTAACCTGTTCCCCCACATGACGGCCCTCGAAAACGCCATGCTGGCCCCGCGCCGAGTGCGCGGACTGACCCGTGCCGCATTGCTGCCCGAGGTGGAGGCGCTGTTTGACCGCTTTGGTCTGGCGGACCGGATGCAGAATTATCCAGATCAGCTTTCGGGTGGGCAGCAGCAACGCGTGGCGATTGTGCGCGCCCTTGCCATGCGCCCCGAAGTGATGCTGTTTGATGAAATCACCTCCGCCCTTGATCCCCAATTGGTGGGCGAGGTGCTGGATGTGCTGCTGCTGCTCAAACAACAGGGGATGACGATGGTGATGGCCACCCATGAGATGGGATTTGCCCGTCAGGCCGCTAACAAGGTTTGTTTTCTGAAGGATGGCAAAGTGATTGAGGAGGCCAACCCGACCCGCCTGTTTGACCACCCCCAACACAGCGACACACAGGCGTTTTTGTCGCGCGCGTTAAAGTAGGGCAAGGTTAACGCGGCCTTGTTGCGCTACGGCGGCTTTGCGATAGTTGAGGCAACCCAAAGACATAGCAGGAGGACTTAATGCGCATTCTATTCACTGGCGGGGCGGGCAAGGCCGGCAAACACGCAATTGCCTATCTGGTCGAACAGGGCCACCGGGTGCTAAACGTGGACAAAATCGCGCTGAATCACCCCGGCGTTGATAACCGCCTGGCAGATGTCACGGATGCGGGCCAAGTCTTTGACATCATGCAAAGCTATGCGGGCTATGATGAGCTGGAGCCGGGCACAGGGGTGCCAAAATTTGACGCGGTGGTGCATTTTGCCGCTGTGCCGCGTTTGCTGATGACGTCGGACAACGAATGTTACCGCGTCAACACGCTGGGCACCTACAATATCATTGATGCAGCGGTGAAATGCGGGATCAAAAAGATCATTTTCGCCTCTTCCGAAACCACCTATGGCGTCTGTTTTGCGGATGGGGAGCGCAAGCCCGATTATCTGCCCATTGATGAGGAGCATCCCGTCATCCCGGAGGACAGCTATGCCATGTCCAAGGTGGTGAACGAGGTCACCGCGCGCAGTTTTCAGCAACGTTCCGGCTTTGATATCTATGGGTTGAGGATCAACAACGTGATTGAACCCCATGAATATGAACGGGATTTTCCGACCTACATCGCGAACCCGTCGATGCGGCGGCGTAATATTTTCGCCTATATCGACGCGCGTGATCTGGGGCAGATGGTGGATCGTTGCCTTGCAACAGACGGTTTGGGGTATGAGATTTTTAATGTCTCGAACGATGATCATTCTGTGGCCCTGAGCACCGCTGAACTGGTGGATCAGTATTATCAGGGCGTGCCGGTGGCACAGATGGGCCGGGATGAGACGTTTTATGCCAATAAGAAAGCCAAAGCGATGCTGGGCTTTGCGCCACAGCACAATTGGCGGATGTATCTTAAGGATGCCTGACGTGGCCTAACAGTGGCGGAAAATCCTGTCGGCGGGGGCGGAGCGTTCCACCACCAGCTTTGCGTTTGGCAGATCATTTGCTTGCGCGCGCCGGGTCGCGTCAGACAGGGAAAACCCATAAGATTGCCAGCGCGCGATCAGGCGTCGTTCCAACTCGGTCAGGGGTACATCAAGCATGATGGTAAAATCCCACAGGGGCAGCATTCTGTGCCACGGGGCATCTTTGAGCAGCAGGTAGTTGCCTTCAACCAGAATGGTGTCGTCTTCCGGTGTCAGCGCATCACCACCGGGCACAACACAATCCGCCGTGCGGTCAAATGTCGGAAATGCCAAATGCGGTGTGCTGCGCGCGGCCCGTACAAGGCTGGCAAACGCCACGACATCAAAGGTGTGTGGCGCGCCTTTGCGGGACAGTAATCCATGTGCCTCAAGGTCTGCATTGTCCCGGTGAAACCCGTCCATCGGCAACACCCGCGCACCGGGGATGTCCTTGGCCAGAACCTCAGCCAGCGTCGATTTGCCGCTGGCCGGTGCCCCGGCAATGGCAATGATCCTGCGACCCTGCCTGCACGGCACCGCCAGAATTGCATCGGCAATGCCCTCCGCTACAATCAAGAGGCGACAGCCTGCGCAGGCGCGTCCATGGCACCGGTCATAAAGGCAACGGCGTCTGACATGGTGTATTCTTTTGGGTCAATTACGCAGAGACGTTTGCCCAGCCGGTGCACGTGAATGCGGTCAGCCACTTCAAAGACATGGGGCATGTTGTGGCTGATCAGAATGATCGGAATGCCGCGCGCGCGAACGTCCTGGATCAGCTCCAGCACCTTGCGGGATTCCTTGACCCCAAGGGCCGCCGTGGGTTCATCCAGGATGATCACTTTGGAGCCAAAGGCGGCGGCGCGTGCCACAGCCACCCCTTGGCGTTGCCCACCCGAGAGGGTTTCAACCGCCTGATTGATGTTCTGAATGGTCATCAGCCCCAGTTCAGACAGTTTATCGCGGGCAAATTTCTCCATCGCCGGGCGGTCCAGTTTGCGAAAGATTTTGCCCATGACACCCGGTTTGCGCAATTCGCGCCCCATGAACATATTGTCGGCAATCGACAGGGCAGGGGACATCGCCAGCGTCTGGTACACCGTTTCAATCCCGTGTTCGCGGGCCTGAATGGGGCTGTTGAACTGCACCTTTTTGCCGCTGAGCCAGACTTCGCCAGCATCCGGCGTTACCGCGCCCGAGACCGCTTTGATCAGGGTGGATTTACCCGCTCCGTTGTCGCCAATCACGGCCAGAATTTCGCCGGGGTAGAGGTCAAAATCGCAGTGATCGAGGGCGGTAACCTTGCCGTAGCGTTTGACCAGTTGGCGGCCTTTGAGAATAGGTTCCATTACGCGGCCACCTTTCTGATCCATTGATCCACCGCGACGGCTGCAATGATCAGCAAGCCAATCAACAGGAAGGTCCATTGTGCGTCTGCCCCCAGCAAGCGCAGGCCTAGCGTGAACACGCCCACAATCAATGCGCCAAAGAGGGAGCCCAGAATGGACCCGCGCCCCCCAAACAACGAGATGCCACCAATCACCACCGCCGTGATGCTTTCGATATTGGCCAATTGCCCGGATGTTGGAGAGATCGACCCGATCCGCCCTACCATCGCCCAGCCCGCAAAGGCGCAGATGATGCCGGACAGCACATAGACCGAGACCAGCGTGCCTTTGACGTTTACGCCGGACAATTCCGCCGCCTCCGGGTCATCGCCCACGGCATAGACATGCCGCCCCCAGGCCGTCTGTTTGAGCGCATAGGCCAGCACAAAGACAAGGATCAGCAGAAAGATCACGCCGACGGTCAGGGTCGCGCCGCCCACCTGAAATTTGGTGCCAAAGATCTGCAACAGGGGGGCCTGTGCCTCAATGTCCTGACTGCGGATGGTCTGGTTGGCGGAGTAGAGGAAGTTGGAGGCCAGCACGATCTGCCACATCCCCAGGGTCACGATAAAGGGGGGCAGTTTCATGTAGGCGATAAGCCAGCCGTTGATGGCGCCGCACAGCGCACCCACCGTCAATCCGCAGGCAATGGAGACCTCAACCGGCAGGCCATAACGAAAGGTAAACTGCCCCATCACAACAGAGGACAGCACCATGATCGCACCAACGCTCAGGTCGATGCCCGCCGTCAGGATCACCAGACTTTGTGCGGCGGCGACGATGCCGACGATTTGCACCTGTTGCAGGATCAACGTCATGGCAAAAGGCGAGAAGAAGCGCCCGCCAATCAACAGGCCAAACACAACAATTGAGGTCACCAGTACGATCAACGGCACCAGCGCCGGGTTGATGTGCAACATGTGTTGCAGCTTGCCAATCAGCCCTTTGCGGGTGTCTTCAAATTCTGCGACGGTTTCCTGATGACCTGTTGCTGCGGCCTCATAGCCGGCGGACGGAGGGGTGTCAGACATGAAAAAGCTCCCGCAGGGTTGCAAGGCGTGTTGGGTGTGTGGGAAGTAGGATGACAGATATTCTTAGCCCTGTCTTGGGCTGAAAAGGGGGGCACCGCGCGAGGTGCCCGCCCCAGGTTTTAGACCGGTGCGTTTAGCCCCAGCACAGCTCCAGACCCTCTTTGGAGGAGATGGACGGTACGCCATCAACAGGGCTGTCGGTGACCAATGCAACGCCGGTGTCAAAGAAGTCTTTGCCCGGTGTCGGCTCTGGCTTCACGCCCTCATCCGCCCATTTTTTGATTGCCTCAACCCCAAGGGCGGCCATCAACAAGGGGTACTGCTGCGAGGTGGCCCCGATCACACCGTCAGCCACGTTTTGCACGCCGGGACAACCGCCATCGACGGATACGACAATCACATCGTCGGTTTTGCCAAAGTCCTTGAGCGTTTCATAGGCGCCCGCCGCGGCAGGTTCGTTGATGGTGTAAAGCACGTTCAACCCGTCATCCATGGTCAACAGGTTTTCCATGGACTTGCGACCGCCTTCTTCGTTGGCGTTGGTGACCTCGTTGTTGACGATGCGCGCATCTGTTTCATCGCCCCATTTCGCGGGATCCGCCAGATCAATGCCAAAGCCCTGCAAGAACCCCTGATTGCGCAGCACACCAACGGTGGGTTGCGACACGTTGATGTTCATCATGCCGATTTTTGCGGCTTCGGGGTCTGCCGTCTGGCCCTTTGCCCATTTGCCAATCAATTCACCGGCCAGAAAGTTGTCGGTGGCAAAGGTCGCATCTGCCGCGTCAATTGGGGTCAGCGGTGTATCAAGCGCGATAACAACCAGACCCGCATCGCGGGCTTGCTTGACCGCAGGCACGATGGAGGAGGTGTCAGAAGCGGTGATCAAAATGCCTTTGGCCCCGTCCAGAATGCAGGTTTCAATGGCTTGCACCTGTGTTTCGTGGTCGCCGTCAATTTTACCGGCAAAGGATTTCAGCGTCATGCCAAGCTCTGCGGCTTTGGCTTCGGCGCCTTCTTTCATCTTGACGAAAAACGGGTTGGTGTCGGTCTTGGTGATCAGGCAAACAGTTGTTGCATGGCCATCCGCCATCGCACTGCTGGCCGCAGCCATGGTTGCAAGAGATGCGCCGAGTAGCAATTTTTTCATGATGTCCTCCCAAGGAATAAATGCCCGAAATGACGTAGGGGCATGACCACCTAACGTTGATTCGGGGGGAGGGGTCAATAAATAAATAAAAGTGATTTATAAATTGACAGACTTCCGACGGACCGCCAGACTATTGGGGCAGGAGGCATCCCTTGTCGGTCACATCGCTCCATAATGTTGAACCCAACAGCGGTACGAACCAATCCGGTTTGCGCGATCAGAACGCGCGCCTTGTGTTGTCTTTCATTCGCCGTCACGGTGCCATGCCGGGGGCGGAGATTGCGCGGCGATCCGGATTGTCCGCACAGACGGTTTCCAACATCATGCGCGCCCTTGAGGGCGACCATCTGGTGCAGCGGGGCAAGGCCGTAAAGGGCAAGGTGGGCAAACCCTCCGTGCCCGTTGCGCTGAACCCTGGGGGGGTACACGCGCTGGGGCTAAACGTGGGGCGCCGCGCGGCAGAACTGGTTCTGGTCGATTTTTTGGGCACCCAGCTGGAACGATTGTCCACCGCTTATCCCTATCCCACGATCGAAGGGGTGATGGCTTTTCTGAGCGAGGGCATCGAAGAGATTTTTGCCAAACATCCAGCCGCGCGCCGCTCCACCAGCGGCATTGGTGTGGCCCGTCCCAGCAAGTTATGGGATTGGCTGGAAGTGGTGGACGCACCCGAAGAGGCGATGCGCAAGTGGCAAGCGTTTGATTTCAAAACCTCCATCGCAGAGGTGAGCGGCTTTGAAACCTTTGTGGAAAATGATGCCACCTCTGCCTGTGTGGCGGAACACCTGCTGGGGCGCGGAGGCGAGTTTGGCAATTTTGCCTATATTTTCCTGGGGGCCTTTATCGGCGGGGGTCTGGTGCTGAATGACCGGGTTTTTGCCGGGCGCACTGGCAACGCGGCGGCCTTTGGGCCGATGCCGATGACAGATCAGGCCGGGCGCACGACGGAGCTGCTTAACCTCGCCTCGCTGCATGTTCTTGAAACCTTGCTGCGCCGGGATGGGCTGGACCCGATGATACTACGCCAAAACCCGGAGGATTGGGGGTTTTGCGCGCCTCAGGTTGCGGAGTGGGTTGAAAACACCAGCCGATATTTGGCACTGGCCTGCGCGACGATCACCTCGGTGATTGAGGTGGACGCCATTCTGATCGACGGGGCCATGCCCGCGGAAATCTGTACCACCCTCGCAGCAAAGACAAAGCGCGCGTTTGAACGTCTGGATCTGACTCTTATCGAACGGCCCGAAATTGAACAGGCGGAGGTGGGGCGCACGGCCCGTTCCCTTGGGGCCGCGCTGCTGCCGATCCATGCACGGTACTTTTTGGCCTGACCGTTGGAGGCTGGCGTTTAACCGCGATAAAGCAGCGAAACCCCATCCGCAAAAAGGTGCAGTTTTTCGGGGACGGCTGTCATGCGCATGGTCTGGCCCCGGGTGCCGGAGCGGATGCCGGGGAGTTTGCCAATAACCGCATTCTGATCTTTGTCAGGCTGTTCAAAGTAGATCTGCGTGACCTCACCCAGCTTTTCGGTGATCGCCACAGTGCTTTCAAACGCGTAGTTGTCCGCATCTGTCTGGGTCATGTCCTCGGGGCGAATGCCGACATTGACCCGCAATCCCATGTCGCTGTCTTTAGTGGGGATATTGGCCATGATGGTGCCGGCACCAGTATCGACCTTAACCCCGGTTACGGCACCCGTGCTGACCACCTCACCGGGCAACAGGTTCATCGCGGGGGAGCCAATGAATTGGGCGACAAATTCGTTTTCCGGTGTTTCGTACAGTTCCAGCGGGCTGCCGACCTGCGCGATGCCTTTGTTGGCCAAGACCACAATCCGGCTGGCCAGTGTCATCGCCTCAACCTGATCGTGGGTGACGTAGATCATGGTGGAATTTGGCATGGATTCTTTAAGCTGCGCGATCTCAATCCGGGTGGCGACCCTAAGCGATGCGTCAAGATTGGAAAGCGGTTCATCAAACAGATAAACCTTGGGGTCCCGCACAATGGAGCGCCCGATGGCGACCCGTTGACGTTGCCCGCCCGACAGGGCCTTGGGCAGACGGTCAAGATACTCGTCAAGCTGCAACACCTTGGCGGCGCGGTTGACAGCCTCGTCAATTTCCGTCGGGGTTTTCTTGGCCAGTTTCAGGGCAAAGGCCATGTTGTCGCGCACCGTCATATGCGGGTAAAGGGCGTAGGACTGAAACACCATCGCGATCCCGCGTTGGGCGGGGGGGACGTCGTTCATCTCTTCGCCGTCGATTTCCAGAACACCACCGGTGATTTTTTCCAGCCCGGCAATCATCCGTAACAGCGTGGATTTACCACAGCCTGAGGGGCCGACAAAAACGATCAACTCACCTGTCTTGATGTCGAGGTTGATGTTGTTAAGCACATTCACCGTGCCGCCATAGGTCTTGGCTACATCTGTCAGTTTTACGTTGGCCATTCTTACATCTCCCTTAGGTCGTTCGTCTGGCAAAACAGGGTTGCCATGGGCGCAGATGCAGCGTGCCATCTGGTAGGGGGGTGGCACAGTCAAGCGAGTCACCCAGCGGCTCCCACGTGCCGGTGGGCAGGGTGATGGTCTGCGCTGTCTCGCTGAGGTTAAAGGCACAGAACATCTCTGTCCCATCGTGCAGGCGGTGCAGCGACAGGACGTCGTTCTGCGCATTCAGATTGGCGTGCGCGCCTTTGATCAAAGCGGTGTGTGCCTTGCGAAAGGCCAGCGCGCGGCGATAGTGCTGCAACAGCGATGTGACGTCACGTTCCTGCGCGGCTGCGGCCTTTTGCAAATGGGGTGCGGCGACGGGCAACCATGGCTTGGCCTCAGAAAACCCGCCGTTGCTGTTGGAATGCGTCCAGACCATGGGGGTGCGGCATCCATCGCGGCCTTTGTACTCTGGCCAGAATTCGATTCCGTAGGGGTCTTGCAGGTCGTCAAAAGCAACATCCGCCTCCTCCAGCCCCAACTCCTCACCCTGATAAAGACAAAGTGTGCCACGCAGGGCGATCATCATGCTGATGAACCCGCGCTGTGCTTGAGGGCTCAGGTCCCAACGGCTCGCATGGCGCATCACATCGTGATTGGAAAACGCCCAGCAGGCCCAGCCGTCGGGCGCATGGGTGTCAAGCCGCGTCAAAACATCCACGACAGCCTGCGCGGTCAGCGGTTCTTTGGACAGAAACTCAAACGCGTAGCACATCTGCATGCGTTTATCGCCCGATGTGTAATCGCCCAGAATTTCGAGGCCCTTTTGTGCATCCCCAACTTCGCCAACCGCTGCGCGGGCACCATACGCGTCCAGCAGGGCGCGGAACCGCTCCAGAAAGGCGATGTTTTCTGGCTGGTTCTTTGAATAGAGGTGTTCCTGGTGGTTGTAGGGGTTCACGCTCGGCGCAATGGTGGCATTGCGTTTTTCCGGGGGCAGGGCAGGGTTGTCGCGCAGCTCTTTGTCAGCAAAGTAAAAGTTGATGGTGTCGAGGCGGAAGCCGTCCACCCCACGCTCCAGCCAGAACCGTGTTGCCGCCAGCAGGGCATCCTGCACATCCGGGTTGTGAAAATTCAGGTCCGGCTGCGATTTCAGAAAGTTATGCAGGTAATATTGTTCGCGCGCGGGGCACCATGTCCAGGCAGGCCCCCCAAAGATCGACAACCAGTTGTTGGGCGGTGTGCCATCGGGTTTTGGATCGGCCCAGACATACCAATCGGCCTTGTCGTTGGTGCGGTCCTTGGCAGATTCCCGAAACCATAGGTGCTGATCCGACGTGTGGCTGAGCACGAGGTCAATCATCACCTTGACCCCTTTGTCATGGGCCTCCGCCACCAGCGCGTCAAAATCCGTCAATGTGCCAAACATCGGGTCCACGTCACAATAGTCAGAGACGTCATAGCCAAAGTCTTTCATGGGCGAGGTAAAGAACGGGCTGATCCAGATCGCATCCACCCCAAGCTCCGCAATATAGCCAAGCCGCTGGGTGATGCCGGGCAGATCACCAATGCCATCATCATTACTGTCCTGAAAACTGCGCGGATAGATCTGATAGATCGTCGCACCACGCCACCAATCTGTGGCGTTTGAATCTGACGGGCGGGGCAATGTGTTTGGGTCCAGATTTGACATCGTAGGATACTCTTATTTGACCGAGCCGGCCAGGAGGCCGCGCACGAGGTAGCGTTGCATGGTAAAGAAAACGATCAGGGGCACGGCAATCGAGATAAAGGCCGCCGCTGCCAGAATGCCCCAGTCGCCCCCGCGTGAGCCCAGAAGGTCATCTGCGATTTTCACCGTCATCACCCAGGACTCTGAGTTTGAGGGCAGGAAGACTTTGGCGACCAACAGGTCATTCCACGTCCACAGGAACTGGAAAATGGCAAAACTGGCCAATGCCGGAAAGCTGAGCGGCAGGACGATTTTGGTAAAGACCTGAAAATCCGTTGCCCCGTCCACCTTGGCGCTTTCGATGATGTCACGCGGCAGGCCAACCATATAGTTGCGCAACAGGTATATCGCGAGCGGCAGGCCAAACCCGGTATGGGCCAGCCAAATGCCCAGATAGCTTTGGCCAATCCCGACCTTGTTATGAAGTTGCAGCATCGGGACAAGGGCCAGTTGCAGCGGCACCACCAGCAGGCCGACGATCACAGCAATCAGCAGCCATCGACCCGGAAACTCCATCCAGGCCAGCGCATAAGCCGCAAAGGCCGCAATCAGGATCGGGATGATCGTGGCCGGGATGGTCACGGTCAGCGTGTTGATAAACGCACGGTCCATGTTGTCGGAGGTCAGGATTTGCCGATAGTTATCCAGTGAAAAGTCGGGCGGCAGGGCAGAGGCAAAGTAGATCGAGGGCGGGCGTTTGATCTCTGCCGGAGAGGTATAGACGTAATCCCCGTTGGCCCGCACGACCAGCGTGCGATCACGCGCCAGTGTCGCCGTTTCGCCCGGCTGCGCCCCGGTTGGGTCCGTACGCTTGCCGCCAAAAGCAGTGACCTCGCCCGCTTCATTGCCCTCGTCAGCAAAGATATTGCCTTCAATCACAAACAGCCCGTCGCTGTTTTCGACCGCGTCCAGATTGGCCTTCACGGCAAAGTTCTGCTCCACGGGAAAGGGTGATTTCCACCAGGCCGAAACTGCGATTTGATCGCGGTCCCGAAACGATGACACCAAAAGGCCCACCGTCGGGACCAGCCAAAGGATAACCAGCAAGACAACCGAGATATTCGTCACCCAGGCCAGTGCAGGGCGGGTGCCAGCAATATTTTCCATGTTATTGCATCTCCTTGCGCGCTTGCCGGATGTTCCAGACCATCACGGGCAGCACGATGATCATGATGACAAAAGCGACTGCTGTTGCGCGCCCATCGTCACGGAACATGAAATTCATCATGTAACTGGGCAGGATGTCCGTCTCAAAATTACCGCCCGTCATCGCGTAAACGATGTCAAACACCTTAAGCACGAGTATTGTGATTGTGGTCCAGACCACCACAATGGTGCCCATGATCTGCGGTACTTTGATTTTGAAAAACACCTGAAACGGATTGGCGCCGTCAATGATTGCGGCCTCTACCGTTTCTTCGGGGATTCCACGCAGGGCCGCTGACAGGATCACCATGGCAAAGCCGGTCTGAATCCAGATCAAGATCACCATCAGGAAAAAGTTGTTCCAAAACGGGATTTGCAACACATCAATCGGCAAAAGCCCGACATAATCGCGCAGGGCGTTGATGATGCCGATTTCGGGGGTGTTAGCGTAGACAAACCGCCAGATCAGCGATGCCCCGACAAAAGAGATCGCCATGGGCATAAAGATCAACGACTTTGCGATGTTCCCCCATTTGAGCTGGTCGGTCAGCTGCGCCACCAGCAGCCCAAGGAAGGTTGCACCGGCAGGCACCACAAGCACCCACATGAAATTGTTAAAGAAAGCGGTTTGAAACGCCGTGTCCGAGAACATCGTTGTGTAATTATCAAACCCGATAAAGGCATCACCCGACCGGTCATGCAGCGAGCGCCAGAACGACCCCACAACGGGATAAACCAGATAGAGTGTCAGAGCGAACAGCGCGGGAAACAGAAACAACCAGGGGCGCACCATTTCGGCGCGGTTGATGTTGCGCCCTTTGTCGCCGGGCTTTGGCGGAAAGATAATTTTGTCGAGGATCAGGTTCGACAAAAAGAAATACCCCACACAGCCGCCAACACCGACAACGACCGTTATGATCCCTTGCATCATAGGTGACATAGGATTTCTCCGGTTGCGCTTTGGGGAAATACCCTCCGACCAATGGCCGGAGGGTGGTGCTTTTAGGGCTTACTTCAGCGTGTCCCAGCGTTCCTGGATCTTGGCTGCTGCATCAGCGGCAGGGGTGCCAGTGGTGTAATCCACCATCGAGGTCCAGAATTCACCCGCGCCAATTTCCGCAGGCATCAGGTCAGAGGCATCAAACCGGAAGGTTGTCGCGTTTTGCAGGATTTTGCCCTGTGCACGCGAACTGTCATCCAGATAGGTATCAAGGTTCACACCGGCATGCGCGGTCAGGAAACCACCCTGCGCCATCCAGGCCTCATGTGCCACTGGCAGCTTGAGAAACTCGATCATCGCGGTTGTCGCATCAGACGGGGTGGTGATCGCAAACAATGTGCCGGCGCCCAACACGGGCTTGCCCAGATCTTTGCTTTCATAGGATGGGAAGTAGAAGAAATCCGCATCTTCACCCACAACGGTTCCCTCAGGGAAGAACGCCGGAATGAAGGAGGCCTGGCGGTGCATGTAGCACTTTGGCGGGATCGCAAAGAGGCCCGCAGGGCTGTCACGGAAATCGGTTGAGGCCACAGCCGCTGCACCACCATCAACATAGGCGTCGTTCAGGGCAAAATGACCGTATTCTTCCATGGCTGCGATGACCTTGGGGTCGGTGAACGGCATTTCGTTGGTGACCCACGCGTCATAATCCGCGGGCGGATTGGTGCGCAGCATCATGTCTTCAACCCAGTCGGTTGCTGGCCAGCCTGTTGCCGCCCCTGACCCCAGACCGATGCACCAGGGGGTGCCACCGTCCGCAACGATTTGATCTGTCAGCGCTTTCAGCGCCTCCATGCTTTCGGGAATGTCATAGCCCGCCTCGTCAAAGGCCTCGGGGGAATACCAGACCAGCGATTTCAAATCGACGCGGTAAAACAGACCATAAAGATGATCGGCCCCGTCTTTATCGGCATAGGTGCCCAGATCAACCCAGGAGGGACCAGCGGCAAAGTTGCTGGCAACCCAATCAGCGGTGCCTTCGGCCAAAGGTGTCAGCAAACCCTGGCGGGCCATGTCTGCGGCCAGACCCGGCTGTGGAAACACGGCGAGGTTTGGTGCGGAGCCTGCGCGCGCGGAAATCACGATGTCCTGCTCAAAGCTGTCAGAGCCGGAGTAGTTCACGGCAGCACCTGTAGCTTCGGTAAAGAGGGCAAAGACCTTTTCGACCTTTTCCTTTTCATTGCCCGTCCAGGGGCCGGTGATGGTGACAGTCTGGCCTGCAAGATCGGTGCTTGCGGCAAAGGCTTCAAAGCTGTCCCAGCTGAAATCACCTTCACCCACGGTGAATGTCGCGTGTCCGTCTGCCAGGGCAATACCCCCGACAAAGGCCAAGCTGACGGCGCTTGCGTAAAGTTTGGTTTTCATGGCGTCCTCCCATTTAATTAGATGCTTTTGCATCAACGCGCGGCGCTGAGTTGTTTACGTGCAAACGATCCAAAGCGCTTTGAGTGGCGGGACTTTGCCGCAGAGCGATCGTTTAGTCAATCACCTGTGACAATAGCTGTGGGTGAAGGGCTAATTTGATTTTTTATCAGTAAAGTAACGTAAATCATCTTTGACCTGTATGGTATCCGCGCGTAGGCTCACAGCAGTAGGGCGACCAAAGCGCATTGAAAATTATGAATCTACGTGAACTTTCTCAGGAACTTGGCCTGTCTCAGACCACGGTGAGTCGTGCGTTGAACGGTTATCCGGAGGTCAGTGAGGCAACCCGCCAGATGGTCGTGGCCGCCGCCCGGACGCATGGCTATCAGCCTGATGCGCGCGCACGCAGTCTGGCCACTGGCCGGGCCAAGGCGATTGGTCATGTGATCCCTCAATCCACCAGCCATGAGATGGTAAATGTGGTTTTTGCCGATTTCATCGCCGGGGCGGGCGAAACCTACAGCCGTTTTGGCTATGATCTGGTGATGTCGATTGTCTCTGACGCGGACGAGGAAGACGCCTATCGCTCCATGGCGCGCCGGCGCAATGTGGACGGGGTGATCATCCACGCGCCCACACAGAATGACGCGCGCATCGCTCTGTTGCAGAGCCTGAAACTGCCCTTTGTGGTGCATGGCCGCTCCAGCGCGGTCACATCAGATTACAGCTGGCTGGACGTGAACAACCGCCGCGCGATTGAACGCGCAGCGGCGTTTCTACTTGATCTCGGGCATCGGCGGATTGCGCTGGTCAACGGGTTGGAGCGGATGGATTTTGCCCTGCGACGGCGCGAGGGGTTTTTGGCCGCTTTTTCTGCACGGGGGTTACGCGCGGACGGCAATCTGATGCGCAGCGCCGAAATGATCGAACCACACGGATATTCCAGCGCGCGCGAAATGCTGAGCACGGATGACCCGCCCACGGCCTTCATCGCGTCATCCATTGTGGTCGCCATGGGCATCCGCCGCGCGGTCGAAGAGCGCGGGCAGGTGCTGGGCAAAGATGTCTCGGTTATCTGTTTTGACGATATGGTGTCGTCTTTCCCCAACAACGAGGGCGAGCCGGTGTTTACCGCCACGCGGTCCTCTGTGCGGGCAGCGGGACGGCGCTGTGCCGAAATGTTGCTGGCGCAGATCGAAAATCCGCAAACTCCGGCCTTGCAAGAGCTGTGGGAGGCGGACCTTGTGCTTGGCAAATCTACCGGGCCTGCGCCGCACGGCCCCTAACGCGTTGATATGCTCCCAAAGGCGTGGAGGGGCCCCTCAGTTGCCCTGATCAACCGGCAGGCCACTGGGCACACGGTCTGGCACGCCAAAACGCAGATTGTTCACGCTGTCCCCGGTCAGCGCCCCAAGAAAGGCCTCGATCTCAGCCAGTTCCGCGGGCGTCAAATCCAGCTTCACCGGCAAAATCGCTGCGCGCTGGCGGGCAATTTCCTGCGCGTTCTGCCAGATTGCCTTGTCATCTTCATGTAGCCATGCAGCGGCGGGCAGGGGGAGAGTATCCGGCACAAACGTGTCAAAACCGATGGTGGGGTTCACGTGATGGCGCAAAAACGCGTCCAGTGTCGGATAGGCCCCGTTGTGCCCGTAGGGTGCTGTCAGGGCGACATTGCGCAGGGACGGTGTGCGGAACTTATAGGCGTCTTCCACCAGATTTGTCTTGCCCATCCGGCCCACATCCCGCGAGATCAGATCAAATTTGCGGGTGCGTCCGGGGCCGATGGGGGGCACGCCCATCGCATGAAATTTCTGATCGCTCAGCAATGGCCCGGTATGGCAACTGGCGCAGTCCGCCTTGCCAAAAAACAAATCCTGCCCACGTTTTTGCAGCTGTGTCAGCGCCGTATTGTCGCCCGCCAGGGCGCGATCATAGGGGCTGTCAAAGGAGCGAAATTCAAGCGCCACAAAGGCCCCGATGGCATTGGCAATCTCAACAATGCTGACCTCTTCGGGGCTGTTGATATGTTCAAATGCGGCGACAAACCCCGCGCCATATTCGGGAATCGTGCGCACCCGTTTGGCAATGATCGGCCAGCCGTAATCAAGGCGCTGATTGACGGCCCCGGCAACCTCGTTTTCCTCAGGATCACCGCGCATTTCGACTTCCGAGGTCAGCGGAAACAGCGCCTGCACGGCCAGCAAGCTGTCCAACCCGTCAGGCAGCCATTCCTCAGCGGGGGTGTTGAACCCGTTGCCATAGCTGTCTGATACGCTGATGCGCCCGTCGTGCATCAGGATATTGACGGAATCTGCGCCAAGGTTCCACAGGGCCGGGGCATTGCGCGGGACCCGGCGTTCAATCCGGTCAATCCCGGTGCCGGTGGTGCGTTTCGGCCCCAGCCCTACACCGCCCTCACCAACCCCCAAGGACAATCCATCCCCGCCCCCATGGCTCGGATGATGACAGGTCGCGCAGCTGATATTTTGATTGCCTGACAGGATTTTATCGTAAAACAGCAACTGCCCCAGCGCGGCTTTGTCTTGATCCACCGGGGGGAAATCGGCGACACTGAGCGCACCAGTCACTGCCGTCATCGGCCACAGACCAAGGGTCAGAATACTCCCATGAAACAGCTTTTGTTTGCCGCGCTTCTGGCCCCGCTCCCGGTCTTTGCGGATATGGAACAAGCCCGCGATCTGATGGAGGCCGGGGAGTTTGACGCCGCACGCGCGCTGTTTGAAACATTCGCGCGCTCTGGCAATGCGGATGCGGAGGAATTGATTGGCGTGATGTACGCCCTTGGCCTTGGCGTCGCGCAGGATGATATGCGCGCGTTTGACTGGTATTTGCGGTCGTCGTTGAAAGGGCATCCTGGGGCGCAATCCGGTTTGGCGTGGTATTATGAGGTTGGCCGGGGTGTGCCCGCGCCTGATTTGGTCAGAGCCTATCTGTGGTACACATTGTCGGCAATGGGCGGAGACGTGGATGCACCCGATAGTCTCGCCTCGCTGGCTCCGAAGCTGACGAAGGAAGAGCGCGCGCAAGCGGATCTGATGGTCGATGATTACCGCGAATGGATGTATCCGTTTCGGTGAACCTCTGGTGACTTTATAGACCCGCCCGGAATCAAGGCTGCTTGCAGCCGCCGGGCAGCGTCGCCCCCTCCCGTCGCACCACAGGTGCGCCGCTATTGAATCGGCACGCCTAAGGCGTGACGGGCGGCGCTTTGGTGAGGCTTGGTGGTTCGTTGCGAAGACACACCATCTTGAGCCATAAAGTGGCAGAGAACAAAACGAAGAAGCGCCACCCCAGGGGGCGACACTGCCCGGCGCACGTCTGCGTGCCGGACAGCGTAGGGGTTTAGTTCAGATCACGCTCATACCCCGCGTTCAGGCCAGCTTCCGCTTCACCCACAGCCGCGATCAGTGCGTCGAGGATCTCGCTGCCGCCGTCTACGTTATCACGGAACCACGCCTGCACCGGCTCAGCTGCCGCCGCAAAGGCCGCCTTTTCATCAGGTGTCGGCACGTACAAATCGCCGCCCCCTTCAACAAATGCCGCATAGGCGTCAATTGATTTGCGCTTGGGCGAGGCAAATGTGGCCTGCTGCAACTGGCTAAAGCCATCGACAACCACGCGGCGCATGTCCTCGGGCATCGCCATGAAGTTCTCGTTGCTCATCCACCACAGCGCGCCCATGTAGGCGTGACCGTCCAGCGTGACATATTGCAGGCCGGCATCTGGGAACTTCATGCCCATGATGTCGGTGATGCCGTTCTTGGACCCTTCAACAACGCCGGTCTGGAACGAGGTAAACAGCTCAGGCCATGGGATGGGCGTGGGGGAGGCACCAAGGGCGCGCACCAGCTCCTGCGGCAGGTCCGCCACAACGGTACGGATTTTCAGGCCTTCCATATCGGCAGGGCCCTGCACCCGGCGCTTGGTGTTGGCAAAGTTGCGCCAGCCACCGGTGTTACCGATGGTCATCAAGCGGATCGCCCCGTCGGAAGTCTCAAGCGCCATGTCGCGCATCTTGCGGGTGAAATCGCCGGTCAGCACCTCTTCGGCCACGCGGTCGTTTGCCATCAGGTAGGGCAGGTCAAGCACCTGCACATAGGGGAAAATACCCGCCGCCCCGCCAGAGGTGGAAATATAGACGTCGATGGAACCCTCGGCCACGCCCTCCAGGCATTCCGCGCCATTGGCACAAAGCTGCGTGCCCATGAAAATCTCAACGCCGATTTTGCCGTTGGAGGCCGCTTCGACATAGTTTTTGAAAACGATCAGTCCGTCATAATCTTCGTCGTTTTCGTTTGAGTTGGCTGTGGCGCGAATGGTGAATTCCTGATGTCCGTCGGCCCAAGCGGCCATTGGTGCTATCAAAAACGCAGCCGTCGCGGCCACTTTGGTCAGGGTTTTCAGCATGGGTTCCTCCCTTTTGGATGCTGGATGGCGGGTTTTCCCCACCTATGGTTTGGGGCTTATACAAGCCGAGAAACCAACATCCGCGCCGCAGCCCAGAAAGTTGGTTAGATATGGCACCGTCATGGAAATGGCGGGGACATAGGTGATGAGAAAGATTACCAGAACCTCAACCGCGAGGAAGGGTAAAATCGCGCGGGCAATGGTTTCCACCCGTTCGCCGGACACGGTCGAGGCGACAAAGAGCACAAGCCCCATGGGGGGTGTGGCCAAGCCCACCGTCAGGTTTACCGACATGATGATCGCAAAATGCACCGGGTGCACGCCCAGATCGACAAAAATTGGCCCAAGGATCGGCCCCAGAATGATTATTGCGGGCCCCGCATCCAGAAACATGCCCACCACAAACAACAGGATGTTGATCAGGAACAACAGGATCAGTGGGTTTTCAGACAGGGACAGAATGAATTCTGACAGGATTTGGGGCGCATAAGACAGGCTGACGACAGTTTTAAACGCCACCGCCGCGCCCACCAGCAGCAAGACCGCCGAGGTCGACAGCGCGGATTTTGCCAGCACATCCAGCAGGTCGCGCGCCTTCATCGAGCGCAGCACAAAGAACGACACAATCAACGCATAGGCCACAGCAACCGCTGACGCCTCCGTTGGGGTGAACACACCCACCAGAATGCCCCCCAGAATGATCAGAGGGGTTTGCAGCGGGGCAACCGCCTTTTTACACACCAGCCGGAAATCCGCACTGACCCGCGCCTTGACCGACAGGGCAATGGCATGGGCAATCGGTAGGGCGATCAGAAAGATCAGCCAGCCGTTCACTGGCCCGGTGATCAGCGTCACAATGCCCGACAGCGCATATAGCAGACCGGCAATGTTGATGCGGATCAGGGCCCAGCTGACCCAGGCCTCCACCGGGGTGATGGTCTGGCCCTTGGTCACAATGCGTTCGGCTTTGGGCAGGTCATAACGGTCCGCCATGACGCGCACCATCACCATCAGGCCCACGCCGACCAGCACGCCGGGCACGATCCCTGCAAGGAACAGGGCTGCCACGCTTTCGCCCATCACATAGGCATAGATGATCATAATGCCTGAAGGAGGGATGATCGGACCAATCACAGACGACGCCGCCGTGATCGCAGCGGCAAATTTGCGGGTATATCCGTTTTTCTCCATCGCCGGGATCAGGGTAGAGCCAAGGGCGGAGGTATCTGCCACCGCCGACCCGGAAAGCCCTGCAAACAGGATTGAAGACAGGATGTTCACATGGGCCAGCCCGCCACGCAGATGGCCCATAAAGGCTTGCGAAAACTCCACCAGCCGGATGGTGATGCCGCCCCGGTTCATGATCTCACCAGCCAGCATAAAGAACGGCAGCGCCATCAGAGGAAAGCTGTCCATGCCATTGTAAAGGTTGCGATAAAGGACACTCAGATCGCGCTCCTGACCGTTCAGGATCAGCAGCGCCCCGGGGGCGGCCAGCAGGGCAAAGACAATCGGCAGGCCGATCATGATCAGCACAAGGAAAACCGGCAGGAACCACAGCAGCATCAGTCCGCCCTCACCGATTGGTCCGCCACAATGGGTTTGAGGCGTGCGCCATGACCCATCAACGTGATGATTTGCCTTAGGATCAATTCAGCCGTCACAAGGATCAGCAGGTTCACCCCCACAAAGAGCGATGCGAACATCCAGGAATTGCGAAACTTGATGCGCTCGCCGCCAAACCAATCCAGCGGCAGCCGGAGGGAAGATGATTTGCCCCAGCCAGACAGGCTGTCCACGTGGTTGTTTAATCCCTTGTCCCAGGCAATGATCAGCACCCACATGGTGATACAGAGCAAGGTCAATGACAGCAGCCCCGACACCAACCGGGGCAGGGCGCGCTCCAGCATGTCGATGGAGACAAAACCGCCCAGTCGCATGGCCAGCGGGGCCAACAGGCCGGTCATCCACAACATGCAAAACCGTGCGCCTTCTTCGGTCCAGTTGGGCGCGTCATTCAACACGTAGCGGAAAAAGACTTGCCCCAGGATCAGGCAGACCATGATCGCAAGGGCGGCCATGCCGATCCAGCGGCCAACGGCAAGGAGGACGTCATTTACGCGCTGCAATAAAGCGGTGCATCCCAGTAAACCCTGCATTGACCCTCCTCCCGTTTCGCGCAGCCCGCACCCTTCCCAAGGCGCATGGCTCAGATTGGTGTCACCTGGCTGACTTTGCCTTCATAGAAGGTCAGGGGATCGCCCTTACCCGACAGGCTGGCGCGCAGCACCCGGCCCAGAATAATCGCGTGATCGCCCCCGTCGTAGATATTGGCCTGTTCGCATTCAAAACGCGCCAGACAATCGGGCAGCACCGGCACACCCTCCAGATTGTGATCCAGCCCTATGTCCCGCAGGGCAAACCCATCACCCGCCACATGCCAGCACAGATCAGACTGACCCGCGCCAAGCACATGGATGGCATAATGTTTGGCATCCGCAAAGGCACCGTAGCGTTTGGAGGCTTTGTCCGGGCACCACAACACCATCGGCGGCTCCAGCGAGACGGAGGAGAAACTATTGGCGGTGATGGCCACGGGGCCATCTGCAGTCCGGGCCGTCACGATGGTGACGCCCGTGGCGAACTGGCCAAAGGCGTCGCGCAACTGGCGTGTGTTTTCCGGGGTGGGCGCAAAGACGTTGGCGGGCACAGGGCGGGTCATCTCCACTATGCCACCTCATGGCCAAGCGCGGCCTCATAAAGTTGAAACCATACCTCGCGGCTCAGATCGACCTTAAGCGCGTCACTGATTGACCCGATGCGCGCCAGATTGTTGGTGCCCAACACCGGCAGGATTTTTGACGGGTGCCGCAACAGGAAGGCCACGGCAACGGCCGCACGGTCCACACCGTGCTCTTTGGCCACGGCGTCCATCCGCTCTGCCAATTGCCCCGATTGCGTCATCAGACCGCCACCACCCAAGGGGGACCAGGCCATCATCGCGTGCCCCTGGCGTTGGTGAAAGGCGATGTCACCATTGGTGAAAGGGCTGATTTCGGCCAGTGAAATTTCGATCTGGTTGGTGGCCAGTTGGGTTTTCATGCCCGATTGCAGCAATTCCCAGTCATAGGGGCGAAAGTTGGAGACCCCAACGGCGCGCACCTTGCCACTGTTCACTAGCGCGTCCAGCGTATTGCCGGTTTCGGCATGATCCATCAGCGGGTCAGGGCGGTGCAGCAGCAGCAAGTCGATGTGATCCACCTGCATATCGCGCAGCGAGCAATCGACCGAAAGCTGCACATGGGCCGCCGAGGTGTCATAATGTTTCACACTACGGTCCGCATAGCGCCCGGCGGGGGCGACGATATCGCATTTGGTCACAATCTCGATCTTGTTGCGCAACTCGGGCCGGGCTGCCAGCGCGGCACCCAGCACACCTTCGGCCACGTAGCCGCCATAGATGTCAGCCTGATCAATGGTGGTGATGCCCTGTGCAAGGCAGGCATCAATCTTGGCCGCCACATGTTCGGGCGAGATGTCCGTGTCGTCGGCCACGCGCCACATGCCATAGACAAGGCGGCTGAAAGACAGATCGGGGGTGATGTCGACGCGTTTCATTAACGGCGTTCTCCTGTGGCGAGGGGTGTTTTGGGCGGCGTTGCGGGCACGCGGCCATATTCATGGGGCAGGGAGCAGGTTTTTATCTTTGGCAAGATGCGGCTGCCAAAGTGATCCGCCTCCTCCAGATGCGGATAGCCTGAAAGGATAAAGGCGCGGATGCCCATCTTCTGATAGGTTTCCAACTTGCTGAGCACCTGATCCGTCGAGCCGACAATCGCCGCCCCGCAGCCAGAACGCGCACGCCCCACGCCGGTCCACATATGCGGTTCAACATAGCCATCATCATCGGCAATCTCACGATTTTTCGCCTGATGGCTGACGCCCAGCGATGTGGCATCTAGCGCGCGCGCGCGGATCGCCTTGCCCTGATCATCATCTAGCTTTGACACGATATAATCGGCATATTCGCGTGCCTCGGCCTCGGTGTCGCGCACAATCACATGGGTGCGCAGGCCGTAATCCAGCGTGCGGTGATACTTCTCCGCTACCGTGTTGACGGCCTTCATACGCCCTTCCAGCTCTTCGATCTTTTCGGGCCACATCAGGTAGACATCGCAGTGCTGGCCGCACAGGTCCAGCGCATCGGGCGAATAACCACCAAAGTACAGCAGCGGCCCACCGGTCTGATAAGGGCGTGCCGGATCGGTGGTAAGCCCCGTGAAATCATAGACTTCACCGTGAAAGTTAATCTCGTCCTGCGTCCAGGCCTGTTTCAAAATCTCAACCACCTCGCGGGAGCGTTGATAGCGAAACGGGCTGGGTTCCTTTTGGCCGGGAAAATCGGATGAGATGATGTTGACCGTCAGCCGCCCCTCCAGCATGTGGTCCAGCGTCGCGAGGGTACGCGCCAACATGATGGGCTGCATTTCACCGCAGCGCACGGCGGCCAGCAGATTGATGCGATCCGTGATTGGTGCGCAGCCCGCCACAAAAGAAAGCGTATCCTGACCCACCTGATAGGAGGAGGGGCACAAGATGTTGCGAAACCCGTTGGCCTCCGCCTTTTTCACGATGTCAGAGCAATGCGCCCAGCTGGAACGCAAATTGCCGTCCGGCACGCCGAGGAATTGATAGTCGTCCGAGCAAAGGGCCGAGAACCAGGATACCTCAGCCGCGTCCAGATCAGCGGATGTGACAGGCACAACAGTCATCGCGATTCTCCCTTTGGTCAGTGGTTCGTTTTCTCTTGCGTACCTGTCTCTTTGATGTAAATCAATGGTGTATCAATTTTAAGCCGAGCCTCTCTTGATCGACCGTGACAACAGCCCCACCGCCTTGCCCCTGTATTTGCAGGTCAGCGAGCTGTTGATCCGCGAGATTGCGGCGGGACGGCTGAGTGACGGGCAACGTCTGCCCCCCGAACGCAAGCTGGCTGCGCACTATGGAATCACAGTGCGCACTCTGCGTAAGTCATTGGCAGAGATTACAAAACGTGGATTGTTGGAAAGCGTGCAGGGGTCTGGCAACTACGTACGATCCAACCACCACGCGCAAAGCATCTATTCAATGTTCCGCCTTGAGCTGATCGCGGGTGGAGGTCTGCCGACAGCCCAGTTTCTTGACATCTTGCCCTGCAAAAAGCCTGATGATCTGCCACCCTTTGGCACCTCTGATGCGGCCACGCGCATCCGCCGCCTGCGGTTTCTCAACAAGACCCCCATCGCGGTGGAGGAAATCTGGCTGGATCAGGACGCCGGGCAGGTGGTGGCGGATCAGGTATCGGAGTCGCTTTATCGCTATTACCAAACCAAACTTGGTTTCTGGATCACCCACGCGCAGGATGCGGTCAGCATTGGGCAGGTGCCGCCATGGGCCCCTGGTGAATTTGGTCTGAAACCGGGGGTGATGACAGGCTACATCGAACGGCTCAGCTGGGCGCAGCGTACAGCCCCGGTTGAATTTTCCCGCACATGGTTTGACACGGCACATGCGCATTATGTGCAGCGGCTAACATAAGGCAACACAATGAAACCCATCACATATTACGGATTGATCGGCTGCGGCATGATGGGGCGCGAGCACCTGCGCAATATCGCCTTGTTGGAGGGCGCGGCTGTGTCCGTGATCTTTGAGCCGGACGCTGATATGGCCGAACAGGCCCGCGCATTGACCCCCGACGCGGTGATTGTTGACAATATGGCCGATGCGCTTGGGGTGCCTGACCTGGACTGCCTTGTGATCGTCAGTCCGAACTTTTGCCATGTGGATCAACTGCTTGAAATTGCCGCGCGCCGCCCGCTGCCGATCCTGGTAGAAAAACCCCTGTTCACCGACATCGCTGATCTGCCCCGCCTGCGCGCGTTTGAGGCAGACTATCCCGCGCCCATATGGGTTGCGATGGAATACCGCTACATGCCCCCGGTGGCCGCCTTTCTGGCGCAAGCCCCCGGTGTCACGGGCGATACCAAAATCCTGTCAATCCGCGAACATCGCTTTCCCTTTCTGCACAAGGTGGGCGACTGGAACCGCTTCAACCGCTACACCGGCGGCACATTTGTCGAAAAATGTTGCCATTTCTTTGATCTGATGCGGCTGCATCTGGGGGCGGAGCCGGTGCGTGTTATGGCCTCTGGCGCGCAGGACGTGAACCATCTGGATGAAGAATATGATGGTGAAACCCCTGACATTCTGGACAACGGCATCGTGATTGTTGATTTTGATAACGGCACGCGCGCGGTGCTGGAACTGTGCATGTTTGCAGAAGGGTCGCGTTATCAGGAAGAAATCTGTGCCGTTGGTCCCGCCGGTAAGGTGGAGGCGCTTGTGCCCGGTCCGGGGCGGTTCTGGAATACCGATCTGGGGCCCGCACCGACCCCGCAATTGATTGTCAGCCCGCGCGCGCGCACAGGCCTGCAGGTTAAGGACATTCCGGTTGATCCAGCGCTTTTGTCAGCGGGGGATCACAACGGTGCAACCTTTTATCAACACAAGGGTTTTCTTGAATTGGTGCGTGGTGAACGCGACGCGCCCGAGGTCAGTTTTGGTGATGGATTGGCTGCGGTCATGATGGGGATGGCGGCGCAGATCGCCATGCGCGAGCACCGCACCGTCGAGATGCGCGGGCTTGAGTTGGTTTAACAATCATCTCCAACCTTCAGACAGAAAACAGTTTTTCTTGTAAGACAGATCACCTCATAGGGCGAGACGGCGCTGGCCTTCCTTCAAACTCAAGAGTCGCCACACAGCACCGTGGCCAGTTCTTGGCGCGGTGTTAAGGCGGCTGTAAGACCTCTTTGCCTAATGTTCGGAATCAGGGCCGTTACGGCACCTATCCGTGTTGAGGGGAATATCCATGTCATCCGTAAGCCCAGATGTTCAGCGTGTGCGCCGCCGTCACAGTTTATTGTATAAATGCACCTTCATGGTGGCAATTTGCACACTGATTGTGGTGGTCGCGATCGAGGTGCTCACAATCGCAGAGGTGAAGCGCACGATGCGGGCAGGGCTTGCAGATCGTGCCGAAGAGGTGACGCGTCTGCTGTCAATGCAACTGAGTGCATCACTGGCAGAGGGCGACCTGCCTGCCACCCGCGAGACATTGACCGCTGTCATTGATGCGGCAGGGCAGGATGCCCTGGGCGCGGCGGTTTTTGATTCAAATGGTAAATCGATTTTTGTCCACGCCAAAGCCAGCTACGACGACCGTACTGCCTCTGAACTTGCGGCGCAGACTCTATTGACGCAAAAAACGGCAACAAACGTGGACCAAACCATTACGGCAACGCCTGTCAGACTGGACCAGTCAGGCACTATTGTCGGAGCAGTTGTCACAGCCTGGACGACGGAGCATCAGGCTGCGCGTCATACCCAAAACCAGCAGTGGAATATTCTGGAGGGGCTGGTTGTCTTGATTGTCTCCCTTATCGGTGCCGGCATTCTGCTGCGCCGCAATATGTCGCGTCCGCTGGAAGAGCTGGAACAGGCGATGGCCGGCATGACAAACGAGGATTTTGAAACCGCGATCCCGCATGTCACCCGCAAAGATGAAATTGGCGCAATGTCCCGCCAGCTGGATAATTTTCGCATCAAGCTGGGTCGGGCCAAAGAAGACCTGCGTGAAATGGCGTTGCAAAGTGCGGCTTTTGTTGGCTCCTCCGCCCCAATGATGATGGTGGATGAAGGATTTCGAGTGACGTTTGCTAACCCGGCATGTGAGGCCATTGTCGGGCATCTGATGCCTGAGCTGGAGGTTATGTGGCCAGGAATTTCTCCGCAAAATCTGACGGGATCAAACCTTAGAGAAATGGCTGAGCTTGAGCCGCTGATCGCACGGTTCGTTCAGAATGCCAAAGACCGCAAGCTGTCTGAATGCGTGCCGGAGCAGATCATTGCAATTGGCGACAAAAGGGTGCGCATCCGGATGAATCCTTCGGTGGATGAGGCAGGCCAGATGATTGGATGTGTGATTGAATGGATCGACATCACCCAAACCCAACGCAATGCTGCAATGATTGGTGCAATCAACGAAAGCCTGCTGAGGATTGAGTTTGATGCGAAAGGAAAAGTTGTCGCCGGAAACCAAATTCTGTTGGATTTGCTTGGTGCCAGTTTCGAAAAAACCAGCGCGTGTTCCTTACCCAGGATGTTTGCAAAGAACCTCGACGATGATCCCGATGGACTCAAGTTTCAACGTCAGGTGCTGGCCGGTCAGGTTCAACAGGGGCGCTTTTCCGCCTACAGCGTCAATGCGGATACAACCTTCATTTGGGAGGGCAGCTTTGCCTTGATCTTGAACGAGGCCGGAGAAACGGAGCGTGTCATGTTCATTGGCAGCGATGTGACGGAGATGGACAATTCCATGCGCATCGCGGCGCAGCAACGCGCCAGAGCGACCGAAGAACAAGGGCATGTGGTTGCGCTTTTGGGAGATGCCTTGACCCGGCTTTCTGACGGCGATCTTGAAACGGAGATCGTTGAAGAGGTGCCTGCCGCCTATGAAAAGTTGCGGACAGATTTCAACGGAACGGTTGCTGCGCTGCGGACAGCAATTGCCTCGGTCGCGCACAACGCGGATTCGATCCGCAATGAAACGACAGAAATCACCTCTGCCGCGGATGATCTGTCGCGTCGGACAGAAAAACAAGCTGCCACTTTGGAAGAAACGGCCGCGGCCTTGGATGAACTGACAGTGTCTGTGCGTTCGGCGGCGGAAGGGGCAGATGATGCCAGCAAAATGTCCACAGAGGCGCAGGCCAATGCGCAAAAAGGTGGCAATATCGCGCGTCAGGCCATGGATGCGATGGATGGTATCAAAACCTCTTCTCAGGAAATTTCCAAAATCACCTCGGTGATTGATGACATCGCATTTCAAACCAACCTGCTGGCCCTTAACGCAGGGGTTGAGGCTGCCAGAGCAGGTGAGGCGGGGCGTGGTTTTGCCGTCGTGGCCACAGAGGTGCGCGCGCTTGCACAACGCTCCTCTGATGCGGCGCGCGAGATTAATACGTTGATTTCGTCCAGCAGCGATCAGGTGAAGCAAGGGGTGGAATTGGTGGACCGCACGGGGGAGGCGCTCTCGTCAATTGTGACCTATTTTGCAGAGATTTCCAATCGGGTGTCGACCATTGCCTCTTCAGCGCGCGAACAGGCCAGCGGACTGGCAGAGATAAATACTGCTGTGAACGAGCTGGACCACGTGACCCAGCAAAATGCCGCGATGTTTGAAGAAACCACCGCTGCAAGCCATGCTTTGACAGCAGAAGCTGATGCGCTGGCCAATGCGGTTGCCCGTTTCCGGATGTCTCCGACAAATGGTGCAGGTCTCAAGGGCGCTGACAATTGGGAACCTGCGACGGAGCGTGACACAGTTGCGTCCAAAGCCGTAACAGTCGGGAATACAGCACTGGCGGTGTCGTCGGAGGTCCAGCCCGAAGGGTGGGAGGAATTTTGACGCTCAGCAGTGCGCTGCTCCCAGAGCAGTCTTCCGCTGCACATCACCCGGCCTTCTGAGCGCCGTCAGATTAAATTGCCCGCGTGCCGCAACAACAAAACCTTCTGGCACCGGCTGGGATTGAACTCAATCCCGGGTGCCCGCAAACCGTTCTGACCATGCATTCCGATCTTCATCGCTGATCTTGGCAAACAGAACCTCCGGAACCTCAAAACCGTGCCCGGCGGGTAACAACGCAAGGGCCTCTGGCACATTTTCCGGCCAGACCATATCGGCAACCCGCATGGCGCGCAGCATCTTTGCCGCCGCATCTGGTATGAAGGGCGCAGAGAGATTGGCATAAAGCGGTATGAGGTTCAGCGCGAGCCGCACTTGCGCCGCAGCCTTGTCCGGGTCCGTCTTGAACGTGCTCCAGGGGGCCTGCGCCTGTAAATATTCATTGCCAGCTGCCCAGATGGCACGCAATTCCTGCGCGGCTTTGCGCAATTCAATCGCATCCATCTGCGTCTGATAGCGCGCAACCCGTTCTGTCAGCTCTGCGATCAAGGCCTCTTCGGCGGGCCCATAGCTGCCTGCCTCAGGCACCGCTTCACCAAATTTGGAGCGGCAGAACTTTGTAATCCTGCTGACAAAATTGCCCAGAACATCCGCCAGATCCTTGTTCACATCGACCTGAAAGGTTTCCCAGGTAAACTCCACATCGGATGTTTCCGGCACCCGGCTCAGCAACCACCAACGCCAGTAGTCGGCAGGCAATATCTCAAGCGCCTGATCCATAAACACACCGCGCCCGCGCGACGTGGAAAACTGCCCGCCCTCGTAGTTCAAAAAGTTGAAGGACTTGATGTAATCCACCAGCTTCCAGGGTTCATTTGATCCCATGATCGTGGAAGGGAAGCTGAGCGTGTGAAACGGCACGTTGTCCTTGCCCATGAATTGGGTATAGCGCACGTCATCGGCCCCCTGATCGGTGCGCCACCAGCGCCCCCAATCGGATCCTTTGCCCGCATCAACCCATTCCTGCGCGCAGGCAATGTATTCGATGGGGGCATCAAACCAGACGTAAAAAACCTTGCCTTCCATGCCCGGCCATTCTGCATCACCCCGCCGCACGGGCACGCCCCAGCTCAGATCACGCGTGATGCCGCGATCCTGCAAACCGTCGCCGTCATGCAGCCATTTCTTGGCGATGGAAGTGGTGAGCACGGGCCAGTCGACCTTGCTGTCGATCCATTGGTCCAGCCTGTCTTTCATGGCGGATTGGCGCAGCATCAGGTGCTTTGTCGCGCGCATTTCAAGGTCCGTGGCCCCGGAAATGGTGGAGCGTGGACTGACCAGCTCTTCGGGGTCCAATTGTTTGGTGCAATTGTCACATTGATCCCCGCGCGCGTCCTCAAACCCGCAATTGGGGCAGGTGCCTTCGACATAACGATCTGGCAGAAAGCGGCCATCGGTGGGGGAGTAAATCTGCTGTTGCTCCACCTCGTCGATCAAACCTTCGTCGGCCAGACGCGCGGCAAAGGCTTGGGTCAATCTGCGGTTCTGCGGCGATGAGGACCGCCCAAAATGATCAAAAGACAAGCCAAAGCGTGCGGCGATGTCCGCCTGAACATCATGCATTTCGCCGCAATATTCGGCCACGGGTTTGCCCGCCTTGGCGGCGGCCAGTTCTGCCGGGGTGCCATGTTCATCGGTGGCACATAAAAACAGCACTTCATGCCCGCGCGCGCGCAGATATCGGGCGTAAAGGTCAGCTGGCAATTGGCTGCCCACAAGGTTGCCCAGATGCTTGATCCCGTTGATGTAGGGGATCGCAGATGTAATCAGATGTCGCGCCACGGGGTGTCTGCCTTTGGTCTTTGGGTGAGTTTCCTGCTTTAGCAGGGGATCTGCGGGCTTGCCAGAGGCTCAGTGTTTGTCGCGCGATTTACCGGTCAAACGCCCCACCAAAAAGCTGGTGCGCGGGGCATAGACGTAACGTGTGCGGTCTTTTGATGTGTCGCGCGCCCGCATTCGGATCAGGCCGAACGCGACCAGAACAGCGTGTGCCACAGAAACCATGATGAACAGCGCGGTGGGGCCATGGGTTTCGATCAAAACAGAGGCAAGGAAGGGCGCAAAAATCGCACCAACCGCAAAATAAAACATCAGGGCGGCAGAGAGTTCGACGCGCTCCGCACTACTGGCAAAATCATGGGCATGGGCCGCAGCGACTGAATAGATTGGAAAGGTCGTCAAACCAAACAGCCCGGCGGTCAGCATCACGCCGGTGGTGCCCGTGCCAGCGCTGAACACTGTGACCGCGCAACTGAGCATCGCCGCCACCGACAACCAGATCAGAACCCATCGGCGGTCGTATTTATCCGCAAGCCAACCAACTGGAAACTGCGCAACCGCCCCACCCAAGACAAAAGCCGCCAGAAAGTAGGCAATTTGACTCGCACTCAGCCCAACCTCCTGGCCATAGATCGGCCCGACCATGCGAAAAGACGCGCTAGATACTGCCGCCACAACAACACCTGCCGCCGCAAGAGGAGAGCGTTCAAACGCCAGACGCGGGCGTAAGCGGGGGGAGGCCGGGGTCTCCGGTTGTTTCACTTTGGTCAATGTAATCGGCAGCAAGGCGGCGCAACATCCAATTGCCAGCAGATTGTAGGAAACGTAGGAGGCCGGTACCAAAACGCCAACTATCATCTGTGCGCCAAGCGAGCCGGTCATATCGACGATGCGGTAAATCCCCATGGCGCGCCCGCGGGTTTCATTGGTGACCTTGGCCTGCAACCAGGCCTCAATCACCGTGTAACATCCCGCCACACACAGGCCCGACCCAATGCGCATGATGGCCCAGGCGTAAGGGTCCAGCACCATCATATGGGCCATCAGACTGATCGCGCCCGCCGCCGTAAAGGCTGCAAAAGCGCGGGAATGCCCAATGCTGCCCATCAACCGCGGGGCCCACCAACACCCGATAAAGAAACCAAAGAAATGCGCAGAGCCCAGCAAACCGATCTGTTGGCGCGAAAAGCCCAATTGCAGGCCAGACAGCACATCCAGCGGACCAACCCCGCCCGAAGAGAGCTGCAACAGGATCACAGAGAAGAACAGAGCAGCAAAGGAAATGAGCAAGCGCATGCTTTGGGGTTTACGCCTCTCACAACGACGTGCCGCGCGGAAATGCGACGGATGTGCCGTCGTTTTTGTCATTGCCGTCTTGTCGCTGAGCGCGGTGCAGGTAGGGTGCGCGCAGCAAGGAGAGAGATGCGATGAAAATGAATAGGCTTGGCAGCAGCGATATTGAGGTTTCGGAATTCTGTCTGGGGTCGATGACATGGGGCACGCAAAACACCACTGCGGAGGGTCACGCGCAGATTGATTGCGCCCTGGCGGCGGGCATAAATTTCATCGACACAGCAGAGATGTACCCCGTGAACCCGGTTAGCGCAGAAACCACGGGGCGTACGGAGGAGGTCATCGGCCAGTGGTTCGAAAGCCAGAAACGCCGCAGTGATGTGGTGCTGGCCACCAAACATTCCGGCGAGGGCATGATGCACGTGCGTGACGGTGCGCCGATCACCTCCAAAACCATTCCGGGCACTCTTGAGGGGTCGCTGAAACGGCTCAAGACCGACTACATCGACCTCTACCAATTCCACTGGCCCAACCGGGGCAGCTACATGTTTCGCAAGAACTGGACGTATGATCCCTCGGGGCAGGACCGTGCGGCGGTGCTGGCCAATATGGAAGACTGCCTTGGTGCGTTGCAGCGGGAGGTCGAGCGGGGGACCATCCGCGCCTTTGGTCTGAGCAACGAAAGTGCCTGGGGGCTGACCCAATGGCGCAATGCGGCGGAGCGCGTGGGCGGACCGCGCGCGATCTCAGTACAGAACGAATATTCGTTGCTGTGCCGGATGGCAGACACCGACGTGGCAGAGGCCTGCATCAACGAAGAGATTGATATGTTGTCCTTTTCCCCGCTCGCGGCCGGATTGCTGACCGGCAAGTATCAGGGTGGCGCGGTGCCCGAAGGGTCGCGCGCGACCTATGTGGCGAACCTGGGCGGGCGGCACACGGATCAGGCTGCGCTTGCGGTTGAGGCCTATCTGGCCGTGGCGCAAAAACATGGGGTGGATCCAGTGCATATGGCACTGGCCTGGTGTTGCACGCGTCCCTTCATGGGGTCTGTGATCTTTGGCGCCACCAGCATGGCGCAACTTGAGCGCGCCCTTGGTGCGGCGGATGTGACCCTGAGTGAAGAACTCCTGACTGAGTTGGACGAGGTGAACCGCGCCCATCCCCTGCCATATTGAGCGGCACCGGAATTTTGAAAAATTCCGGGACGATTTTTTCGAAAAAATCGGTGCAGCTCACAAATGGGGCGTTTGCGGCACGCAGGGTTCGTTTTTTGTATGGCGGCAGAGGCGCACGCAGGCCAAGGTGTGCGCAACACGTTGAAAAGGACCCTTTCAGATGCCGCTTTCCATGAACAATGAAGTCTTCATCACCTGCGCCGTGACCGGTTCGGGCGGCACTCAAGACCGCAGTCCCCATGTGCCCCGCTCTCCTCAGGCCATCGCAGACAGTGCGATTGCGGCCGCCAAGGCGGGTGCTGCGATTGTGCATTGCCACGTGCGTGACCCAGAAACCGGCGTGCCCAGCCGTGATCCGCGCATGTTTCGAGAGGTAACGGAGCGCATCCGCGACAGTGGCACCGATGTGGTGTTGAACCTGACCGCCGGCATGGGCGGCGACATCGTTTTTGGCGACGTGGAAAACCCCATGCAACTGAGCCAGGCGGGCACGGATATGGCCGGGGCCTCTGAGCGGGTGCAGCACGTGGCCGACTGCCGCCCGGAAATCTGCACGCTGGATTGCGGCACGATGAACTTTGCCGAGGCCGATTATGTGATGACCAACACCCCCGGCATGCTGACGGCCATGGGCCGCATGATGACCGATATGGGCGTGAAGCCAGAGATCGAGGCCTTTGACACCGGCCATTTGTGGTATGCAAAACAACTGGTTGCCGATGGTGTGCTCGACAGTCCCGCGCTCGTGCAGCTTTGCATGGGCGTGCCCTGGGGTGCGCCGGATGACCTCAATACGTTCATGGCGATGGTGAATAACGTGCCCGAGGATTGGACGTTCTCGGCCTTTGGTCTGGGGCGCAATCAGATGGCCTATGTGGCCGCTGCGGTGCTGGCCGGGGGCAATGTGCGGGTGGGGCTGGAGGACAACCTGTGGCTTGAAAAAGGTGTCTTGGCCGAGAACTGGCAGCTTGTGGAGCGCGCGCAGAGCATCATTGAAAACATGGGCGCGCGGGTGATTGGGCCCGACGAAGTACGGGCGAA
>CALFWM010000066.1 GCA_937928635.1 uncultured Sulfitobacter sp. | reverse complement strand
CGACATCACCAACCGTGCGCTGATCACAGATATCGCGGCGGAGATCTCGACACCTTTTGGCCCGCCCGACATCGTGGTGCATGCCGCCGGCCTGAACACCCGCGAAACGGCAGACAACGTCACAGCTGACGGTTGGGATGCGACCCTCGCCGTCAATCTTTCCGCGCCGTTCTTTCTGTCACAGGCCCTTGTGCCCGCGATGAAGGCCAAAGGCTGGGGCCGCATCGTGAATTTCGCCTCTCTGCAAACCACCCGCGCCTTTCCCGGCGGCATCGCCTATGGCGCAACCAAAGGGGCGGTTGGCCAGATGACCCGTGCCATGGCAGAGGCATGGTCAAGCAGCGGGATCACGGCCAACGCGATTGGGCCGGGTTTTTTCCCAACGGAACTGACCGCAGCCGTGTTTGATGACCCCGAGCGCGCCGCGCGCAATGCGGCGCAAACCTGCGTTGGGCGTAACGGCGAATTGCGGGATATGGATGGGCCATTGCTGTTTTTGTGTTCCGCCGCATCGACTTATGTCACGGGGCAGGTACTGATGGTTGACGGGGGGTTCACCGCGAAATGAAAGCACTTGTTTATGATGGCGTCGAAACCCTGGGTTTTCGCGATGTCCCCGACCCCTCCCCGCAAGCGGGTGATGCGCTGATCAAGATTGAGGCCGTGGGCATCTGCGGTTCTGACATGCACGCCTATCTGGGCCATGACGCGCGCCGCCCCGCGCCGCTGATCCTGGGGCATGAGGCGGCTGGCATCATCATCGGCGGGCCCGAGGAAGGCATGCGTGTCACCATTAACCCGCTGGTCAACTGCGGCACCTGCCCGGCCTGTATGGCGGGGCGCGAAAACCTCTGCCCAACCCGGCAAATCATCTCGATGCAGCCCCGCGAGGGGGCCTTTGCGCAGATGATCTCCATGCCAGAGGCAAACCTCGTCACCGTCCCCGACCATGTGCCCATGACCAAGGCGGCCTTGGCCGAACCTCTGGCCGTCAGCTGGCATGCTGCGCGCCTTGCCACCGAGGCGCTGCATCCTGCGATGGACAAACGCGCGCTGATCTTAGGCGGCGGTGCCATCGGTCTGGCCGCGGCCCTTGCCTTGCGGGCCATGGGCATCACCAAGACCACAATCGTTGAACCCAACATCACCCGCCGCGCATTCCTCACCTCCATTGGCGAACAGACGGCGGCTGAGGCACTGGGCGAATGGCCTGTCGTGATCGACGCTGTGGGCTACGCCGCCACACGCGCCACAGCTTCGGCCCACGCACAACCCGGCGGCGTGATCGCCCATATCGGTCTGGGCGAAGACACCGGCGGCATCGACGTGCGCCGACTGACGCTGCAAGAGATCACCTTCATCGGCACCTATACCTACACCGCGCAGGATTTCCGCGACACGGCGGCAGCCATCTTTGACGGTCGCCTTGGCGATCTGAACTGGACCGAACAACGCCCCCTCTGCGACGGGGCCGCCGCCTTTGCCGATCTGCGCGCTGGCACGGTCGCCGCGCCCAAAATCATCCTTGACCCGTGGAGCGGTTAAACCACCGACGCGATACCGACCACATACCGACGTAATACCGACACCCTGACTTGCCCCAATCGAAAGGCCCCACCCCATGAACATCGACAAGAAGATCGTAGATGATCTTGTCGCCAACGAAGTCTCATTTGTGACCACCGTGCCCTGCAAACAGCTGGCCGGTGTGATCGACGAGGTCGACCAACGCGACGGCATCTTTCACATTCCGAGCAACAAGGAAGACGAAGGTATGGGCCTCTGCGCTGGCGCCTTCATGGGCGGCAAACGCCCCGCGATCATCATGCAGAACACCGCCATTGGCGTGACCATCAACACGCTGGCGACGCTGACGCAGTTCTACCGCCTGCCGCTGCCAATGATCATCTCCTACCGGGGTGAATTGCGCGAACCTGTGGCCTGTCAGGTTGAAATGGCCGTACACACCAAGGCGTTGCTCGCACAGCTCAATATCCCGACCTACCACTTCCACTGGCAAAAGGACGTTGAGGAGTTCGACAACATCCTCAAATACACCTTCATGTGCAACAAACCTGTGGCGATCCTGACGGACGCCAACTTCTGGGGAGGCTACGGCGACCAATGATCCGTTCTGAAATCCTGAAAGAAATCGCCCCGATCCTCAAGGATCAACTGATCGTCTGCAACATCGGCATTCCGTCACAGGAACTGCACGCCATCATGGACCAGCCGAGCAATTTTTACATGCTGGGCACCATGGGTCTGGCCTCCTCCATCGGGCTTGGGCTGGCACTGGCACAGGACAAAACTGTCATCTCCATTGATGGCGACGGCTCCGTGCTGACCAACCTTGGCACCTTGCCGACCATCGGCAACAACATGCCCCCCAACTACATCCTGATGATCATCGACAACGGCTCCTACGGCTCCACCGGGGATCAACCGACCTATACCGGGCGCAAGACGGATCTGGCGGGCATGGCCCGTGCGGCGGGTTGTGACAACGTGGTTGAGGTGCAGGACAAGGATACCGGTGCCGCGCTGGAAAAAGCCATTGCCGCGCAGCAAGGCACTGTAATGGTTGTGAAATGTGACAGCGGCAATGCCAAGATGCCGGTCATCACACTGGACCCTGTGGTAATCCGTCACCGCTTTATGGAGGCTGTCGCGAAATGATGCGCGCCGAAGGGCGCGACGCCTGATGTCGGCCAGCGCCATCCATAGCGCAGAGGACGCCCGTCGTTTGGCAAAGCGTCATCTGCCGTGGATGGTGTTTGACTATATCGACGGTGCTGCGGGCGCCGAAACGGGGGAGGCGCGCAATCGTGCCGCCCTTGATGCCTTTACGCTGCGGCCCCGGATTTTGAAGGACGTCAGCACGCGATCCATGGCCACCACGATTTTTGGTGCCCCGGCAGAGCGCCCCTTTGGCATCGCCCCGATGGGCATGTGCAACCTCTCTGGCCCCGGCGCGGACCTGATGCTGGCGCGGCTTGCCGCAAAACACAAAATTCCCCATGGCGTCTCAACCGTCGCCTCGACATCTTTAGAAAAAATTATCGACGTTGCCCAAGGGCAGGCATGGTTCCAGATCTACTTCTCCGGCGATGGCACCGGCACCTTCAAACTGATCGAACGCGCACGACAGGCGGGATACGAAACCCTCGTCCTCACCGCAGACGTCCCCGAAGTTGGCCGCCGCCCGCGCGAGCTGCGTCATGGCTTCAAAATGCCTTTCAAAATCGGCCCCCGCCAGTTCATCGACTTTGCCCTGCACCCGCGCTGGTCGCTGACCTCCCTCAGGGCGGGCAAGCCAAAGATGGCGAATTTTGAGATGCCGGGGTATGATTTTAACCGCACCGAAAGCCGTGCAAAGGCCAACTGGGACACATTAAGCAAAATGCGCGATGCATGGCCGGGCAAGCTGGTGGTCAAGGGCGTGCTGGACGTCGAAGACGCCGTGATGCTGCAAAACGCGGGCGTGGACGCGATCCAGGTCTCCTCCCACGGCGCGCGACAGTTGGAAAGCGCGCCGTCGCCCTTCGCCATGCTGCCCAAAATCCGCACGGCAGTTGGCCCCGACTATCCACTGTTTTTTGACAGCGGGCTGCGCACGGGCGAGGATGTTTTGAAAACACTGCACGCGGGCGCTGACTTCACCTTTTTGGGCCGCATCCTGCAATTTGCCATCGCCGCGGGCGGTGAGGCTGGCCTGCACCGTTTATGGGAGGTAATCAGCAACGAGTTGAGCATCGCAATGGCCCAGACGGGCCTGTGTGATCTGCGCCACCCTGCGCAGCCCTGAGACCAGTTCGCCCCCCTCAATAAGGCCAAATGCACGCATCTGGTTCAAAATCCGATGACATCGCCCAAAAACGACCTGTTGTCGTTTTTTTGACTCGCCCCCAACCCCATTTCATGTTTCAGTCCAAGCGCCCCCGCCCGCCATGCAATGAGGCAGGGGTCAAACAGGGAGAATACCATGAAAAAAGCACTACTTGGGACGGCCTTTGCGGTCGCCACATCCTTCGGCGCATCCGCCGCCTATGCAGACTGCGGCGAAGTGTCGATCACACAAATGGACTGGGCGTCTTCTGCGGTTGTGACCGCTGTTGCGAACTTTCTGATGGAGCAAGGCTACGGCTGTGACGTGCAGGTTGTGCCATCCTCCACCGTGCCTGCGCTGACGTCCCTTGCCGAAACCGGCGAACCTGACATCCTGACCGAAGTCTGGGCCAACTCCACCCCTGCCTATCAGGGCCTGCTGGATGACGGCAAACTGGTGGAAGTGGCCGATGTGCTGTCTGACGGCGGTGTTGAGGCGTGGTGGATCCCTGCCTATCTGGCTGAAAGCAACCCGGAGCTGACCACATGGGAAGGCATCATGGCCAACCCTGCGGCGGTTGGTGGCAAGTTTCACGACTGCCCGTCAGGCTGGGCCTGTGACATCATCAACAACAACAACCTGAAGGCCGCGGGCATTGAGGGCTCCGGCCTTGAGCGTTTCCAGCACGGTTCAGGTGAAACGCTGCAAACCTCCATCGCGGCGGCGTATGACGAAAAAGCGCCGTGGTTTGGCTACTACTGGGCCCCGACGGCTGTTCTGGGCAAATACCCCATGGTTCAGGTCAAAGTGCCTGCGTACAACGCCGAGGGCCACACCTGTAACGGCGACGTAGACTGCGCGAACCCTGTGTTCTCGGCCTACCCGGCGTCCAAAGTGGCCACGGCTGTGTCCGGCACCTTCGCCAAGGAGAACCCGGAGATTGTTGAACTGCTCTCAAACGTGTCTTTCACCAACGCCCAGATGGGTGAGGTGCTGGCATGGCGTCTGGACAACAATGCCTCTTATGACGAGGCAGCGGTGTACTTTCTGACGACCTACAAGGACGTTTGGGGTGACTGGCTGAACGACGCCGCCAAAGAAAAACTGGCTGCCGTTCTCAATTAATCAAAAAACAAAAAAGACCTTTCCCGCCCGGTTTCGGGCGGGAAAGCGTGCTATGGCAAGGGGACGAACAGTATGGCCTTTTACGATGGGCTTTTTAACATGCTTGGCCTAAGCGAATGGTGCAAAGGCGAAGGCTCCAACGCGCCAATGTCGATGGCTGATCTTTTGGCCCAAAGCAGCGGCGAAGAGGTCAAGGAAGAGGTCTTTCCATTCCCCTCTCTTGATAATTTTAACGAAGCCTGCCCGGCCATCCTGCAATCGCGCGATGTGACCAAAGGCATCGAAGACGGATTTCTCGCGGCAAAGCCCGCGCTTAAAACAGTGCTGGACCCGATCACCCAGCCGCTGAGCTGGTTGCTGGACGGGGCGCTGGGGACCTTTGCCGCAGTACCGTGGTTTATCATGGTGCCCCTGCTGGTGGCCATTGCCTGGTATGCGTCGCGCTCCGTAGGCGTAACAATCTTTGTGGCCTTTTCCATCATGCTGCTGGGGCTGGTGGATCACTATGATGTGGCAATGCAGACCCTGTCCATCATCTTTGTCTGCACGGGAATATCGGTGTTGCTGGGCGTGCCCATCGGCATTGCCATGTCCAAATCGGACCGATTGCAAAAATCACTGGTGCCGCTGCTGGACCTGCTGCAAACCCTGCCGACGTTTGTCTATCTGATCCCGCTGATTTTCCTGTTCTCTGTGACAGAATCCAAGCTCTACGGCATCGCGATCATCCTCTATGCCATTGTGCCGGTGATCCGCCTGACCGATCTGGGCATCCGCCTTGTCGACAAGGACGTGATAGAGGCGGCCAATGCCTTTGGCATGAATGCACGCCAGAAACTTTGGGGCGTCGAACTGCCCCTGGCGCTGCCCAACATCATGGCCGGCATCAACCAGACCATCATGATGAGCCTGGCCATGGTGGTGATTGCCTCGCTGGTCTCTGCACCGGGGCTGGGCGTGAACGTGCTGCGCGGCATCCGCAACCTTGAACTGGGCGTGGGCATCGTGGCGGGCATCGGGATTGTACTGTTGGCCGTGATCCTGGACCGCGTCTCCAAAGCCGCCCTCAGCCGGGTCGATATGACCCACAAGAAACACTAAGGGGCGGCAAAGACATGTCAGAAGAACCAAAAGTACGCCTTCGTGGTCTCTACAAAATCTTTGGCACGCGCCACAAAGAGGTGCTGCGCCACGTCAAGGACGGCCTGAGCAAAGATGAGCTGTTGGCACAGCACGGCCATGTGCTTGGGTTGCAGGACATCAATGTGGAGATGCAGGCGGGTGAAATCACTGTGGTGATGGGCCTGTCGGGCTCGGGCAAATCCACGCTGATCCGCCACCTGAACCGTTTGATTGACCCCACCGCGGGCGAAATTCTGGTGGACGGCACCGACGTCATGGCCCTGTCGGAGGCCGGCCTGCGCGACCTGCGGCAGCAAAAAATGTCGATGGTGTTCCAGAAATTCGCCCTGTTGCCGCACCGCACGGTGCTGCAAAACGCGGGCATGGCGCTGCAGGTACGCGGCTCCGATGAGGCCACGATTGATGCCGAGGCGCGCAAATGGCTGGACCGGGTGGGGCTTTCGGGGTACGAAAACCACTACCCTGCACAGCTTTCGGGCGGCATGCAGCAACGTGTGGGCATTGCGCGCGCGCTGACGGCGAACACCGACATCATGCTGATGGATGAGGCCTTCTCGGCCCTTGACCCGCTCATTCGCACCGACATGCAGAACCTGCTCTTGGAACTCCAGGACGAACTGAGCAAGACCATCATCTTCATCACCCATGATCTGGATGAAGCCCTGAAACTGGCCGACCATCTGGTGATCCTCAAGGATGGCGCGGTGGTGCAGCAGGGCGAGCCGCAGGGCATCCTGATGACCCCGGCAGACCCCTACATCGAAGATTTTGTCAGCGACATCAACCGTGCCCGCGTGCTGCGGGTAAAATCGGTGATGGAACCACTGACCGGCACCGACTTTGCCGGAGATGTGAGCATTCGCGACAATCTGGAATCACTGATTGCACGGTCCAACGGGGACACCGCCCTGCACTACCGCGTCATGGATGGCGACACGCCCGTTGGTGAATTGCACATGCGCGATCTGGTCAAAGCCCTGGTCCCGCGCCTGTCTTCTTCCGCTCAAGCGGTGGACTGAAGTCCACCTTACGGGGTAGATCCGCATCGGGCAGATCCAGACGCAAGCCCGGGATGAGTTTAATTGGAAGGGTGAAGGGGAGAGCATGCGTCCCCATTCACCCTTCCAATTAAACTCATCCTGCCCCTTCCAACCCGCGCAGGGCGGCGCGATGATCCCCCGTAAGGCGGGCTTCAGCCCGCCCCCCGTTTCACCTCAACACAGGCAATGCAGCAGGTGCGCGCCTGCTCAGCAACTCCGCCCCATCCGCGCGCACCACTATGTTCTCCTCATGCACCATCATCAGCCCGCCCCCATAGCTCAGCGAGGGTTCCAGTGTCAGCACCATGTTCTGTGCCAGCACGGTCTCATCAAAGGCCGCGTGCGAGGGTTGTTCGGTCAGTTGCATGCCCAGGCCATGGCCCAGCCGGCCAATGTCACCGCCACTCTCATCCAGTTCGCCAATCACCCCTGACATGGCCACAAACACATCCCGGCAGGTATGTCCCGGCTGGGCAGCCGCCAATCCGGCCTCGGTCGCGCGCCAGAGCACGTCATAGGCCCGCTGCGCCGCGTCACCCCCCGCTCCAATCGCCCAGTTGCGATCAAAGTCACAGAAATACCCGTCCCAGACACAGCCCGTGTCCATCATCAGCACATCCCTGTGCTGCAAAGGGCGCGCGGACGGCGGAGAGATCACATCCACGTATCCCCCTGGTGCCGCAGAGCCGACCAGATAGGGCACATCATCCGCCCCCAGCCCAAGGGCGGCGCGTTTGAAAGCGCGAAAGATTTCATCCAGCGGCTGGCCGACCTCCACAAAGTCTGGCACGTGATCAAATGTGGCGGAGCCAATGGCGCAAATATGACGCAGCTTTTCGATTTCAGCGTCCGATTTGATCATGCGCAGCCCCTGCATCAGCCCGGTTGCATCTCTCACCTGCATCCCCGGCAAGGCAGCCATCAAGCGCTCCCAATCGGCAAGCGGCATGCGCAGCGCGGTTTCATGGCCCTTGGGCAGACCGATGCGCGCGCCCTGTGCGGCAAGGGGGGCAAGCAGATCACGCAGCAGGCTGATGCCATCGTCCTGCGGGTTGGGCGCGCTCCAGGTGCGGATGTCATCAATCCAACAGGTCCGCATCAGTGCCGCGCCAATTTCAGGGATCACCGCGATGGGTTTGCCGGATGCTGGCACAAAAACAAACCAGGGGCGTGTCGGGCTTTGCCAGAACAACGTCTGAAAGCCGGTGAAATAACGCACCTCTGGCTCTGACATCACCAAAAGGCCGTCCAAACCGGCCTCGGCCATCCCAGCCTGCGCCGCTTCGGTGCGGGCCTCAAATTCTGCGTTTGGAAAACCGCGCTGGGGGGCTGATCGCGTCATTTTGTTGCTCCTTCTGATCCGGGGAAAACGTGAAAGGATTGCGCGCGCGCATGCAATCGTTTTCTGTAAGGGCCGTCGTAAACAGGATCAAACTCAGGATGACCCACAGCCCAATCGACACCCCCATCCAACGGCTTAGCTTTCGCAGGGATGCGGGGGCTGGTGCACGCGCTCGCCTGGGTCTGCTGACCTCCTATGCGCCCGAGGTCACGCAGGCCATGCAAGACAGTTTTTGCGCCTCCGGTATTGAGATCGCCACTGTGGGATCATTTTATGAAGACGATGACACCGTGGTGGGCCGGATTGATCAAAGCTCCTTGTTTGACGCGATCTGCACCCTGGGTGCCGGGCCCTGTGGCGGTGTTTTTGTCGCCTGCACAGCCTGCGCACCGCCGCCCTGCTCGAAAAGGCCGAAGACACTCTGGGCAAGCCTGTCACGGCCAGCAATCCTGCATTGGCCTGGCACCTTCTGCGCCTTGCCGGGATTCCTGACATATCAACAGAATTTGGCCGTCTTTTCGCCATGCCGCTCCGATAATCAACCCTGACGCGATCGGCCACCCTGACCTTCCCGCTGATTACGAAGACCTTCATATTGCACCTTCAATGTGCAACTGTCGGCATACAGAGTCACAGGCTGGGGAGCCGCGCTGCGTCCGGGCAAATTGCCTGTGACAATGGCATGTGCAAAGTTGAGGTCGTTGAGATGGAAAACGCGGAATATCGGGACGTTGTCCTCGATATCTATCAAACAGTATCTGACCCATCGCTTTGGCCTGCGGTGTTGGATCGCATCCGCGACACCATTTCGGCACGTGGCGTGATCATCTTTGAATGGCAACTTGCCGGACAGGACCGACAATTGGTCGCCCCCCATTTCACCACCAATTACCTGCCGGATGTGCTGGCCGGGTATCTTGAGCGTTTCAGCGAGTGGGAAGAGCAGGATCAGGACCTCTATGAGCGTCAATTGCTACAGTTTGACGGGATCGAACTGATTTCCGAAGACGTTCTGTACAATGATGAGGCCGGATACCTGGCCAAGCCGCACGTCAAGGCCCTGCAGAAATTCGGCATTCGCTATCGCACCGGCTCCCTGCTGGACAAGGACAACCCCTATCGCTCCCGGTTCTCGCTGCAATTGGGCGAGGATCGCGGCGCGCTGACCGCCGAAGAGCACGATCTGTTGTGCAATCTGCTGCCCCATGTCGCCAAGGCGATGAACCTCGGGAATCAAGTTGCCACAAAGGGTGTGGAAAATCAGGCGCTGCTGGCCATTGTGGATCGGTTGAATGTGGGCATTTGTCTGGTCGACAAAAAAGGGCGGGTGTCGCTGAGCAACGCCGAGTTTGACCGTCAGCGCGAGGAATACGGCGCCTTTAACATTGATCCAACGGGCCATCTGCGCCTGCATGCGCAGGCCGATCATTCGCAGTATTCCCACTTGTTAAAAGACGCGCTGCACCATGGCAACCACGGCGCACGTCCGCGCAAAGAGGCTGTGGTGATCGCCTCGCAGGAACGGGCCGGGGCGCTGTGTGTCGAGGTTGTCCCCCTGAACAAGTCCGATGAAATTGGCACTGCGGATTTTGGCGGCGCACTGCTGATTTCACAGGATACCACCCGGCCCATGGACATTGACTTACAACTTGTCAGCCGGGTCTACGGCGATCTGACCTCGACCGAATTGTCGGTTGTCGATCTGATCTGTCAGGGGCTGACAAATTCAGAAATTGCGCAACAGCGCGACAGGTCTGTTGAGACCGTGAACTCGCAAGTGAAGGCGATTCTGGACAAATCCCGCGCCACCAACAGAACGCAGCTGGTGCGGCTGCTCAGCAACTTTTCGGTGCCTTCCAACTCGGTCTAATTTTAAAAAGCGCCGGCTTATCCCCCAACTTGGTGATGTTCTGAAAACAGAATCATGATTCCTTAACAGCGGGTAGGGAATGGGATCGGTACGACAGATCCCTCAATTTATGGTCGCTGGGGGTCTGAGATGACCAATGAAGACACAAGCTGGGATGCCTTTGAAAGAAAGGACAAGCGCCGGACCGCTTTGGCACAAAAGCTGATGGCGTTGGGTGAGATCCCTTGGGTTGACTGGTTTTTTGAAACCCGATTTTCCCGGGATTTTTCAAATGTCACCCCGCTTGCGCAAACCAAACCCTATCTGATCCCACAAGAAGTGCGCGATGCGGATGAGGACGATATTATCGCAAAACTGCAAACCAGCTTTGCCAATGACACCACCGAGGAACTGGCCCCGCGCGCTGCAATCGCGGCAGATGGCGGGCTGAATTACCGGTTCATTGATCCCCATTGGGGGCACACCACGGGCAATATGCACGGCACGTTGACCGTGAATGACGCGGACCTCGGCGTTTTGCCGGACGATCTGCGCGCGGGTCTGTATGCAACAGGCGGCACCTATGAGGTGTTTGCGCGGCCCAACTTTCTGGATGATGGCAAGGCGCTGCCGATTGCGATCAACCGCATGTCACTGAAACTCAAGATGCCGCAGACCTACACAAATGCCGAAGAGGAGGAGAGCGAAACGCTCGACCTGCTGCTGTCAGAGGGGCTGCCGCCCACGGATGTCACACAACCTGACGGGCAGGGTTTCTTTTTCCGCGATGCGCGACAGTTGCTGATGGCCAATGAGGCCAAGAATGGCGGGTTTGCCGCGGCGCGCGTCCTGCTCGACAGTCAGGACGCCGACACGCTGACCTATTGGAAAGAGGACATTTTCAAAAAGGCCACGGATATGCTCTATCGCGGCGCGCAGCCGCATCTGACCTGGGATCAGAAATACTATTTCTCGGTCGGGCCATACGCCCTTGGCCCCGGTGTGATGAAATTTGCACTGGAGCCTGTAACGCAAACCCCCGGGGCGCACATTCATCCGCTCAAACACCCCTATGCGCGCCATTTTGAAGCCTTTGGCGACATAAAACAGGCGGGGACCGAGGTGCAGTTTAACCTGTTGGTTCAGGTTGCCACGCCAGACGCCATTCGTGCGCCGGAGCCCGGTGATCCGTCAAAAGATGTGATGGCGGCGGAATATACCGATCTGGCCTGGAACACTGATGTAGCCCCTTTTCAAAAGGTCGGCACGCTTCGCCTTTGGGCCCATGATGTGACACCACAGGATGCCTCAACCCACTGGTATGCCATGCCCTTTGGGGCCTGGAACACCTATCCCGAAAACCGCCCCCTGGGTCAGCTTTTTCGGGCCCGCAGACAGGTGCACAAACATCATCGCACCCAACGTCTCAACCACAGTTTCGGGGCGACAGCCCCTTTTCCGACACCGGGGAAATGCCCCTTTCGCGCATAACCCCAACCCATTTTTCATGAGCCATAGAAAGGAGACGAATTTTCAGCACAGCAAGCACTCCCCAGTTTCTCTCTGTCTCGCTGTGCCCAAGACATTTCAACGATTTTGGGGGTCTGTGGGCTTTTCTGTCAAATCTGTTTGTTAGCGACAGTTTAGCCTCCGCATTATTCACTACAGGTCGGTGCAGCATTGTATCGGCCAAACTGTAGACCCCGCGGAATACGTCCGCCTCTTGTTGGAGAGATCAAAGTTGCCCGTCAGCTTTGAGATCAAAGGCCAGACATGCCGATATTACGGTGTGAACAGGCAAGCGTATGAAACAGGCCATGCCGCCCCTCCCCCAGCATTGCTGGCAATGGCGGAAACCCCTGCCAGCCTTGTACAGGCTGGCAGGGACCTTTATTTTCCGAACAACAATTCAGGCCGCATGCCAAAACCTGATTTGAAATAAAGCGCGGTGTCGGGGCCGCAGGAAAACCCGCCAAGCCCCGATTTGTCGCCCAACACCTGCGCGGGCAATCCTGTGGCACGGGCAATTGCGCGGCTGGGGTCTTCTCCAAGGTCAATCAGCCGTTGCACCGCACAACTCAGCTCCAGATCAGCCCCTGCCAATGTCCCGTCCCGCAAGGTCAGGTGCCCGTTTTCGCGGTAAACCCTGCGGCCATTGATCAAAAATTCGGTGCTGTCAGACCCCGCCGTTGCCATCGCATCACTGACCAGAAACACCTTTTGCGCCGCCCCTTTGGTGCCCAATGCCAAACCAATGGTGGCAGGATGCACGTGGATGCCATCCGCAATCAGGCCCGCATGGATACCTGCGCGCGACAGGGCCGCACCCACCAGTCCGGGCGCGCGACTACCCCATTGGCTCATCGCGTTAAACAGATGGGTTACACAGCGTGCACCCGCATCAAAGGCCCGCATGCAGGTGTCAAAATCTGCATCGGTGTGACCAAGTGAGACGATGATCCCGGCCTCCGCCAGGGCCGCGATTTGTTCGGGCGTTGCGTTTTCCGGGGCCAGTGTCACCATAAGATGCGGCAGGCGCACCCCCGCCTCCAGCAACATCGCAAGGTCATCGGCACCCATCGGGCGGATCAATTGCGCATCATGCGCCCCTTTGCGCGCCACAGACAGATGCGGACCCTCCAGATGCAGCCCCACAATGCCGGGCACATGGGCTGCAATTGCCTGTGCGACCGCAGCAATGGCCGCGCGGGTGCGGGCCGGGGTATCGGTGATCAAGGTTGGCAACAGGGACGTTGTTCCCAGCGTGCGGTGCGCACCCGCGATCATACGCAACGTCGCCACGCTTGGGTCATCATTAAACATCACGCCGCCGCCGCCATTGACCTGAAGGTCCACAAACCCCGGTGTGACCACCCCGCCGGGCAATTGCGTGACCAGACAGTCGGGCGGCAGCGCATCGGGTGTCGTGATGTAAAACCCCCCGCTTGCAGACTGGGCCAGTGCCCCTCCTTCACTCAGAACGGACCCATCATGGATCTGCGCGCCGCAATAGGCTTTGACAAATTCCGGCATGGGCGCGTCCCTTTTCGCTAATCGTTCCTTTGCTGATAGCCCTAAATCACACAACTCTCAAAGCGATTGCACAGCGCACAGGATGCCATACCATTTGCCATCGCTCTGGGCTAAACAGGCCGCAGGAAACAATCATCGGAACGGCAGACGCCCCCATGACAAACCCGCGCGCCGCCGCCTTTTTGGGGGATCACAGCACAATAGACACCGGGCACGCTGGTACGGTCCTGCTGCATGCGCCATTTGACGCAGGCCTGTTTGATCAATCCCTTTACGCCGCCCATGATGTACCGTTTCCGGACAGATTGGCACGCGCGGTGGACAAACGCCGGGCGGATTATCTGGCCGGGCGAATTTTGGTCCAGCGCGCCTTTGATCACTTTGACGCCCCACATGCGCCCCTGCACAACGCGCCTGATCGTGCGCCACTCTGGCCGGATGGATGGGCCGGATCACTCAGCCATTCGCGCAGCACCTGCGCCTGTATCCTCAGCACGAACACGAATCTGCATATCGGCATAGACGTGGAAACCCGCCTGAGCAGCGCCAGTGAGGCCGCGGTGCGTCAGGTCGCCCTAAGCGATACGGAAAGCGCGTTGATCGCGGGGCATCCAGAGGCCGCGCATCTGACCGGGCTGATCTTTTGCGCCAAGGAAACGTTATTCAAGGCGCTTTACCCCATGGTGCAGCGCGTGTTCGGCTTTGACAGTGCACAGATCAACACGCTGCCGACGGGCGCGCATATTCGGCTGCATCTGACCCGATCCTTGCACCCTGACCTCCCCGAAGGAGCCACATTTGATATATGTCATCTGCGCCTGAACGATCAGATTTTGACCTGGCTGATCAGCGAACGTTAGGATTTTGGGCACGCAAACGGACGATATCGGCGTTACATGATTCGTCATGCATCTGGCATCTGTCCCGCCTGGCCAATCCCCCAAGGGCATGCGGAACATCCCCAAGCATTTGCAAAGGTTCATCTTCCCTGACTGAATGCCCTCAAGCACAAACCTTGAGTCATTCCTGACCTTTGCTAAGCTAACCCCAAGGCTGGCCCAATTGAGCGATCACAGCACTGGCCCCAAACGGGGGTGACGGTTTTGAACACCCGACCGCTGGCACGTTGAGCATGAACGGGCAGGAGGCCAAAACCTGTTCGCCTGCCGCAACGAAGCTCGATACGGCGATCTGGACCGAGTTTCAGAAATAGACATCCCTGCGGCCCCCTCAATCCACCGGGAGGACCGTTTTTCACCGTGACGAGAGCCCTTTGCCATGACCCCAGATATCATCATTTTTAACGGCGCACTGATGACCTTTGACCCCGGTCAGCCCAGCGCGCAGGCACTGGCCATCAGCGACGGCAAAATCATGGCCGTGGGGGGCAGTGGCACAATCACTGCGCTTGCAGGCCCCCAGACGCAGATGATTGATGCACAAGGCGCCAGTGTGCTGCCCGGGTTCATCGACAGTCACGTGCATCTGTTTGGCGGGTCGGTCGAGTTGGGCTGTCTGAACCTTTACGGAATCAAAGGGTTAGAGGCCATGCGCGCCGTCATTCGTCCCTATTCAAACGCACATCCTGATGATGACATCGTATTTTGTGTGATGGCTGACTATGGGATCTTGGGCACCGGGCGCAACCTGACGCGCCATGATCTGGATGAGATCATGGGCGACCGCCCGTTGGCCATGTTTGCGCCGGATCATCATACGATCTGGGCCAATACCGCCGCGCTCAAGGCTGCTGGTTTGTTTGAGGGTGGCGAGGTTGATGCGGGGTCCGAAATTCGCATGGGTGCGGACGGCAAAGCCAGCGGAGAATTGTCAGAACCCGGTGCCTATGGCCCGATCCTGGCGCTGACCCGCCATGGCGGGCGCGACATGTTGGGGCTGGTCACCGGGCGCGACCCGGAACCCCCCGCAACCCCACGCCAGCGCGACATGGACAAAGACGCCATTGCCGCAGGGTTAGATCATTGCGCCGCGCAGGGCATCACCGGGCTCCATCTGATGGACGGCAACACCTATCAACTCGAATTGCTGAGTGAGTTGGACCGCGAGGGCCGCCTGCCCTGTCGGTGCATGGTCCCGTTCCACTTCAAGGGCACCGATGACATTGCCCGTATCGCCGCCGAGGGCGTGCAGATGCGAAACCGCTTTCGGGGGGAAAAGGTCTGGTGTGGACACATGAAAATGTTCATCGACGGTGTGGTTGAAGGCGGCACCGCCCTGATGCTGGAGCCCTACCCCGGCGCGATGGGGGCGGGCGGCAATATGGGCGATGAGGTGTTTACCCAGGACCATTTTTTGGCCGCCACAAAAGAGGCCGACAAACACGGGTTTCAGATTGCGGTGCACGCAATTGGCGACGCGGGCGTGCGCCGCACCATCGACGCCTACGCCGCCGCGCAGGCGGCCAACGGCAAACGCGATGCCCGCCACCGGATCGAACATCTGGAGGTGATGCACGTGGATGATATCCCGCGCCTTGCCGCCCTTGACATTATCGCCTCCATCCAACCCGGCCACGCGCCGGTTGGGCATATCTTTCCACCCACCGGCGTTGAGCAATACCTGCACCCGCATCAGATTCCGGGTGCCTATGCCTGGGCCGATATTCGCGAAACCGGGGCAAAGGTGATCTTCTCCACCGATTGGCCGGTAATCCCGGTGGATGTGATGCCCAGCGTCAAGGCGGCCATTGCACCGCTGGATCTGGGCAAGGAATGGCGCGACCAGACCCAATCGCTTCACGACACTCTGGCCAGTTATACGCGCGACAATGCCTGGGCGGAGTTCAACGAGGACGTCAAAGGCCAGCTGAAGACCGGCATGATGGCTGACGTTGTGGTGATGAGCCATGACCTGAGTAGCCTGCCGCCCGCAGATATCACGCAGGCCGCCGCCATGACCACAATCTGCGATGGCGTTGTGACCTTTCAGCGTTAGTGTGTTAGCGCTTTAGCCCAAAATAAAATGGCTCGCCCAGAACCGCGGGTGGTGGTATTTCTCCAGCCCCTCATCCGCCAGCATCCCTGCCAGCGCGGTCTGTAGTGACGTTGCATAATCCTGTGCGTCTTGCGTGCGTTGATCAATGGCAATGCGTTTCATGATCTCAACCCCCGCCCCACTGTCAATTTCCCAATGGGTCAGCAACAAGGCCCCTGCCCCGGAATATAGGAACGCTGAGGCCAGATCAGACAGCCCCTCGCCCGCGCCGGGCGTTCCGGTGCTGCACGCAGAGAGCACCACCAGATCTGCTCCGATACGGTAATTGTAAATCTCCTTGGCCGTCAAAATACCATCAGCATCCGGGGATTGCGGCAGGGACAGCACCAGCCCCGCCGAATTCAACGCCCCGGTTTCGCGCGACAGCAAACCATGGGCGGCCAGCGCAAGGATCGAAATATCCGCCAGCCGGTTTTCCGCGTTCAACGCGCGCAGCTGGCATTCGCTGGCCGCGTCGCGGGTGAATACATCGCACGCAGGGTTCCCGCCAAAGGACAGCGCCATAAATTTGCCAGATGTTATCCATCGCCTCTATGGCCAGCGCCCAGGGCCCGGTCTCTTGGGCTTGCCAATCTGTGGCATTTGGCGCGCTTAATTCGTGGTGCTAACGGCGGTAGACACCCAGGCGAAAAAAGTGATCAAACTGCCGGGTTCTGATGAACAGCCTTGCGCTGACACGCTGCGCCTGATCAAAACTGCCGATTTTGGCCCTTGAGGTTTCCACCACTTGCGATGGATGCGTGTTTTCAAAGCGCGCAAAGTCCGCACGCAGCTGAAACACGGTATCACGCTGGCTGTCGTGCAGGCAGTCAAGCGCATGGGCCCAGCGTGACCTTACGTTCGGAATAGTCACAGGCCCGAGCGCCCTGTTTTCAAGTCCTTTCAACCCTGCCCGCCATAGGTCAGCGCATGACAAAGGGGTTTGCCATGGGCGCGTCAGAGGTATTGATCCATGTGGTTTTGGGCCGCAGGTAATCGGCAATCGCCGCCTGCCCCGCCTCGCGCCCGTAACCCGATTGGTTGAACCCGCCAAACGGCGCGATGGGTGAAATGGCGCGGTAGGTATTGACCCAGGTGATGCCGGACCGGATGCGTTTGGAGACCCGATGCGCACGCGATACGCTCTGTGTAAAAATGCCAGAGCCCAGACCAAAATCGCTGTCATTGGCCAGCGCAATCGCCTCTTCCTCCGTATCAAAAGCCAGCAGTGACATGACAGGGCCAAACATCTCCACCTTGAGGGTTTCGGTTTCGGCACTGTCACACAGCACCAATGTCGGGTTGAAATAATGCCCACTGCCCAAATCAGGCGCGCTGCCGCCAAAGGCGATTGTCGCGCCCTGCGCGCGCGCCTTCGCCAGTGTTTCCCTGATCTTGTCCACCTGTGCCACGGTGCACAGCGGCCCCAGATGGGTCGCGCCGTTTTGCGGATCACCTACAATCAGGTCTTTGCATTTCTCCGTGATCCTGGCGGTCAGTTTTTCGAGGATGGGCCGATGCACCAACCCGCGTGTGCCCGCCACGCAAGATTGCCCCGAGGCCCCGAAGTTACCGGCAATCAGCCCATTGGCCGCGGAATCAAGGTCCGCATCATCAAAGACCAGAATGGGGGATTTCCCGCCCAGTTCCAACGTAGTCACGGCAAAATTCTCTGCTGAATTTCGGATCACATGTTTGGCCGTCTCCGGCCCGCCGGTAAAGGCGATGCGATCCACGTCCCTATGGCGCGTCAGCGGGATCGCACAGTTTTCCGCATCCCCCGTGATGATCGACACCACACCGGCGGGAAAACCTGCCTGATCTACCAAACCAGCAAATTCCAGCATCGGCGCGGGCGCGATTTCAGAGGCTTTGATGACAATGGTACAACCCGCCGCCAATGCGGGCGCGATTTTCGTTGCGGCCAAAAACATCTGCGCATTCCACGGCACAATCGCCACCACCACGCCGATGGGCATGTTCTGGGTATAAACGTGCATGTCAGGCTTATCTATGGGCAGCACGGCACCCTCAATCTTGTCCGCAAGGCCCGCATAATAGCGATAATAATCCGCCACATAGGCGGTCTGCCCCATGGTCTCCACCGCCAGCTTGCCGCTGTCCGTGGTTTCAATCCGCCCCAGAGCTTGGGCATTTTCAGCGATCAGATCAGCGAGCTTGAACAATAACTTGCCGCGCGCCGTCTGGGTCATGTCGCGCCATTCCGGCAGGTCCAGCGCCGCCTTGGCAGCCCCCACCGCACGGTCCACATCCGCAGGGGAGGCACAATCAAACGTCGCCCAGGGCTGGCCATCTGCGGGGTTCACGCTGGTCATGGTTTGACCCGCACTCCCCGCCCCAAAAGCCCCGGCGATATAGAGTGGGTAATGTGCAAGATTGCTCATGATCTTCTCCCTCAGCTGAACGCCGGCATGACGTCATCAATAAAACGGGCAAGCGAGGCGCGCTTGCGTTCTGTGCTCATGCCATTGTCGGTCCAGAATGAAAATTCATCATAGCCCAGATCCTCGTAGCGTTTGATCCGGTCGATGACCTGCTGTGCGGTGCCAATGGTCAGATCACGGCGCAGGGTGTCGGGGGCCATCATCTTGTTTGCGGCCATCTCTTGCGCCGGGATTTCCTCGATAAATCCTTTGGCAACAGGACGTTTGTTCTGAAACCACGCACCAAAGTAGTTATAAAACGTGCTGAGCTCCTGCGCGGCTTGGTCTACATCCTGCGCGTCTGTGCCCACATAGGTGTGGTGCAGCAGCATGATTTTGCGGTTCCTGGCCCCGAACTTTGTGCAGGCCTGTTGGAATTTCCCCATCAGATCGTCAATCTCTGCATCGCCCTGCCACAATGGCGTGACCTGCACGTCAAACCCGTTTTCAACCGCAAATTCGTGGCTGTTGATGTCGCGCGCGGCAACCCAGATGGGGGGGCCACCATCCTGAAGGGGGCTGGGGGTGGAGGTTGTCGCCGGGAAGCTGTGATAGGTGCCCTCATGAGCGCAGTCCCCTTTCCACAATGGGCGCAACAAAGGCAATGTTTCGCGCATCCGCTGGCCTGCGTCCCAGGCATCCATGCCCGGCACCATACGTTCGTATTCATAACTGTAGGCCCCGCGCGCGGCCCCGATTTCAAGCCTCCCCCCCGTGACCAGATCGGTCATCGCCGCCTCTCCGGCCAGCCTGATAGGGTGCCAGAACGGAGCCACCACCGTACCGGTGCCCAGCTTCACGTTCTTGGTATGATGGGCGATGTCCACAATGCTGAGAAACGGATTGGGCGCGATGGTAAATTCCATGCCGTGGTGTTCCCCGGTCCAGATCGCGCGCATGCCGCCTTCATCCGCCATTTTGCACAGACCGATAAAGTCCTTGTGCAAAACCTCCTGAGGCTGATCCGGCGTGATCCGCTCCATATGCCCGAACAATGAAAAATCCATCTGACTACCTTTCGCCCATCGACATCACATCACCACTATCCTGGTCGCCCAGATAAAAGCCAAAGCTCTGGGTTGCATGTTCCTGTGCAAATCGGGTGAGCAGCGATTGCAGCGCCGCATCACGCAACGCGAGCCCGGGCAGATCGGCAATCGCCACACGCTGCAAGCCGTTGGGCGTGGCCGTGACCGTGCCGCGAAAAACAATGCGCCGCCCCAGCCCCGCATCATCGTAAACGGCATACACCACATCTGGCGTTGCCTCGATCTGCTGGGCCTGCAACGCCTCTTGCATCGCGTTGAGCGGGCTTTGCCCCGGGGCCACCTCGATCAGGGGTGGGGCCATATCCGCCTCCAGATAAATGTCACCGTCTTGTTCGAGCAATATCCCCGCCGTGATCGGGCCACCGCCCGGCGCCTGCGCCTGACGTTCCTTACCTTGGGAAAAATAGCCATCCGGCCCATACCCCAGACCGGGGCGATCGGCCTGATCAAAATGCACCACCTGACCAATCAGGATCACGTGATCACCCATCGGCACCGCGGCATGCCTGTCACAGACAAAGCCCGCTGCGCGCCCTGTAATCAAAGGAATGCCGCCATGGGGCGCGCTCCATTTGCATTGTGCAAAACGGTCCTCTTTGGAGGCGGCAAAGAGGTTTGACACATCCTCCTGCCCCTCGGCCAAGACACTGACGCCAAAGATTTTCGCACGGCAAAACACATCAAAGCTCGACAAATGATTGCCCGGACAGACCAGCAGCAAGGGCGGGTTCAGCGATACGGAGGTAAAGGAGTTTGCGGTAAACCCCACCTCTTCGCCTTCGGGCGTGCGCGTTGTAACCACCGTGACACCTGTCATGAACCGGCTAAAGGCACTGCGCAGGGCATTTGGATCAAGGTTCATCAGGGCACCTGTGCCGTTTGAAATGTGTCAATCAATGCTGCCGTCACGGCTTCGGGATGGGTCATCGGCATCATGTGTGCGGCCTCCTTCAGCGATTTGGCCCGCCCGTGCGGTGTGCCTGCGGCCATCATCTGCGACATCTGCGGGGTTGAGTTGCGATCCTGCGCGCCCGTCATGAACAATGCGGGGCATTTGATCGCCTGTAGCTCTGCTTTGCTTGGTCCGTCCTGATGCGCGAAAGCAGTATAGGCACGCCCGTATCCGGTTTGATCAACCGCACCCAGCCAGGCGTTGCAATCGCGCGCGGCGGTTTTGAGCGCGCCTTGCGGGGCCTCTCCAAACCAGCGGGCCACTGTTGGGGCCGGGTCGTGGCCCTCCCCTGCGACAATGGCAGCGGCGCGGGCACGCACTGCTTTTTCGGCCTCTGGCGTGCGGCGGTAGATGGCATTCAGGGCGGCAATCCCGGCGATATCTGTGCCCTGCCGCGCGGCCAGTTTCATCGCCAGAATTGCCCCGAATGAGTGCCCTGCCACAAAGACCGGACCGCGCAGCACCACCACAAAACGGGCCACCGCATCCACGTAATCCTCCAGCACCTGCACCTTGCCCAGGGGCGTGGCCCCGTGCCCCGGCATATCCACCGCATAAATGCTGAAATGGGCAGCAAGACCCGGCATCATCCGGTCCCATGCTTCGGCGCGCAGGCCAACGCCGTGGATCAGGACCAATGTGGGGCCTTCGCCCGCGTGGAGGAAACTCAACATCGCTCAGACCGCCGCAGGATTGTCCACGTCATGGCCCAGATCCTTGAGATCCTGATAGCGGTCGCCAATCCGGTGATGGGGCCGCCCGGAGGTTGCCGCGCCCAGCGCGATAACCAGTTCATCATCTCGCGGCGCATCCGCAATCGCAAACTGAATGGTCAGATAATGCGAACGGCGTCCCGCATCGTTCTTGTCCATCAGCGGGATTTGGAGTGCGGTGTTTGCCCCGCCCCGGATGTTGGTAAAGGCAAGGTAGGATTTCGCGCCCACCGCCTCGCGAAAGTGATTGCCAAAGCGCAGGGTGTGGATCAGGCCCGAGGCATGTTCGATCTCACCGTTCAGGCCCACAATGGCGGCTTTGCCAAAGGCCTCAATCTTGTCACCTCCGCCCGCCATGTCGGTGATGCGTTTGGTCAGCACTGCGCCCAAGGGGGAGCCAAAGGCACGGATGACAGGGCCAAGGTCCTCGACATATTGACCGGCCCAGGGGTTGGTGATCACGGCCGCCGCTGCAAACAGGCACCACGGGGGTGTCGCAGGTTTGAAACCCTCGATCAGGACGTCTTCTTGATAGGTAACAATTTTGCGAATCTCGGGGGTCATGGGGGCTCCTTGGTTACCGGTAGGCTAATGGCAGCAGAAAGACGTGACAAACGATAGAAAATCAGATTTATGGATTAGCGTTACTAATGCGAAACTACCGAGCCGGGCCGCGTCGCCCCCTGGGGTGGCGCATCCCATCAGCAGTTTCTGCCACTTTATAGTGGCCAAGCACGGTCCTCCCTCACGTGCGGAGCATCAAGCCTCAGCCAAAGCGCCGCCCGTCACGCCATAGGCGTGCCATTTACAAGGCGCACCGTAGGTGCGACGGAGGGGGCGACGCTGCCCGGCGGATGCAAGCATCCTTGATTCCGGGCTGGTGTTTCCAAAGGACCCCTTCATGCCCAAATCGCTCCCCCCGCTCACATGGTTCCGCGCCTTTGACGCCGCCGCGCGCCACCTCAGCTTCACGCAAGCCGCCAATGAACTCGGCCTCACCCAATCCGCGATCAGCCAGCATGTGCGCGCCCTTGAGGATCACCTCTCAACCCCGCTGTTCATCCGCTCTCACCGCGCGCTGCAACTGACCGATGCGGCCCGCCTGCTGGTGCCGGATGTGGCCGCCTCGCTGGCGCGGCTGACTCGGGCCACCGCGCGTTTTGTACCCCAAAGCGCACAAATGCGCCTGACGCTCGCCACCAGTGTCAGCGTGGCACAACACCTGATCGCCCCAAACCTCCATGATTTTCAGACCCGTCATCCAGACGTCACTATCCAGATTGTCACGGCCATCTGGCCCGATGATTTTGCCTCGACCAATGCGGATATCGAAATCCGTTTTGGCACTCGCGATGTGGTGGGTCAGGGGGCGCGCCTGCTGCAACCCTCGCTGCTGCACGCGGTGGGCACTCCCTCACTGAACACCCGCTTTGAGCCATCTGACCCAAGGCGCAGCCTGTCAGATCAGAAACTGATCCAACCCGTGGGCCTGTCCACCAGCTGGAACACCTATGCGGCACTTGACGGGCGTGAGGCGGACGTTTTTGTAGATACCCATGGTCTGGCTGTGGACCTTGCAATTGGCGGGGCGGGCATTGCCCTGACGCATTCGCTGATCAGCGGACCTGCCCTGCGGGACGGACGGCTTGTGGCTTTGCCCCTGCCGGCCCTCCCCGCCGAAGAGGGGTATTATCTGCACCAAAAACCGGCAACGAACCAACTGTTGCAAGAGGCCTTTATTGACTGGCTTGCCAAGATAATTGTTAAAAATCAATCGCTCACAACCTGAATTGCGCAACCCATAATACCCGGAAGGCGCGCGCGCCCCATTATCACCTTGCGAAATGGTCTGGGCTGGCCAAGACTGCCACCATCATAAAAAAATCCACAGGGGAGACGTTTCAATGAAAACGACCACAACACTTTTATCCGCAGCCCTGCTGCTGTCCTCCACAGCGCTGGCCAGTGCGGAAACCCTGCGATGGGCACGCGCGGGGGATTCGCTGACGCTGGACCCCCATGCCCAGAACGAAGGGCCCACAACCGCCCTTGCCCACCAGATGATGGAACCGCTGGTGATGCGCGACATGGAAGGCATTATTGTGCCCGCGCTGGCGACCGAATGGGGCCCGTCCGAGGCCAACCCAAACGTCTGGGTCTTCAAGCTGCGCGAAGGGGTAACCTTTCATGACGGCGCTGCGTTTGATTCATCTGATGTGAAATTCAGCCTTGATCGCGCGATGACGCCTGACAGTGACTACAAGGAACTGCTCGCCTCCGTGAAAGAGGTACGCGCCGTGGATGCCACGACCATTGAAATCGAAACCAATGGCCCCAACCCGACAATGCCCAACAACCTGACCAACATGTTCATCATGGATGAGGATTGGGCCAAAGCAAACAACGCCGTCAAAGTGCAGGACGTTGAAGGCGGCGAAGACACCTTTGCGGCCAAAAACGCCAATGGCACCGGCCCCTACAAGCTGGTCAGCCGCGAACCGGACGTGAAAACCGTGCTCAGCATCAACGAAAACTACTGGGGTAAAAACGAATTCCCCATGGAGGTGACAGAGATCATCTACACCCCCATCCAGAACGCCGCGACCCGTGTGGCGGCATTGCTGTCGGGTGAGGTGGATTTCATTCAGGACGTGCCCGTGCAGGATTTGGCCCGCGTGTCCGGCACCGATGGTCTGGACGTGCGCACCGCACCGCAGAACCGGGTGATCTTTTTCGGGATGAACCAGGGCGATGCGGACCTGAAAAATGACAATGTGGAGGGCAAAAACCCCTTTGCTGACAAGCGCGTGCGCCAGGCCATGAACATGGCCATCAACCGCGATGCGATCCAGCAGGTTGTGATGCGCGGCCAGTCGGCCCCCGCAGGCATGATCGCACCGCCCTTCGTGAACGGCTGGAATGAGGCGATGGACAGCTCGTCCAAAACCGATGTTGAGGCAGCCAAGGCACTGATGGCTGAGGCGGGGTATGGCGATGGCTTCACCATCACGCTCAACTGCCCCAATGACCGCTACATCAACGATGAAGCGATCTGTCAGGCGGCCGTGGGCATGTATGCACAGATCGGCGTGAACGTGAACCTTGAGGCACAGCCCAAGGCGCAGCACTTCCCGCTAATCAACACGCTTGAAACGGATTTCTACATGCTGGGCTGGGGCGTGCCGACGTATGATTCCGAGTACATCTTCAACTTCCTCGTGCATGGTCGGGATGACAAATACGGCTCCTGGAATGGGACGCGGTTCTCTGACGACGGCCTGAACGCCAAGATCGAGGCGTTGGCGTCTGAAACCGATCTGGAAAAGCGCAACGGCATGATCAACGAGATCTGGACAGTCGTGCAGGA
>CALFWM010000065.1 GCA_937928635.1 uncultured Sulfitobacter sp. | reverse complement strand
GCTCAAAAGCGTGATGGGACCGCACCTGTCGGTCGGTTTTTTTATTCCCGAGGACCTGAATATACAGGTGGGCGCCGGATAAACGAACCAGGGCTCGGACAGAGCCAGCTCCCTCGGATTTGCGTAAGGCCACTGGAATGTAACGTCACACGGGCAGGGCAGAACCCATCACCCCTCACATGTAGGATGAGACGGTCCGCCCGGCAATGGGCAAACCGCCGATTTATAGCGTCCCACCTTTAACTTGAAGCATCACGTATCGTCGATGTCCCGAGCGCGCGGAGCGCGGCAGGGTATTGGCGTTCCAAGTTTCAGGCGGGCGCTTTAGACTATCCGTGGATGTCTGCGCGCATGCGGCCCAGGTGATCGTCCCATCCTTTGTCGAGTGCCATGGCCAGACCAAAGGCCTCTGCCCCGGCAGGTAACTCCTCGTGTTCAAGCGACAGGCGCGTGCCACTCTCCAGCGCCTCCAGCGTCCATTTCACCACGCTGACCGCGTCGCCCATGGGTTTGACGGTAAAGGTGTATTCCAGATACTCCGGTCTGCGCGCCACGCGCACGTCACCCCAGATCAACAAATCGCCACTTTGCGTGCCGAACATTTCCAGCTTTTGCCCCTCGGCCAGTGGTGTTTTGGGGGCGTGAAACCAGGTCGCCAATTTGTCCGGCTGGGTCAGATAATCCCATGCCGTTTCGCGCGGGGCGGCCAGCATGATGGTTTTGTGCAATGTGTTTGGGCTCATTTCATGTCCTTTTCAATGATTGATTTCAATGTGTTGAGGTGGTCATCCCAGAACTGGTCAAAGAAGTCGAACCAGTTGAGAACTGGCGCGAACCCTTGTGGGTTGATGCGATTGATGCGGGTGCGTCCCTTGGTTTCGACGGTGATTAGTCCGCCGTCACTCAGCACGCTGAGGTGTTTTTTCACCGCGGCGCGGGTCATATCAAATTGGCCCGCAACATCTGCAATGGACATCTCTTGTGCTGCCAATAGGCGCAGAATGTCGCGCCGCGTCGGGTCCGCGAGGGCGCGAAAAGGGGGCTGGGTAATATCCATCATCTTGGCCTCATCATGGTACCATATGGTTTCATTTAATGCAATACCAAACGGTATTATGTCAAGGCCTTTGTTTATGCCGCGTATCGAACCAAGAGCGAGAGGCTTGGTTTCCAAAGGGCGTGAACAAAGAAATATTGTAAATGTTCATGAAATGTTCATATTCAACTTATGCCCCAAGATGACCTGCACCCCCGCGTGATCTGCCTGCAACCCGGCCAGTTGCTGGCCCGGGGCGTCTCGCGGCATTTGGCAGGCTATGGCTTTGCCTGTGTCGAAGAATTGGTGCCCGCACGGGGCTTGAGGGTGGATGTGATGGCGCTGGGGCCAAAGGGTGAAATTTGGATCGTGGAGTGCAAATCCTCGCGCGCCGACTTTACCTCGGACAGCAAATGGCAGGGCTATCTGGAATGGGCGGATCGGTTTTTCTGGGCGGTGGACGAAAATTTCCCGACGGACCTTTTGCCAGAGGGCACCGGCCTGATCATCGCAGATGCCTATGGCGGAGAAATCATCCGCATGCCGGATGAAACCAAACTGGCCGCCGCGCGGCGCAAGGTCATGGTGCAGAAATTCGCCTTTCACGCGGCACGCCGTCTGCACGTGCTGCGTGACCCGGACATGATGCCGGACTGGTCATAGGGTTATTTTCCGCCGCTGACGCGCTTTGCCGCTGCGGTAATTTCCTCCGCAATTTCAAGCGCTTCTTCGGGCGTGAAGTCCATCGGCAGTTCAACGCCGCCGCCCTCAACAAACAACCTGACCATGCCCGCATCGGTCGGCCCGATTTGCAGGTTTGCTTCAATATCGCGTTCTGTGTTGATGCCCATGGGTGTCTTTTATGCCTCCGGTGTCAGGGTCCATCGCTACCCCGCACCCGCTTGAAAGGCAAGATGATGTGGGTCCATGATACGCTGATGAAACAGGTTGAAATACGCAGATTCGATGCCGCGGACCGGGATTGGCTGGTCGATCAGCACAGCGGCCTTTACGCCCGCGAAGAAGGATTTGACGACAGTTTTGGCCCGCTTGTGGCCGGGATTGTCGATGACTTCCTCGCCCACCATGACCCCACCTGTGAACGGGGATGGATGGCGCACCACGAGGGGCAGCGATTGGGTAACATCTTTTGCGTGCGGGTGAACGCGCAGACTGCCAAACTGCGCCTGTTCTTGCTGGTGCCAGAGGCGCGGGGGCTGGGGTTGGGGCGGCGAATGCTCGACACCTGCATGGAGTTCGCCCGTGACAAGGGCTACCGGGATATGGAGTTGTGGACGCACGAATCTCAAACAGCCGCTGGCGCGCTTTATGCCAAGGCGGGTTGGCAAATGGTGCAAAGCCGCCCGGCGTTTTCCTTTGGTAAGGAGAATATTGAGCAGACCTGGGTTGTCACGCTTTAGAGCCCTTGCAATCCTGACGCTGCTTGGCTAAATCGCTCTTGTGTGCCGCCTTAGCTCAGTTGGTTAGAGCACTGGTTTGTGGAACCAGGGGTCCCCCGTTCAAGCCGGGGAGGCGGTACCATCCTCCCTACCTTATTGCAGTTCTAGGAACACAAAGCGCGCGCCGCAGTTACCCAGTTGGCAGATTCCGTCGCGTAATCAAAGGAATAGTAGACGTCTGTGCCATCGGGCAGCATGCCTTGAATGTGCGGCATGCAATTCTGACAGGGACTCATCTCAATATAAACAGCAAGGATGGGCAGGGCACCACCGGTAAATCCCTCCTGTTCAATAATGTACAGCGCCTGCGCCAGCGCGGCCAGTTCACCATGATATTTGACCCAGCTGTTTTTGTAAGGGGACGTGCCGGCCAGATCATTTTTCATCTGGCTGAAACCGGTCGCAATTTTATCAACACCGTTGCTGCGATAGGCGACCCCGGCCCAGCACGAGACCGGCCCGATACCAACGTCTGATTGGCTGACCACTTTGGTCTGCAGGGTGAGATTAACAAGTTCGTTGTTTGACGCCGGATCATAGGCGACCTGAATGAGGTTCATGGGCATAAAATAGACTTTCTGAAATGGAGTAGTTTAATTTTGCCAGAATAACCCGCCGTGCCTTTGTGTCAAAGGAAACTGTGACGACTGTTCTTCTGGCGACACCTCGGTTTGGTTTCTTACGCGCGCACCTGCCAGCGCGCGCAACACTTATGAGTGCATTAAGTGCAAGGCATCTTGGCTTTTTGACAAAGGCCCTAGTCGACTTTGACGGTCTGGCGCAACGTCCCCGTGGCACGGTCGTAGATCAGGATCTCATCCTGCGACGTTACAATCGCATACCAATCCGTGCCTTGGGTAAACGCCCGCGCGGTGACGCCATCGGGTAGGGTAATCTCCTCCGGCAGGGGCAGGGCGGCCACTGGTGCAGACAGGCGCGTGACAAACAGGCCAATGATCACTAGAAGGCCGCAAATCATCACCGCGGTCAGCACCGTTACCAACCGCCGCAGAAACCGCAGGTTTGCCGGCTCAATCGGATCATCCATGTCACAGCGCCTTATCACATTTATCCTTGGCGAAACCCCGCCACCGCGTCTTGATAAGGCGATGGCGCGGGATGTGCCAGAGGGCGAAAACCTGTCGCGCACACGGCTTGGCAAACTGATTGAGCAGGGCGCGGTAAAGGTAAACGGTGCGGTGTTGCGCGACCCGCGTGCCAAGGTCGTGATGGATGATCACGTTGAGATTGAGGTGGAAGAGGCGCAAGAAAGCCATATCCTGCCCGAAGCCATCCCGCTTGACGTTGTGTTCGAAGATCAGGATTTGATCATGATCAACAAGCCCGCCGGCATGGTGGTGCATCCGGCACCCGGCAGCCCGTCAGGCACGCTGGTGAATGCGCTATTGGCCCATTGTGGTGATGATTTGTCCGGGGTCGGGGGCATGAAACGCCCAGGTATTGTGCACCGGATTGATAAGGAAACCAGCGGCTTACTGGTCGTTGCTAAGACGGATGCCGCGCATCACGGGCTGGCCGCGCAGTTTGAAAAGCATACCGTTGAACGCTATTATCAGGCCTTGGTCTACGGCGTGCCCGATGCCAATGATCCGCGGTTGCGGGGGGTTAAAGGCGCGTCTTTTGAGGCCGGGAATATCCTCAAGCTCACCACCGGATTGGCGCGCCACAAAACCGACCGTCAACGCCAGGCCGTGCTGTTTAACGCTGGCCGGCACGCGGTAACGCGGGCGCGCACGGTGGCGCGGTTTGGAACGCCGCCGGTTTTGGCATTGATGGAATGTTGGTTGGAAACCGGGCGCACACATCAGATCAGGGTGCACATGACCCATGCGGGGCACGGGCTGATTGGCGATCCGACCTATGGCGGGAAACGCAAACTCCCCAAAAGTGCATTTCTAGAACCCGTGCAAGAACAGATTCGCGCCTTTCCCCGGCAGGCCCTGCATGCGGCGATTTTAGGATTTGAGCATCCTGTGACGGGTGAAACGCTGCGGTTTGAGGCCGCATTGCCAACGGATATGCAGACCTTGTTGGACGCGCTTTCAGGGCGCGCGACATAGTGGCCCTTGTCACAATCTGCACGTCACCGTGAAAGTGCGCAACTGTAAGTGATTTTTTACATTTCTTGGGGCATTGTCAGGAAAAGCCAAGGGAATGCCCTTGAAACGGGCCGTGGTACTTACCATATCCATGTTAATCCTGTAAACATTAACATATGAGAGAAGCGGGAAAACAGGAAGGGAAACGAATATGGCGAATTATGCAAATCTGCCGGCACCCACTCCGGAGGGCGGTCTGAACCGCTATATGCAGGAAATCCGTAAGTTTCCGCTGCTGGAACCTGAAGAAGAATACATGCTGGCCAAGGCGTGGGTCGAAAAGGAAGACACTCAAGCGGCGCATCGGATGGTGACAAGCCACCTGCGCTTGGCGGCGAAAATTGCCATGGGGTATCGCGGCTACGGCTTGCCGCAGGCCGAGGTGATTTCAGAGGCCAACGTGGGCCTGATGCAGGCGGTGAAACGTTTTGACCCGGAAAAAGGGTTCCGTCTGGCGACCTATGCCATGTGGTGGATCCGCGCGAGCATTCAGGAATATATCCTGCGGTCCTGGTCGCTGGTGAAACTCGGCACAACCTCCGGTCAGAAGAAACTGTTCTTTAACCTGCGCAAGGCCAAGAACAAGATTGGCGCGTTGGAAGAGGGTGATTTGCGCCCCGAAAACGTCAAAACCATTGCAACCCAACTTGGTGTGACCGAGGCGGAGGTGATCTCCATGAACCGGCGCATGTCGGGCGGCGATGCCTCGCTGAACGCGCAGGTCGGCTCGGATGGTGAAGGCACTATGCAGTGGCAGGACTGGTTGGAGGATGAGGACGCGGATCAGGCTGGTGATTATGCCGAAAAGGATGAACTGGCGACGCGGCGTGAAATGTTGGCAGAGGCACTGGAGGTGTTGAATGAGCGCGAAAAGGACATTCTGACCCAACGCCGTCTGGCTGATGAAACCATCACCCTTGAGGACCTGAGCGGACAATATGACGTCAGCCGCGAGCGTATTCGCCAGATTGAAGTACGCGCCTTTGAAAAGCTGCAAAAGCGCATGCGTGAACTGGCCAAGGAAAAGGGGTTGGCGGTCAACGCCTCCTGATCCCGAAACACAATCTAAACGCAAAACCCGTGTGCCCCGGCATGCGGGTTTTTCTTTTGGCAATCCCTCTGCGCCGTGCATAAATTGTCCCTCTGACAGGAGGACACCATGGAACCCATACGCTGGGGCATATTGGGCGCGTCAAACTTTGCGCGCACGCAGATGGGCCCCGCGCTGCACGCGGCAAAAGGGGCATCATTGGATGCGATTGGCACCAGTGATCCGGCAAAGGCCGATGGCTTTGCCGCCTTTGCGCCGGGGTTGCGTGTGCATCGCGGCTATCAGGCTGTGCTGGATGACCCGGAGATTGATGCGGTCTACATCCCATTGCCAAATCATTTGCACGTGGAATGGACGCTAAAGGCGCTGGAGGCGGGCAAACACGTGCTGTGTGAAAAACCACTTGCGATGCGAGCGGCGGAATTCGACCCTGTTATCGCCGCGCGCGATGCCTCCGGGCTGTTGGCGGCGGAGGGGTACATGATTGTGCATCACCCGCAGTTTATCCGTGCGCGTGAACTGGTTCAGTCCGGTGCCATCGGCACGCTGCGCCATGTTGATGCGACCTTTTCATTCTTTAACGACGATCTAAACAACATCCGCAACCAATCCAGCGCGGGCGGCGGGGCGCTGTCAGACATTGGTGTTTATGTCTTTGGCGGGGCACGATTTGTCTCGGGTCAAGAGCCACAGCGCATTCGGGATGCCTATATTGAACGGCAAAACGGTGTGGACACCTACACACAAGTGACCGCGGATTTCCCGGATTTTTCCTATTCTGCAATGGTTTCCATCAGGTTGTTCAAGCGCCAGGAGCTGACGTTTCATGGTGAAGACGGATTGATCCGGTTGACCTGTCCGTTCAACCCCGGTGTGCATGATCAGGCCGAACTGCGCCTTGAAACCCAGGGTGACCGTGTCACGGTTGAGCGGTTTCCGGGCGTTAATCACTATGTCCTGCAGGTCGAGGCCTTTTGCCAGTCAGCGCGCAATGGCACTCCCTATGCCTGCCCGCTCGAATTTTCCAAAGGCACCCAGCAGATGATCGACATGACTCTGGCTGCAGCCGGATAGGAGAGCACGGCATGGCCGGTGGATGGGCAAAAGATGGCGCAGTGTCAGAGCAGATTGAGGCCTCCATCAACGATGAATTGGCCCGCCTCAAGGCGCGCAAGACACCGGTGGGCGAAAGCCTGAGCCATTGCGCAGAGTGTGAGGAGCCGATCCCGCAGGCGCGCCGGGCGGCCTTGCCCGGTGTGAAACTCTGTATTGATTGCGTGCGCGAGCGCGACGCGGCCTATCAGGTGCGCGGTGGCATCAACCGGCGCGGTTCAAAAGACAGCCAGTTGAAGTGAGGCTTGCCAGAGGTGGGCGCAAAATGTTCAGATGCGCGAGGCCACTACGCCCAAAGGAAACCAGATGTCAGACGCCCCCAAGATCGCCCAAACCACGCCCTATCCTGTCGAGGTGGAGGCGGGTAAGACCTATTTTTGGTGCAGCTGCGGGCAGTCGTCAAAACAGCCGTTTTGCGATGGATCCCACAAGGGCAGCAGCTTTGCCCCGTTGAAATGGGAAGCCCCGGAAACCAAAAAGGTCTTTCTATGCGGTTGCAAACACACGAAAAACGCGCCGCTGTGTGATGGATCCCACTCCGACCTTTGATGCGCGCAGAGGGCAGGGTTAATCCGCAAGGCTGCGCATGGCTTTCATGTTGCGCTGTGCGTCGGTGATCAGTTTCATCACCCGTGGTGCGTCGTCCAACTCATGCGCCAGCAACAGGCAGACCTTGGCCAGAAACATCTCTGACTTTTCGGGGCCGTGGGTGTCGATCCCTTCTGCAAGGGCGCTGTAGACGCCTTCTAAGGTGGGGTCTGTCATGTCGTGGCCTCTTCACCGCGCAGAATGCGTTGAATGTCTTGTGCAATTTTTGTGCCTGTGGCGTCTTGCCAACGGGCGGCAATAAACTGATCCGGGCGCAGCAGATAGACCGCGCCGGGGGTGGCCCCGTAGACATCTGCCAGCTCACTTTCCTGCACAAGCGGCACGATTGTGACGTCCAGGCCATCCAGCGCGTCAAGTTTGGGCACATGGCCAAAGGTCAGCACGTTGAACCCCGCGCCAATCTTGTCGAGTAAAAAATCCTTGCCCACCCGCGCATTTGGGGCGGCATCACCAGGGTGCGGCCCGGCCGCCCAATGTTCTTCGTCCGGGCGGGTGAGGGGGCTGTCAACGTAGGAATAGGGCGTCATGTTGCGCGGGTTGGCGAACTCCCCGGCAAAGGGGTGATCCAATGACAGGCTTAACGCGGCATTGCGCATGGTGACAAAACCAGCCGAGCGCGGGGTCATGAATTGCGCAGATTTTGCAGCCTTGTCAAAGACATCCAGCGTCGCACGGCGGCGTTCAAAGTTATAACTGTCCAGCAGGGTTTCCCCGGCCTCACCGCGCAGCACATAGGCGAGCTTCCAGCCAATGTTGGCCCCGTCCAGCACTCCATTGTTAAACCCGCGCACCCCAAAGATCGGCACGATATGGGCGGAATCGCCAATAAAGATGCAGCGGTCATGGCGATAATTATCCAACAGCAGGGTGTTGGCCGAATAGATCGACCACCATTCCAGATCCCATGGCGCATCAAACCCGCATTCATCCAAAACCTGCTGTACGCCCGCGCGAATGGCGGATTCTTTCAGCGCATCCTGCTCGGTCTCGCCGTCGCGCAGCTGATAGTCGATGCGCCACAGATTGTCAGGTTGCTGGTGCACCAACACGGTTGAGCCGGGACGCTGATCGGGGTCAAACAGGGCAAAACGTTCGACCTTGGCCTGATGCTCCATCTGGATGTCAGCGATAACATAGCGCCCCTCAAAATTATCACCGCGCAGGCGCAACCCCATGGATTTGCGTACGGCGGAGCGCGCGCCATCTGCCGCCAACAGCCAATCCGATTGTAATGTATAGGTGCCGTTGGGGTCTTTTAATGTCACGGTGACACCATTGGCATCCTGAGCGGTATCAACGCATTCGGTCTGCCAGCGTATGTCAATCAGGTCATTCTGCGCGACGCCGCGATGCAGGTATTCTTCGATGTACTGTTGTTCGAGGTTGTACATTGGCCGGTATTTTTCCTGCACCGTGTCGGCCATGGTAAATTCAAGGATCTGCTGGCCGCGAAAGAACGTGCGACCGGAATCGTGGGGCAGGGCCTTTTCAAGGAACGGCGCTTCGATCCCCAGCATGTGCAGCACATTAAAGCTGGACCGGGAGATGCAGATCGCGCGCGAGCCATCGTTAAAGGTCGATTTGCTGTCAACAATTGTGCTGGCAATGCCGTGTTGGGCCAGCGTCAGGGCGGCAATCATCCCGACCGGCCCCGCCCCGATGATCGCCACAGAGACACGCGCCTCCACCGCTGCGCGTTTTGGAGCGTCAAATTGCGGATAATTAAAGTAAAGAGAGTCCCACTGGCCTTTGCCCGCTGGTTTCACGTCATATCCTTTGCCCGGGGTGCGAATTTCACCCCTCCATCGCTTCCAGCTCGTCGATAAAGCCAGAGATCATCGACAGGCCCTTGTCCCAGAATGCCGGATCAGAGGCATCCAGCCCAAAGGGTGCCAGCAGTTCCTTGTGGTGTTTGGACCCCCCGGCCTTGAGCATGTCAAAATACTTTTCTTCAAACCCGTCGCCCCCCTCCGCGTAAACCGCATAAAGCGCGTTCACGAGGCCATCGCCAAAGGCATAGGCGTAGACATAAAAGGGCGAGTGGACAAAGTGCGGGATATAGGCCCAAAAGGTTTCATACCCGTCCATGAATTCAAAGGCTGGCCCAAGGCTTTCGGCCTGCACAGACATCCACAGGGCGTTGATGTCATCGGGTGTCAGCTCCCCTTCGCGGCGCGCGGCGTGCAGTTTGCATTCAAAGTCGTAAAACGCGATCTGGCGCACAACAGTGTTGATCATATCCTCGACCTTGCCCGCCAGCAGCACCTTGCGCTGCGCATCATCCCTGGCCCCGTCGAGCATTTTGCGGAACGTCAGCATCTCGCCAAACACGCTTGCCGTTTCGGCCAGCGTCAGCGGCGTGGATGACAACATTTCCCCCTGTTCGGCGGCCAGCACCTGATGCACACCGTGCCCAAGTTCATGCGCCAGCGTCATGACATCACGGGGTTTTCCCAAGTAATTCAGCATCACGTATGGGTGCACATTGGTGACCGTGGGATGGGCAAAGGCACCGGGCGCCTTGCCGGGTTTCACGCCTGCATCAATCCAGCCTTTGGAGAAGAAAGGTGCGGCCAGCTCGCCCATGCGCGGATCAAAAGCGGTGTAGGCATCCATCACGGTTTTCTCCGCCGATGCCCAATCGACAATGCGTGTGTCTTCCATGGGCAGGGGCGCGTTGCGGTCCCAGACCTGCATCACGTCCAGTCCCAGCCATTTGCGTTTCAGCTCATAATAACGATGGCTCAGCTTGGGGTAGGCCTTGACCACTGCGTCGCGCAGGGCCTCAACCACCTCCGGCTCCACCTGATTGGACAGATGCCGCCCCATCTGTGCGGTTTCCATGCCGCGCCAACGGTCGATGATCTCTTTTTCCTTGGCTTGCGTGTTATGAACCCGCGCGAAGGTTTTGATATTGCTGCCAAATACACTGGCCAACTCATGTGCCGCCGCCTCGCGGTTTTCGCGCTTGGGGTCGGTCATGAAGTTCAGCGTGCCCTCAATATTGTGGGTCTCGCCGTTCACCTCAAATTCAAGGCCTGCGATGGTTTCGTCAAACATCCGCTCCCATGCATCGCCCACAACGCCAAGATCGTGCAGGAATTTTTCCAGCTCATCGCTCAGCTGATAGGGTTTCATCGCGCGGATGCGGTCAAACACGGGCTTGTAGCGCGCCAGATCAGGGTTTTCCTCGAACATCGCCAGCAGGTGGTCGTCTTCCAGCCGGTTCAGCTCCAGCGTGAAAAACACCAGCGGAGTGGTAAAATTGGTGATCTTTTCCTGTGCGTCGGACATGAATTTTGCGCGGCCCGCATCCGTCGTCAGCTGGTAATAGCGCAGGCCCGCAAAGGACATGATGCGCCCGGCGACGTTGTTTATTTTTTCATTGCGCAGCACACAGTTCAGAAAGCCCGCCGCATCCAGATCGGCCAGTTTGCCCTCATAATCTGTGGCAAAGGCGGCACATTCGCCCTCAAGCCAGTCCAGATCGCGGCCAAGTTCCGGCGCATCTTCACCACTGTAGAGATCGCTCAGGTCCCACTCAGGCAGATCACCAAGGTTCTCAGTGCCAGAGCCGGGGTTGGCGTCACGAACGGGGAAGGGGAGCTGGAACATAGGATACCTTTCGAAATGCGTTTTGGCTTACCTAAGCACACGCGGGCGACACGGCAAGCATTGGCCATGCACCATCGTGAAAAACTGTCGTGATGGCGCGCGACGTGTCCTAGCCATATATCCGCAACATCTCATTCAGATCGTCCAGCGTGTTGGCCTCCTCCAGCGGTTTATCCTGTCGCCAGCGCAACATACGCGGGAATCTTAATGCAACCCCTGACTTGTGACGCGCGGAGGCGGCGATGCCTTCAAAGGCGATCTCAAACACATGATGCGGCGTGACCTGCCGCACCGGGCCAAAGCGTTGCAGGGTGTTCTTGCGCACCCAGGCGGTGATCTGGCGAAACTCAGCGTCCGTCAGACCCGAGTAAGCCTTGGTAAAGGGGACCATATCATTGCCGTTTCTGACAGCAAAAGTGAAATCGGTGAACAGGTTCGCGCGCCGCCCCGACCCGGATTGCGCATAGATCATCACGGCATCAATGGTCAGCGGGTCCAGCTTCCATTTCCACCAATCCCCCTTTTTGCGGCCCGACCGATAGGGGCTGTCCGCGCGTTTGATCATCAGGCCTTCGGCATGGGCCGCGCGGGCGTTTTCACGCCTGGGGATCAGGTCTTGCCAGCTTTTGAATGGGATCTGTGGCGAGAGGCGCACCGGCGCACCATCCGGCAGATCAGCGCAGGCGTTCTCCAGTAAGGCGCGGCGTTCTGCAAAGGGTTTTTTGCGGATATCTTCGCCCTGCCATTCCAGCAGGTCATAGGTGTGCAAGACCACCGGCGCTTCCCTCAGCAGTTTTTTTGGCACGGTCTTGCGTCCGATCCGGGGCTGTAACACATTGAAAGAAGACGGATGTGGCGCGCCCGGCCGCCAGACCAACAGTTCACCGTCCAGCACCGTACCGGGTGGCAAGTGATCAATGGCGCGGGCCAATTCGGGAAAGCGGTCTGTCATCAGCTCCTCGCCGCGCGACCAGACAAAATAGGCCCCATCCCGCAGGATCAACTGCCCTCGAATGCCATCCCATTTCCACTCGGCGCGCCACGCCGCCGGATCGCCCAAGGGGTCCGGGCCATCCTCCAACCCATGGGCCAGATAAAATGGATAGGGGCGCGAGGCATCGGCCTCAGGATCTTCTGCCTCGATCAAGGCATGCCAATTGACGTCATCCGGGTGCCATTTCCCCATCAAGCGATGCGCCAGCTCCGCCTCTGGTTTGCCGGTGGCCTGTGACAGCGCACGGGTCATCAGTTTTTGGCTGACCCCAACGCGAAATCCGCCGGTGATCAGTTTGTTGAACAAAAACCGTTCGGCCCCGCCAAGCTCGTGCCATGCGGCGTGCACAAAGGCCTTTCGCTCAGGCTCATCTGCCTGAGAAAGCATGCGTAAGCTGTTGATCCAATGAGAAAGACTGTGATTGCTCTCAGAGGTGTTTGGCGGCAGGATAAGCGCGATGGTTTCGGCCAGATCACCAACAATGGAATAGCTTTCCTCAAACAACCACAGGGGCACCTCTGCCGCCTCAGCGGCCCATTCCCGCAAACGGGTGGTGGTTACCGCACGTTTGGGGCGACGACCCGAAAACAGCGCAACCGTCCATAGTTTATCGTCTTCCTCGGCAGTCTTGAAATACGCCGCCAGTGCGGCAACCTTCACGCGGGTCTTTGTGCTTTGGTCGATGGCTGTGAACAGGGCGGCAAAGTGTCTCATGCCGCGTCACCGGCATCTAGACTTTCGCCTTCAAACTGAGTCGGCACGACTTGCGCATTCCAGCCAACCTCGTTCAGGTATCGCGTAAAGATATCGGTGTAACCATGTGTGACGTATATATTTTCTGCACCTGTCTCGCGGATCGCAGAGAGCAAACCTGCCCAATCCGCATGATCAGAAATAACAAAGCCCCGATCCCCGGATCGCCGCCTGCGCACCCCGCGCAGCGCCATCCAGCCAGAGGCAAATGCGGTTTCCTGCGCCCCAAACTTGCGCGACCAGGCGGAGTCAAAGGCCGATGGTGGGGCCAGCACGAGCGCACCGGGGTGGTCCTTTGGATTTAATTCCGCGTTCGCGAGCAGCGTGTCCGGCAAATTGTAGCCCTGCGCGCGCAACACAGCGTTGGTGTTTTCAACCGCCGCATGGGTCAGGATCGGGCCAATGTCAGGGTCTAGCAGCGACATCAACCGCTGCGCCTTGCCCAAGGCGTAGGCCCCCAGAAACGCGGTTTTGCCCGCTGCCACGCACCCGGCCCACCAGCCATTGATCTCTGCCGCCACATCGCGCTGATCCGCCCAGCGAAACACCGGCAGGCCAAAGGTGCTTTCTGTGATAAAGTGATGGCATCTAACGACTTCAAATGCCTCGGACAAACCATCATCGACGACTTTGTAATCGCCCGATGCAACCCAGATTTCGCCCGCAACCGCCACCCGGATTTGCGCCGATCCCGGCACATGGCCCGCAGGGTGAAACGACACGCGGGCGTCCCCGATCTGCAAAGCCTCACCAAAACCAATGCCTTGCGCGTTGATCTCGCCCAGACGGTGCCGCACGACGGGCAGGGCGGCATGGGTGGCCAGATAACGCCCCATGCCCGCGCGCGCATGATCTGCATGGCCATGGGTGATCAGAGCCCGCGCAACGGGGTGCCAGGGATCAATGTAGAAATCCCCGGCCGGGCAATAAATACCCTTGTCGGTGAAGGTCAGAACGGGTGATCGGCTCATGCAGGCAAATGTAGCGGCACGATCGCCCATGGACAGGGTTAACTGGTGACTGTCGCCAAAAACAGTTTTTCAAGACCGTCATAAACCGGCATGCGCAGGTCTGCGCGCTCCATCAGCACCTCGTGCTCCCCCCCTTCAACGATTTCGAGGCGTCCGCCTTTCCAATCGTCCATCCGCTCATGGATGCGGGGCGTGAAGACGATGCGTTCATTGGTGCCCAGCCAGGTGACCGCCGGCAGGCTGGGGGCCGTGCGGCTGGCCAGATGTTTGGTCTCTGCCAGGGCCTCGCGCAGCCAGACAAAGGAGGGACCACCAAGCGCCAGTTCGGGATGGGCCGCGGTTTGCGCGCGCATCATTTCAAACATCTTGGGGTCGGTTGTCAGCATATTGTCGTCAAAGGGTGCCGCCATCACGTAGGGCGTGGTCATGGTGCCCGGCGGCAACTGGTGCCCCCGTCCGATGCGCGGCATCACGGAGGCCATCAGCGTTGCAATCAGCCGCAATTGCGGTTTCAGGTAGATCCCCCACATCGGCCCGGTAAAGGCCGCAGCCTGCACCGGCAGCCCTTCCATCACCGCCCGCAACCCGATGCAGCCGCCCATGGAATGGGCCAACAGAAAATAGGGCCGGGGCAGGCCAAGTTCGCGCGCAGTGCGCATGACGGCGGAGACGTCTTTTTGATAATCTGTAAAGGAATCGACATGCCCGACCAGCGGGTCGTCGATCAATCTGTCGGCCAGACCTTGTCCGCGCCAGTCAATGGCAAGGCTGGCCAGACCGCGGCGGGCCAACTCATTGGCCACAACCCCGTATTTTTCGATATATTCCGTACGACCGGGAAAAATCAGAACCGTGCCGCGCGCACCTTCCACGTTCCAATGGCCCACGCGGATGCGTTTGCCATCAGAGGTCATGACCCAATGCGCCTGACCCGAAGACGGGCCAGGAACAATGTCAGTATGAAGCGGGGCAGCGTCCAGTTGCATCAGCCGAGAACAGAAGCCAGCTTCATTGCCGTTCCCATGTCGCCGTCCACCGTCAGCTGGCCACCCATAAAGGCGGCTGTGGCATTGGTGGACCCATCCATGATGGATTGAAAGGTATCAACATCCGCGCTCAGGGTGACCTCGGCATCACCGTCACCGGCGCGCGCGCCGTCGCTGTCGATCATCACAGAGCCTTCGCCCGCGATGTCAAATTTCGCAGAACCGTCAAAACCCGCACCGCCCAGTTTTTCGTTCAGTACATTAACGGCTTCGTTCACAATATCGCTCATCTCGTGTCCTTTTTGACAAAATGGTGCCGACACGTCTGGAAAAGCGGCGGCAGCCTGTTACATTCACTTTTGATATGTCCCTTATTAGCGTCAACCTCAAACGTCACCTAACGGCAATTGGATGCACGGTGTTGCTGTCCGGCATGGTTTTTGCCGAATCGGCCCCGCCTGAACTGCTGGAAAAGCTGCGCGATGCCTCGCCCATTGATGCGCCACGTGTGGCGCGGGATGTGGAGACGATTTGGGCGCGCTCCGGGTCTGCGGCAATGGATTTGCTGCTCAAACGCGGGCGCGACGCGATGGAGGAGGGCGAATTTAACACCGCCATAGATCATTTTACAGCCCTGACGGATCACGCCCCCGATTTTGCCGAAGGGTACAATGCCCGCGCTGAGGCGTATTTTCGCGCAGATCTCTATGGTCCCGCCCTCGATGATCTGGAAACAGCACTTGCGCTGAACCCGCTGAACTACAATGCGATTTTTGGTGTGGCGGTCATGATGCAGGAATTTGACCAGCTGGACCGGGCTGAACAGCTCTACCGGCAGGTGTTGACCCTCCATCCCAACCATGAGAACGCGCAGGCCGCTCTTGAATACCTCAAGAGCGCAGGCATCGGGCGCGAGCTTTAAGGACACCCATCACAGTGCAGTCTCAGGGACAGGTTGTGGCCGTGCTCGGCCCGACCAACACAGGCAAGACCACCTATGCCATTGAACGCATGCTGGCCCATCGCACCGGGGTCATTGGCTTGCCATTGCGGTTGTTGGCACGCGAGGTTTATGACCGGATTGTCGCCCTGCGTGGGCCCTCGGTGGTGGCGCTTGTCACAGGTGAGGAGCGCATCGTGCCGCCCCGCACGCAATACTGGGTCTGCACGGTGGAGGCCATGCCAGAGGGTATGGGCGCTGATTGCATCGCCATTGACGAGGTGCAGCTCTGTGCCGATCCTGAACGGGGGCATGTTTTTACCGACCGTCTGCTGCGCTGGCGGGGCTTGCACGAAACCTTGTTGCTGGGGGCAGACACCATGCGCGGCACCATTGCGGCCCTTGTGCCACAGGCGCAGTTTCTGCGCCGTGACCGGATGTCAGAGCTGACCTATTCGGGGCAGAAAAAAATCTCCCGGATGAAACCACGCAGCGCGATTGTCGGGTTTTCGGTTGAAAACGTCTATGCCATTGCCGAATTGATCCGCCGTCAAAAGGGCGGCGCTGCGGTGGTGATGGGCGCACTGTCCCCGCGCACGCGCAACGCGCAGGTCGCGATGTATCAGGCGGGCGAGGTGGATTATCTCGTGGCCACGGATGCCATTGGCATGGGGCTCAACCTCGATGTCGATCACGTCGCGTTTTCAGCGCTTTCCAAATTTGACGGGCGTCGCATGCGCCCGCTTGCCCCCAATGAACTGGCCCAGATTGCCGGGCGGGCAGGGCGCGGCCTCAAATCCGGCACCTTTGGCGTGACCGGGGATGCACCTGCACTGGAGGATGGGGTCGCCAAAGCGATCATGGATCATTCTTTCACCCCGCAAAACAAGATCAACTGGCGCAATCACGCGCTGCAATTTGGCTCCATCGACCGGTTGATTGCCACGCTGGAGGTAAAATCAGACAACGAACGTCTGGTGCGTGCCCGTGAAGCGGATGATCTGCGCAGCCTCAAGACCTTGGGTCAAGTGGATGAGGTTTTTGCCCGCTGCACCAATGGTCCGTCGGTCAGACTGCTCTGGGATGTCTGTAACATCCCCGATTTTCGCGGCATCAGCCATGGCGAACACGCCAGCCTGCTCGAAGCCATTTTCCTTGATCTGCACCAATTTGCTGAGATCAAAGAGGACTGGCTGGCCCAGCACATCAGGCGTATTGACCGCACCGATGGCGACATTGACGCGCTTTCCAAACGGCTCGCGTTTATCCGCACATGGACCTATGTCGCACAGCGCAAAGGCTGGACCCGTGACGAAAGCCATTGGCGCGGGGCCACACGTGAAGTAGAAGATCGCCTATCAGACGCGCTGCACGCCCGTTTGACCGAAAAATTTGTAGATCGGCGCACCTCCGTTTTGCTGCGCCGGTTAGGACAGAAGGAAGCCATGGTGGCCGAAGTAAACGAGACCGGTGAAGTGACCGTTGAAGGCGAATTTGTAGGCAAGCTGGACGGGTTCCGTTTCCGCGCAGACAAAGGCGCGGGCGGGGCTGAGGAAAAGACCATCAAATCCGCCGCATTGCAGGCTTTGGCCCCGCAGTTCCATCTGCGCGCAGACCGGTTTTACAACGCGCCGGACACAGAGATTGATTTTACCGAACAGGGCGGTCTCATGTGGGGCTCTGCCGCTGTGGGAAAATTGGTTGCGGGGTCCGATGCGCTCAAGCCACAGGTGGATGTGTTTGTCGATGACGTGGCCGGGCCGGAGGTGGCCGAAAAGGTGCAACGCCGGTTGCAGCATTTCATCGACCGCAAGGTCGCGGCCTTGTTTGAGCCCTTGCTGAACCTGTCAAGGGACGAAACGTTAAACGGGCTTGCCAAAGGGTTTGCCTTTCAGATGGTTGAAAACCTCGGCGTGATCCCGCGTGCGGCCGTGGCGGATGACGTCAAGGCGCTGGACCAGGACGCACGTGGTGGTTTGCGCAAACACGGCATCCGTTTTGGGCAATTCACCATCTTTATGCCGCTCTTGCTGAAACCCGCGCCGACGCGTCTGCGGCTGGTGTTGTGGTCCCTGAGCAAAGGCCTGTCTGAATTCCCCGAATCTCCGCCCCCCGGTCTCGTTACCATTCCGGTAGAACAGGGGGCCCCCGAAGGGGCGGACACCATGTCAGGGTATCGAAATGCGGGCACCCGCGCGATCCGAATTGATATGCTGGAACGTCTGGCGGATATGCTGCGCGCCGAAAATTCCCGTGCCGGGTTTGAGGCCAAGGCGGATATGCTCTCAATCACCGGCATGACGCTGGAGCAATTTGCGGACCTTATGCAGGGCCTTGGGTACAAGGCCGAAAAGGGCGAGCGTGAAAAGGTCAAGGTCGCGGCGCAAACCCCGCCGGAACCGACTGAGACGCCTGATGCGGCTGCGGCACCTGCCGAAGAAGCGGCGCAGCCGTCTGATGAGGCCCCTGCTCCCGAAGACGCGGCAGCGTCCGCCGATGAGGCCACGCCCGACACACCATCAGCCGCAGCGCCAGAACAGGAGGTGTTTTACACCTTCACTTGGGGCGGCACCCGCCCTGCACGCAACGCTGAGCAAAACCAGCGTCGCGGCATGGACAAACCCCGTGGAAAGGGCAAGCCCCGCAAGGGTGGCCCGCGTGGCGACAAGAACGATCGTGGCAACAAGCCACAAAAATTCTCTGCCAAACCGCCGCGCCGTGAAAAACAGATCGACCCGGACAACCCCTTTGCTGCTGCTCTCATGGGGCTTAAGGACAAGACATAATTGTCTGAACCGGCAGCAAAACTGCGTCTGGACAAATGGCTGTTCTATGCGCGGTTCTTCAAAACCCGCTCTCTTGCCTCCACAATTGTGGGGTCAGGGGCGGTGCGCATCAATGGCACCCCAACCTCAAAACGCAGCGTCACGATCAGCCCCGCAGATGTGCTGACCTTTCCCAAGGACGATCATATTCGCGTGATCCAGATTGATGCCCTGGGCACCCGGCGTGGCCCCGCACCGGAGGCACAGGCGCTCTACACCGATTTGTCCCCCCCACAGCCCCGTGAAAAGAACAAACATCCGGTCAATCCCGGTTTTGACGGAAAAGGGCGCCCCACAAAGAAGGATCGTCGCACCCTTGATCTTTCTAAACAACGCCACCTTGAATGATGGGCAGCACTGAATTAGCTATCCCCAAACCTTTCGCACAAAGATGACCCCATGACCTATATCGTGAACGACGCCTGCATCGCCTGCAAATACACCGACTGTGTCGAAGTGTGCCCGGTCGATTGCTTTTATGAAGGTGAAAACATGCTGGTCATCCACCCGGATGAATGCATTGACTGCGGCGTCTGTGAACCCGAATGCCCCGCGGATGCAATCCGCCCGGACACAGAGCCGGACATGGAAAAATGGGTGGAGTTCAACCGCAAATATTCCGAACTCTGGCCGGTGATCATCACCAAGAAAGACCAGTTGCCCACCGCCGAAGAGATGGACGGGAAAGAGGGCAAGATGGAAATGTTCTCGGAGAACCCCGGCGAGGGCGGCTGATCGCGCCCGCGCAGATGCCCCAAGAGCGCCCGATCTGGGGGGTAACTTTTAGTTACCTCCGATCTGTGCTATACGAATCGCGAAACCGACCAGATGTTTCTTTTGGATCGAACCAGCTGCCCAGCGGGTCGAGGAAACAATGACCGAAATAACCCAACCGGACGCGGGATCTGCCCCGCTGCCTGTGGGTTTCTTTGTCTGCGCTGCAAGGTCTTAACGATATTCAAGCGGGCCGCCGCGCCCGCGCCATAGGAGCTACTACATGTCCAAGTCCAAAAAGCTTGATTTCCGACCCAACGAATTTGTCGTCTACCCCGCGCATGGCGTTGGGCAGATCGTCTCGGTGGAAACACAGGAAGTCGCCGGGATCGAGCTGGAGCTGTTTGTGATCGCCTTTGAAAAAGACAAAATGACCCTGCGGGTGCCAACCCACAAGGCCACCGAAATTGGCATGCGTGCGCTTTCCTCACCTGATGTCATCGCCCATGCGATGAAGACGCTGAAGGGCAAGGCCAAAGTCAAACGTGCCATGTGGTCCCGCCGCGCGCAGGAATACGAGCAAAAGATCAACTCAGGCGATCTGATTGCCATCGCTGAGGTGGTGCGCGATTTGCACCGCACGGATGACCAGCGTGAGCAAAGCTATTCGGAGCGTCAGCTTTACGAGGCCGCGCTGGAGCGTCTGACCCGTGAAGTTGCCGCTGTTGCGGGGGGCGATGAAGTGGCCGCCGCCAAACAGATCAGCGATGTCCTGGACAGCCGTGTCGCGGCTGCCTGACACACTTTTTCGTGATCCAGACAAAAGGCCGCGCTGACAGGCGCGGTTTTTTTTGTTTTGGTCTTTCTCCACCCTCATGACGGCAAAAGCTGGATTTTAGTGCTACATGCAACTGGCTTGAGACAAGACAGATCGGTTATCGCGTCTGACACTTGAAAGTTTCGAGTTTAACTTGAAACATGCTTTATCATTTTTCGCGTTCGACCAAAGGGAGAGCCAGCGCATAAGTGATTCATGTTTAATCCGAAACACCGTCGCGCGGTTTTCAAAAACGGTGCACGGGTTTCAAAGCGGTCCTTCCGCGCGCCGGGCTGCTCGCGACAGCGGCGTAGGTTTGGTCGTCGTTTCGGCCGCTTTTCAGTCCGCACCTTGAACCGCGCGTCAGACATCCTCATCCGGATAGGGCAACGTGCTGGTGTCAACATTCACGAAATGCGGTTCCGGCGTGGGCGTTAGCCGGATTGCCAGTATTGTTTCGCGCCCCTCAAGCAAGGCTTTGACCACCCGGTGCATGCCATCCATCAAACGCCCTTCACTGCACAAAAGGATCGGGTACTTCAGGTCCGCTTCGTTCACCAAGGCCATATGCGCCGCAATGGCGCGGGGCGTTGGTAGGTCATCGTCAGTCTGGAACCACCACATTTCATCAACCTCTGAAATGCTGCTGAGCGGGACCAAATTGGCGCGCTGCGTTTGCGCATGCCGCACCAGATGATGAACATCCCAGGTGTGACGCGCGCTCCCGACCTGACGGGTGTGGTACTGTTTTCTCATGTGTCTGATGTTCCCAAAACGTGCTGGCCCGGTCAAAAATATCGGTGATGGGGAGAAACGGAAGTGCTCCTTTGGGCCACTGAAAGGACAGGTGAACCTGATCCGGCAGGTCCGCCGGTTTTGACGCCTAAACGGAACCCAAAATTACCGCCGCAACAGTGTATAGCACAGCAATTTCAACCAACTGCTGTGTTGCGCCCAACACATCGCCCGTCTGCCCCCCGATCTTGGCCCGTGCGATCAGGGCCGCTGTCAGGCCGGTCAGACTTGCAACGCAGACGAGCCAGATAAACGCCCCACCCGGTGCCAAGAACGCGGCGACCCCGGCCAGCAGCATTGCCACGGCGACACTGCTTTTGCCGGGCTGTCCCGTTTGTGCGGACAGGCCGCCGCGCCGTGCATTGGGCAGCGCAGCCATCACGCCAACCATGCCTGCCCGGCTCATCACCGCAGCCGCCAGGAGGGCACCCGCCAAGGCCCCGTTTTCGATCAGAATCACCACAACTGACCACCGCAGCAGCAGCGACAGGATCAGGGCAAGTACGCCATAGGTCCCAACCTGACTGTCCTTCATGATCTCCAACCGGCGCGCGGCCTCCCAACCGCCCCAAAACCCATCGGCGCAATCGGCCAGACCATCCTCATGCATGGCCCCGGTCAGCATGATCAGGCTGGTCAACACAAATATCGCCGTGACCGGCGGGGGCATTCCAAAGTTTTGTGCAAGGCCGCCGACCAGCACTGCGATGCCCCCCACAACCAGTCCAACCAGCGGGTAGGCCCAGGCCGCCGCTGCGGGTGCGCGGGCCGTCGCGTGCGGGAAGGGCACCGGCAAACGTGTTAACAACCCCAGCGCAACCAACAGATCCGCAGGGCGAAAAACATCTCTCAGGCCGCGCATGTCGTGAATGCCCATAAATCTGCCCCTCCTGCTCTTTCTTGCGCGCCACGCTAAGGCTAGAGAGGGGCGAATGACAATCCGCAAAGGACCCGGAGCCATGTCTGAAAGTTTTTCCACATTAGATGAATTTCGCGCCATTCTGGCGGCGCAACCTGACAGGGACGACGCTGCCTTTGAGGCGGCGCAGGATCACAATGGACAATTGACCAAACCGCCCGGCGCATTGGGGCGGCTGGAGGATCTGGCGATCTGGTATCGCGGCTGGCGCGGGGGCGAGAATGTTCAGATAAAATCGCCGCAAATCATTGTTTTTGCAGGCAATCATGGTGTCGCTGCGCGCGGGGTCTCGGCCTTTCCGCCCGAGGTAACCGGGCAGATGGTGATGAACTTTCAATATGGCGGCGCGGCGATCAACCAGCTGGCGCTGAGCGCGGGGGCAGATCTTGATGTCTGTGCGCTGGATCTGGATAGGCCCACCGCTGATTTCACCAGCGGTGCGGCCATGACAGAGGCCGAATTTCTGACAGCGCTGTTGGCAGGCTGGGACGCGGTCAAGCCTGACGCGGATGTGCTGGTTGTGGGTGAAATGGGCATCGCCAACACCACATCCGCCGCCGCCTTGGCCTGTGCCGTGCTGGGCGGAGAGGCCGCAGATTGGACCGGGCGTGGCACGGGCGTGGATGATGCAGGGCTTGCCGTCAAAACGCAGGTGGTTGCAGAAGGTGTTGCCCTTCACAAAGGCCAGGGCGACGGGCTTGAAACCCTGCGCCGTCTTGGCGGGCGCGAATTGGCAGGCATGGTGGGGGCCATCGCGCGGGCGCGGTCCCTGCGTGTGCCCGTGATCCTCGATGGGTTTATCTGTTGTGCGGC
>CALFWM010000064.1 GCA_937928635.1 uncultured Sulfitobacter sp. | reverse complement strand
CCGGGTGCATCTCCTTGTGGATCGCATCCCGTTCCGCCAGAAAAATAGCGCGCTCAAGGGCCGCAAGCTCCCTGCGGATCAGGTTTTCCTCCACCTCTTCCAGACGCGCTTCGAGTTCGCTCTGTACTGAGATGATACAGTCGATCTCATGCCAGCCCAGAATTACCGCAGCGCGCAGGCGATACGCCCCGGAGACAAGGATGAGGCTGTTCTTCCGCTGCCGCACCTTGATTGGAATGTCCAATCCGCGCTGGCTCATAGAATTGGCCAGGCTCAGCGCATAGTCCTCATCAACAGGCCGCAGGCGTTTGCCCAATATGATGGACAAAATGGGTTCACGGCTGACAACCGCCGCTGGTTTTTCTTCACTTTGCTCACTCACGAAGATACCCACCCGATAAGTAAGCATCCACCGCAGATGACAAAGATGCTGGCACACAACGCAGCGTCTACAACCACCCGCCTGATCCGGCCCTTCTGGGCAACCCTGCGGCGCGCTTCAAAGCGACAAAGAAAAGTGTCAGGGGCGCTGGCAGACGCCCCCGACAAGGTGGCCCGGCGAGCGGTGGTACCGCGAGGCATGACCGGGCTGTTGGGAGTGGGTTTGAGCGTCATCCGTTGCGCCTCTTGTTGAGGCGACGAACCGCGTGTGTGTCGTTGGGTCCAAAGGCGCTGTCCAGCTTCACCCAATACCGGTTCAAGGCGGATTGGCTGGGCGTCCGGTCGCTGCCGAATTGGGCCTCGCAGATCGCCAGTGCCTTACCTTCTGTCATGGTCCGGTGCAGTGAAGTGAGCAGGTTACACACCTCCACATCGGACCAGAATTTGGGGCGCATGAAGAAAGCATGAACCGCATGCCCGTCCTGGCCAACCTTGGCATCCAACGCAATGCGTATGGAAAAGGGCTTTAAGGGTGCGGGCGAATTGACCAACGAAGTCACCCTGACGGAAGCGGATATGCTGCGTTTTGCGTGCCGGGATAAATCCTGTCTGGGCTGCGACAAAACGCTGGGCACAGACCTGCGCTGGCGCTGCGCCTACCTTGAGATTGACCCTGATGGCAAAGCCGACAGTCATGGCGGCGAGGCCGTGATGCACAACGACGTAGTTGTCGGCTCAACCACCTCTGTCGCCTTTGGCCTGACGGTCGGGAAAATTCTTGCATTTGCTTAAGTCAAACCTGAGGGTGCACTGCCCGGTACGAATGTGGAGATCATGATCCACGGCTTCCCCCGCGCGGCGCATGTCTTGGGCAAACCCGCCTATGGCCCTGATACCCTGAAATCAAGAACGGACATTTCATGACCCTGCCTGCAACAATGACGGCCATGGTAACCATGGGCCACGGCGATCTGGATCAGATGGTGCTGCACCACGATTGGCCCCGCCCTGATCCGGCATCCGACGAGGTGCTGATCCGGGTCGGGGCTTGCGGGCTGAACAACACGGATGTGAACACGCGCTCTGGCTGGTATTCCAAATCTGTGACCGACGCGACCACCGGCGGGGCCTTTGAAGACGTCGGGAAAGACGACCCCACATGGGGCGGCGCGCCCCTCACCTTTCCGCGCATTCAGGGCGTGGATGTTTGTGGTGAAATCGTGGCGGTTGGGTCTGAGGTTGACACCGCGCGTATCGGGGAACGGGTAATCACCGACGGGTGGCTGCGCGACGCCAATGCCTTGGACGACATCAACAAAACCGGGTATTTTGGCTCCGAGAGGGATGGCGGGTTTGCACAATACACCACCACCCCGTCCCGCAATGCGCTGGCCGTTAAATCCTCCCTGACGGATGCGGAACTCGCAACGTTTTCCTGCTCCTACTCCACAGCGGAGGGCATGTTGACCCGTGCCACGGTGAGCGGGCGCGACACTGTTCTGGTGCCCGGTGCCTCTGGTGGCGTGGGCGGGGCGGTGGTGCAACTGGCCAAACGCCGGGGCGCGCGCGTAATCGCGCTGGCCTCAGCGCCAAAACATGCAAAGGTGACGGCCCTTGGCGCAGACAGGGTTTTGCCCCGCGCCCCGGAAAATTTGCACGCTGCCCTTACGGGCGAAAAGATCACCGTGGTCGCAGACGTGGTGGGCGGCCCCTATTGGCCCGGGCTGATCGACATTCTGGAACGCGGCGGCCGCTATACCTGTTCAGGAGCTATTGCCGGGCCTATGGTCGAGTTTGATTTGCGCACGTTTTATCTGCGCGATCTGACGTTCACGGGGTCAACTGTGATTGCCCCCGAGGTTATGCCGAACCTGATCCGTTACATTGAACAGGGGGAGATTAAACCCGCGCTTGCCGCGACCTATCCCCTGGCACAACTGCACGAGGCGCAAACCGCCTTTATCGCCAAACAACACACCGGCAACATCGTGGTTGTGCCTTAGGGCCTGTGGACATTCAAGTTATGCCATCCGCGCAGGTATTGAACCGATGGCGCCGTTTATTCCGGACCTTGATCCGCGTAAAATGCTGGAGGTGGAACGGGCGATGGACCTCTCCTTGCCCGGCCACCTTTACGCAAAAAGCCCGATTGATATGGCCTGTTGGGACATCGCAGGACAAGCGGCGGGCCTGCCCATTGCGGATCTGATGGACGGCGGATCACGCACACCGCGCGCCATTGCATCCTCGGTCGGGGCGATATTGTGCTCTACGATGTCAATGGCGGATGGACGCGGCAACCCGTGGCGATTTATTCCTAAATATCCGCGCTTCGTGCAACGTGCTCTGACGTGGTGATGGCCGCATAGGAGATAAAGACAGCCAAGAATACGTCATCGAAAGCCACAACTATTTTCGCGCACCGTACCGTACCGCGAAAAGCGCGGTTTGGGGCGGCCAGCGGTAAGGCCAAAAGAAAGGCGGGCCGAGGCCCGCCTTACGTTCTGCGCGTTTCTGTCTTTACAGCACCGTGCCTTTGACGTGAAACAACACGAATTGGCGTTTCACGTTTCAGGCCGGGCGCTTTAAACGTCGTCACCCTCGGGCGGCAATGCCTCGGCCAGTTTTTCAAATCCCTGGCCAGAGGCCACCAGACATGTCAGCCCATTGGCCTGTGTCACCGTAATGGTCCAGCTGCCTGTTTTGCTTGACGCAAAAACCTCAACCACTGCATTGTTTGACCCCAGCCCCATGGATTGGCGGGTTTCTCCATACCCTTCGGACAGGCGGGTCACAACCGCCTCACGCGGCCCACAGTTGCGCCCCTGGGCAGCAACATCGGTCGTGGCAACCAACAACATGGCTGCAGCGGCGGTCAGAACCACCAAATTAAAAATCTTGATCGTGCGTGTCATCATATTCGCCTTCGGTTCAAAGGCAGCGCCTGAAGTCATCTGGCCAACCGCATTTTTACGGTGACGACCCGGCGGCCCGGTTCCCATAACGTCTGGCATTCCACGCACCTTAGGGTTCGGCGGCCCTGCCGAAACGGCCCTCCCGGTGAAATCCGACAAGCAGGAGGATGGCCCCAGAGCCCTGAAATAATGGTTAACCTCACGCACGATGCCTGTTGCATTTGAAATTTGCTGCGCTGCGGCACGATTGCGCTTGAAGTTTTCCGCAAGAAATGTAGCTGTGGCGCGCAAGATTGTTACCTAATCACCGATGAAAGCCCGCCCATGCCAAAACCAACCTGCCCGCTGCGCTCTGTTCTTTATATCCCCGCCTCAAAGACGCGTGCGCTCGAAAAGGCACAGGGGCTGGCCTGTGATGCCATCATCTTTGATCTGGAGGATGCGGTTTCCCCTGACGAAAAGACTGCCGCGCGCGAAACCCTTGCCGCTGCGTTGCAAGAGGGCGGATATGGGACACGCCTGCGGGTGGTGCGGATCAACGCGCTTGATACCGGGTGGGGCGCAGAGGACGCCCGCGCCGTTGCTGCCATGAACCCCGATGCGGTCTTGCTGCCCAAGGTCAACAGCCCCGCTGATCTGGACAGCTTGGCCAAAATCACAGGCGAGCTGCCGTTGTGGGCGATGATGGAAACGCCGGGGGGGATGTTAAATGCGGCCGCCATTGCCGCCCATCCCCAATTGCAGGGCATGGTGATGGGCACCAATGATCTGGCCAAAGACCTCAACAGCCGCTTTCGCCCGGACCGTTTGCCCATGATGGCAGGTTTGGGCCTGTGCGTTTTGGCGGCCAAGGCGCATGACTGTGCGATCATTGATGGGGTCTATAACACCTTCAAGGATGACGCAGGTCTCAAGCTCGAATGCGACCAGGGCCGTGACATGGGGTTTGACGGCAAGACCCTGATCCACCCAGCCCAGCTTTCTATCGCCAACACCGCGTTTTCTCCAACGCAAGAAGAGGCCGATCTGGCCCGCCGTCAAATCGCCGCCTTTGATGCCGCCCAGGCCGCAGGTCAGGGTGTTGCCGTAGTCGATGGCAAGATTGTTGAAAACCTACATGTTGCCACGGCACGCGAAACTCTGGCAAAGCTGGAGGCAATAGAAGCCTTAAACGCGGAGCACCCTGCATGATACTTTTGATCCTTGGCCTACTCCTTTGGTGTGGCGCACATTATTTCCGCCGCATCATGCCAGAAAAACGCGCCGCGATGGGCAATGCGGGCAAGGGGGTGGTCGCCCTTCTGGTGGTCGCATCCCTGCTGATGATGATCTTTGGCTATCGCTGGGCTGATTTCATTCCGGTCTGGCAGCCGCCCGCCTTTTTTGTGCACATCAACAATCTGGCGATGGTTCTCGCACTTTGGGTCTATGGTTCTTCTGCGGCCAAGGGGGCCAAGGCCTGGCCTGCATACAAAACCCGCCACCCGCAATTGCTGGCGGTGAAAATCTGGGCGATTGCGCATTTGCTGGTGAACGGTGATGTTGCCTCTATCATCCTGTTTGGCGGGTTGCTGGCCTGGGCTGTGGGCAGCGTGATCCTGATCAACCGCGCGGAGCCCGATTGGGTGGCCCCTGCCCCTGCGGACCGGCCAACCTACATCCGCCTTGCCGTGATCACGCTGGTCATGCTCACCCTGATCATTGCGCTGCACGCCTGGCTTGGCGTCTCGCCTGTAGGAACCTGAGGGCCTTATGAAACTCTACCGATTTCTCTCCGAAGAAGACACTTCTGCCTTTTGTCACAAGGTGACAGAGGCCCTGAACAAAGGGTGGGAGCTGCATGGCTCCCCCACCCAAACCTGGGATCATGCGGCGGGTGTCATGCGCTGCGGGCAATCCGTTGTGAAAGAGGTTGAGGGCACCTACACAGCTGACACCAAGCTGGGGGCGCATTGATGCTCAAAACCAACGCTGGTCGCTTTTTTGAGGACTACACACTGGGCGAGGTCATCCGCCACGCGGTGCCGCGCACGGTGAAAATGGGCGAGCGCGCGCTTTATCACATGCTCTACCCTGCGCGCCACGCGCTGCATTCATCTGACCAGTTTGCGCAATCCTGCGGCCTGCCGTTTTCCCCTTTGGATGATATGGTCACCTTTCATGTGGTCTTTGGCAAAACCGTGCCGGATGTGTCGCTAAATGCGGTGGCCAACCTTGGGTATGCGCAGGGGCGCTGGATCACGCCGGTCTGGCCCGGAGATACGCTGCGCAGTGAATCCGAAGTCATTGGCCTCAAACAAAATTCCAACGGTAAATCCGGCGTGCTTTATGTGCGCACCCGTGGGCTGAACCAGCATGACGAAACCGTTATGGAATATGTCCGCTGGGTGATGGTGCGCAAACGCAACGTGAACGCCCCGGCCCCGGAAACCACCATCCCGGCGCTGCCCACAGCGATTGACGCCGGTGATCTGGCGATCCCAAAGGGTCTTGATTTCAACGACTACAATTTTGAACAGGCAGGCGAGCCGCATCGCTGGGGTGATTATGACATTGGCGAAAAAATTGATCACGTGGATGGGGTCACAATCGAAGAAGCCGAACACATGATGGCCACCCGCCTGTGGCAAAACACGGCCAAGGTGCATTTTGACACCTCCGCGCGGCCAGATGGCACCCGGTTGATCTATGGCGGGCATGTGATCTCCATGGCCCGCGCGTTGTCGTTTAACGGGCTGGCCAATGCGCAGATGGTTGTGGGCCTGAATGGCGGGGCGCATGCCAACCCTTGTCTGGCCGGGGACACGGTGCGGGCATGGTCAGAGGTTTTGGACAAGGCAGAGACAGCGGCCCCCGGCGTGGGCGCAATTCGTCTGCGTCTGGTAGCAACAAAAGGCGGTGCACCGTTTGCGCTGCGCGGGGAGGATGGCAAATACCTGCCCGACGTGCTGCTTGACCTTGATTACTGGGCGTTGATGCCGATTTAAGTCCGAAGAGGATCCAATGCACAAAAGAACCGCAACCATGCGGCGACAACCGTGTTGCGATGACCGGCCTGATCACGCTGGCCCCATATCAAACCACGCAGAACACCGTGATATCTAACATGTTTGACCCGGCAAGGTGGGAATATGGATTTGCCAAAAAAGCCGGTGCCGTGTCCTCACACATGCGTTGAACAATCTGGGCCTGCCCCGCGTGCTGGCCGAAACCCAAGCTGCAAACGACGCCTCTTGCTGCTTGCTGACTCGTTTGGGCTTTCGTGAATTGAACCGTCTTGAACGCTTTGGCGCGGATCAGCTGATCTTCATGGCAGACCACCCCCCGCAATAACGGCCAGAGTCTGCGCAGTGCACAACGCAAAGACCCGTTATTTGGTTACGTATTCCTAAAGATCAGTCATTTGTGATCACAGGATTTTCTGCTGTGATCACAAATGTCGCTTTTCACTGGAAACTGTTCCAAAACTGCTCAATCCTTTTACCTGAGACTAAGACTCACCTGTGCAGACACAGGGTGAACTGGAACAAAAAGCGGGACAGCACCTCATGAACATCCACGAATATCAGGCCAAGGCCCTTTTGCGCAGCTACGGTGCGCCCGTGTCAGATGGCCGCGTTGTGCTCAAAGCCGAGGATGCCAAAACAGCGGCGGGCGAAATGGACGGCCCGCTGTGGGTGGTCAAGGCGCAGATCCATGCAGGTGGCCGCGGCAAGGGCACGTTCAAAGAGGCCGACGCGGGCGATGCGGGCGGTGTCCGCCTTGCCAAATCCGTTGCGGAGGCGGCCAATGAGGCCAAAAAAATGCTGGGCCGCACATTGGTCACCCATCAGACCGGCCCTGTCGGCAAACAGGTCAACCGCATCTATATTGAGGATGGCGCAGGCATTGAAACCGAGATGTACCTGGCCCTGTTGGTGGACCGCCAGACTAGCCGCGTTGGTTTTGTCTGCTCCACAGAGGGCGGCATGGACATCGAGGAGGTTGCGGCCAACACGCCTGACAAAATCCTGAATTTTGCTGTTGACCCCGCGACGGGATATCAGGCGTTTCACGGTCGCCGCATCGCCTTTGCGCTGGGCCTCAAGGGCAAGGCGATTAAGCAATGTGTCGCGCTGATGGGCACACTTTACAAAGCCTTCATCGAAAAAGACATGGAGATGCTGGAGATCAACCCCCTGATCGTGACCGACGGCGGTGATCTGAAAGTGCTGGACGCCAAGATCAGTTTTGACGGCAACGCAGTCTACCGTCACGCCGACATTGCAGAACTGCGCGACACCACGGAGGAAGACCCGAAGGAACTTGAAGCCTCCAAATATGACCTCAATTACATCGCGCTGGACGGTGAGATTGGCTGCATGGTGAATGGTGCCGGGCTGGCGATGGCAACCATGGACATCATCAAGCTCTACGGGGCCGAGCCTGCCAACTTTCTTGATGTAGGCGGTGGCGCCACGAAGGAAAAGGTGACGGAAGCCTTCAAAATCATCACCTCTGATCCGCAGGTCAAAGGCATTCTGGTCAATATCTTTGGCGGCATCATGCGCTGTGATGTGATCGCTGAGGGCGTTGTGGAGGCCGTGAAAGAAGTGGGTTTGAAAGTGCCACTGGTTGTACGTCTGGAGGGCACCAAAGTTGAGGAAGGCAAAGCCATCATCAACAATTCCGACGTCGATGTCATTGCGGCGGATGACCTCAAAGACGGCGCTGAGAAGATCGTAAAGGCGGTCAAGGGGTGAACCGCGCAGCGCCCAGCACCCCACTCAAACACCGGAGGATTTTTTGCGACGTTTTGCTCTGATAACGCTGTGCACCTTGGCGCTGGCCGGGTGTGCGCAAAGCACCCCCCCAACAGGCACACGCGCCCCTGCGGCCCCCATCCCGGTCAGCACGACGGCGGGTCCGGGTGCGGGCTTTATGAGCCCATTTGATGCTGGTGCGATTTTTGCCGATGCCTGTCTGATCCGGGGCACGCGGTTTCAGACCGCGACAGAAGGGTTGCGGGTGTATAATTTCACGCACAACACGCAGCTTGGAACCTACTATCACAACACAAAAAACCTGTCCGTCAAGGTGAAGGGGAACTCCTGTTCATTGGTCTTTGCCTCAAACAAGTCCGTCGATGCCACTGTATCTGGACTGGCAAAAGGCACCGCTTCCATCACCCCCAATCTGCCGCGCAACGTCAGTATCACATCGAGCGTTGCAGGTGACGGGTTGCGGTATTTCCGCTTGGGGATCAAAGCCCCGGTCGTTTTGGGACAGACCCCATGAGCACAGGCGCTCGGCCCCGTAAGATGGGTGCTTGCACCCATCGCCCAGCCGCAAGATGGGTGCAAGCACCCATCCTACTGTGCTTCACTGCAACGCTTGCAACGGCTGAGATTGCGGATGCCGCTGGCCAAGCCTTTGCCGATCATTGCTTCAGCCCCTTCCTCACCGCCCAAAAAGCGCAGGACGCGCTCTCCCCCTCCGGCGCACGCGTTGATTTCTACGACCTGCGTCCGTTTTCCGGCGCTGCACCCTCCCCCGTGACGGGCCGCGCGGCCACCCCCGGCACCGACCGGCGCTGTGAGGTGGCGTTTGACGGTGACGCGGTGACCGACGCCTTTGAATGGGTCAACAAGGGGCTGACGCAGGAACGCCTTGCCAACCGGATCATCCCTGTGCCGCAGGGCTTTGCACGCATGCAAGGCGCAACAAACACTGCCGCTGTCCAGCTGAACCCAAAACGCATCGCCGTTGTGCAAGTCGGCACCCGGCAAGGGCCCAATGGTGTTGAGACCTTTATCACCCTCGAACGGCTGGACCCGTTGGAGGACACAGGCTCATGAAACAACACTTTGCATCCCGCCACATGACAAAACCAAAGTCGATTTGAAGGAGACTAAGATGACACATGCATTTTCCCGCCCGGCCCGCCTGATCTGCGCCCTAACGTTTGCCGGCCTTTTGGTGGCCTGCGGCAATACCGGCGATGGCGGTGTGCGCAAAGGGCCGCAAGCCGTGCATCCCAGCCCCTCCGAACTGGCCAAAACCCCGCTTTTCCCCTGCGGCACTGAAGGGCAACCCGCCTGCGCCTAAACATCTGTCGGCGCCGCCCCGCGCCGGACCCGACACAAGATGCGCCCGCCGCATCGCCCTTAACAATGGAACGCCAAAGGAACCAACATGGCCGTACTCGTAGATGAAAATACCCGCGTGATTTGTCAGGGGCTCACCGGCTCTCAGGGCACGTTCCACACAGAGCAGGCCATCGCCTACGGCACCAGAATGGTGGGCGGTGTGACCCCCGGCAAGGGCGGGCAGACCCACCTTGACCTGCCGGTCTATAACTCTGTGCACGAGGCCATACATGTGACAGATGCCAATGCCTCCGTGATCTATGTGCCGCCTCCCTTTGCAGCGGATTCCATTCTGGAGGCGATTGACGCCGAAATGCCCCTGATCGTCTGCATCACCGAAGGCATTCCCGTGCTCGACATGATGCGCGTGCAGCGCGCGCTTGAGGGCTCCAAATCGCGCCTTTTGGGGCCAAACTGCCCCGGGGTGATCACGCCGGATGCGTGCAAAATCGGCATCATGCCGGGCCATATCCACAAACGCGGCTCCTGCGGTGTGGTTTCGCGCTCTGGCACGCTGACCTATGAGGCGGTGAAACAGACTACCGATTTGGGCTATGGCCAGTCCTCGGCAGTGGGCATTGGGGGTGATCCGATCAAAGGCACTGAACACATAGATGTGTTGGAGATGTTCTTGGCAGACGATGAAACCCAAAGCATCATCATGATTGGCGAGATTGGCGGCTCTGCTGAGGAAGACGCCGCGCAATTCCTGGCCGACGAGAAGAAGAAAGGCCGCTGGAAACCCACCGCTGGTTTCATCGCAGGCCGCACGGCACCTCCGGGCCGCCGCATGGGCCACGCTGGTGCGATTGTTGCGGGCGGCAAAGGCGGCGCGGAAGACAAGATCGAAGCCATGCGCGCGGCGGGGATTGTTGTGGCGGATAGCCCGGCGACCTTGGGCGAGGCTGTGAAGGAAGCGATTGAGAAGGGCTAATGTCAGTTTTGACGTTCAATAAACCCCAGCCGAACACCAGGTCAGAACAGCAGATTGCTCTGCAATCTGTCTTTGACAGTGTGGTGTTAAGCGGAGGATCAATGAACCTTGCAATGGCCATGCAGCGGGGCGGATGGCAAACGACCCCGCCCATTCAACTGACACGCCTGCGCCGCAGGATCGAAATCAATCGTTTAAACACCATCACTGGCATTTTAACCCGCGCCGGATATCGAAGTGTTTTCAATTACTATCGGCGCAGCCGCAGCCAGATCAGATTGAGGGGTGCCGACTTCTGGAACTTTCCGCCCGAGCAACTCAAATATCATGGCTGGTGCAGCGCCCAAATGCCCGGTTTCACCTGTTTCACTGCCCAATCCGACCCAGCCTCAGGACCGGGGCAAGACAGCCTTTCTGCGGTTTGGGCATTTTCCCCACATCGTTATGAAAAGCCCATTTTTAACCGCAACGCCTCTGGAAATTTATTGGCACCGGAAAAATACGCAAGCCAATTTGACGGCACCGGATCCACAGCACGAACGCCTTCCGGAACATACAATGGCGTCAATCATACTTGGCTACGCGGTGAAAACCCTGCCTTTTTGGGCAGCATAAGCACAAACCAACGTGACAGATTTCAATTGCTGTTTGACGTCCGCGGCTTTGTGTCCAACCTCTTGCCCGACCTCGAGCTTCAGCCCCATCCGACACTCTATTGCGCCGAACGCAGTCAGCTCCTGAGATAAGGACCAGATCATGAACGACCACCCCACCACCGACCAATTCCACGCCTCCTCCTTCATGGAGGGCGAAAACGCCGACTACCTCGAACAGATGTACGCGCGATATGCCAATGATCCGGCGTCCGTCGACGCCGCATGGGTCGCGTTTTTCAAAGAAATGGGCGATGAAACCGCCGCCGCCACAGCCGAGGCCGCAGGCCCCTCATGGGCGCGCCCCGATTGGCCCCCCGCCCCGATGGGTGACCTGACCGGGGCCATGAACGGCGGCTGGCCAGAGCCCGAGGAAGGTGCTGCCGCAGGCGAAAAGATCAAAGCGAAGGCGGCGGAAAAAGGCATTTCCGTCAGCGATGAGCAGATCAAACAGGCGGTGCTCGACAGCATCCGCGCCCTGATGATCATCCGCGCCTATCGCATCCGGGGCCATCTGGTGGCCGATCTGGACCCGCTGGGCATGCGGGAAATCACACCCCATCCCGAGCTTGACCCAAAATCCTACGGCTTTGCCGAGGCGGACATGGACCGCCCGATCTTTATCGACAACGTGCTGGGGCTTGAACTTGCCACCATGCGCCAGATCGTGGACATCGTGCGCTCCACCTATTGCGGCACCTTCGCACTGCAATACATGCACATCTCCAACCCCGAGGAAGCCTCCTGGCTAAAGGAACGCATTGAAGGCTATGGCAAGGAAATCGCCTTCACGAAAGAAGGGCGCAAGGCGATCCTTGGCTCATTGGTTGAGGCCGAGGGATTTGAGAAATTCCTGCATGTCAAATACATGGGCACCAAACGGTTTGGTCTGGACGGCGGCGAAAGCCTTGTCCCGGCGATGGAACAGATCATCAAACGCGGCGGCCAGCTGGGCGTAAAGGAAATCGTGATCGGCATGCCTCACCGGGGCCGTCTGTCCGTGCTCGCCAATGTGATGCAAAAACCCTACCGGGCGATCTTTAACGAATTTCAGGGCGGCAGCTTTAAGCCCGAAGATGTGGATGGCTCGGGCGACGTGAAATACCACCTTGGCGCCTCCTCGGATCGCCAGTTTGATGAAAACACCGTACACCTCAGCCTGACGGCAAACCCCTCGCACCTTGAGGCTGTGAACCCTGTTGTCTTGGGCAAGGCGCGCGCCAAACAGGACCAGACCGCAGGCGGGGATCGCAGCGCGGTTATGCCGCTGCTGCTGCACGGCGATGCGGCTTTTGCTGGCCAGGGCGTGGTGGCGGAATGTTTCGCGCTCTCCGGTCTGCGCGGTCACAAGACTGGTGGGACCATGCATATCGTCGTGAACAACCAGATTGGTTTCACCACCGCACCGCACTTCTCCCGCTCCTCCCCCTACCCCACCGACAACGCGCTGGTGGTGGAGGCCCCGATTTTCCACGTCAACGGCGATGACCCGGAGGCGGTTGTGCATGCGGCGCGTGTGGCCACCGAATTCCGCCAGAAGTTCAAGAAAGACGTGGTCATCGACATGATCTGTTATCGCCGCTTTGGCCATAACGAAGGGGATGAACCGATGTTCACCAACCCCGTCATGTACAAAAAGATCAAAGGTCAGAAAACCACGCTCAGCCTTTATGCCGACCGTCTGGTCAAGGACGGCCTCGTGCCCGAGGGCGAGATTGAGGACATGAAAGCCGACTTTCAAAAGCGCATGAATGATGAGTTTGAGGCCGGCAAAGACTACCGCCCGAACAAGGCCGACTGGCTGGATGGCAAATGGTCGCATCTGGACAAACGCGGCGAAAAATACCAGCGCGGCAAAACCGCGATCAAGAAACAAACCATGGAAGAGGTCGGCGCGGCCCTGGTCAAAACCCCCGATGGGTTTCCGATGCATAAAACCGTTGGCCGCCTGCTGGAGGCCAAAGCCAAGATGTTTGCCGAGGGCAAAGGGTTTGACTGGGCCACAGCAGAGGCACTGGCCTTTGGCTCCTTGCTGACGGAGGGGTACAAGGTGCGGCTGGCCGGGCAGGACAGCACGCGCGGCACGTTCTCACAGCGCCATTCCGGCATCGTCAATCAAGAGACCGAAGAGCGGTATTACCCGCTCAACAACATCCGCGAGGGTCAGGCCCAATATGAGGTCATCGACTCCATGCTGTCGGAATATGCGGTGCTGGGGTTTGAATATGGCTATTCACTGGCTGAACCCAACGCGCTGACCCTGTGGGAGGCACAGTTTGGTGATTTCGCCAATGGTGCGCAGATCATGTTTGACCAGTTCATTTCTTCCGGTGAATCCAAATGGTTGCGCATGTCCGGCCTGGTTTGTCTGATGCCCCACGGGTTTGAGGGGCAAGGACCCGAACACTCCTCCGCCCGGCTGGAGCGCTTCCTGACCATGTGTGGCGGTGACAACTGGATCGTGGCCAATTGCACGACGCCCGCCAATTATTTCCACCTGCTACGCCGCCAGTTGCACCGCAGCTATCGCAAACCGCTGATGCTGATGACCCCTAAATCCCTGCTGCGCCACAAGATGGCCGTCAGCACAGCAGAGGATTTCACAACCGGGTCCAGTTTCCACCGGATCATGTGGGATGACGCCCAGCATGGCAATTCAGACACCAAACTGGTGGCCGATAACAAAATCAAACGCGTGGTCATGTGTTCGGGCAAGGTCTATTACGACCTGCTCGAAGAACGCGATGCGCGTGGCATTGATGACATCTACCTGATGCGCTTTGAGCAGTTTTACCCCTTCCCCGCGCAATCCGCGGTCAAGGAGTTGGAGCGTTTCAAAAATGCCGAAATGATCTGGTGTCAGGAAGAACCCAAGAACCAGGGAGCCTGGTCGTTCATCGAACCCAATATCGAATGGGTGCTGACCCGTATCAAAGCCAAACACTCACGGCCCACTTATGCGGGGCGCGCCGCGGCGGCCTCTCCCGCGACGGGCCTTGCCTCCATGCACAAAGATCAACAAGCAGCACTCGTCAACGACGCGCTGACACTCAAAGGAAAGTAAACCATGACTGATGTACGTGTACCCACACTGGGCGAAAGCGTGACCGAGGCCACGGTGGCCACATGGTTCAAAAAGCCGGGCGATGCGGTTGCTGTGGATGAAATGCTGTGTGAGTTGGAGACCGATAAAGTGACGGTCGAAGTACCCTCCCCGGTTGCGGGCACCATGGGCGAGATTGTGGCGACTGAGGGCGAAACCGTGGGGGTTGATGCCCTGCTTGCCACCATCTCTGAGGGGGCCGCCGCCCCTGCCGAAGAAGCGGCGAAGCCCGCTGATGAGGCACCCGCGCCCGCTGCAAGCGGTGCCAGTGGTGCCTTGGTTGATGTCATGGTCCCGACCTTGGGCGAAAGCGTGACAGAAGCCACCGTCAGCACCTGGTTCAAAAAGGTTGGCGACAGCGTTGCGGCAGACGAAATGCTCTGTGAGCTGGAAACCGACAAGGTCTCGGTTGAGGTGCCTTCCCCCGTCGCGGGCATGCTCAGCGAGATTCTTGCCGAGGAAGGCAGTACGGTGGAGGCCTCTGCCAAACTCGCCGTGATCTCCTCCGGCGCAGGCGCCGCTGCTCCCGCACCCGCCGCTGCGCCTGCCCCGGCCCCTGCCGCATCTTCCGGCGGCAAGGACGTTGAAGACGCGCCATCCGCCAAAAAAGCCATGGCAGAGGCGGGTCTCTCCCGCGATCAGGTGACAGGTTCTGGCCGCGATGGCCGCGTGATGAAAGAGGACGTTGCCAGAGCCAACGCAGCCCCCGCACCTACCACTGCCCCGGCACCCCGCGCGCCCTCTGCTGCGGATGATGCCAGCCGCGAAGAGCGCGTGAAAATGACCCGCCTCAAACAGACCATGGCGCGGCGTCTGAAAGAGGCCCAGAACACCGCCGCCATCCTGACAACCTTTAACGAGGTTGACATGAGTGAGGTCATGGCCATCCGAAACACCTACAAAGCCGACTTTGAGAAAAAGCACGGCGTGCGCATGGGCTTTATGTCTTTCTTCACCAAGGCCTGCTGCCACGCGCTCAAGGAAATTCCCGAGGTGAACGCCGAAATCGACGGCACCGATGTGATCTACAAAAACTACGTGCACATGGGCGTTGCCGCCGGCACGCCCACGGGCCTTGTGGTGCCGGTCATCCGCGACGTCGATTCCATGTCGTTTGCCGACATTGAAAAAGCCATCGGCGTGATGGGCCGCAAGGCGCGTGACGGCAAACTGACCATGGCTGACATGACGGGCGGCACGTTCACCATCTCCAACGGCGGCGTCTATGGCTCGCTCATGACCGCGCCGATCCTGAACCCACCGCAGTCCGGCATCCTTGGCATGGCCAAAATTCAGGACCGCGCCATGGTTGTGGGGGGAGAGATCGTGATCCGCCCGATGATGTATATCTCCCTCAGCTATGATCATCGCATCATCGACGGCAAGGGCGCGGTGACCTTCCTTGTGCGGGTCAAGGAGATGCTGGAAGATCCCCGGCGGTTGTTAATGGATCTTTGAGGCAACGTGGGTGCTTGCACCCATCTCACCAGACAAAAGGCCAAGCCCCATGCAACTCATCTCCCACTACCTCGTCACCAGCTTCACCACCTGGAAAACCGCCTTTGACGCGGACGGCGAGGCGCGCCGCGACGCGGGCCTCACCACGTTGCAAATCTGGCAGGATGCCGACAGCAACACCCACGCCTTTGTTCTGCACGAGGTCAGTGACCGCGCCGGCGCGGCTGCATGGGTTGACCGCTCAAATGCGCTCTCTTCTGATGACAATGCCACCGTCACCCGCGAAACCCACTTTTTTATCGAGACCGCCTGATGACCCCGGAACTCACCGCGCTGACCCTTGCGGCCCTGCTGGCCGCTGTTCAATTTGTGCTCTACGCTGTGCCTGCCAACCGCGAGCTTGGCACTGGCTACACCATGTCCGCGCGGGACCGTGAACCCAGCCGCGCGATGTCTGAGCGTACCGCCCGTCTGGGCCGCGCCTTTAACAATCACATGGAATGGCTGATGTTCTTTGGCCTCGCGGTGGGCGTGATCCAGATGTCCGGGCAAAACAGCGGCTTCACCGCTGCTTGCGCATGGGTCTACCTTTGCGCGCGCATCGCCTATCTGCCCTGCTACGTTTTTGGCCTGCGCCCCTGGCGCTCTGCCGTCTGGGCCATCGGATTTCTTGCCACCGCCCTGATGCTGCTGGCCGCCCTGTTCTGAGCCATGAAACACAGCGCCCCCGCCACCGACCCTTTACTGACACAATACCGACGTCATACCGACGTGCGAAAAACGCCCTCATTTCCCAAAGGAGACCCCCATGTCCAGCTATGATGTCATCGTGATCGGCTCCGGCCCGGGCGGCTATGTGGCCGCCATCCGCTGCGCCCAACTGGGCCTGAAAACGGCCTGCGTTGAAGGGCGCGACACGCTCGGCGGCACCTGTCTGAACGTGGGCTGCATCCCGTCCAAGGCGCTCCTGCACGCCTCACATATGCTGCACGAGGCGGAGCATAATTTTGCCGCTATGGGGCTTAAGGGCAAAAGCCCTTCTGTCGATTGGAAACAAATGCTGAGCTACAAGCAATCCACCATCGACACCAATACCAAGGGTATCGAATTTCTGTTTAAAAAGAACAAGATAGACTGGCTTAAGGGCTGGGGCTCCATCCCCGAGGCGGGCAAGGTCAAGGTGGGGGATGAGGTGCACGAGGCGAGGAATATCATCATCGCATCAGGGTCAGAGCCGTCTTCCCTGCCCGGCGTTGAGGTTGATGAAAAAACCGTCGTGACCTCCACCGGCGCGCTGGAGCTGGGCAAGGTGCCGCGCTCCATGGTGGTGATTGGCGCGGGCGTGATCGGGCTGGAACTGGGCTCCGTCTATGCGCGTCTGGGCACGGAGGTCACGGTGGTCGAATACCTTGATGCGATCACCCCCGGCATGGACCCCGAGGTACAAAAGACATTCCATAAGATGCTGAAAAAACAAAGGCTTAAATTCATCATGGGGGCCGCCGTGCAGGGCACCGAAGCGCTCAAAACAAAGGCCAGGGTGGCCTATAAACTGCGCAAAGACGACAGCGCGCATGAGCTTGACGCAGACGTGGTGCTGCTCGCCACCGGGCGCAAACCCTACACCGATGGTCTGGGGTTGGAGGCGCTTGGCGTCGAGATGACCAAACGCGGTCAGATCGCCGTAAACGACAAATGGGAAACCTCCGCCAAAGGCATCTACGCCATTGGCGATGCGATTGAGGGTCCAATGCTGGCCCACAAAGCCGAAGACGAGGGCATGGCCGCCGCGGCCACCATCGCAGGGCAGCATGGCCATGTGAATTTCGGCGTGATCCCCGGCGTGATCTATACCCACCCCGAGGTCGCCAGTGTCGGTGAAACGGAAGCCACGTTGAAAGAGGCCGGACGCGCCTACAAGGTTGGCAAGTTTTCCTTTATGGGCAACGCGCGCGCCAAAGCGGTACATGCGGGCGACGGCTTTGTGAAAATTCTCGCAGACAAGGAAACCGACCGCATTCTGGGCTGCCACATCATTGGCCCCGGCGCGGGTGATCTGATCCACGAGGTCTGTGTGGCAATGGAATTTGGGGCCTCTGCGGAGGATCTGGCGATGACCTGCCACGCGCATCCGACCTATTCAGAGGCCGTGCGCGAAGCCGCATTTGCCTGCGGCGACGGCCCAATCCACATGTAGGCTGCGATGCGCGATCTGATTCCATTTAAGGCCCTGTCGAGCAGTCTTGCGCCTTTTGTCGATCCAAACTTCAAGCTGGCCGTATTGGCAGAGTTGATCGACACAAGGGTGCTTGATTTTGGGGATTTCGACAGTTTTCTGAAGTTCGTCGAAGGGCCTGAATATGATTACGAAACAGACGGTTACGCGCCCTCTGCAAAGGCCTATGACTACCTTGGCCACTATCCTTTAAGCGCCAGACACCTGCGCTCGGTGCGGTTTCTGGAACTTGACGGCGGCCTGAGCATTTATGATTATGTCTATCCTTTTTGGGATGGCGAAAGCGGCCTGTTTGACGTCCAGTCATTGGATGACCTGCGCCATCTGCCCAATCTGGAACGCCTCAGCGTGGTCTCCATGCTGACCAGCACAGACCTGAAACCCCTGCGCACCGCCCGCAAGCTGGAGCAAATATCGCTGGGGCTGATCGGCACCTGGGAGAATATGGACGCGCTGTTGGGTCTGCCACGGCTCAAACGCTTGTCGCTGTTCAAATCCAACCTCAGGGTCAGGTTCCGCGACCCGGTGATGATTGCACTGAAAGAAAAAGGCGTGAAGGTTGGTTATTTTCAATGAGGCTGCTGCGTAAGGCGGGCCTGTGGCCCGCCATGGCTGCTACCACATGGTTTGCGCCGCACGCGTCCCCCAGGCATCATCATAGGGGGCACCCCCCTCTTCACCTCTGGTCATCTCTGCCAAAATTTCCCCAACGCTGGGCAAATCGGTGCTTTCATCCACACCGGCCCATGTCCCGGCACGCATCAGCGCGCGCGCACATTGCGTGTAGATTTCACCAATCTGAAGGACAATAACAGTCGCCGGCTGGCAGCCCTTTTTCTCAAAACGCGCGCGCAATTTGGGCGCGTCACTCAGGTAGGCTTGCCCATTCACCCGCACCACATTGTTTGATCCCGGCACGATGAACATACAGGACACACGCCCATCCTCAACAATATTACGCAGCGAATCCAATCTGTTATTGCCCCGCCAATCGGGCATGGCCAGGGTGAACTCATCCAGCTCAGCAACAACCGGGCCGTCATCGCCCCTTGGGCTGCCATCGGTGCCATTTGGCCCAACCGTGCTCAGAACGCAGAGCTTTGAGGTCATGATCCATTTGCGATAAAGCGGGGTCATGCGATCCGCCACCTTGCGCATCGCAGGCGCGCCGGGTTGACCATAAAGCGCCTCAAGGGCTGCACTATCGCGTATCTTACGCATCCCGCACCCATCCCGCCTCTGCCAGCAGCGTATCAGAAGCAGTCTCAACCTTGCTCTCCAGCACCTTAACAAACTCTTCTTTGCCAAGTCCCGGCGCAATCGGGTTAAGAAATTCAACCACCGCGACACCCGAACGTCGGTAAAGCCCGCGTCGTGGCCAGAAATACCCGGCATTGGTCGCCACCGGCACGCAGGTTTGCTCCAACTGGCCATAAAGCACAGCAGTGCCCACTTTGTAGGGCACATGCGCGCCCGGCGCGACACGGGTGCCCTGAGGGTAGATCACAATTTGACCCGGCTCAATCCGGCCAGCATCTACGTCTGCAAGCATCTTTGAAATCGCCTTGCCGCGCTTGCCCCGGTCCACGGCGATCATCTGCATGCGTTTGGTGTATTGCCCAATCACCGGCGTCCAGAGGATTTCGCGTTTCATGATGAATTTGGCGCGGGGCAGCGCGTGAAATATCATCATGATATCAAGGAATGACTGGTGTTTTGCCGCAACCAGAACTTCCCCATCCGGCACGGTGCCCCGCACTTCACAGCGCAGGCCAATCATCCAGCGCGCTGTCCACATGCACCAGGCGGCGTAGGATTTACACGCCGTGTAGGCGCCGCGTTTGGAAAACATTGCCCAGGGCGCAAAGACAAGCCCAAAGATTGGCATCGCGGTCGTCGCCTGAATAATGTAGAGGATCGACCGGACCCATTGCAGCATTATGCAAGCTCCCTCAACGTGCGGCGGGCGGCAGCTCCGGTGGCAAGAAAGGCAACCACCCCTGCCAACAGCGGAATGCACAACGGTAGCGCCCAGTGCCAGCCGCGAAAGCTAAGCCCGGTGAGAAAACTTCCCGCTTCAGACGCGCTTGGCAACAGCAGGACCGCAATCATGCCCAGAACCATGCCTACGCCCGCACCGCCCAGGGCGCGCAGGGTAAACCGGCGCACAAAGGCCTGCGCAATGTAGTCATCCGTTGCCCCAACCAATCGCAACACCGCGATCACCTGCGCGTTGGCAGACAGGGCAGCCTGTGCAGCGAGCGTGATCATCGCCGCCACCGTCACTGTGATCAGCGCAATCGACACCCAGCCCAGCAGTCGCAACCGCGCAGCAGCGCGCACCAGCGGTGTGCGCCAGCGTTCGTGATCATCCAGAACAGCACCCGGCACCTCAGCGGACAAACGCAGGCGCAAACCGCTGACGTCCATGCCTTGCGCCGTTTCAATGACTTCGATCAGGCGCGGCACTGGCAAACTGTCCAGCGCCAGGTCATTGCCAAACCAGGGGGCCAAAAGCGCCTGTTGTTCATCGTCGCTCAGCGCACGCGCGCTTTCCACGCCACTCGTGGTTTGCAAAATCCGCAACGCCGCTTCGGTCTGGGCGCCCCGCTGATCCAATGGCGCGATGATGCGGATCGTGGCAGAGCGGGCCAGTTCCTCCCCCCAGTTCTGGGCCAAACGACCAGAGGCCAGCGACAGCGCCAGTGCAAAAACGGCCAGGAAGGCCATGGAACCTGCCGCAAACAAGGTAAGCTGCGCCGTAAACCCGGAGGGCGGCACAACCCGCGCCGCATGGCGATCCCCTGCCAAAAGGGAGCGTATGGCAAAGGTTTGAACCTTCACAGATCTGCCCCCGCCAATTGGATGCGTCGGTTGGCAATGCGCAATACACGGGCTTGCACATGGGCCTTTGCCGCCCGGATAAGGCTGAGATCATGGGTGGCGATCAGCACTGTTTTCCCCATTTTATTCAGCTCGATCAATAGTCTGAGCAAGCGCTGCGACATTTCCCAATCAATGTTGCCGGTTGGTTCATCTGCCAAGACCACATCAGGGGACATGATAACGGCGCGGGCCAGAGCGGCGCGCTGGCGCTCCCCCCCGGACAGTTCCGGCGGCAGCGCATCAGCGCGTTCTGTCAGGCCGACCCAGGTCATCAACTCGCCCAGATCACCGCCAGCGGCTTCCGCATGACGTCCTGAGACAGTGAGTGGCAATGAGATGTTTTCGGTTACATTCAGATGATCCAGAAACTGAACATCCTGATACACAACCCCCACCCGGCGGCGCACAAGGGCGATGTCGTCCCGTTCCAGCCCGCGTACATCAGCCCCAAACAAGCGGACATGCCCCGCCGTGGGCAGCAATGCGCCGTAGCACAATTTCATCAATGTCGTCTTGCCAGCCCCTGACGGGCCCGTCAAAAAATGAAAGGACCCCGGTGCCAATTTCAGCGATATGTCAGACAGCAATTCGCCGCCGCCATAGCTATAGGCCACATTTTCCAGCTCGATCACGAAAGCACCCCTGAATCTCGGACCTGTTGTGCCCCAGCACCGCTTGGGATTCAATGCACCACTTCGCGGCCTCTCGTCCAGATAGCACTTTTCCTAAACTATCTCAGGTCATATGCTGTTACTTAACGAGTAAAGCGCTCAGGCGACTGCGAGAGAATATATGCGGCTAATTTGCCCAAACTGCGATGCCCAATACGAAGTCCCTGAAGAGGTCGTCCCGGCCGAGGGACGTGATGTGCAATGTTCCAACTGTGGACAGACCTGGTTTCAGCACCATGCGGATCATGTGCCGGAGGAAGAAAGCAGCGCAGATGCAGATGAGGAGGTCGCCCCGCCAGCCGCAGCGGAACCCGCCCGCAGGGAACTTGACTCAAATGTCGCAGACATTCTGCGAGAAGAAGCACGCAGTGAGCAAGAGGCCCGCCTTGCCCGTCAGTCCGACCCTCTGGAAAGCCAGCCGGACCTTGGCCTTGAGACGGATGACATCGACGAGGATGACCGCCGCGCGCTGGAGGCGCGTCAACGGATGGCGCGGATGCGCGGTGAAGAAGCACCGGTCAGCGCAGAGGCCGCTGCCAGTGCGGCGGCCATGTCATCGCGCCGCGACTTGCTGCCCGACATTGAGGAAATCAACTCCACCCTGCGCAACGACGAAGAACGCGCAGGAAACCGCGATGACCCTCAGCTGGAGGGGGGCACCACCCGCAAACGCAAACGTGGCTTTCGCCGTGGTTTGCTGTTGATGCTGGTACTGTTTGTGCTGTTGCTTGCGCTTTATATCTTTGCGCCAGCCATTGCAAAGGCCGTTCCCCGGTTGGACCCGCTGTTGTCAGGATATGTCACATGGGTTGATCAACTGCGCATGTGGCTGGCAGGCCGTGTGCAGGCCATTGCAGAATGGCTTGATACTGTGGCCTCACAGTCGGGCGGCTGACGCATACCGCCCACCCCGCTTTCACGTTTTTCAGAACCGGTCCAACAAGCGGTTCAGATAGTCGCGCTCAACCTCCGGGCGTTCGGTTTCACCGGAACGGCGGCGGATTTCGTCGAGCAACCGGCGCGCGCGGCCCGCATTGTCCGGGCCCTGGCCAAGGGGGGCGTCTGTGCTGTTGGCGCCATTGCCACCCTGTTCGCGGCCCAAGGGGTCACGCCCATCAGCCCGCCGGTCAGACTCCGCGCTGCCCTGCCCCGGTTGCAGGCCTTGTTGCTGCTCGGCCATCGCCTCCCCAAGGGAGCGCATGCCTTCGCGCAGGGCTTCCATGGCCTGCGCCTGATTGTCGATGGCTTCGGCCAGATCACGGTTGCGCAGGGCCTGCTCGGCCTCGTCCATTGCCCGGCCCGCACGGTCCAGCGCCTCACGCGCGGCATCGCCGCCTTCGGTGCCTTGCCCCGGCAAACGCCCCTGCTGGCGGTTCAATTCGTTGCGCAATGCCTGCTGGCGGTCAGCCAGACCTTGTTCTGTCTGGCTTTGCTGGTCGCTTTGGCCCTGCTGCGGGTTGCCTTGCCCCTGTTGCTGCTGATCACCGGACCCTTCGCCCTGGCCTTGCTGGCCCTCGTGGCTTTGGCCCCGGCCCTGGCCGCCGTTGCTGCCCTCATTCCCCTGATTTTCGCCCGCACCGGCGTTTGGATTGAACTGTTCCTGCAAATCCCGGAAGGCCTGATCGGACAGGCCCTGCTGTTCGCGCAGGGTTTCCGCAAGGTCTTCCATCGCCTGCTCACCGGCAGATTGCCCGCCACCGCCGCCTTGCTGGCCTTGGGTGACACGCATGTTTTCCATCAGCTCTTGCAGCTCTTTGAGCGCCTGTTCCGCTTCGGCCATGCGGCCCTGTTCCATCAGCTCCTGAATGTGGTCCATCATGCGTTGCAGGTCATCCTGCGTCATCTGCATGCTCTCGCCTTGCTGGCCCTGCGGCTGATCGGTGCCGTCGCGTTCGTTCTGCTGGGCCTGTTCGCGGCGCAGCTGGTTCAGGTAATCTTCTGTTGCGCGGCGCAGCTCATCCATCAGCTCCGCAATTTCTTCCTTTGAGGCGCCGTTTTTGAGGGCTTCGTTCAGGCGGTCCTGTGCGCGGCGCATGCGCTCCAGCGCGTCCGCCAGCACGCCCTCTTCCAGTTCAATTGCAAGGCCCCACATGTCTTCGGCCAGCTTGTCTTGCGCCTCATCCCCCAGATTGAGGCTTGCGTAAATTTCCAAGCGGTCAATCAATTTGCGCATCCGCAGCGCTGTGGTCTGCGCACGAAACGCCTCCTCCGGACGATAAGATACGGCGCGCAGGATCTGTGCCATGCGGGCGGTATTTGCCTTTGACCACAACAGATCACGACGCATTTCAATCACCGCTGCCGCCGTCGGGTCAAAAAATCGACGCCCCGGAAGGATCATCTGCGATTGAGGTGTTGTTGTTGTTTGCTCAGCGGCATCCAGGGCGGTCAGAGTGATGGTGACCGGCAGGTTCGCCCAGGGATGTTTTGAGAAGTTCTCAATCACGTTTTCCTCAAACGCGCGGCGGTCCCCGGCGATGGGCATGGGCAGTGGCACCACCACATCATCCCGCGCATCCGGATCAATGGTCAGCCCGTATCGACGCGTGACCGAGGCCAGATCAAGCGATATGCGCGCCTCGCCGGCCTCCACGCCATAATCGTCACGCGCCCCAAAAGGCAGGCGCATTTCACCCAAAGCAGACACCTCTGGCGCACCCAGACGTTCGATTTCGGGTGCCTGATCTGCCAGCATGGCGATTTGCCAGATTTGTCCACCCGGACCCTCGATCGCGATACTGCCTGCAGCGTTCACGGTGAAATCCTGTGCAGGTTCGCTGAGTTTTGCCTTGTCTTCCTCCGCCACCACCCGGCCAGAAACTGTTTCGGCCAAACTCAGCGCGCCGACCTCTCCGTAAAACCGCAAGGTGATCAACGTGCCTTTGGGCAGTTCAAGCGTGTCATCATCAAGATCATTCAGATAAAGCGTGGGTTTACCGGTGTAACGTGGCGGTTCTGCCCAGCCTTCCCAAACCGGACCGGTGGCCAGTTGCCCGGCACCCGGTGCCATATCCGCCACGGAACCAACCCGCCAGACGGAGCCAAAGACCAGTGCCAGACCAAAGGCCAATACCGCCACAAAACGCAGCGCATAGGGGTCGCGTTGTGAGACACGCAAATCACCCGGCACGGCCCGCGCGGCGGCGGTCCGTTCTGACATACGGATTTTGTGGGCGCGCCACACGGCCATTGAGGCCTCATCCCCCTCACCAATCGCAGGGTCATCCAGCATCGCCTGAATGGGGCGCCCCGGCAGGCTTTCGTCCAACCGTGCAAGTGCTGCGGGCCACGACGGCACGCGAAAACGGCGCGTGGCATGGGTGATGGCCCAAACAGTGGAAAGGGCTGCAACCGCAGCAGTGGCCCAGACCACCTCAACCGCGACCATATCCTGCAGGCCCAACATCAGGGCTGCCAGCACCAACAGCACAATCGCCATCAGCGGCCAAAACGCCTGCACCACCTGTTCGGCCAGCATGCCCCCCCATGTCAAACGCCACGGCCAGCGCAGTTTTGACATGCTGCGGCGCAGATCGTTGGGGGTGAATGTCGCCATGATGAACCCTTTGTGTCGGCTTTTCAGCGGTATGGCGTCATAGCCATGAAGGAATGGTATCTCTTTTTATCATTTCGTCAAAGGTAGGGCGCGCGCGGATAACCGCAAATTGATCGCTCCGAACCAGCACCTCTGGGATCAGCGGGCGGGAATTGTACTCCGAAGACATCACCGCGCCATAAGCCCCGGCAGAGCGGAACGCGACCAGATCGCCCGCACTCAGTGGCGGCATCAGGCGCTGTTTGGCGAAAGTATCACCGGATTCGCAGACCGGGCCCACGATATCTATCGGGCGTTGTTCGGCCCCAACGGCGGGTTCAACCACGGGGATAATATCGTGGTGCGCCTCATACATGGCCGGGCGGATCAGGTCATTCATCGCGCCATCAAGGATCAGAAACTCGCGGCCCTCCCCCTCTTTGACATAGATCACTTCGCTGATCATCAGCCCGGCGTTGCCTGCAATCAGGCGCCCCGGCTCAATCTCAATCTCGCAGCCCAAATGGCCCAGCGTGTCACGCACGACCTGGCCGTAATCCATGGGCAGCGGCGGTGCCGCGTTTGACCGCGCATAGGGAATGCCCAGCCCGCCCCCCAGATCCAACCGTTTGATGTTATGCCCATCACTGCGCAGGGTTTGCGTCAGCTCGGCCACCTTTTCATAGGCCTGCCGGTAAGGCTCCAGATCGGTCAGTTGTGACCCGATGTGCACGTCAATGCCAATGACATCCAGTCCCGGCAGATCGGCTGCCATCCGGTAGACCTCACGCGCCTTGGCAATGGGGATTCCAAACTTGTTTTCTGATTTGCCGGTGGCAATTTTCGCATGGGTCTTGGCATCAACATCCGGGTTCACCCGGATCGTGATGGGGGCGGTCACGCCCAACGCTTGTGCACAGGCGTCCAGCACCAGCATCTCGGGTTCGCTTTCAACATTGAATTGCCGGATGCCACCCTTGAGGGCAAGTGTGATCTCCTCCCGCGTCTTACCCACGCCCGAAAACACAATCCGCTCGCCCGGCACACCTGCGGCTTTGGCGCGCAGATATTCCCCGCCCGAGACAACATCCATGCCGGCACCCGCCTGCGCCAGCGTCTGCAAAACCGCCTGGTTGGAATTGGCCTTCATCGCATAACAGACAAGATGCTCCATCCCGTCAAGCGCCTCATCAAAAAGGCGAAAATGGCGAAGCAGGGTTGCGGTGGAATAGACATAGAACGGTGTGCCTACGGCTTTGGCAATCTCCGCAATCGCCACATCCTCTGCAAAAAGCGCACCGTCACGATAGAGAAAATGGTCCACGCTTCACCCTTCCAATAAACTCAAATCCGACCTAGCGAACCGGCGCAGACCTCAGGAAAAGGTAAAGCGGCAGCCCACAGGAAACCCCAATACAGAACGTAGCGGGAATGGCAATCAGCGCTCCCCAGTTTCGCCGCACCGCGACCTCGGCAATAATCCAGAGGGTCAGCGTGACCGCCGCAATGGTCAAATCCCAGACCAGACCGCTGGTGGCCGTATTGACGTGCCAGGCGTCCACCATGCCCATAAGATCAAACCCATTGGCCTGAAACCATTGCACAAAGTAATACATCGGGTGCACCGCCCCCCAGAGGGCGAGCGCCAGATAGATCATCCGCAGAACAGACACCCTAAAACGTTTTGGAGACACCAACGGTTGCGTGACCGTTGATACTTAGGCCCAGGGGTGGCGTGTTGGAGGGTGCGTCGGCCACAGGCTCTGATCTTTGATCCGTACATCCGGCAAGAACGCCAGCCACGGCACAAGCAAGAATAATCTGTTTCATAAAGCTACTCCTAGATTAACCGACAAGGGGCCCTGCCCGATGCGCATGTTGGCCGCAGCGGACACGCCATTGGGTGAGATATTCACGTTGGTCCGCGCTGTTGGCTGCACGGGTTCCCCATCCGCGCCGCAGCCCGCAAGGGTCAGGCCCGTGATCAGTATTAAAATTGGTCTCACGTCAAAATCTCCTTCCACCGAGCGATTTGCGCGCGCACCTGCACGGGCGCTGTACCGCCATAAGATGTACGTGAGTGTACCGAATTTTCCACACCAAGCACGGTGAAAACGTCTTGAGTTATCCCCGCATAGGCGACTTTCATCTCATCCAAGGCAAGATTGGGCAAATCGCAGCCCTTGCTTTCGGCCTTGGCCACCAGCGCGCCAGTGATGTGGTGCGCCTCGCGAAACGGCAGGCCAAGCACGCGCACCAGCCAATCGGCAAGGTCCGTGGCTGTGGAAAACCCCGAGCCAGCGGCGGCGGCAAGGCTGTCGCGATTGGCGGTCATGTCGCGCACCATGCCCTCCATCGCGGCCAGCGCCAGCATCCAACTGTCGGCGGCATCAAAAACCTGCTCTTTGTCCTCCTGCATATCCTTGGAATAGGTCAGCGGCAGCCCCTTCATCACCATCATCAGCGCTGTATTGGCCCCGAAAATACGGCCCACCTTGGCGCGAATCAGCTCTGCCGCGTCCGGATTTTTCTTTTGCGGCATGATACTGGAACCCGTGGAGAAACGATCCGACAGGGCAACAAACCGGAACTGGGCGGAGGACCAGATCACCAGTTCCTCGGCAAAGCGGCTGAGGTGCATCGCAGAAATGGAGGCACAGGAGAGGAACTCAAGCGCAAAATCCCGATCACTGACGGCATCCAGCGAATTGGCAGACGGGCGGTCAAACCCCAGCGCCTCCGCCGTCATATCCCGATCAATCGGAAAGGAGGTCCCGGCAAGGGCCGCCGCACCCAGCGGGCTTTCGTTCATCCGCGCACGCGCATCGCGCACGCGGGACAGATCGCGGCCAAACATCTCCACATAGGCCATCATATGATGGCCCCAGGTAACGGGTTGTGCGGTCTGCAAATGGGTGAACCCGGGCATAACCCACTCGGCACCCGCCTCCGCCTGTCCCAGCAGGGCCTTGATCAACACGACCAACCCGGCTTCTGCGGCGTCAAACTGATCACGCACCCAGAGTTTGAAATCGGTTGCCACCTGATCATTGCGCGAGCGGCCCGTGTGCAACCGGCCTGCGGGTTCACCAATCAAATCCTTCAACCGCGCTTCGACATTCATGTGAATGTCCTCAAGGGCCGTGGAAAACTGAAACGTTCCCGCCTCAATTTCTGACAAGATTGTGAGCAGCCCTTCCCGCATCGCTTCCGCATCGCTATTCTCTACGATGCCTGTAGCGGCCAACATGGCGGCGTGGGCACGCGAACCTGCGATGTCCTGTGCGGCCATCCGCTGATCAAACCCGATCGAGGCATTAATTGCCTCCATGATCGCGTCTGGACCGGCGGCAAAACGGCCACCCCACATGGTATTGGAGGATGTATCGGACATATTTCTACCCCTTTGGGAGGCCCCATGAAAAAACTGGTGATGGCGTTCGTCTATACCGCCCTTTTGACAGGTGCAAACGGCAGCTTTGCTGAGGGCGCTGATATCGCCAGCCTGCGCACGGGGGATATGAAAAAACTGGTCGTACACGGCACGCCGGAAGCCACATCAAATGCACCGTTTGAACTGGCCGATGACGCAGGTCAGGCCACGCTGGCGGATTACAAAGGCAAATATGTGCTGGTCAATTTCTGGGCGACATGGTGCGCGCCGTGCCGCAAGGAAATGCCAGAGCTTGACGCGCTGCAAAAGCAGCTTGGCGGGGATGATTTTGAGGTCCTGACAATCGCCACAGGGCGCAACTCCCCGGCAGGGATCAAGCGGTTTTTTGACGAAAAAAACATCACTGCCCTGCCCCGCCATCAGGACCCGAAACAATCACTTGCGGCCCAGATGGGGGTGTTTGGCTTGCCGATTACGGTGATCCTGGACCCTGAGGGGCGCGAAATTGCCCGCATGCGGGGTGACGCAGACTGGCATAGTGACAGCGCTGTTGCGATCATCGAAGCCTTGATTGCAAGCCGCACGGGCAGCTAGGGTGCGGTGCCGGACTTTTTGAAAAGTCCGGTCCGATTTTTTCAAAAAGATCGGCACCTGGCGCACCTTAGGTCCCCTTACGCAACACCTGTTTTAGTTTCGGGGTCAGGAGCGCCACAAGAGCCGGGTCCATATACTCAAAACGATCCGGCACGTTCAGCACTACAATGCGTTTGGTTCTGAGGGCCTGACCAAAAAGAGACATCAACCTTTTCTTCTGCCGCGCCTCCATCACCATGATGACATCAGCCCATGCAATCTGTTCGCTGGAAAGCTGTTCATCCGCATCATTGCTCAATCCTGCGAAATCCGCGGCATATCCGTCCCACGCTGCCACAATGTCGGCCGCAGAGGGGCTGCGCATGCGCGCCTTTCCGCAGATGAACAGAACATTCACGCAGCGTGTGTTAGGATCGCAGCCTCCGACGGCGACAGACTGCGCCGCGCGAACCGGCCATAGGTATGGGGGTCAAACTCCAACTCCGGATGGCTGGCCAGCAAACGTTTGCGATCTACGTCTCCCAATGTGCTCAGCGCGGCGGAGGCAGGATGAAAGCTCTCCGTTTCCACACCATTGGCCCAGACCACCTCATGCTTTTCGAGCAGAATGTGAATATAGGTCACCTCCCGCACCTGCATGTCCGCGCGGATCGTGTCCCCATTGATCAGGTCCTTGGCGGCAACCAACACCTCTGTGGTGTTAAACAGCTCTTGCGCGGCCTCAGGCCTCAGCAAGACACGGTGTTCGGGCGAGACGAGCAGGCCTTCATCCGGGATACCGTCGCCAAGGACGCCTGCATCAATGCGGACGGGGCGCAATTTGGGCATTGCAAACAGGCGCGCCCCTGATATGCGCCGGCTGCCAATCCATTGTATTTCCTGCGTGCCGTTGTCTTTGGTCTGGATGTGATCGCCTTCGCGCAGGTCTTCAATGCGTGTCACACCGTCTCCCGTGCGGATCTGCGTGCCAGGCGTGAAACAAATCACCCCGCCGCTGCTCACAGATGTCGTATCCCCCGGGGCAGACCCCAGCGTGTGATGCACAATCCAAAGATCCACATTGCGGGGCGGAATTTCATCCAGAAACATCAGCAAGGGCTGGCTGCCCCCGCCCACATCAATCAGGGTCACGGTGTAGCTTTTGGCACCATCGGTCACAACAAAGCTGTTGTCCATCAGTTGGGCCTGATCCATCGGATCATGCCGGTCTGTGCGAATATCCTGCGTGTCGCGCTCCAGCGCGGCCCCTACAAGGCGGTGCACCATATGCGCCGCACGTTTGCGTAAATTCTCTGCTTCGTTTGCCTGATCCAGCCGCAAAACATCATTTGGCCCATCCACCCGGATGGCGTCGCCCCGCCAAGCCCATGCACCTCCAACATTCAGGGCGTGCACCGGCGCGGCATTCAGGCCGTCTATTTCTGTTTGCGACCAGCTTATGACAAACGTGCCTCTATAGCCCGTTTTCATTGCTCGTTCTGCCTCTGCTCTTCCTTAACAAAACATTAACAAGGCCCGGATTCCCGTCAAAGTTTAGTTTTGTGTCAGCTTCAAAGGTGTTGCAAAACAACGATAAACGCACATTCCCGCAGAGCGGGAATGCAACATATGGCATCTATATTGGATCGCACACCAAAATATTGGGCAAGTAGGTGTTAAAATTGACGTGAGGGCACCCAAAACGTCACACTGCGGCTTGAACGAACCTCTGGCCGAATCAGCGTGGCAGAGCCGCGGCCGTCTTGGCCAATTCGGTGATCCCGGCCCAGTCACCCGCCTCAATCAGCGCGCTTGGGGCGACCCATGACCCGCCCGCGCAGACCACATTTGGCAAGGACAAATAGCTGTCAACATTCGCAGGGCTCACGCCGCCTGTCGGGCAAAACCGAATTTGGGGCAAGGGGGAGGCAAGTGATTTCAGGGCCGGTGCCCCGCCAGAGGCCTCAGCCGGAAAGAATTTCAGCATGTTATAGCCACGCTCCAGCAGCGCCATGGCTTCTGATGCAGTGGCGGCCCCCGGCAAGGTCGGCAGTTCAGCCGTTTCGCAGGCGTCCAGCAAACGGTCGGTCGCGCCGGGTGAAACACCAAACCGCGCCCCCGCAGCCTTGGCCCGGGTCACATCATCAGGCGTCAGCAAAGTGCCCGCCCCCACAACGCCGCCCTCGACTTTTGCCATTTCAGCAATCACATCCAGCGCAGCCTCTGTGCGCAGGGTCACCTCCAGCGCAGGCAGGCCACCTGCGACCAGTGCCTCTGCCAGAGGGCGCGCATGGGCGACATCGTGCACCACAAGCACAGGGACGATGGGTGCCATCAGACATATGCCTTCGGCGGCGCGGCTGGCCTCATTCGGGGTCATGGAAAGGTCCTTTCCTGTGGTCCTAGACGCAGGAGGCGCCCGTATCGGCAGATTGCACGAGGTTTCTGAAGTTGGCAAAAAGCTCTCGTCCCTGCCCATATTCATTCCCGGACAGGTCGGCAACCGCCGGCGCACGGGCCAGCACCCCGTCGGTCATAATGTCAAGCACGCCCTGGTCTGCGTCCACCCGCAGGATGTCACCATCCTCCAAACGCGAAATTGGCCCGCCATCCACTGCCTCGGGGCAGACATGGATGGCCGAGAGCACCTTGCCCGATGCCCCTGACATGCGCCCATCCGTGACCAGCGCCACCTTCAGCCCCTTGGCTTGCAGGTTCGCCAAAACCGGGGTGAGGCTGTGCAGTTCCGGCATCCCGTTCGCCTTTGGCCCCTGAAAGCGGACCACAACGATGACGTCGCTGGCAAATTCGCCGTCTTTATACGCCGTTTTGACGGACTCCTGATCATGAAAGACACGCACCGGGGCCTCGATCACCTGATGTTCAGGTTTGACGGCGCTGACCTTGCTGACCGCCACGCCCAATGAGCCATGCAGGCGTTTCAAACCGCCCGTCGGTTGGAACGGATCAGAGGCAGGGCGCAAAATCTTGTCGTTCAGGGTTTCTGCCGGGCCCTCTTGCCAGTGCAATTCATCTCCGGTCAGTTTCGGGTCCTGGGCGTAGCGCCCCAACCCCTTGCCAGCGATGGTGGTCACGTCCTCGTGCAGCAGACCAGCCTCCAGCAGTTGACCGATCATGTAGCCCAAACCGCCCGCCGCGTGAAAATGGTTCACGTCGGCCAGACCGTTGGGATAGACCCGCGCCAGCAGCGGCGTGACCTGCGCCAATTCCTCAAAATCCTGCCAGTCCAGCACAATGCCCCCGGCGCGCGCCATGGCGACCAGATGGATCAGCAGATTGGTCGAGCCCCCCGTTGCATGCAGCCCGACAATGCCGTTCACATAGGCCCGTTCATCAAGCACATCACAAACCGGCGTGTATTCATTGCCCAGATGGCTTACCGCAAGGGCGCGTTTGGTGCCCGTCGCCGTCAAGGCATCGCGCAGCGGTGTGTTGGGTGTCACAAAGGAGGCACCGGGCAGGTGCAGCCCCATGAACTCCATCAGCATCTGATTGGTGTTGGCTGTGCCGTAGAACGTGCAGGTGCCGGGCCCATGATAGGCCGCCATTTCTGAGGCCATCAGCTCCGCACGGCCTACTTCACCGGCAGCAAATTTCATGCGCACTTCGGCCTTTTCATCGTTGGAAATGCCGGAGGTCATCGGGCCTGCGGGCAAAAACACGGCTGGCAAATGGCCAAAGGCCTGTGCGGCTATCACGAGGCCCGGCACGATCTTGTCACAAACGCCCAGAAAGGCGGCCGCATCAAAGACATTGTGGCTGAGGCCAACACCCGCCGCCATGGCGATCACGTCACGGGAAAACAGGCTCAGCTCCATGCCCGGGGTGCCCTGGGTCACGCCGTCACACATCGCGGGCACGCCGCCTGCAACCTGCGCGGTACCCCCCACAGAGCGGGCCGCATCGCGGATGATTTCGGGAAAGCGTTCAAACGGCTGATGGGCCGACAACATATCATTGTAGGTTGTGATGATGCCCAGATTACCGGCAGATTTGGTGGCAAGGGTGGCCTGATCCGGCCCGGCTGCGGCATAGGCATGGGCCTGTCCGCTACAGGACAAATGCGCGCGTGCCGGGCCATCCTCTGCCGCGCGGGCCATACGTTTCAGATAGGCGTCCCGGCCTGTCGCACTGCGTTTCACAATGCGGTCCGTGACCCGTTCAACGGTGTCATTCAACATGATATTGCCTTTGAATTGCGCGGCCCCTCTGGGCGCTTTACGCTACTTTTTTGTCGGAACTTGCGGCTTGCGCCAACAAACCACTCATCACGCGGGCCGTGTCGTTCATGCGATTGGCAAAGCCCCATTCGTTGTCATACCAGCTGACCACACGCACCATGCCACCCTCTGTGACCTTGGTCTGGGCCGAGGCAAAGCTGGAGGAATGCGGATCATGGTTGAAATCAATCGACACCAATGGGTCGTCCTCATAAGCCAGAACACCTGCCAAGGGCCCTTGTGCGGCGGCGCGCACAGTGTCGTTGATCTGTTCTGCCGTGACGCTTTTGGACGGCATAAAGCTGAGGTCCACCAGAGAGACATTTAACGTCGGCACACGCACGGCGGAGCCTTCCAGCTTGCCTTTCAAATGCGGGATGACCTGCGAAATCGCTGCGGCCGCTCCCGTGGAGGTCGGCACCATGGAGGCAGAGGCCGCGCGCCCGCGATAGGGGTCGCGGTGGGCCGTGTCATGGCTGGGCTGATCACCGGTAAAGGCGTGGATCGTGGTCATGTAGCCGGTTTGGATGCCAAAGGCGTCATCCAGCACTTTGGCCAGCGGGGCCAGACAATTGGTGGTGCAGGAGGCATTCGAAACGATCACGTCTTCTGCTGTCAGGTCCGCATCGTTCACACCGTACACCACGGTGCGGTCCACCTCTTTGCCGGGGGCCGAGATCAGCACGCGCTTGCTGCCATTCTCCAGATGTTTCGCCGCCCCGTCGCGCGCGGTGAAAAAGCCGGTGCATTCATAGGCGATGTCCACGTCACCCCATGGCAGCTTGGCAGGGTCGCGTTCTGCCGTCAGGCGAATCGTTTGACCGGCGAGCTTCAGGGTATCCCCCTCCAGCACCGCATCACCCTGCAAACGGCCATGCACGGAGTCATATTTCAGCAGGTGCAGCAGCGTTTCAGGAGCAGAGAGATCATTAATTGCAACGACTTCGATCCCGTCAAAGCCATTTTCAACCAGCGCACGCAGAACACAGCGTCCGATGCGACCAAAGCCATTGATAGCGATTTTCGTTGTCATGATGAGGCGACCCTTTGTGATAGCATATGTCAGAAAAAAGACTGTTAGCGCTAACGTATCAATATTAAATAAGGAAATCAATCGCCCCTGTCCCGTTGCGTGCCGGGTCGGTTGCGCTAGTCTATACGCGGCAAAGGACACGAGATGCAGATCACGAAATTGACCGGTTTCATGGGCGCGGAGGTGCGCGGTGTGCAGCTTCGCGCGCCCCATGGGCCTGATCTGAAAGCAGATCTACGCTCCGCGCTGCGAACCCATCACATGATCGTGCTGCGTGATCAAAATCTTGACCTGTCGGATCAAAAACGGGTGACGGAGATTTTCGGGCCCTTGATGCAATTGCCATACGTACAGCCCCGCGCGGATGATCCACATGTGATCGCCGTGCTGAAAGAGGCACGGGAGATCAATGTCGGGGTCTTTGGCGGCGACTGGCATTCCGATTTTAGCTTTTTGGCAAACCCGCCCGCTGGATCCGTGCTGAGCGCTGTCGATGTGCCCGCGGTCGACGGAGATACCTTATGGGCCAGCCAGACGGCCGCCTATGACAGCCTGCCCGCAGACCTCAAGGGGATTGTGACAGATCGGATGGCCGTGCATGTCGGGGCACCCTACGGGGTCAAACATGCCCCACCACCGGATGCGCGCTCAGGTGCCTCAATCCAAATGACACGCGGCGACCCCAAGGCAGACGTTGAACAATTTCACCCCGCGGTGATCACTGATCCTGTTAGCGGGGCGCGGGCCTTGTTCGTGAACCCGATCTATACCACACGGTTTGACGGCATGAGTGCGGCAGAAAGCGCACCCATTCTGCGCGCCCTCTATCAACATGCAACCCGGCCTGATATCTCTTGCCGCCTAAAGTGGCAGGTTGGTGATCTGGTGATTTGGGACAACAGAATGACACTCCATTATGCAACCAACGATTATGACGGCACCCGGCGGTTGCTGTATCGTACGACCTGGCAAGGACAGCCCCCGCAATGACATTATCTGACCCTCTTTTGATCGCTGTAGACGGCGGCGGCACCGGGTGCCGTGTGGTGATTGGCACAGCCACACAGGGTGTGCTGGCCGACGCCAAAGGTGGCCCGGCCAACATCAACACCAGTTTTGACGGCACTTTGCGCAACATCACCGGTGCCGTGGCAGAGGCGTCTGAAAAGGCCGGGATTGCGCAGGAGCAGATTGCACAGGCCACCGCGCATGTGGGCCTTGCCGGGGCAGATACATCCGCCGTGCGGGACCGCGTTATGGCCGCCCTGCCCTATGGGCGATGTACGGTTACAGGTGACCGGGAAACCTCCGTTGTTGGTGTATTGGGGCACGGCGATGGCTATGTCATTGCCCTGGGCACCGGGACAATCATTGCGCGTCAGCAGGACGGCAAGACCTCAACCGTGAACGGCTGGGGGTTTGATCTTTCGGATCATGCCTCCGGGGCGTGGCTGGGTCATCAGATGATGGTTCAAGTGTTGTTGAGCGAAGATGGCATGGCCCCGGTGACCCCCCTGTGTCAGCAGATCAGTGCGCAGATGAGAGGATTGAATGGTTTGGTCGCTTTCAGCCAGACCGCGCAGCCCGGGGATTACGCCCAGTTTGCACGCGATATTTTTGCCGCGGCAAAGGCGCAGGATTCCCTGGCGCTGGATCTGTTGCGACGCGGAGCGTCCTACTTGGAAAAAGGGCTGACGGCGCTGGGGTATGAGCCGGGCGACGTGTTGAGCCTGTCCGGCGGGGTTGGGCCCCATTACCAGCAGTATTTGTCGGAGCAATTCACCCGGAACGTCCAGCCTGCAAAGGGCAGTGCGCTGGATGGGGCATTTGCCCTTGCACAACACGCGGCTGCGGTTGGCCGCTAAAGCGTCCGACCTTTAACCTGAAACATACTATATCGCTGATGTCCCGAGAGCGCGAGGCGTGGCAGGGTATTGGCTATTCCAGCTTATGGTCGGATGCAGTAGGGCCTGCGGGGTCAGCGACAAGACGCCGGTGTGCGGGCAATTTGATTGCGCGGCCTTTGCGGCCACGCTGCGGTGCCGCCATCCCGGGGGATGGCGGATGAGGGTCCTCGGACCCTCATACTCCAGAGGAATATTTTAGCCAGAAAGAGCGGAGAGACCGTTAGGATCCGCCAGCCGACAGATGATTTTTCATCAGGTTGGCCAGCGCTCGGGTATTTTGAAAATGCGTTGAGATTGCTTTCACAAGGCCACCCTTTGCACTGCGCCAATCAGATGTCATTTGCGTGCTGATCACCATTGATTTCCTTTTCAGAAGATCACCATGCGGATGATCCTTGTCATAGGGCGGTGGCACACGTTTGAGCGGGGGCCCACCCCAGTCAGACCAGGTCATGCCACTTTCCTCGATCGCTTCTTGCACCTCATCGCCCCATGTGTCGATGAACGCCCTGAACCGTGCAAGACTTTCCCCCTTTAACCCCATGACACCAAACCCAACCGTCATCTCCCCCGGTTCGGACCCAAAAAAGAAGGCCGGTGCAAAGGGGCTATCACCGGGTTGCCGCCAGATCATGTGCAGATGGGCGTTAAACGGTGTCTTGTCCTTTGAAAAACGCACATCGCGGTAGATGCGAAACAGTTTAGGTTGGTAAACCTGCCCTGAAATCCGCGAAAAATCCTCAGCCAGCACGTCACCCAAAAACTCCGCAGGCTTCTTGATGTTGGTGTTGTAGTGATCTTTGCGCGGGGCAAACCAGTCTTTGGTGTTGTTCTGTTTCAGCCCCGCAAAAAATGCATTGCTGTCATCAATCAACCGGGTGAACCCGTTTTGCCCCATGATGGGTTACCTCACATCGGTGATCACAAAATGTTTACGTACGTAAGTGGGCACATGCCAACGGGTGCGCAAACCCGGCTCCATTACAAAGGCATCTCCCGCCGTAACCCTGTGCGTGGTGCCTGTATCAAGGTTCGTCACCTCTGCCGCACCTTCCAGAATATGGCAGAACTCCATGATGCTCGTGTACTCCGCCAAAAAGGTGCCTGCCTGACAATCCCATTGGCCGGACCGTGTGCCGGTACTTGCAATGTCAGAGTACAGCCAAGAGGTTTGCGCCGGATTACCCTCAACAACCGCTGCCGGATCAAGTTGTTTTTTGACGCCCTCGATTTCGGGTTTGTGGAAATGGATAAAACGGGCGGCGTCTGACATGAGGTGTTCCAATCTTTGTGTCCGCGCGGCGTGCGCAAGGTGACGGTTCCACAAATACCCTATTGATTTTGCCAATGGCAATCATGCAATGCGTCACGCGCCAACCTTCGGACACGGACGGCTTCAGAACCAATTATTCCCCTAGCTGTGAGCTTTCAACAGGTTGTCCATTCGATCCGAAGCGAGTTGGTTGGCGTTACCAAGCAACAACCTTATTCGGAGGGATCGAATGAACATGCACAAGAATGCCAGACTGACGCCTTTGGGTCGAGAGCGGCTGGT
>CALFWM010000063.1 GCA_937928635.1 uncultured Sulfitobacter sp. | reverse complement strand
TCTTGCGCTTCAGTTTGACCATGTCATTGACGAATTTCACCGACACTTCGAACCGCGCGGCCGCCGAATGATGTGTGTTGCCAGCCTCGACATGCGCCACCACGCGCCGCCGAAGCTCCATTGGATGAGGTTTGCCCATATCGACCGCCTTCTTTGTCGAAAACAAGGAATCACGCTTCAACGCAAATTGGAATCCCGAATCCCATCAGACGCACGACGCTCTAAATGAACAAGAGCAGGTTCATCATTACGGATCGGCAGTGGGCAAAGATGGAGCCGCATTGTCTTGGCTTGAAGGCGCATCCAGGTCGGACAGGCCAGGATGCCCGCTTGTTTCTGGAGGCGGTGTTCTGGATCGCTTGGACCGGTGCCCCATGGCGCGATTTTCCCGAAGGCTTTGGCAACTGGAATACGGTGTATCGGCGCTTTCGGGATTGGGCGCGCGCAGGGGTATTTGATCGTACCTTCAAGGCCTTAAGTGATGAACCCGACATGGAGATGGCCATGGTGGATACGACCATTGTCAAGGTTCACCGCGCCGGACAGGGCTCAAAAGGGGGACTCTCCGTCAAGCTATAGGCAAGTCCAAGGGAGATGGACGACCAAAATCCTTGCGTTGACAGATGCGCTCGGCAACCTCGTGCGCTTCGTCCTGCTCGCGGGCAATAGGTACGACACGGTCGATGTTGCACCTCTTATCAAGGTGCTAAACTTCGGTGCCTTACTGGGCGATAAAGCCTACGACAGCAATTGGATCATTGAAGATATGAACGCACGCGGTGCTTTGATCTGCATATCTCAGCGACCGCAACGCAAAGAGCCTTTGGAAATAGACCCCGTCATGTACGGCTGGCTGCATCTGGTAGAGAACTTCTTTTGCAATCTGAAAGACTTCCGAAGGATCGCCATGCGGTCCGACAAGACGGACACCAGTTTCTCGGCCATAATCTATGCTTGCGCGGCGCTCATCAACTCGCGGTGAATCTTAACAAACCCTAAACTGTTTTTTGCGTAAGGCGGGCCTTGGCCCGCCTCCGTTTATCGGCCCATCCAGCCGCCATCAACCACCAGAACTTCTCCGTTCACATAGTCAGAAGCGGCAGAAGACAGGAACACGGCAGGTCCGGCGAAATCCGCAGGGGTGCCCCAGCGGCCCTGCGGGATGCGTTCCAGAATGGACTTTGACCGTTCCGGGTCGTCTTGCAGCGCCTGGGTGTTGTCGGTTGCGATATAGCCGGGCGCGATGGCATTGACGTTCACGCCTTTGGATGCCCATTCATTGGCCAGGGCCTTGGTCAATTGCCCGATGCCACCTTTGGATGCTGCGTATCCCGGCACCGTGATGCCGCCCTGATAGGTCAGAAGGGAGGCGGTGAAGATGATTTTACCGGACCCCCGCATGACCATGCCGCGCCCGACCTCGCGGCTTAGAATGAATTGAGAGGAGAGGTTGACCTGCAACACTTCGTCCCACCAGGCATCCGGGTGTTCGGCGGCAGGTTTGCGTTTGATGGTGCCTGCGTTGTTGATCAGGATGTCCGGGGCGACTCCGTCCGTTTCAAGTTGTGTGGCAAAGTCGATCACGGCGCTGCGGTCCGAAAAGTCACAGGCATAGCCCTTGAACCTGCGGCCCATGGCCGTGACCGATTTTTCGATCTCGCTGCCGGAGGTTTCCAAGGTTGCAGAGACGCCGACAATGTCGGCGCCCGCGGCCGCCAAAGCCTCCGTCATGCCGCGCCCGATGCCGCGTTTGCACCCCGTTATCAATGCGGTTTTTCCTGTGAGGTCAAACATGTGTGCGGCGGTGTTCATGCGTTTTCTCCCACTTTGATCAGGCTTTTCATCGCAGTTGGGCTGCGATCAAGAGATTGAAAGGCAGCCTGAATCTCCGAAAGCGGGCTGACGTCCGTGATGACCGTGTCAGCATCCACACCGCCCGAGGCAATGATGGCAATTGCTTTTTCATAATCCTCAGGTTCATAGACCCGCGCGCCGATCAATTTGAGCTCGCGCCAGAAGAACTGGAACAGATCAATCTGAGGTTTCTGGGCGTGGATGGCGACCATCACAATGCGCGCGCGCGTGGCTGCAACCGTGGTCATCGCGTCAACGCCGGGTTGGGTGCCGGAGACCTCAAACACGACCTCTGCACCTTTGTGGCCCGTGCGCTCATTGATCTGCTGGGCGAGATCAACTTCGCTGGGGTTCACCGTGTCAAAACCCAGCTGTTGGGCGATGGCCAGCCGGTTTGGGTTGACCTCGGAGACCACCACATTGCCGCCCGCATCCCGCGCGGCCATAGCCACAAGAATGCCAATCGGCCCCCCCCCAATGACCACAACATCTTCACCCTGTTGCAGGCCCGACAGGCGCACATCGTGGCAGGCCACCGCCACCGGTTCAATCAAGGCGGCATGATCCATGCGCAGGTCATCCGGCAGCACATGCAGCGTATGGGCGGGGACCGACCAAAGCTCCTGCAGGGCACCGTCCGTGTCCAGCCCTAGGAATTTGAGGTTGTGGCAAATGTGCAGGTGGCCCGCCGCGCAGGCCGGGCAATCACCGCAGTGATCCAGCGGGCGCACGACCACTTTCTGTCCCACTTTATATCCAGTGACGCCTTCTCCAAGGGCCGCAACCCAGCCGGACATTTCGTGCCCCAGCGTGCGGTTCAGACCCACGCGCGCATCCATGTTGCCGTGATAGACATGCATATCCGTGCCGCAGATCCCGCAATAGGCGATGCGCAGTTGCACTTCTCCGGCAGCGGGGGCCGGGGCCTCTGTACGTTCAACCGCAAAGCTCTTGTCGCCCCTGTAAAAGGCGGCATTGATCGTTGTGGGGCTCATGCATGCATTCCTTCATGTGCGCGGGTCAGTTTGTCCCAGTCAAAGGTGACGCCGGTGCCCGGAACATCCGGTGCGACGGCCATGTGATGTTCCACCACCAGCGGGCGGGTTGTATATTGGTCAATGGGAAAGGAATGCACCTCAAGCCAGCCGCTGTTGGGTTGGGCGGCCATCAGGCTGACGTGCAATTCCTGCATGCCATGGCTGCAAACAGGCAGGCCATGGATGCGGGACAGTGCTGCCACCCGCAGCCAGCCGGTGATGCCACCGCAGTTGGAGGCATCAGGCTGAATGTAGCTCAGCCCCGCATCCGCAAACGCATATTCAAATTCGTGGATCGTGTGGAGGTTTTCACCCATGGCCAGTGGCATGCCTGTCGCTTTGGCAATCTCACCAAAACCCTTGTAATCATCAGGAATTGTGGGTTCCTCGAACCACAGCAGGTCATAGGGTTCAAAGGCTTGGGCCGCCGCAATCGCCTGTTCCACGCTCATTGCATAATTTGCATCAACCATAAAGGCGACGTCGGGGCCGATCAGGTCCCGGATTGCTTTGATACGGGCCACATCATCTGCCAGATCAGGCTGACCTATCTTGATTTTCACGCCGTTAAACCCCGCCGCGAGGTATCCGCGCACCGAGTTCAGCAGCTTGGGCAGCGGGAAATTCAGATCAATCCCGCCTGCGTAGGCCTTGCATCGGTCATAGGCCCCACCCGCCATCTGCACCAGCGATCGACCCGTTTGTTTGCCGCGCAGATCCCACAGGGCAATGTCCACCGCCGAGATCGCAAAAGACGCTACACCGCCCCGCGCCACATAATGGACATGCCATTGCATCGCGTCATAAAGCGCCTCAACATCTGTTGCGTCGCGATCTTGCAAAAACGGGGCAAGGTCGTGTTCGATCATGGCGGCAATGGCCCGCCCGCCGCGCCCGCCCGTGTAGGTATAGCCCGTGCCCGTGCTGCCATCAGCAAGGCTGATGGTGGCGGTGATCAGCTCAAAATGGGTGTGATCGCCATGTTTGGCATCCGTGAGCACTTCGGCCAGGGGCACGTCAAAAAGACGCACGGAAATATCTGTGATCGTGCTCATAAGGATGCCCTGACTGCCGTCAATTGGTTGCGACTCATAGTATAACCTGTTTTGGTCATACCAAACTAGGTGTAATGCAGGGCTGCTTTTGGTTTTGTCCCGGCAGGTGGCTCCAATCAAAGCGGGGAGAGATGACAGACAAAGATCGCCCCGATGCGCTGCGCCATGTGCCCAATGAGCGGGCGGCAGATGTGTTGTTTGAATGCTTTGCCGACATGATCAACCGTGGTGTGCTGCGCGACGGTGACCCGCTGCCCCCGGAACGTGAGATTGTGCAAACCTACGGGGTCAGCCGCACGGTGGTGCGCGAGGCCGTTCTGGCCCTGTCCAACAAAGGGCTGGTAGAGGCACGCCCGCGCTTTCGCCCGGTGGTGCGCAAGCCGAGTTATGACACGGCCATGGCCACCGTCGGCAATGTTGTCGGGCGGCTGTTGCAGGAACCGGGCGGCATCTACAATCTGTTTGAAACCCGCATTATGATCGAGGTGGCCCTGGCCCGCCAGGCGGCCCAACAGCCAAACGCAAAAGGGATCGAACAAATGCGCGTGGCTCTTGCCGCCAACGGGGCCGCGATTGAGGACAATGTGGTGTTTTATCAGACAGACATGGCGTTTCACAGCGCGCTTTATGCGATGCCCGGCAACCCGGTGTTGCCGGCCATTTATCGCGCTTATGTCAGTTGGCTGGAGCCGCAATGGTCCCTGATGCCCCGGCAATCGGACCGTAATCGGGGCAATTTTCATGCCCATACCGCCATTTTCAACGCCATTGTGGCGCAAGATCCTGACGTCGCCGAACAGGCCGTCAGAACCCATCTGGATGCCGCATGGCAGCAGGTGCGCAGCACATTCAAGGAAGAGGACATGCCGTGACAGATCGCCCAATCCGCAAGATCGCCTGTATAGGGGAGGTGATGGCTGAACTATTTGTGACCGGGGCGGGCAGTGCGGCCCTGAACGTGGCGGGCGATACCTATAACACCGCTGTTTATCTGGCGCGCTTGTTGGCCGGGCAGGATGTTGAGGTGTCATATGTCACTGTGCTGGGGCAAGACAGTTTTTCAGAACGCGCGGTAGCGCAGATGCGCGCAGAGGGGATCAGCACAGATCATGTGCAGCGTCACGACAGCCGCATCATCGGGCTATACGCGATTGAAACGGACGCAGCGGGGGAGCGTAGTTTTACCTATTGGCGCAGCGAAAGTGCCGCACGTACCTTGTTTGAGGCGGCGCGAAATATTGACCTGAGCGATTTTGATCTGGTGTTTTTGTCTGGTATCACACTGGCGATATTGCCCCCAGAGAGCCGCGCCAATGTGATGGGCGCACTGGACCGTTTTCGCCGCGACGGGGGGCTGGTGGCCTATGACAGCAATCACCGCCCGCGCCTTTGGGAAAGCGCGGCTGTGGCGCAGGAGGTCAACGCGCAGATGTGGGCACGTACAGATATTGCCTTGCCCTCGGTTGATGATGAGATGTTGATTTATGGCGAGAGGACCGAGCAAGAGGTGCTGACCCGGATCAAGGCACATGGGCTGACCCGTGGAGCGTTAAAGCGCGGCCCTCTGGGCCCGCTGGGCCTGTCAGGGCTGGGTGCACCGCCCTCCTTTAATCTGATCACAAAGGTTGTGGATACGACAGCGGCGGGGGACAGTTTCAACGCCGGGTTCCTGTCGCAAATAGCCCTGGGGCGGGGTGAGTCGCAGGCGCTGGTCACCGGGCACAGGATTGCCTCACAGGTGATTCAGGCCAAAGGCGCGATTGTGCCTGTTGATTTGGGGTAAGCTGCGGATTGACAGGATCGGCCAGCGTTTTGCGCAGATATGGCGGCATCAGGGCCAGCGCAGCGTTTTTTGTGTCTCTTTGCAGCAGCTGTGGGGAACGGGGCGGCGCGCGGCGTGTGCAGCGCTCCTTTAGGTAGAATCTGGTAGGCCCGGCAGGACTTGAACCCGCAACCAAAGCGTTATGAGCGCTCTGCTCTAACCAATTGAGCTACAGGCCCACCTTAGGTGTTTGGGTATGCGCGTGCGGCACATTCGTCAAGGCTTACCGTTGCGGCGGGGCGGTTGATGCAGTAACGCACATGCAACAGGTTTTGGACGGGCAGGGGCAGGTCATGACATCTTCGAAAACGGGCATCACATACGCGGATGCAGGTGTGGATATCGACGCGGGCAACGCCTTGGTGGAACGCATCAAACCCGCGGCCAAACGCACAGCGCGCCCCGGCACGATGTCAGGCCTCGGCGGATTTGGCGCGCTGTTTGATCTCAAGGCTGCTGGGTTCAGCGACCCTGTGTTGGTGGCGGCCACGGACGGTGTAGGCACCAAACTGCGCATAGCCATTGACACCGGCAATGTCGGGACCATCGGCATTGATCTGGTCGCCATGTGTGTCAACGATCTGGTCTGTCAGGGTGCGGAGCCGCTGTTTTTCCTCGATTATTTCGCAACAGGTAAGCTGGAGTTGGATCAGGCAACCGCGATTATTGAAGGCATTGCGGAGGGCTGTGCGCAATCCGGCTGTGCCCTGATCGGCGGTGAAACGGCAGAGATGCCCGGGATGTATCACGCAGGCGATTTTGATCTGGCAGGCTTTGCCGTTGGCGCGATGGAGCGTGGCACCGAGCTGCCCCGCGCCGTACAGGCGGGGGATGTTTTGCTGGGGCTGCACAGTGACGGTGTGCATTCCAACGGCTATTCGCTGGTGCGCAAAATTGTTGAGCTGAGCGGTTTGGCATGGGATGCACCTTGCCCCTGGGGCGTGGGCACGCTGGGCGCGGCGCTGCTGACGCCCACGCGGCTATATGTCAAAGGTGCGGTTGCCGCGCTGCGGGCGGATGCGATCAGTGCCTTGGCCCATATCACCGGCGGCGGGTTAACCGAAAACCTGCCGCGTGTGTTGCCCGAGGGCCTCGGGGCAGAAATTGATCTGAACGCATGGGATTTGCCATCCGTGTTCAAATGGCTGGCCGCGCAAGGCGGCATCGCGGAGGCGGAACTGCTGAAAACCTTCAATGCCGGCATTGGCATGATCGCCGTGGTGCCCGCGGCCCAGGTAAGCGCGGCGCAAGCCGCATTTAAGGCAGAAGGGCACGACAGTGTTGTTCTGGGCCAGATTGAGGCGGGCGCGGGTGTGCGCTACAAGGGCAATCTGCTTTGAGCAAACGGGTCGCGATTTTTGTCTCCGGTGGGGGCTCCAACATGCGGGCCCTTGTGCAGGACATGGGCGTGGATCACCCAGCAACGCCTGCGGTTGTGGTATCCAACAACGCAGATGCGGGCGGGATCGCTTGGGCGCAGGCGCAGGGCATCGCCACAGCGGTTGTGGATCATCGCCCTTTTGGCAATGACCGCCCCGCGTTTGAGGCCGCGCTAAGTGTGGCCCTTGCCCCCCATGCGCCGGATATCATTTGTCTGGCCGGATTTATGCGCATTCTGACGGCAGGGTTCAGTGACCCCTGGGCGGGGCGGATCATCAACATTCACCCCTCTCTGCTGCCCAAATATCCCGGTCTTGACACCCACGCGCGTGCGCTTGCGGCGGGGGATGCGCGACATGGCTGTAGTGTGCATGAGGTCACCGCAGTGTTGGACGCAGGGCCCTTGCTGGGGCAGGCGGATCTGGCCATTACGCCGGATGACACAGCAGAGAGTTTGGCCGCCCGGGTTTTGAAACTGGAACATCAGCTTTACCCCGCCGTGCTGCGCCGTTTTGCAGCCGGGGACCGCAGCCGCGTCACGTTGCACGGCTGACTGGTCAAGTCCGGGTAGGTGGTGTAGGCACGGGGCAGCCCATCAGCAGACAAAGAACCCACATGAAAACCATCACGACCACAGATGATCTTGCCGCCTTTTGCACCGCCGCAGCCGGGCATCCCTACGTCACGGTGGATACGGAGTTTTTGCGCGAACGCACCTATTATTCCAAACTCTGTCTGGTGCAGCTGGCCATGCCGGGCACGGATGACAGCAATGCGGTTTTGCTTGACCCGCTGGCGGATGGGATATCGCTGGAGCCGCTTTACGATTTGTTTCGCGACACCTCTGTGGTCAAGGTGTTTCACGCCGCGCGTCAGGATCTGGAGATTTTTTACGTCGATGCAAAGGTCTTTCCTGAACCCTTGTTTGACACGCAGGTTGCCGCGATGGTCTGCGGGTTCGGGGATCAGGTCGGCTATGAGACACTGGTGCGCAAGATAGCCCAAGAGGGGGTCGATAAATCATCCCGCTTTACCGATTGGTCGCGCCGCCCCCTGAGTGATGCGCAAAAAAGCTATGCGCTTGCGGATGTGACACACCTGCGCCAGATCTATGAATTTTTGGCCGCCAAGTTGGCGGAAACCGGGCGCGCGCGCTGGGTGGAAGAAGAGCTTGAGACCCTCACCCGTCATGAGACCTATGTGACCGCACACCAGGATGCCTGGAAACGCGTCAAGACGCGCACCAACAGCCCCAAGTTCCTGGCGATTCTGCGCGAGTTGGCCGCCTTTCGCGAAGCCTATGCGCAGGAACGCAATGTACCGCGCAACCGGGTTTACAAGGATGATGCGTTGGTGGAGCTGGCCAGCCTGAAGCCCAAGAACGTCGATGAGTTGAGCCGCGCGCGCCTGTTGCTGCGCGAGGCCCGCAAAGGGGCGATTGCAGATGGCATTCTGGCAGCAGTTTCAATGGGTGTGGCCTGCACCCCAGACAAGATGCCCCAACCCGACCGGCGGCGCGAAAAGATGCAGGTCAATCCGGCCCTTGCTGACCTGTTGCGCGTTTTGCTGAAAGCCAAGACAGAGGCCACAGGGGTTGCGGCCAAGCTGATCGCCTCGGCAGCTGATCTGGATGGGATTTCCGCAGGGGAGCGTGATATCGCCGCCCTCAAGGGGTGGCGGCGCGATGTCTTTGGCGATGATGCCTTGCGGCTGTGTGATGGAAAAATCGCGCTGACCGCCAATGGGTCAGCGGTGGGTGTGGTTGAGGTCTAGGCACCGCACCAGCGATCCCTTTTTGCAGGGAAGCGATCACGGATTTAACTCAGGGAGAACGCCACATGGGCACGATCACACGTCACCACACCACGCAACGCATGAGCCAAATTGTGCAACACGGGGATACGATTTATCTGGCAGGGCAGGTCGGCACCGCCGGGGCCAGCGTGGCGCAGCAAACCCAGGATTGTCTGGATCAGATTGACAGATTGCTGGGCGAAGTCGGATCAGATAAATCACGGGTGTTGCAGGCGGTGATCTGGCTGGCGGATATGGCCGATTTTGCAGAGATGAATGGCGTCTGGGATGCCTGGGTGCCAGAGGGGGCGGCACCTGCGCGGGCCTGTGGTGAGGCAAAGCTGGCAAAACCCGAATTCACTGTTGAGATTATCATCACGGCAGCAGCCTGATTTTGCAGGGCTGGCGGGCCAAGGCCCGCCTTACGAGGCCGGTATAGATCAACGTAAGGCGGGCCTCGGCCCGCCTTTGTTCGTTCAAAAAACTGAGCTTGGATCAGCGGCGCGCCACAAGTGCGTTCAACTGGCCCTCGACACGGATACTGCGCACATCGCGCAATTGCTGATTGGTCAGACGACGCCCGGCGATGACCTCACGTGTGGGCACAGCACCAACGGCAGTACGTTTGTCCGGGCGCACCCCTTCGATCCGGTAGGTGAGCACACCGTCAACCGGTTCTTCATCCTCGTTTGCCGGAGTCAATTGCACCTCGTAGACGCCCTGACGTGCAGCCAAGCCCGTGGCGCGGATGATCGCACCTCCAGGGGTGCGTTCGATGGTCAGGTCCGTGACTTGCTCAAACGGAATGCCAGCGTAATCCTTGGCCCGATTGCGGCGGTTGCGAAACAGCCCCCGGTTGGTCGGGATCAGCGGATTGACCTCTTTCCTTGTTTCGGTGACAGGCACAGTTTCAGCGCGGCCAAACCAATTGAGCGGGTTCACGCGGCTGTCGCGAAACCCGCAGGCTGTCAGCAATAAAGAGGACACCAAAAGGACTGTCAGGGTCTTGTGCATGTTCTCGCCCGTATTCTAGCTTCGTTTTTTGCTCTTGCCTTTGACTACCCTAACAGGCGCGCCTTGGGAAGGGGGTGGACCTTTGGCGGGCGCGCTCCTACCTGTGGGGTCACACACCCCGCAGTGAGGACCCCATGGCGACGGATGCATTTGAAGAACTGGTTGAGGATTTTGAGTTTCTGGAGGATTGGGAAGACCGCTATCGCCATGTGATTGATCAGGGCAAGGCGATGGCACCCCTGTCCGAAGCCTTGTGCGTGCCGGCCACAAAGGTTGACGGCTGTGCGTCTCAGGTGTGGCTGCATGCGCAGTTTGAAGGCGCCAGATTGCATTTTGACGGGGCCAGCGACGCGATGATTGTGTCCGGGCTGATTGCGGTGTTGCGGGTGCTTTACAATGGTCTGACACCGGGCGAGGTTTTGGCTGTGGATGCGCGCGCAGAGATGGGGCGTCTGGGGTTGAACGATCATTTGTCAGCGCAACGTTCCAACGGATTGAGGGCGATGATTGAGCGGATCAGAGAGACCGCAGCGCAAGCCGCGTGAGGGCGGACCGGGGGCCAGCCCCCGGACCCCCGGGAAGAGTTAAGGCCAGAAAGAGGAGAGTTAGAGCACGCTCAGCGCGGTTTTCAGATCGCCGTAGCCCGTGAAGTGGCGCTCAAATTTCAGGTTTAACCGCGCCGCGCAACCCTTTGCTTTTTCAGTCAGTTCCGGGTCGTTGGTCTGGGCCTGATAGATCAATTTTTCGTAATTGCCAAAGTACATGTCGCGCAGTTCCGGGTGGCGGTCCAGCCCCATCGGTTTGATGATAAAGGCGTCAAACTGGCGGACCAGAAAATCTGTCAGATAAAAACTGGTGAATTCATCTTCCGCTTTGGTGGCAAAGGCGTCGTTGCCTTCAAAAAAGCTGTAGCAATGGGGGCCTGCGATCATTTCCACGCCCAGTTCAGCGCAGGCGGCTTGCAGCAGGCCGCCAGTGCCGCAGTCGGCGTAGACCACAAAGACTGTCTCATAAGAATCGCGGTGCCTGGCGACAGCGTCGCGGACAGCTGCCGTGATCTTTTCAGGATAGAGGTGGTATTTGGCAGGCAGGCAGGTCAGGTCCAGGTGTGTCCAGCCGTTTGCGGCTTTCAGATCAATGATTTCGCGCGCCAATGCCCCGCAGGCAATCAGCAGGATGCGCCCCGTCTTGGCCTCCAGCGGCAGGCCGGTATTGGTCAGGGCGCTGTCAGACAGTGTCATTTGCCCCAGACCCGTACCGCAAGGGCCGCGATGGCAAAGGCGGGCAGGGCCGCAACCAGCAATCCGGGGCCGCCAAGGCTGAGCAGCCACAGGGTGATGCCCGCCGCAAAGATGACTGCAAGCAACAGGATGATCAGGCGGCGTGGTGGCATGTTTCGTCCTTTCCCGGTGCATCGTAAGGGTTGTTGTGGAAACAAAAAAGGCCCCGCGCTGCGAGGCCCTTTGCTAAGTGCATTCAAGTGCAGAGCCTCACAGCGAATTGTGCTTGCGGCCCATCCATTCCTTTGCGGTTTCAACTGCCACAGCGGCGTCGCGGCAATAGGCGTCTGCGCCAATGGCTTTGCCAAATTCCTCGTTCAGGGGGGCACCACCCACGAGCACGATGTAGTCATCGCGAATGCCCTGTTCGACCATCGTGTCGATCACCACCTTCATGTAGGGCATCGTAGTGGTCAGCAAGGCGGACATGCCGAGGATGTCAGGGCCCTCGGCCTCCATCGCCTCCAGATAGGCCTCAACCGCGTTGTTGATGCCCAAATCGACCACCTCAAAACCCGCGCCTTCCATCATCATGCCAACCAGGTTCTTGCCGATGTCGTGAATGTCGCCTTTGACCGTGCCAATGACCATTTTGCCCACGCGCGGTGCGCCGGTTTCGGCCAGCAGGGGTTTCAAGATCGCCATGCCACCCTTCATCGCATTGGCGGCCAGCAGCACCTCTGGCACAAACAGGATCCCGTCGCGGAAATCGTGGCCCACGATGGTCATGCCGCCCACCAGCGCCTTGGTCAGCACGTCGTAGGGCTGCCATTTGCGCTCCAGCAGAATATTCACACCCTCTTCGATTTCCTCTTTCAGGCCATCGTAGAGGTCGTCAAACATCTGTTGGACAAGCTCTTCGTCATCGAGTTCGGAGAGGATGATGTCGTCTTCTTCGTCGGACATGAGTCTTTCCTTTATGCTCACGTTTCTGCTGCCCGAAGGCTCGATTCTTTTTGGCACAAAATGTCGCAGGTCGGTGATTGTTTTGCGACACCGGCTGAATGATGCGCGACGCTTGTGGCGCATTTGCAATGAATGGAAATGGCATCAGGCCCAAGGAGTTGGCCTGATCTGCTTGCAAGTGTTCTTATTTTGTTCTAGCGTGGAGCATGGATGATGAAAGCACCAGATTTCAGCTGCGCGGGCGTGGCAGTGAGAGCAATCATGCCGGGCGGTTCGAGCAACATACGCGCGTTGCCGTTAATGATGGCTGGGCGCGGGAAGAAACCTTGCCAGTCTTGCGCACCCTGACCAGCGAGGAAACGCCGCGGTCGCTGATCTCCTACAACAGGTCGCCGGATTTGCCGTTTGATCGCTCGATCAACCCGTACCGGGGGTGTGAACACGGGTGTGTCTATTGTTTTGCACGGCCCAGTCATGCCTATCTGGGGCTGTCGTCCGGATTGGATTTTGAAACACGGTTGGTCGCGCGCCCGGAGGCGCCCGAGGTGCTGCGCCGGGAGGTGGCAGCGAAAAAGTACAAGGTTGCGCCCATTGCAATCGGGACCAACACGGACCCCTATCAGCCCATTGAAAAGAATTACAAAATTGTGCGGCGCTGTTTGCAGGTTTTGTCAGAGGTCGGGCATCCGGTGGCCATCGTTACCAAGGGCAGTCTGATTGAACGCGACATTGATATTCTGCGTGATATGGCGACACGCGGATTGGTGCGGGTGGGCATTTCGGTCACCACGTTAGATGCGAGGCTGTCGCGTTTGATGGAGCCGCGTGCGCCCGCGCCAAACCGCCGTATGCAGGTGATCCGACGGTTGAGCGAGGCGGGTATTCCGGTGCGGGTGATGGCGTCACCGATGATCCCGGCGCTCAGCGACCCGGAGCTGGAGGCGATTTTGGCCACGGGGTACGATGCGGGCGCGCGCACCGCCAGTTGGATCATGTTGCGCCTGCCGCGTGAAGTGTCACCTCTGGTGCAGGAATGGCTGGCGCAGCATTACCCGGATCGGGCCGGGCGGATTATGGCGCGGTTGCGCGAAATGCACGGGGGCAAGGAATACGACGCGCGTTGGCATACGAGGATGTGCGGCGAGGGGCCTTATGCGGAGATGGTGGCGCAACGCTTTGAGGTGGCTGTCAAACGCCTGGGATTGAGCAAATCAGCGCCTGCGATGCGCTGTGATCTGTTCCGCAAAGCGGTGGGAGATCAGCGGCAGTTGGCGTTGTTCTAGCTGAATGTCGCATATGTTCGGCTCAAACATTTGGCTTTCGGCGGCGGGTAAGCCAGAACAGGATGGTGATGAGAAGCGCAAGTATGATCACAAGACGTAAAAGATCGCCTTGCGGCCAATGAAACACATTCATTGGCAGACATACGCCGCCCCAACTTCCACAGCCGACCTGATTTATCCAGAACCAAAACATCCAACCGAGAAGCCCGATAAACCTGAGTGTCTTTCGCACGTCATCAGGCGCGCCGGCGGCCGCGACGTTCGCGACGCGGGGCCACGGCATCTGCACCTGTGCCATCATGGGCAGAAGAGAAGTCGCCAAGGACCGCGACGATTTCTTCCAGTGAAGGCATATCTCCTTTGGGCTGTGTGTCCAGCGCCTCGCGCATCACGCGCAGGTGCTCTGGCATGGTGCCACAACAGCCGCCGATGACAGAGGCCCCGCAGTTGCGCGCCATCACGGCATATTGCCCCATCAGTTCGGGTGTGCCGTCATAGTGGATGTGGCCATCGTGGTATTTCGGGATGCCCGCATTGCCCTTGGCGATGATTGGCAGGCTGCCCCCCTTGGCCGAAAAGCCAAGGACGGTGCGCAAAATATCAGAGGCGCCGGTGCCGCAGTTTGCGCCATAGGCCAGCGGGGCTGTGGCAAGGCCATGCACCATGTCCACCATCCCCTCAGAGGTCAGGCCCATCATGGTGCGCCCGGCGGTGTCAAAGCTCATCGTGCCGCACCACTCCAGCCCTGCCAGCGCAAAACCCTGTGCGGCGGCGGCGTATTCTTCGGGGGCGCTGATGGTTTCGAGCCAGCCAATGTCGGCCCCGCCTGATTTTAACCCATCTGCGGCCTCATGAAACATCTCAACCGCGAGCGGATGGGACAATTCACCCACCGGCTGCATGATTTCGCCCGTGGGTCCCACGGAGCCTGCAACGATCACCTTGCGCGCGGCCTTGTCTGCGACCTCCCGGCCCAATTCTGCGGAAACGCGGTTGAGCTCATGCACGCGCTTTTGCGCGCCGTGCAGTTTGAGGCGCGCGGCGTTGCCGCCAAAACTGTTGGTCAAAAACAGATCAGAACCTGCATCCACAGCACCCTGATAAAGCGTGAGGATTTTCTTGGGTTGCTCTGTGTTCCACAATTCCGGGGCATCCCCCGACATCAGCCCCATGTTGAACAGGGTGGTGCCCGTCGCACCATCCGCCAGCAAAGTGCCGTTTTGTGCCAGAAGGTCGGTGAAGAGAGTGCTCATTGCTGCTGCCTCGCGCGTGGGGATTTCTGCTGGTCACATGCGGGGCATTATTAAACAACTTCATAATGTTCATCTTCATTATGAGGAGGATCTGATTGAGTTTGAGGCAGACAAAAAGAAACGCGCAAGGCCGATGAAGACCTTGCGCGTTTTTAGGGTTAGCCTTGGGTTTTAATCCGCTGATAAATCAGGATTCAGCCATGAGCTGTGCCTTGGCCTCAGCCATCAGGGCTGTCATCTGTGCACGGATTGTGGCCTCGTCCGCCGTGTTGCCAAGGTCGCTGGAAACTTTGCGATAAACGTCTTCGTCGCCAGCCTCTTCAAAATCGGCTTTGATGACTTCCTTGGCGTAGGCATCTGCCTCGTCGCCGGACTTGCCCATCAGTGCAGCGGCCCAAAGGCCAAGCAACTTGTTGCGCCGTGCCTCGGCTTTGAATTGCATCTGGGCGTCATGGGCGAATTTGTTTTCAAAGGCGTTTTCGCGGTCGTCAAAGCTGCTCATTCTGGGGTCTCCGGTTTGTTGATCACTCTTGCTGTAAGATATGGATGCAAGGACGTGGTTGCACAAGGGTTAGCCCGCTTGCAGGTGTATCAGCCTTGCAGTAAGAGACAGGCCAAGAGGTGGGGGACAGCCCCTGCCATGTAGTAGAAAGGACGCCCATGGCCCGGCGCAAAAAGATCTACGAAGGCAAAGCAAAAATTCTGTATGAAGGTCCGGAGCCCGGCACCATTGTGCAATATTTCAAAGACGATGCCACTGCTTTTAATGCCGAGAAAAAAGACGTCATTGATGGCAAGGGTGTGTTGAACAACCGGCTGAGCGAGTTCTTTATGAACGGGCTGGGGCAGATTGGCGTGCCGACGCATTTCATCAAACGTCTGAATATGCGCGAACAACTGGTGCGGCAGGTGGAGATCGTGCCGTTGGAAGTCATTGTGCGCAATTACGCCGCCGGGACCATGTCAAAGCGGCTGGGCATCGAAGAGGGCACGCAACTGCCACGCCCCATCGTTGAATATTGCTATAAGGACGACGGTCTGGGCGACCCACTGGTCACCGAAGAACACATCGCCGCCTTTGGCTGGGCCAGCCAGCAGGACATGGAAGACATCCTCAGCCTCGCGCTCAGGGTCAATGACTTTTTGTCCGGGGTGATGATGGCCGTCGGGATCAAGCTGGTGGATTTCAAGATTGAGATTGGCCGGGTCTATGACGGTGATTTTCAGCGTCTGATCATTGCCGATGAGATCAGCCCTGATTCTTGTCGGTTGTGGGACATGGAGACGGGCCGCAAGCTCGACAAGGACGTGTTTCGCCGGGATCTGGGGTCGCTCACGGATGCCTACACAGAGGTGGCACGCCGGTTGGGCGTGATGCCGCAGAATGCCACGCCGATGACCAAACCAACGCTGATCAACTGAGGTCAGCGGCGCGCTTGAGTTTAATTTGAAGGGTGAAATGAGGGCCTGTTCATGAAAGCCAGAGTACATGTGATGCTGAAAAACGGGGTTTTGGACCCGCAGGGGGAGGCCGTGCGCCACGCGCTTGGGGCGCTGGGGTTTGACGGGGTCAATGGTGTGCGTCAGGGCAAGGTGATTGAGCTTGATCTGGCTGAAGGCGCCAGCGAGGCGGATGTGACCCGGATGTGCGAAAAACTGTTGGCCAATACCGTGATTGAAAGCTACTCGGTGGAGATGTCCTGATGCGCGCTGCTGTTCTTGTCTTTCCCGGATCAAATTGTGACCGTGACCTCGCCGTCGCCTTCCGCGCTGCGGGGGCTAAGGTTGATATGGTCTGGCACAAGGACAGCGAGCTGCCGCAGGGTGTTGATATTGTGGGCATTCCCGGCGGATTTTCCTATGGGGATTATCTGCGCTGCGGCGCGATTGCGGCGAATTCCCCGATTTGCAGATCGCTTGCGCAGCACGTGGAACGGGGCGGTTATGCCGTTGGCGTGTGCAACGGCTTTCAGGTGCTGACCGAAACAGGTCTGCTGCCCGGCGCGTTGTTGCGCAATGCGGGGCTGAAATACATTTGCAAAACCGTGGGGCTCAAGGTGGAAACCTCCCAGTCGGATTTCACCAACGGCTATAACGCAGGGGACGTGATCGACATTCCGATTGCGCACCATGACGGCAATTATTTTGCGGACCCTGAGACCATCAAGGCGTTGCAGGATGAGGACCGTGTGGCCTTTACCTATACCGACAATCCCAACGGGGCGCAGGCAGATATTGCCGGCATCCTGTCGCAGAACCGCCGGGTGCTGGGCATGATGCCACACCCCGAGCGGGCTGCCGACGCAGGGCACGTTGGGACTGACGGGCAGGCGCTCTTCCGCGCATTGGCAGGGGCACTGGCCGACGCGTGACTTGAGCGTCGGGGGGGAGCCCGGTAGTATGACCGGGATGAGTAACAAGCGTAATGATCGAAAGACGACCGTAAGCGTCTCATGGAAAGCCCGGGTCGCCATTGGCCTGCTGATGGCGCTGGCGGTCATTACCATTTCGATCACCAACAGGTTGCTTACGGATCGTTTCACCGAAAGCACGCGCAACCGTGCGGAACTGCGCATCGCGCTTTATTCCGGGAACCTGCTGGCAGAGCTGCGCCAGAACGCGATTGTGCCGCAACTGCTGGCACGTGACCCGACACTGATCGGTGCGCTGAATTCGGCGGATTATACGCTCTCGACGCAACGCTTGATCTCCTTTGTAGAGGAAATCGGCGCGGCGTCTTTGATGCTCTATGATGTGGATGGGCGCACCGTTGCGGCGACGGACCGCAACCGGCTGGGTTCGTCGCACCGGTCCGCCCCGTATTTTGTCGATGCGATCCGCTCAAACGCGACCATTTTTACTACCGTCCAGCGTGAGGAGGGCGGCTATACCTTTACCTACTCAAGGCGCATTCAGGATGCGGGCACCACCCTTGGTGTGATTGCGGTTGAGGTTGATCTGCAAAAGTTGGTCCGCCATTGGGCGGGGATCACCGAGGCAGTGATTGTCATGAATTCTGCCGGAGAGATCATCCTGACCACCTCGCCACGCTGGCGTGGCCTGTCGGAACCCGAAGCGCTGGCGGATCATGATCCGCAATCCGCCATCGAGCGCGCCATCAAGGCCACCACCGATTGGACTGCTCTGCCGCCGGATGCCTATATACAGGGTGAAGCAGTGATGCGGCTGGAAAACAAACTTTCGTTTCGCGGATGGCGCATGGTCAGCTTTACCACCTATCAATCTGTGCGCGAAAAGGTGAACGGCTTTCTGGCGCTGGAGGTCATGGGATTTGCGATTCTGCTCGCGCTTGCCTTCTATTACCTGAGCCGACGCACCGCCGGACGGCTTGCGATCTTTGCGCGTGAATCGGCTGAATTGCGCGCATTGAACGCGGCGTTGCAGCGGGAAATTGCCGAGCGCAAACGGGTGCAAGAGACGCTCGCCGTGGCTGAGCAGACCCTTGAGCAATCCAGCAAACTGGCCGCCTTAGGCGAGATGTCAGCGGCGGTCAGCCATGAGTTGAACCAGCCGCTTGCGGCGATGAAAACCTATCTGGCCGGTGCGCGATTGCTGTTGCGTCGAAACCGCCCCGAAGAGGCGCTGTCTTCCTTTGGGCGTATTGATGATCTGATTGAACGCATGGGCGCAATCACACGCCAGCTAAAATCCTATGCGCGAAAGGGCCAGGAGGCATTTAGCCCAGTGGACATGGGGGCTGCACTGAATTCCAGCCTGTCGATGATGGAGCCCCAGTTGCGTCAGCGTCAGGTGCAGATCAGCCGGATTTTACCCGATGAAACCGCCCTTGTGATGGGCGATCGTATGCGCATCGAACAGGTCATGGTAAACCTGCTGCGCAATGCGCTTGATGCCACCAAATCCGTACGCAATCCGCAGGTAGATATCATCCTGTCGGCGGGTGAAACCGGGACCCTCACAGTGCGCGACAATGGCCCCGGTATTGAAGACCTCGATGCGTTGTTTGAACCGTTTTACACCACAAAGCAGGCCGGCGACGGCGTGGGGTTGGGGCTTGCTATTTCCTCGGGCATCGTCAACGACCTAGGGGGACGTCTAACGGCGCGCAACGGGCAATCCGGTGGTGCGGTCTTTGAAATGCAGTTGCCCATCACAGGATCAGAGTCTGGGGCAGAGGATAAAATGGAAGCGGCGGAGTAAGGTCATGACACAGGCAATGAAGATCGCAATTGTCGACGACGAGCAGGATATGCGGCAATCCATCAGCCAGTGGCTGGCGCTCTCCGGCTATGATACGGAGACTTTTGCAAGTGCTGAGGACGCGCTCAAAAACCTGGGGCCGGAATACCCCGGCATTGTCATTTCGGATATCAAGATGCCCGGCATGGACGGGATGCAGTTTCTGAAAAAACTGATGGGGTCGGATTCTGCGCTGCCCGTGATCATGATCACAGGGCACGGCGATGTGCCCATGGCCGTAGAAGCGATGCGCGTCGGCGCGTTTGATTTCCTTGAAAAGCCCTTTAACCCCGACCGGATGTCAGAGCTGGCCAAAAAAGCCACCTCGGCCCGGCGTCTGGTCATGGACAACCGCGCCTTGCGCCGTGAATTGTCAGATGGCGGCCAACTGATGAAAAAGCTGATCGGACAAAGCCCGGTGATGGAGCGGCTGCGCGAAGATATTCTTGATCTGGGTCAGGCCGATGGTCACGTGCTGATTGATGGCGAGACGGGCACAGGCAAAACGTTGGTGGCCCATGCGCTGCACGCCGTTGGGTCGCGGGCGGGCAAGAAATTCACGCTGGTCAGCTGTGGTGCCCTGGAGGAAGACGCGCTGAGCAAACGTTTGTTTGGCCCCATGTTGCCCGAAGATGCGCAATTGCCCGCCATTGAAGAGGCGCGCGGCGGCACCTTGGTGCTGGAAGACATCGAGGCGCTGAGCGAAACGCTGCAGGCGCGTTTGTTGAGTGTGATCAACGAACAGGGCACGCCGGCCGAAACCCGCATCATTGCGATTTCCAATCTGCAAGAAGCCGGGCGGACATCAGAAGACGCCCTGCGCTCTGATCTGTTTTATCGCCTTGCCGCGTTGCGCATCACGGTGCCCCCCCTGCGCCAGCGGGGCGAGGACATATTGACGTTGTTCACCCGGCTTAGCGATCAGTTTGCCGATGAATACGGCTGCGATGCCCCACAGGTGTCTGCCCAAGAGGCGGCGCAGCTGTTGCAGGCGCCATGGCCCGGCAATGTGCGCCAGTTGATCAATGTGGCTGAACGTGCCGTGCTGCAATCGCGGCGCGGGTCGGGCACAATTGCCTCTCTGCTGATGTCTGATCACGATGAAATGCAGCAGGTGATGACCACTGAAGGCAAGCCGCTAAAGGAATACGTGGAGGCCTTTGAGCGGATGCTGATCGACAACACGATGCGCCGTCACAAGGGCTCGATTGCCTCTGTCATGGATGAGCTGTGCCTGCCACGCCGCACGTTGAACGAAAAGATGGCCAAATACGGCCTGCAACGTTCAGATTATCTCTAGAAAAAAGAAGGGGCCGTGGTTGTGCCGCTGATTTATGACCGGCGTTCAACCAATTGCGTTGCGCGGCCGCTGTCGTCGGTCAGGCAGGTCCATGACTTGGCCCCGGGCACATCCACAATGAAATAATTGGTTTCGATGACGGGGATTGTCGTGTTGATTTTGACACCCGACGCCCCGGTCTGATCTGCGACAGCTTTGACGCAGGTGCGCTGGCCCCGCCCATCCGCACGCGCTTCCGGGTCGCTTGACACGGCCACCTCGTCACAGGCCGCAAGGGCAAGAGCTGAAAGGCAAAGAGTGGCACGCAGAGTAAGAGACATTGATCTTCCTTTGGGTCTTGATGCACATCAATCTGTGCGGTGGGCTGAATTTACACCTGTCAAGGGCAGAACGGTTGGTGCCGGCGGACTGTCAAACGACGGGCAATTCTTGTCAACCTCTGTGTGATTTTTCGCCAATTGTCCGGGCGGTCGGGCGATTGGCCATTGTCAATGCCCCCGCAAACACTTTAACTAGAGCGGGAAGGCATGCGCGGTGTGACGCGCGAATGAACGGCCTTCAAAAAAGTTTCGCTGCAAAATCGCCCGGGTTGGGCATTTGGCAGACCGATTGGGCCAGCAACGGCCAACAGAACCGCTGACGTGACCTTGGGTAAACCCTTGGAAAGGCGCAGTAATAATGGATGCGGGAGTGCGCAGATGTGCATATTTTCCGTGTCGGAGAAGAACCGCGATGACGCGCGCAAGAGTAGTGAGCAGACGAGAAAGGGCCCCGCGGGGCTCCGTTTTGCCGCCCCCTGTGCACATGTCCCAGATCGCCCTGACAAGTCACACACCGCAAACCCAAGCGCCCCCAGGGCGGCTTGTTTCGCAGATGCTGTGCATACTGGATTTATGCCTAAGAAAATGCTTATTGATGCCACCCACGCGGAAGAAACCCGCGTTGTGGTGGTGGACGGAAACAAGGTTGAGGAATTTGACTTTGAATCCGAAAACAAACGCCAGCTTGCTGGCAACATCTATCTCGCCAAGGTAACACGGGTTGAGCCGTCCTTGCAGGCAGCCTTTGTAGATTACGGTGGCAACCGCCACGGTTTTCTTGCGTTCAGCGAAATTCATCCGGATTACTATCAAATTCCGGTGGCCGACCGTCAGGCGCTGCTGGAAGAAGAGCGCGCCTATGCCGAAGCGCAGGCCGCAAAAGAGGATGAAGAACCCAAACCCAAGCGCCGGTCCCGCTCACGCGGCCGTTCCAAAACAAAAGCTGCGGACGCCAAGTCAGACGACGCGGTCACCACAGGTGAAATCGAAGGCATGGAAACCGTCGATCTGACTGAGGATGACGAAGTTGATGTCTCTCAGGAAGAGGCATCATCGCCAATGGAACGGGTGTCAGAGTCACCTGTTGATACGCCCGATTCGAATGACGACACAGCCGAAGGTGCAGACGCGCCAGCCGCTGAAGGCGACGCAGCTGTAAGCGAGACACCCTCCGATGAGGATGCGCAGGCATCCGAAGAGGACCCATCCTCAGATGATGACGAGGACGCAAGCGACAAAAAGGGTGCGAAAGCCTCCGACAAAGACGACAGCATCGAATCCGTCGCGGATGAAGATGACAGCGAAGATATTCGCCCGGTCCGCAAGCCGCGCCCCAAACGGTACAAGATTCAGGAAGTGGTCAAGGTGCGCCAGATCCTGCTGGTGCAGGTTGTCAAAGAGGAACGTGGCAACAAGGGGGCCGCGCTGACAACATATCTGTCGCTGGCCGGTCGTTACTGTGTACTTATGCCCAACACGGCACGTGGTGGCGGCATTTCCCGCAAAATTACCAACGCCGCAGACCGTAAGAAACTCAAAGAGATAGCGACCGAAATTAAAGTACCTCAAGGGGCGGGGCTGATCGTGCGCACGGCGGGTGCCAAACGCACCAAGGCCGAGATCAAGCGCGACTATGAGTACCTGCAACGCCTGTGGGAACAGATTCGCGAGCTGACGTTGAAATCCATCGCGCCCGCCAAAATCTACGAAGAGGGCGACCTGATCAAACGCTCGATCCGCGATTTGTATAACCGGGAGATTGATGAAATTCTGGTGGAGGGTGAGCGCGGCTACCGCATCGCCAAGGATTTCATGAAGATGATCATGCCGTCCCACGCCAAAAACGTGAAACGCTATGAGGAAACACTGCCGCTCTTTGCGCGTTTCCAGGTTGAAAGCTATTTGTCAGGCATGTTCAACCCGACCGTGCAGCTGCCCTCCGGCGGCTACATCGTGATTGGTGTGACCGAAGCGCTGGTGGCGATTGACGTCAACTCTGGCCGCGCGACCAAAGAAGGCTCGATTGAGCAGACCGCGACCAAGACCAATCTGGAGGCCGCCGATGAGGTGGCGCGCCAGTTGCGTCTGCGTGACCTTGCGGGTCTGATCGTGATTGATTTCATCGACATGGACGAGCGCAAGAACAACACCGCCGTTGAAAAGCGGATGAAAGACAAGCTCAAGACCGACCGCGCGCGCATCCAGGTTGGCCGTATTTCCGGCTTTGGCCTGATGGAAATGTCGCGCCAGCGTCTGCGCCCGGGTATGATTGAGGCCACAACACAGCCCTGTCTTACCTGTCACGGTACGGGTTTGATCCGTTCTGACGACAACCTGGCCCTCAGCATCATCCGCCAGATCGAGGAAGAAGGCACGCGCCGCCGCTCACGCGAGGTGCTGATCAAGGCCCCTGTTGGCATCGCCAATTTCCTGGTCAATCAAAAGCGGGAACATATTGCGCATATTGAAGGGCGTTATGGCCTCTCGGTGCGGATTGAGGGTGATCCAACGCTGGTCAGCCCCGATTTCACGCTCGAAAAATTCAAGACCGCCACGCGTGTTGTGAAACCGATGGAGCATGTGGTCTCTGTGGATACCTCGATTATGGATCAGGTGGATGGCGACGAGCCTGATAGCGGCGCAGGTGCCGGTGCAGACAATCTGCCCGGAGGCGATGATACCTCTGGCCAGCAACTGCAAGATGCTGAAGGCAAGCCTAAAAAGCGCCGTCGTCGTCGCCGTCGTGGCCGGGGAAAATCCGGTGGTGAGGGTCAAAACGGGGACCAGCAGAACGGCGAACAGCAGGGCGATACACCCGCATCTGAGGATGCGCCACAGGCAGAGGCGCAGGCACCGAAGGCGGATGAGAGCGCACAAAGCGATGTGTTAGAACCCGCTGACGAGGAAAAGCCAAAGCCAAAGTCGCGCAGCCGCACACGCAAGCCCAAAGCCGAGGCAGAGGCAGCGGGTGATGCCGATGCCAAGGCGTCCGAGCCGGTCGCGGATGGCACGCAAGACGCGGAAGCCCCCGCAGAGGAGGCGCCAAAGCCAAAGCGCACGCGCACCCGTCGCAAAAAGGCAGAGACCCCGGCGGAAGACGCCCCGGCTAAGGAGGCAACGGCAGAAGAGGCAGCGGTTGAGGAAAAACCGAAGAAGCCAAGACGCAGCCGTGCCAAGCCCAAGAAAGAGGCCGTGGCCGCTGATGCGCCTGCTGCTGAGGCTGTGCAAGACCCCGTGGCCGAGCAGGCAGCACCAGAGCCGGTTGAGATGGTATCTGAGCCTGTCGCAGCCGCGCCAACGCCAGAACCCGCACCAGAGGCGGCGGCGGAGCCAGAAAAGCCAAAGAAAAAGCGCAAAGGCTGGTGGTCGCTGGGCGGCGGACGCTAAGCTGACACGCAGAACCAAAGGAAAGGCAGCCTGTCGCGGGCTGCCTTTTTTGTTGTTTACCGGGCTTTCGAAAACGGCTTTGGACAACTTGACTTGACGATTAATTCATCACCCAGATCAGGCGCATCCCGCGGCCATATTTATACGGTTTTACGCACCAGATAGACCTGCACACCTGCGTTCTCGCGGGTTTCCACCAGCGTATGACCACTCTCTGCGCAAAAGTGCGGCACGTCCACAATTGCGGCGGGGTCATCGGCACGCAGGGCGATCTGATCCCCCACGGCAAGCGATTTGAGCCGCTTGCGCAGTTTAAGAACCGGCAGGGGGCACAGCAGCCCGGTGGCATCCAAATCATCGGTCATGGCAGCCCGATTAAGCGAGTTGTTACACTTCGTCCACAGTGTTGTGACAATGCGTGCAGGTGACGCAGCACCAAAAGCCGTCTAAGTGAGGAACTATGTTTGGAATCGACCTTATCGACGCGAGCCTTGCGCCTGCCATGCTTATCGCGCTTCTGGCGGGGGTCATCTCATTCCTCTCTCCCTGCGTTCTGCCCATTGTGCCGCCCTACCTTGCCTATATGGGCGGTGTTTCCCTGAGCGACATGTCTTCGGAGTCTGCGGCCCGGCGGCGCGCGGTTATCGCAGCGCTGTTCTTTGTGATGGGGCTCAGCACGGTGTTCCTGATCCTGGGGTTCACTGCGTCGGCCTTTGGCGCGTTTTTTCTGCAAAATCAGGTGTTGTTCGCCCAGATATCCGGCGTTGTGATCATTGTTTTTGGTCTGCATTTCATTGGCTTGTTTCGCATTCCGTTCCTTGATCAGGAGGCGCGGCTGGATGCAGGGGACAAGGGCGGTTCCAGTTTTGGTGCCTATGTTCTTGGCCTTGCCTTTGCCTTTGGCTGGACGCCGTGCATCGGCCCACAGCTGGGCGCGATCCTGTCACTTGCCGCCTCGGAAGGGTCCGTGACACGGGGCACCATGCTGCTGGGCATCTACGCGCTGGGGCTTGGCATTCCGTTCCTGCTGGCCGCAATGTTCATCACGCGCGCCATGGGTGTGATGAACCACATCAAACGTCACATGAAACTGATTGAACGTATCATGGGGTCGCTGTTGATTGGTGTGGGACTGGCCATGGTGACGGGCGCGTTTTCGTGGTTTGCCTTTTGGCTGCTGGAAACCTTTCCCGCCCTTGCCACGCTTGGCTGATCGGCCATAGTGTTGCCGAAAACCCGGTTTAGGGTATGGGCAATGCAAAGAGGTCAGGATCAACAGGTGAAAAAGCGCCGGGTGTTTTACATTCCGGGCTATGATCCGATTCATCCCCGTCGTTACCGCGAATTATACCGAAAGGAAGGGGCCGCGCAGGCCGCGATTTCTGGTTATGAGATTGCTTTGTCGCCCAAGGAAAAGGGCGGCAATTACGGCTGGCGGGTTCAGGGCCATATCGATGACGCGCAGGTGGATGCGCAGTTTGAGGTGTTGGTGTGGTCCGACATCGTGCGCGACAGCATGAGCGCGTCTATCCCCGGCACCTATCTGCAACTGGTCCGTACGGCCTGGGCCTATATCAGCACAGGCGCGCTCTGGCGGCTGATGCGGCTGCGCAAGGGGCCAGTGATTGCGGCACTCTACCCGGTGGGGATGTTATTGGTGCAACTGGCGCTGGCGATCAGTGTTATTGTGATCAGTGCTGTCTGGCTGCCCGCATTTTTCGCATGGCTGATGGCCCCGCAAAGCAGTGAAGGGGCGCAACGCTCTGTTCTTCTCAGCTTTTTCATTGGTGTTGGGGGGGCTGTCGCGGTGTTGCGGTGGTTCAAGTCCAAAGACAACAAGCTGTTCGCCTATTACCTGATGCATGATTACTCCTATTCTGCTTCTGCGCTGGGGGCCAATCCGCCTGAGCTGGAGGCGCGGATGGCCGTGTTTACACAGACCATTACAGCGGCCCTGCACAGTGATGTGGATGAAGTGCTGGTGGTCGGGCACTCCTCGGGCGCGCATCTGGGCGTGTCGATCCTGGCGGATCTGATCCGCGCAGGTGATGTGCCACAGACGGGTCCGGCCTTGTCATTTTTGTCACTGGGGCAGGTGGTGCCGATGGTGTCTTTTTTGCCCAAGGCCACGCGGCTGCGGGGTGATCTGCACTACCTCAGCGCGCGTGATGAACTCACCTGGGTCGATGTGACCGCCCCCGGGGATGGCTGCGCCTTTGCGCTATGTGATCCGGTTGCGGTGTCTGGTGTGGCACCGAACGGCAAGAAATGGCCACTGGTGTTTTCAGCGGCCTTTACCCAAACCCTGAGTGCGGCCCGCTGGAAAGAGCTGCGCTGGAAATTCTTCCGCCTGCATTTCCAGTATATGTGCGCCTTTGATCGCCCCAAGGGGTATGATTATTTCAAAATCACAGCGGGCCCGATGACATTGCATGCGCGGTATCGCGACCGTGGCCCGTCAAAATCGCGGATCGAAACACCGGTCAACGGCTATACCGACGTGGCCCCATGACCCTGCCGCCCAAACCAGAAAGCCGGCCAGACCGGGTGTCGCTGTGGCGCTATGCGCGGTTGTTTCGCAGTGATATCCTGTCGGCACAGCCTGAGCGGCTCTATCGTGCGTGGATGGCCGCGTTTAAAACACCGTTTTTCCGCAGCTATCTGATCAATCAACCTGAACTGGTCAAAACACTGCTCAAGGACCGTCCGGATGATTTCCCCAAGTCCGACCGCATTGGCGAAGGGCTGCGGCCCTTGCTGGGAGAGTCCGTTTTTCTGACCAATGGCGAGACATGGAAACGGCAACGGCGCATCATTGATCCCGCATTTGAAGGGGGGCGCTTGCGCGAAACCTATCCGGCCATGTGGGAGGCCGCAGAGGCCATGGCCACGCGGCTAGAACCCCAGGTCGATCAGGTGGTGGAGATTGAGGCACAGACCAGTCATGTGGCGGCGGATGTGATTTTTCGCACGCTGTTTTCGATCCCGATTGAACATCATCTGGCCGGTCAGGTCTTTGACGCGTTTCGCACCTATCAACGCACGCAGCCGCTGCTGAATCTGGCCGCATTTGTGCCCCTGCCCAAATGGATGCCCCGGTTTTTCCGGTCTGGCACCCGGCAAAGTGCAGCCCACATCCGCAGATTGATCACGGAACTGACCCGCGCACGCATGGCCGCGATCACGGCGGGCACGGCACCAGACGATCTGGCGACCAAGATCATGACCACCAAAGACCCGGAAACGGGCGCGCAGTTTGACACGGACGAAATGGTAGATCAGGTCGCGATCTTTTTCCTGGCGGGGCATGAAACCAGCGCATCCGCCTTGGCCTGGGCGCTTTATCTGGTGGCCACGCACCCTGAATGGCAGGATCAACTGGCGCAGGAGGCGCAGTTGCTGATACATTGCGATTTTGCGCATATGTCCAAGCTGCGGTTGAGCCGTGACGTATTTCGCGAGGCTCTGCGGCTTTATCCGCCGGTGCCCATGATGGTGCGTGAAAATACCTGCCCTGAGACATTCAGGGACCGCGACATTAAGCCCGGCGCGCAGATGGTGCTGTCGCCATGGCATCTGCACCGCCATGAACGGCTGTGGGACAATCCGGATGTGTTTGACCCCGCGCGATGGGGCACGGAAAACGGCACAAAATGTCAGCGCGAGGCTTATATCCCGTTTTCTGCCGGCGCGCGTGTCTGTCCGGGGGCTGGATTTGCGATGGTTGAGGGGCCGCTGATCTTGTCGCGCCTTTTGCGCAGTTACCGGGTTGAAGCGATTGAGGGGCATGTGCCGCGCCCTGTGGCCCATCTGACGGTGCGGGCGGCGGATGGCATCTGGCTTCGGCTATCGCGACGGTAGCCACATGAGACACTTTGCAGTAAATAACACCAAAACCGGAATCAGTTTGAGAGAGTATCAGGTATGACATTGAATTCAGATCAATTGGCGCAGATGACAAACGGCAAAGGGTTTATTGCGGCCCTTGATCAGTCGGGGGGCTCCACCCCCAAGGCGCTGAGCCTGTATGGTGTGATGCCTGAGGATTATGAGGGTGAAGAGGCGATGTTTGCGGCGATGCATGACATGCGCGCGCGGATCATTCTTGCGGATGAGTTTACCTCTGACAAGGTCATCGGGGCGATCCTGTTTGAGCGCACGATGGATGCACAGATCAACGATAAGCCCGTCGCAGAGCTGTTGTGGAAAGACCGTGGCGTTGTGCCCTTTCTCAAGATTGACAAGGGCTTAGAAGACATTGCTGACGATGTGCAGGTCATGAAACCCATGCCGGGGCTTGATGCGTTGCTGGCACGTGCTGCCGGTTTGGGAATTTTTGGCACCAAGGAACGCTCCGTCATTCACGAGGCCAACGCGACCGGTATTGAGGTGATTGTTGCCCAGCAGATGGATGTGGGCCGACAGGTCTGTGCGGCGGGTCTGGTGCCTATTCTGGAACCCGAAGTGAACATCAATTCCGCCAGCAAGGGTGCGGCTGAAGAGATGTTGAAGGAGGCCTTGCTGCGTCATTTGGATACGCTTGAGGCGGATCAGATGGTGATGCTGAAGCTGACACTGCCAGAGGTGCCGGGACTCTATGATGATGTGGCGGCCCATGTCAATGTGGTGCGCGTTGTGGCGCTGTCGGGCGGGTATTCGACGGAAGATGCCAGCGCGCGTTTGGCGCGCAACCACCGTATGATTGCGAGCTTTAGCCGCGCATTGACCCAGGGGCTGAATGTGAAGATGTCAGATGCGGAGTTTAATGCCGCACTGGGCAGCAACATCACACAGATTTATAAGGCGTCAGTGGCGTGAAGAAGGGCGGACTTTTTAAAAAGTCCGAACCGTTTTCTTTGAAGAAGACGGACTCCTTTCGTTGCTGATGTGTGTCGCGTATCCGAAGTCTTCAAAAACTTCGGACCGATCTTTTTGGAAAGATCGTGCGCGAGACCACCCGCACGGGTTCCTGATTGCAAAAGATAATCAACTGACCGGCGTTCTCCACAGCGTTGTAGCCGCGCCGGTCGAGTTCTTCCAAGAACACCTCCATCCCGACATAACGTTCAATGTCGCGCACTTTACGGCGCACAACGCCGCCTTGGCGCGCGGCTTTGGCGCTAAAGACATGGGTGATCCAGTGATCGGCAGACAAAACAACGGGCAGTGACATGCGCCAAGCCTAGCCCCATTAAGGTAAACGATCCTTTAGCGCGCGCAGCACATAGAGCCGAATGGCAGAAGCGAGGCCCATTTCCAGCCCGCGTTCCGCATCAATTTCAGCCACCAAAGCATTGATGGGCATGGATTTCTCAGCGGCCAGTGCGCGGAACTCGCGCCAGAATTCATCCTCCAACGACACAGAAGTACGGTGCCCCTTGAGCGTGACCGAATGTTTTACGGGCCGCCCGCTCATCTCTCGCGCTTGTGCCCATCAAGACGCTGCTCGGACCTTGCGATCTGCGCCTTGCCCCGCTCTTTTTCTGCCTTGCTGCGCCCAAAGGCCACAGCGTTCTGATCCGCCTTGGCCTTTGCTGCGACGCGCGCGCGGGCTTTGCGCGCCTTGTTGAGGTTGATGGGCGTGTTCACTTGGGCCCGATCATGTCTTCGGGGCGTACCACGCGATCAAAAGTCTCTTCATCCACCAGCCCCAGCGCAATGGCTTCCTCTTTCAATGTGGTTCCGTTCTTGTGCGCTGTTTTCGCAACCTTGGTGGCGTTGTCATAGCCGATTGTGGGGGCTAATGCAGTGACCAGCATCAGGCTTTCTTTCATCAGCTTGTCGATGCGCTCCACATTTGCCTGTGTGCCCATTACCATATTGTCGGTAAAGGACCCTGCCGCATCGCCCAAAAGCTGCATAGATTGCAGTACGTTATAGCTCATCATCGGATTGTAGACGTTCAGCTCAAAATGCCCCTGGGATCCGGCGAACCCAACGGCGGCGTCATTGCCCATGACATGGGCGCAGACCATGGTCAGCGCTTCGGCTTGCGTGGGGTTCACTTTGCCCGGCATGATGGAACTGCCCGGTTCATTTTCGGGCAAAATCAACTCTCCCAAGCCAGAGCGCGGGCCGGAGCCCAGCAAGCGCATGTCGTTGGCGATTTTGAACATCGAGGCCGCAACGGTTTTGAGCGCGCCGGAGAACATGACCATCGCGTCATGGGCGGCCAAGGCCTCAAACTTGTTGGGGGCGGTGACAAAGGGCAGGTCTGTAATGGCTGCAATCTCCGCCGCGACCTTTTCGGCAAAGCCCTTGCGGGTGTTTAACCCGGTGCCCACCGCCGTGCCGCCCTGGGCCAGCTCATAGATGTCAGGCAGGCAGGCCTCAATGCGGGCAATCCCCTTGGTCATCTGGTGGGCGTAGCCGCCAAATTCCTGGCCCAGTGTCAGGGGTGTTGCATCCTGCGTATGGGTGCGCCCGATCTTGATGATGTCTTTGAATTCCTCAGACTTTGCCGCCAGCGCGCCCTGCAATTTGCGCAAGCCCGGAAGCAAGGTGTCGCGTGCGACCATGCCAATGGCCACATGCATTGCGGTGGGAAACGTATCGTTTGAAGATTGCCCCATATTGCAGTGATCATTGGGGTGCACAGGCGACTTGCTGGCCATCTGCCCGCCCATAATCTCAATCGCGCGGTTGGAGATCACCTCATTGGCGTTCATATTGCTTTGGGTGCCGGACCCGGTCTGCCAGACCACCAGTGGAAAGTTGTCGTCAAACTTGCCGTCAATCACCTCTTGCGCGGCCTGATCAATGGCAGGGGCCAGTGCGGCATCCAGATCACCAAAGCCAAGGTTCACCGTGGCGCAGGCCTTTTTGATCACGCCCAGCGCACGGATAATTGCGACCGGCTGACGCTCCCAACCGATGGGGAAATTCATGATCGAGCGCTGCGTCTGCGCGCCCCAATATTTGTCCGCAGGGACCTCCAAGGGGCCAAAACTATCGGTTTCGGTGCGGGTCTTGGTCATGGTGTCCTCATTGATTTGGTCGATCTGATATTTTGATCTCTGTTATCTTGTTCCACAGGTCTGAGCAAACCCCTATAGCGCCCAACCTTAAACTTGAATCGTCGATACCCTGCCAGGCTACGCCTTCTCGGGACATCGACGATAAACGATGTTTCAAGTTAAAGGTTGGACGCTTTAACGCGGGGCGGCGCGCAGCAAGGATGACAGATATGAGGAGAAAGGGCGCGTGTGGTCGTCGCAAAACACTTTACTGCCCGCACCGGGCCGCGCAGTAGGACCATCGCTATTTGCGGAAAGAATCCAGCGAGACAACCTCAGCGTCTTTGGCGCTTTCTTCGGGCACGTCCAGCTCTTCTTCCTTGATGTGTGGCAGGTCCAGTTCCGCAACCACATCGTCGGCGCCCTCTCCGTCCTGCTGCTCAAAGCGCAGGCCAAATTCCACGGAAGGGTCCACGAAGGTGCGGATGGCATCATAGGGAATGTAGAGCGATTCAGGTGCATCGCCAAAGTTCAGCGTGATGGCAAAACCGTCATCCGTGACCTCCAGCTTGTCAAACCAATGCTGCATCACAACGGTCATTTCCCCCGGATAGCGGTCTGACAGCCAATCGGCCAGTTCGGCGTCCGGGTGGGCGGTGTCAAAGGTGATAAAAAAGTGATGGTTGCCCGGCAGTCCCCGCTCAACGACATCATCCAACACCTTGCGGATCAGACCACGCATGGCCTCATGCATCAGATTGCCGTAATCAATGCTGTCGCTCATGGCGCTCTCCGGTTGTGCCCACGTCTGCGCCAAGCATACGCCTTTTGCAGGCGAGGGAAAGGGGGGGCGGGCGGGCTGACACAGGTTTGGACAGCGGCCAGACCGGAGCATTTTTGCTGCGAAAAAAGACAACAATTTTCGTGCACTACAGCACCTGACGCATGCCCCAGATGAGAGCGACAAGCGCAAGAACGCTCATGCTCAGCACAAATCCGCGCTGAAACACCAACATCAACACAGCGGCCATCCCGGTAAAGACCGCCGCCGCCCCATTGAAACTGCTGAGTTCCGGCAGGGGCAGGGCAAACCAGGCCCCCGCCTGCACCCTGTCAAACAGTACATGCAGCGCAAACCACAAAGACAGGTTTGCGATGACCCCCACAACCGCAGCGGTGATCGCCTGCAAGGCCCCGCCAAGGCGCGGTTGGTCTGCAATGCGGTCGAGATAAGGACCGGCAAGGAATATCCACAGGAAACAGGGGGTAAACGTCACCCACAAGGCCAGCAGCCCGGCGACCAGCGCACCGGTCACACCGGCCTGTGCAAAACCCGCCAGCAGGGCCACAAATTCCGTCACCAAAATCAGCGGGCCCGGCGTGGTTTCGGCCAGACCCAATGCGTCAATCATCTGATCCGTGCTGATCCAGCCAAAATCCTGAACCACGGTCTGGGTCATATAGGCCAGCACCGCATAGGCCCCGCCAAAGGTCACCACCGCAAGTTTTGAAAAGAACAGCCCCAGTTGCAGCAGAAAGTCATCTCCTGCAAGCCAAACCACGGCCAGGGGCGTGACCCAAAGGGCGGCCCAGATCAGCGTTGTGCGCAGGGGTCGTGCGCTGCGCTGTTGCGTTGGGGCAGGGGCCGTGTTCCCGGGGACGGTGTGGGCATAGCCGATCAGGGCCGCGATCAGGATGATCAGCGGAAAGGGCAGGCCAAAGACAAACAGCGCAATAAACGAGCCGAGCGCCAGCCCCCAGCCCAGCCTGCCGTGCAGGGCCTTGCCCGCCACTTTGCGCAGGGCCTGAAACACCACGATAATCACAGCCGCCTTGATGCCCAGAAACGCGGCCTGCACCAGCGGCACCTGCCCGTAATAGGCATACCCCAGCGCCAGCGCGGCAATCACCAGTGCGCCGGGAACCACAAACAGCAAGCCGGCCAGCAATCCACCCGGCACGCCGCGCATGCGCCACCCGGCATAGGTGGCCAGCTGCATGGCCTCTGGTCCGGGCAGCAACATGCACAGGGAGAGCGCGCGCAGATAATCGGTTTCACTCAGCCACGGGCGGTCCTCCACCAGTTCCTTGTGCATGAGGGCGATCTGCGCGGCGGGTCCGCCAAAAGACAGCAGCCCGATCTTGCCATAGACATGCGTCATCTGACGCCAACTGGGGTGGCTCATGCCTTGCGCTCGTTCGGCCAGTCGTGGCCTTCGCCCTGACCGTCACGGGCCCAGCGATAAAGCGCGTCATAGATCGCCATGCCTGCGTCAAGCTGTTGCACATCGTCCTTGTACTGGCGCGACAACCCCACGGAGATCGCCAGCAGCCCTGCGGCCTGCGGGGATTTTTCGTGTGTGTTCGTGTCAGTGGCGCGCACAACCTCTGCAAGACGGTCCAAAGGAGCGGAATGCAGGGCAAACTCATCCAGCATGGTATCAAATGTGCATTGCGGGCCACGGTGCGAGAAATGCACATCCTCAACATCAAAGGGCGTGGCACCATAGCGGTCTGCAACGCCCAGAACTTCTGACGGGGCGACAAACAGAAACCGCGCGCGCGGGTCAACAAAACGGCGGATCAGCCAGGGGCAGGCGATGCGGTCAATCTTGGGGCGATGGCGCGTTACCCAAAGGGTCGCACCATCGACGGGGTCCGGAATGTTTGCTGCGGGAATGCGGATCATGTCCTTGTGATTGCGCCAGCCGTACATCCCGCCCGACAGATATTCGGACTGCAATCCATCCTGACGCAAACGCGCGACCAGACCTTGAGACAGTTTGATACCTTGCTGGCAGGTGATTACACTGGAACGCCCTGCAAGGCGCTCTTTCAGACCTGCAATATCGGTATGGGGGTGACGAAACGATCCGGGGATCAGATAGGGGTCTTCCTCGTGGTCCGGATCAATTGAAATATCCACAATCACCGGACAATCGGGTGTGCCAATCAGGCGCAACAATTGGGGAACTGTGATTTCATTTGGGGCAGCCATAGCATGCATCCTTTTTGCGTTGGAAACATGCGAACCTCTGGCTGTCGCCTCACGGGGGTGTTCGCGGTGATCCCCATAACGCTAGCATCAGGGAAATGCGCCCGGTGTCAATACTATCGGTAAAACTGAATGCGGGCCACGGCCACATCTGCCTCAAACACTCGGCCAATGGCCAGAATGCCGATGCGGCGCAGCTCGGCGGGGTCAAACGCCACGTCTGTTTTGTGTGCCTGAAAGGCAGTGAAAGGAATGCGCAGGGTTTGCCATGTATCGGTTGCGGTAAATTCCGTTCGGAACGATTGCCAGGGCCGGGTCAGGGCGTCGGTGCGCAGCCTGATGTCGTAGGTCTCATTATTGCCGATCACGTTCACCTCAATGCCGGTAAAGTCTGACACATCCACCACACGTCCGTCCTGCGCCAGATCAAAAGCCATCTGGACAAACCCGCCGTTGTTGTCGAGCGACACAGTGCCGCTCAGGCGCGTGGCGGCCTGACCCTGCACCGTTTCCTGAATGATACGTCCGGTGGACGCCCCGCCCATCACCGTATCTGCGACAAATTCCCAATCGGGCGTGATGTTCATACTGGTTTCTTGGCTTAGAGATGGGGTGGCGCTGATCAGGGTTGAGAGCAGAGCGGCGGTCAGTGTTCTTTTCATACCCTTTACCTAGAGCCGTTTGCCGATAGGGAAAGAGCCGCCGCCAAACCCAGATAGATTGATATGGGGGAAGTAGCGCAGGTTTCTGTTGCCAGATACCTGTCTGGATATGTGAAGGTGCCGGATTCTGTTGCCAGGCTCCGGCGGGCCCCGCCTAAGGTCGCTAAACGTCAGGACTTAGATTTCAGAAGCTGAAACCGCTTACGCGGCCATCGCTACTGGAGCACGATTGTCATTTGCAATTGTACAGTTTTCGCCGATAACGGTGGCAGACAGCCGAAACAAAGCAACACCTTTAGACGTTCGTCGATCCTGTTTCGACCCCATGATCCCCAAATGAAGGATGTTTGGTGGAGTCGCCGGGTACCGCCCCCGGGTCCGATCCGCTTATTACGAGCGCGTTTATGTCCATAGTCCCCGAAGAGACAAGTCAAATGTAGGGGGCGGGTGGCCCGATTGCAAGACCCCCTATCCCTTGACCGCGCGGGCGGCAAAGACATCACGCGCGAGGTCTTGCGTTTCTGTCTCTAGCGCGCTCAGGCCTTTGGCGGTGGCCTCAGCGTCCTGCGCTTCCAGCGCGTCCGCGATCTGTTCGTGCAGCGCAATGATCCGGGCGCGGTCCCGCGCCGTAAAGGTGATCATGTTCATCAAGGGCTGCATCGCCTCCACGGCACCGGCCAGCTGATAGCTGATCACGGGGTTCCGCGCCCCGTCCACCAAGGCGCGGTGAAAGGTCACGTCAGAGGCGCAAAACGCCTCATCCGTCAGGCCGGGCTGGCCTTGCCGGTGGATTTCCGCGCGCATCGCGGCCAGATGATCGGCGGTGCGCCGCTGTGCGGACAGCGGGGCGCAGGCGCGCTCCAGCGAAAACCGCGCCTCACAGGCGGTTTCAAAGCTGACCGCGTTCATGGAGAGCAGCAAGGTCGAGGTTGTGATCTGCTGGGTCTGTGCGGCCTCATAGCTGAGACGATTCACAAAGGCACCCCCGGTGGCCCCGCGTTGGGTGCGGATCAGGGATTGCGCGGCCAGCCGTTTCAGCGCCTCACGCACCGTGGGGCGCGACACCTCAAAATGCTCGGCCAGCTCCGCCTCTGAGGGCAGGCGTTCATCCACGATCAAACGGCCCTCAATAATCGCCTCACGGATAGCAGAGGCGATTTGGGCAGATAAGTCAGCGGGGCTGTCGTGATCAATTTTCATATGTCTTACATTTACTGTTTGCCGCAAATCTAATTGTCTGACATTAAATCTGCAAGAAGTGAGTCGGGAGTTGACGCGCATGAATGCTGCAATCCGTTCTACCTGTTGGCTGGGGTTCTTTGTCATTGTGCTGGCCGCGTGGTGGATGATGTTCATGATGGCCACAGACATGAACCTCGATCTGCTGGGCCGCCCCGGTGCCATGGGCGATATGATGCGTCAGATGGACCCGCGCATGGATATGCGCATGCCGATGGCCGAATTTGGCCCGCTCTTTGCAATGTGGGCCGCGATGATGGCGGCGATGATGCTGCCCACAATGGTGCCGACCCTGCG
>CALFWM010000062.1 GCA_937928635.1 uncultured Sulfitobacter sp. | reverse complement strand
GGTGGGGCGATGGCTGAAGAAGCCGGCGCCGGCCACTAATTCAAATCCAAGAAGGAAAACATCATGTTATCAAGAAGAAACTTTCTAGGTGCTAGTGCCAAAGCTGGATTTGGTGCCGCCCTCGTTTCAACGGCTGCTTGGAGTAAAACAAGCAATATGGGGCTGCCAGAAGCGCCGCTACACGACAGCGCCGCAATGATCGTCACACCCAACCCAACGACCGGCCCCGACTACAATCCGGTCGTGACACTGAACGGCTGGACCTTGCCTTACCGCATGAACAACGGGGTGAAAGAATTCCACCTCGTTGCCGAATATGTCGAGCGGGAAATGGCAGACGGTATGACCGCCCACCTGTGGGGCTATAACGGTCAGTCCACGGGTCCAACCATCGAAGCAGTTGAGGGAGATCGCGTACGCATCTTCGTCACGAACCGGTTGAAGGAACATACCACTGTTCACTGGCATGGTATGATTTTGCCCTCTGGGATGGATGGCGTAGGGGGGCTTAGCCACCCCGGCATTCCATCCGGCAAGACCTATGTTTACGAGTACGATCTCGTGAAAAGCGGAACATTCATGTACCACCCGCACGGGGATGAAATGGTGCAAATGGCCATGGGCATGATGGGCATGTTTGTCGTCCATCCTAAAGATCCGAACTTCCGGCGCGTGGACCGTGATTTTCTGATCATGTTGAACGCCTTCGACATCGATCCCGGCACCTATATGCCGAAAATCATGACGATGACGGATTTCAACCTGTGGTGCTGGAACAGCCGCATCTTCCCAGACATTGATCCGCTGGTCGTGTCCAAAGGTGATGATGTTCGCGTGCGGGTTGGTAACCTGACCATGACCAATCACCCGGTCCATATGCACGGTTACGACTTCAAAGTCTCGTGCACCGATGGCGGCTGGGTCGATCCGGCTGTGGCTATGCCAGAGGTCTCCATTGACGTTGCGGTTGGCCAAATGCGTGCGTTTGATTTCAAGGCCGATCATTTGGGCGATTGGGCAATTCATTGTCACAAGTCGCATCACACAATGAATGCGATGGGCCACGATATCCCGACTTTCATCGGGGCCGATAAGTCAAAACTGACCAAGACGATCCGCAAGGTGCAGCCAGAATATATGCCCATGGGAACGGAAGGCATGGCGGATATGGCCGAGATGTCCATGCCTCTTCCTAACAACACCGTACCGATGATGGCCGGCTGGGGGCCCTATGGGCCTCTGGAAATGGGTGGCATGTTTTCAGTCGTGAAAGTTCGCGAAGGCATCAACGCGGGCGATTACAGCGACCCAGGCTGGTACACCAACCCACCTGGCGAGCAAGCCTACGAGTGGACGGGCGAGATTCCCGATTTCACCAAAATGACCAACGCTAAAACCAACATTACGCCCAAACCCGCGAAGATGAAAATGGACCACAGTAAAATGGGTCATGGGTCGATGAAGATGGATCATGGAAAGAAAAAATGATCGATAACATTCCCTACGATTATCAGCACTGGCAGTTCATGGGATGGACCGGAGGTCTTTTGGTGTCCGCCGCTGTGATCTCTTTTGGATATGCGGTTTGGGCGAAGCGGCGTAAAGAGCAACAAGAGAGCAGCGTTAAGCAGATGCTTGGCGTTTCTGACCTTTCAAATTCGCTCGATACCAAACATGAAGGACAACACGCCGGAAGGGCTGTGGATACACTGTTTATCCTGCCGGATATCAGCAACTACACGCGCTTCGTCTCCAGCAAGCATCTGGAGGCGGATGATGCACAGAACATTATCTTCTCTTTGATGAGTGCCATCATCAACACTGTTGGTGAGGAACTGCGCTTCTCCAAGCTTGAGGGAGATTCCGCTTTATTCTTTACGAACGCTGAGGTCGCTTCGCCTCAAGAGATCGGCCTTACCTTGCTTTCGATTTTTGCCGCTTTCGATGCTCGTAAGACAAAGTTGGCCGCGGAGTTGGCGCATGACCCGGTAACGCAGGGTATGATCAATGATTTGGACTTGAAGATATTCGCCCATCGAGGTGTTGCGCAGCGTTTCACCTATCGTGGCATGGTGGACCATTTTGGGTCTGAAGTAACGCTTCTGCACAAATTGATGAAAAATCACGTCAGCGGCGATCGATATGTGCTGGTCACGGAAGCTGCGCGTCGGCTGATTGACCTTCATGACCAACATGACTGCGAGCCACTCAGCGAAACTATTGAACACATCGGACACGTCCAAGGATGCGTATTTCGACCGATGACCGCTTCAAAAACTGTGCAAGCAGACGGGACTTCCTGCCTGAAAACAGAGGCTTGGAAATCCTCGAAAGCTAAATCTCCCCCGAGTTATCAAACTTCTTTGAGACTCCTAACCATGAAATGGAACACGACAATGAAACTGAAAACTTTGATAGCTGCGGCCGCCATGACGCTTGCAGCGACAGTTGCTTTTGCAACGGACTACACCAAGGGCAAAGTCACTAAGATCGAAGCAAAATCAGGAAAAGTCACGGTCAAACACGAGGAACTGAAAAACCTTGGAATGCCGGCCATGACGATGGTTTTCCGGGCCAAGGATGAAGCCATGCTTGG
>CALFWM010000061.1 GCA_937928635.1 uncultured Sulfitobacter sp. | reverse complement strand
GCGGGCGGATATTGGGGCGCGGTCTATGCGTTTTGTGCCGTCAAGGGCCTGCAATGCGTCATCGACGGGCCGGTGGGATGTGAAAATCTGCCGGTAACCTCCGTGTTGCACTACACAGACGGGTTGCCACCGCACGAATTGCCCATCGTCGTCACCGGCCTTGGCGAAGAGGAAATGGGCGCGGGCACCGAAGACTCGATGAAACGCGCCTGGGATGTTCTGGACCCGGCCTTGCCCGCCGTGGTGGTCACAGGGTCCATCTCCGAGATGATCGGCGGCGGTGTCACACCGCAGGGCACCAACATTCAGCGGTTTTTGCCGCGCACCATTGATGAGGATCAATGGCAGGCGGCAGACCGTGCAATGACCTGGATATTCACCGAATTTGGCATGACCAAAGGCCGCATGCCGCCCGAGAAAAAACGCGAAGAGGGGGCCGCCCCACGCGTCAATATTCTGGGCCCGATGTATGGCACGTTCAACATGCCCTCTGATCTGGCCGAAATCCGGCGTCTGGTCGAAGGGATTGGCGCTGAGGTCAACATGGTTATGCCGCTGGGTGCGCATGTGGCAGAAATGCGCGGGCTGGTGAATGCGGATGTGAACGTCTGCATGTACCGCGAATTTGGCCGGGGCCTGTGCGAAGTGCTGGACAAACCCTATCTGCAGGCACCCATAGGCATTGAAAGCACCACCAAATTCCTGCGCAAACTGGGCGAATTGCTGGGCCTGGACCCTGAACCGTTTATTGAGCGTGAAAAACACTCCACCATTAAACCGGTCTGGGATTTGTGGCGCTCTGTCACGCAGGATTTCTTTGCCACCGCGTCCTTTGCGATTGTCGCCAATGAGACCTACACGCGCGGCATTCAGAATTATCTGGAAACTGACCTGGGCCTGCCCTGCGCCTTTGCGGTGGCACGCCTGCGCGGGCAAAAGACCAACAACGACGATGTGCGCGCGATGATGCACGCCAAAAAACCGCTGATCGTTTTGGGCTCCATCAACGAAAAGATGTATCTGGCCGAAATGCAGGCAGGCTTTGGCCCGGCACCATCGTTCATTCCGGCCTCTTTTCCGGGGGCTGCGATCCGGCGCGCCACGGGCACGCCGTTCATGGGCTATGCGGGCGCGACCTACCTGCTGCAAGAGGTCTGCAACAGCCTGTTTGACGCGCTGTTTCATATCCTGCCGCTGGCCACGGATATGGACGCCACCCCTGCCACACCGACACCTTTGCGCCGCGACTTTCCCTGGGACGCGGATGCACAGGCCAAACTGGATGAGATCGTCGCATCTCATCCCATTCTTACACGAATATCCGCCGCCAAAACGCTGCGCGATGCCGCTGAGGCACATGCGCTCAAAAGCGGGGCAGAGCGGGTCGACCTGGAGATTGTCAAAGATCTCCAATCAGCTTCGGGAGGAAGTAAATGACTGACCTATCAAGTGAAATGTCGCAGATGTCTTCGGATACCAAAGGATGCCGGCACTCAAAAAGTGAGTACCGGGTTTACCTTGGTCTGATCTTTTTGGCGGCAATACCGTTTTGCACGGTGATCTGGGCCTACACGTTGATCCGGCAAGCCAAAGTGCCAGAACAGGGGCCCATCCAACAGGCCCTTTCAGAAGCGCGCACCATCACGCCGCGCATTTTCTGGACCTAAACCAAATTCCCCTGCTGGCAACGGCAGGGGCACCACGTTTCGCGCGTCTTTCGGGGCAGCGGAGAGGAAGGCAGGGGAGGAGCCCTTGTTGCAACCCAGTCGCGGGGGAATCGCGGCGTCAGTACATGTTTTCAGGAGAAAAAAATGGCTGATAAAAATGACCTGAGTTTTACAGGTCTCACAGATGAACAAGCGCAGGAATTGCACTCGGTTTATATGAGCGGCTTTGTGATCTTTACGATCGTAGCCTGTGTCGCTCACTTGCTGACGTACATCAAACTGCCCTGGTTCGCTTGGGGTTAAGGAGGACCGAATATGGCTCAGTTTTACAAGATCTGGCTGATTTTCGACCCGCGCCGCGTGTTCGTGGCACAGGGTGTCTTCCTGTTTTTGCTGGCAGCAATGATTCACCTCGTTCTGCTGAGCAACCCGGAGACCAACTGGTTTGACCGTGCCTTTGGCGCGGCCGCCGAAGAGTAATTCAGCGAAACAAACGACAGCTTTGGGCGGCGCGCGCCGTGTCGCCCACAGCAACCACAAACCGAAAATTTGAACATGGGGCTGGCATCATGGCCCGCACATGTATGGGAGAGTGAAGATGGCAGTGCTCAGCTTCGAAAGGAAATACCGGGTCCGTGGTGGGACGCTGGTTGGTGGTGACCTGTTCGATTTCTGGGTGGGTCCCTTTTATGTCGGGTTTTTCGGTGTCACCACGATCTTTTTCGCGGCCCTTGGCACCTTTCTGATTGTCTACGGGGCGGCCCTTGGCGACACGTGGAACCCCTGGTTGATCTCCATCAACCCGCCCAGCCTTGACGTTGGTCTGGGCATTGCCCCCCTGGCGGAGGGCGGGCTTTGGCAGGCGATCACGTTTTGCGCGACCTTTGCCTTTCTCAGCTGGATGATGCGCGAGGTCGAGATTTGCCGCAAACTGGGCATCGGCTATCACGTGCCCTTTGCTTTCTCCATTGCGATCCTGGCCTATGTCACGCTGGTGATCATCCGGCCCGTCTTGCTGGGTGCCTGGGGTCATGGCTTTCCCTACGGGATATTCACGCACCTCGATTGGGTCAACAACGTGGGCTACGCCTATGGCAACTTCCACTATAACCCGGCGCATATGGTGGCGATCACGTTCTTCTTTACCACCTGTTTTGCACTGGCCCTGCATGGCTCCCTGGTGCTGTCCGCCGTGAACCCGGGCAAGGGCAAAACCATCGCCACACCTGATCACGAAGACACCTATTTTCGCGACCTTATTGGCTATTCCATCGGGCCATTGGGCATTCACCGTCTGGGTCTGTTTCTCGCGCTTTCCGCCGTGGTCTGGAGCGCGATCTGTATCGTGATTTCCGGCACAATCTGGTTCGACACATGGGCCAGCTGGTGGGACTGGTACGCTGAATTGCCCTGGTGGGCGGATCTGTAGGAGAGGATAGAGACATGGAATATCAAAACATCTTCACGCAGGTTCAGGTACAGGGGCCGCCCGAAATGGGCATGGACCCAACCGGCACACTGACCACTGAGCGTACCAAAAAGGCAGGGTTTTCCACCCTTGCCGGTATCTTTGGCAATGCACAATTGGGGCCGATCTATCTGGGCACCTTTGGTGTTGTGTCGCTGGCCACCGGGTTTATCTGGTTCTTTATCGTCGGCATGAACTATTGGGCGCAGGTGGATTATTCACCGGCCTTGTTCCTGCGCGAGCTGTTCTGGCTGTCGCTTGAGCCCCCCGCCGAGGAATATGGATTGGGCATGGCCCCCTTGGATGAGGGCGGCTGGTGGCTGATTGCCTCGATCTTCTTGCTGGTCTCGGTGATTTCCTGGTGGATCAGAACCTATCTGCGTGCCGAGGAACTGGGCTTGGGCAAACACGTGGCATGGGCCTTTGCCTCTGCGATCTGGCTGTTCCTTGTGCTGGGTCTGATCAGGCCGATCATGATGGGCTCCTGGTCGGAGGCGGTGCCTTACGGCGTGTTCAGCCATCTGGACTGGACCAACCTGTTTTCGCTGACCTACGGCAACCTGTTCTACAACCCCTTCCACGCGCTGAGCATTGCGTTTCTCTATGGTTCGGCCCTGCTTTTTGCGATGCACGGTGCGACCATTCTGGCAGTCAGCCGTTATGGCGGTGAGCGTGAGATCGAACAGATCGTGGACCGCGGCACCGCATCAGAACGGGCGGCCTTGTTCTGGCGCTGGACCATGGGCTTCAACGCCACAATGGAGGGTATTCACCGCTGGGCCTGGTGGTTTGCGGTGCTGACCACCCTGACCGGGGGCATCGGCATTTTGCTGACCGGCACGGTTGTGGACAACTGGTTTGTCTGGGCCCAAGAGCATGGCTATGCGCCGCTTGATGAATAAGGAGATATGACATGAGTGAGAATCATGACTACCTGACACGTGGTGAAAGCAGCCGGTTCAGCCTGAGCGGTGACATCCTGCTGCTGATGCTCAAAGGCGCGGGATATGCGGCGATTGTCTGCCTTGCGATCTGGTTTACCATCGGCGCGATGTATTGGGTTGGCCTGCTGCTGCCTGACGAATCCCGCGAAACCGAAGACCCTACACCGTTTTCGCACATCTTGAACGACATCACGCTCGATCAAGCCTAACCATTCGCGTTGGGGCTGCTGTTGTTCTCCCCGGTGGCCCTGACGCACCAAGTTCCGGTTGTTCTTGTCCCTAGGACTGCCGGAAACATCGGGATCTTGATATCCTGATTTCTCCTGTTGGCTACGGGAGGCAGATGTCAGCCAACCTATGCGTTGCGGCATCTGTCCCGGGCCAGCAGGCTGGTTCCTCACACAAGGATCTGCTGAAATGACACGCCCGCATTCCCCGCTTCTTGATCGCATCGCCGGCCCTGCGGACCTAAAGGGGCTGAGCGATGCAGAACTGGTAACCCTGGCGGATGAAGTCCGCGCAGAGGTGGTGCACAGCGTGTCGCAAACCGGCGGGCATCTAGGATCATCGCTTGGGGTGGTCGAACTAACGGTCGCGCTGCACCGGGTTTTTGACACGCCGCGTGACAAACTGACCTGGGATGTGGGGCATCAATGCTATCCGCACAAAGTGCTGACCGGGCGGCGCGACCAGATGCATACCCTGCGTCAGGAAGGCGGGCTGTCAGGGTTCACCAAACGCAGCGAAAGCGATTTTGACCCCTTTGGCGCGGCCCACGCGGCTACCTCTATTTCAGCGGCCATGGGGTTTGGCGTTGCGCGCGACATGGGCCAGCCCACGGGGGATGCTGTGGCGATCATCGGGGATGGCTCCATCAGCGCAGGCATGGCCTATGAGGCGCTCAACAACGCGGGTGCCGAGGGGCGGCGGTTGTTTGTCATTCTGAATGACAATGAAATGAGCATCGCCCCGCCGGTGGGTGCCATGTCCAAATACATGTCAGGGCTGACGCACAGTGTCGCCAGTGATCTGCAAACGCTCAACGCGGGGATTACAGCGGCAATGCCGGGGCCAGAGCGTGACCATGCGCGCCGCGCGAGGGAACTGGTCACTGGTGCGATGGGCAACAGTCAAACCCTGTTTGAATCCCTCGGCTTTCAATACATCGGGCCGATCAACGGTCATGACATGGATCAGTTGCTGCCGGTCCTGCGCGCCGCGCGCACCCGCGCCACAGGCCCGGTGCTGATCCATTGCTGTACGGTCAAGGGCAAGGGCTATGCCCCTGCCGAAACATCGGCTGACAAATACCACGGCGTGGCAAAATTTGATGTGGCCACAGGTCTGCAAAACAAAGCAAAAGCCAATGCGCCCAGCTACACGGCGGTTTTTGGTCACACGCTCAGCACGCTGGCCCAAAGTGACAGCAAGATCGTGGGGATCACCGCCGCGATGCCGTCGGGCACCGGCATGGACATCTTTGCCGATCATTTCCCCGCGCGCATGTTTGATGTGGGCATGGCTGAGCAACACGGCGTGACCTTTGCCGCCGGATTGGCCGCAGCGGGCATGAAACCGTTTTGTGCGATTTATTCGACGTTCTTGCAGCGCGCCTATGATCAGGTTGTGCATGACGTGGCCCTACAAAACCTGGCCGTGCGCTTCGCGATTGACCGTGCCGGGCTGGTGGGCGCTGACGGTGCGACCCACGCAGGGGCCTTTGATGTGGGGTACTTGAGTGCGCAGCCCAACATGACCGTGATGGCCGCGGCGGATGAGGCCGAACTGGTGCATATGGTTGCCACCGCTGCGGATTATGACGCGGGGCCCATCGCCTTTCGCTATCCCCGGGGCAGCGGCACAGGTGTGTCGTTGCCAGCGGTTGGCACGGTGCTGGAAATTGGCAAAGGCCGCGTGGTGCAACAAGGCAGTGACATCGCGATCCTCTCCTTTGGCGCGCATTTGTCAGAATGCCTAAAGGCCGTTGATCTGATCTCGGCGCAAGGGGCCAGCGCAACGGTGGCTGACGCACGTTTTGCAAAGCCGCTCGATCACGAATTGATCCGACAATTGGTGAAACACCACAAGGTCCTGATTACCGTTGAACAAGGTGCGCAAGGCGGGTTCGGTGCGATGGTGCTGCATTATCTGGCGCGGGAGGGTCTGCTGGACGGGGCCTTGGCGGTGCGCACAATGACCTTGCCGGATCGTTTCATCAATCAGGCCGCGCCTGATGCGATGTATGCGGATGCCGGTCTGACGGCGACGGACATCGCGGCAACAGCCCTGCAAGCGGTGCAGGCGAGTGCTCAGAAAGTACATTGCTAAAGGGCAACTGCCTCCGCCAAGGTTAAAACGCCGGTGTCAGGCGCTTACCCCCTGTATCGGCAAATATCATCTCACTGTGATAGGTCATGTAGATGTACAGCCAGGGCGTGAAGGTTTGTGGGCTGGCGGCAAGTTCAATCTGCAACTGGCTGCGGCTGACCCAGCGGGTTGACAATACCTCTGACGGGTTCGGGGCAAGCGGCAGATCGGAACTGGCATTTGCCACGTAGATCTCAACCACCTCGTGCTCAACCAGCCCATTGCCGACATGGGCGCGGTATTCCACTTGGCCGCAATGTTGCGGGTCGAGGTCGACAATCCCCAGTTCTTCCTGCAGGCGACGGGTGGCACAGAGTGTTGGGTCTTCTTCCCAGGCAGGGTGGGTGCAACAGGTATTCGCCCACAGTCCGGGCGTGTGATACTTATCCAACGCGCGCTGTTGCAGCAGGATATCCTCCCCCGCCATGACAAAAACCGAAACGGCCTTGTGACGCAGACCCTCCTTGTGTGCAGTCAGCTTTTCCACCGGTTGCAGTGTGCCATTGACCCACGCCGGGATCATGATGTCCATCAGGTATGCTCGGCTGACACCAGACGCGTCAGATGGGCAAGGTTTTTGAGGCCAATCTTAAGATGCGCCAATGGTCGGGCCTTGATCAGGCGTTTGTTCATATAGGCTTCAAACGTCAGTTTCTGAACGTCCACGTCATGACACAGGGAGACAAACCGCTCGCGGCGGTCATCGTTGCGGTAATAGGCGTTTTGCATGGCACCCAAGACCTTAAAGACGCTTTTGTGCTCTGACATGAACAGCTTGCGGGCAAGCCGCAGGTCTTTGACCCGACCAGACGCCAGACAGGCACTTGCCGCTGTTGCAGCCACGCGCCCGCCCAGCATCGCATAATAAATCCCCTCACCAGAAGAGGGGGCGACCACCCCGGCGGCATCCCCGGCCAAAACCACATCGCGGCCATTGTCCCAACGGTCCATCGGGCGCAGCGGAATGGGCGCGCCCTCGCGCCGGATGGTTTTGCACCCCTCAAGGCCCGAAGCCACGCGTAAGTCAGCAGTCGCCTTTTTCAGATCAATCCCTTCGACGCCGGTGCCCATGCCGACGCTGGCAGATTTGCCATGGGGAAAGACCCAACCGTAAAAGTCTGGCGAAATCGCACCGTCATAGATCACGTCGCAGCGCAGCGGATCATAGGATGCATTGGGGGCAGGGGCCTCGATGATCTCATGATAGGCAATCACATAGGGAATTTTATCACCCCCCGGCACGTTCGATTGCGCCACGCGGGAGCGCGCGCCATCCGCACCGATCACCAGTTTTGTCTTCAGGGCACAGGTCTCACCGGTGGCCTTGTCGCGGTAAATCACGCTTGTTTTGTCCACATCGCGCTCAATACGCAGGTAGGTGCCTGTGAAACACTGCACCCCGGCCCTGGCCGCGCGGTCCCGCAGAAACGGGTCAAAATCCTTGCGATCCACCATGCCCACAAAACCATTTTCGATGGGGATATCGACCTGGCGTTGGGTGGGTGAGATCATGCGCGCGGTGTTGATGCGCGCAACGATCTGGCTGTCCGGGATCAGAAAATCCTCAATCAGACGCGGCGGGATCGCCCCACCGCAGGGTTTGACGCGACCATCCCGGTCAATCATTGCCACCTTCTGGCCGGACCGCGCAAGGTCTTCGGCAGCTGTGGCCCCCGAGGGGCCTCCTCCGACAACGACAACATCAAACATATTATTCTCCCGGCACCAGTGACACGGGCCCGGAGGCACGTGGGGTTTCCATCACCCGCGCGGCCATCAGGGCTGCGGCGGCAAAAAGGCAGGCTTCAAAGGCAAAGACGGCGCCAAAGGCAGGCCCGTCAGGGGCAAACTTGCGTGCGATATCAACCAGCACGGCCCCAGTCAGGCCGCCAAACCCGGCGGCGATCGCCTGTGCGGCACCCCAAAGGCCCATGCGCGTGCCCTCCCGCTGCGCGCGTCCCTCAGAGGCCAGCGCCATCATCGCGCCAATGGCCGCAACGGCGAACATGCCGTTGAAAAACCCAAGCGCGACCACAAGGTAGGTGAAATTCAGGGCCAGCTGTGACATGCCTGTCAGGCAGATCAGCCCCAGAACAATGCCTGACCCGATGCATCCCGCCATCACCCAACTGCGCAATGACCCCCATTTGAGGCCGGTTGCCGCAATACCCACGGTCAACATGCCCACAAAAACACCGCCATTTTGCGCGCCACTCAGGGCAGTGGACTGGCCGGGGGTAAAGTTGAACACAAGGCCCGCGTAGGGCTCAAGGATCAGCTCCTGCATGAAATATGCGTTCATCGACAGGAACACAAAAAGGGTAAAGTTGCGCGTTTTGCGCTCCGCCCAGATATCGCGCATGCCTTCTTTGAAGGACGCACGCTCCGGTTCGCTCACACAGGTGACGCGGGTTTCAATCCGGCCAATGGCCAGAATGCTCAGCAGGGTGGCAGCGGCGGCAATCACGGCCACGACGCTCAGCAGCCGCTGGGGGGAATAGGGGTCAAGGAATTGCCCCGCCAGCCCGGCTGTAAGCGCGATGCCAAAGATCATCATCAACCATGTGATTGTCGCCGCCGCCGCACGCCGATCAGGAGCGGTTGCAGTGGCCAGCAGCGCCAGCAAAGACGTGCCAGAGGCCCCCACACCGATGCCAATCAGCGCGTAAGACAAAATTGAAAGGCCAAGCGCGAGGCCAAAGCCATAAGCAAACAGGGTCACCCCAAGGGCCGCGCCCATACCACCAATGGCCAGCGCAATCATACCGCCAATGATCCAGCGCGTGCGATTGCCCCCGGTGTCAGAGGTGAACCCCCAATGCGGGCGCGACAGCTGAATGCCGTAGTGCAGGCCCACCAGCGCGCCGGGCAGCACCGCAGGCAGGGCAAATTCAACCACCATCAGCCGGTTTAACGTTGAGGTTGTCAGCACCACAATCGCACCCAGGGCCATCTGAACCAGCCCAAGGCGAGCGATCTGGGCCCAGGACAGCGTCACAGCAGGCTCCGCAGCGCAATGGCTGCGATCATCATGCTCGTGACATACATCGCCACACCGGTTGCATTATACCACGGCGCGCGCGCCTTTGGATCGCTCAGCAACACGCGCATCGCCCAGAGTTGAGCGGCAAGAAGCGCCGAAATAGCAAGGGCAAACAGCGGTTTGTCCCAGATCACCAGCAGGCCAATCACCGCAAGCTGTGGCAGGGCCATGACCCAACAGGCCACGCGCGCCGCACGTTCCGGCCCCAAGGTCACAGGCAGGGAGTTCACGCCCATCTGGCGGTCCCCCTCTAATGCCTTAAAATCATTCAGTGTCATGATCCCGTGGGCCCCAAGCGCATAAAGCCCGGCAATGATAATCACCGGCCACCCCGGTGCACCAACGGACAAAACAGCGGCCCCCGTGAACCACGGCAGGCCCTCATAACACAGACCAACCAGCCCCGGGCCCCACCAGCCGGATTTTTTCATGCGGATGGGTTCCGCGGAATAGGCCCAGGCGGCCAGCACGCCAAACACGGTTGCCCCAAACCCCCAGGGGCCCAGTTGCGCACCGACAATCAGCGACAAGGCCGACATCGCCAGCGCAATCCACAACCCCCATTTGCCCGGTATCCGCCCGGACGGGATCGGGCGGTCGGGTTCGTTAATGGCATCAACATGGCGATCACACCAATCGTTCGCGGCCTGGCTCATCCCGCAGACGATGGGACCGGCCAGCAAAACACCCAGCAGGATCAGCCCCCATTGCCCTGTTGGCGACACGCCAGAGGAGACAACGCCACACAGATAGGCCCACATCGGCGGGAACCATGTGACCGGTTTGATCAGGCGCAACATGGCACCCGGTTCCGGCAGGCGGCGGTCAGAAATGGCAGCGATATCTGTCATACTGTAAGTTTATCGTGACTTCTTTTGAGTCTTCAAGTGTAAAGTAAGGTTGACATATATTGCCTTGGCCCGCTGATCCGCCCAAACGGCTGGTCAGGGGCGGGCAAGGGACAGAGGGTTAACTGCCACAAAGAGGATAAAGAGGCATGACGCTGCAACGTGGGGGCAGCAAAGACGGCGCAGGTATCTCCACGAGCTGCCGCCACGGGAGCGCTGCGGCTTGACAGATGCACCCGGCAAAACGGTTCTGGTCTTCGGAGCCACAGGCACCGCTGGTCAGGGCGCGGTGCGCGCGCTGGTGGCCAATGGGCACGACGTAACCTGCGTGCTGCGCGAAGGCGGTATGGTGCCCGATGGGGTCAAAGTGGTGGTCGCGGATGTGACCAAACCGCTGCCGCATCTGAGTGGGTTTGACGTTGTGGTGTCCTGTCTGGCTTCGCGCACGGGCAGCCCAAATGACGCCTGGGCCATTGATCATGACGCGCAGATGCATGTGCTGAACCTGGCCAAGGCTGCGGGCGTGAGGCACTTTATCCTGCTGTCCGCGATCTGCGTGCAGAACCCAAAATTGCCCTTTCAACACGCCAAACTGGCGTTTGAAAAGGCGCTGACAACCTCGGGTCTGGACTATTCCATCGTGCGGCCCACCGCATTTTTCAAATCCTTGTCGGGACAGGTGGACCGGGTGCGCGCGGGCAAGCCGTTTCTGGTGTTTGGCGATGGCCGCCTGACCGCATGCAAACCGATCAGCGATGATGATCTGGGCCGCTTCATCGTCGGGTGCATGAATGACCCCGCCCGCCGCAACGCGATTTTGCCAATTGGAGGGCCCGGTGATGCAATCACCCCGATGGATCAGGCCGAGGCGTTGTTTGGCCTGCTGGGCAAGCCCGTCAAAATACGCCATGTCCCAGTGGCGATGATTGTGGTCCTTCATAAGGTTCTGACGGGTGTGGGCCGGGTCTTTCCCAAGGCACAGGAAAAGGCGGAACTGGCCCGCATTGGGCACTACTACGCCACAGAGTCGATGCTGGTGCTGGACCCGGACACCGGGCGCTATGACGCGGATATGACGCCCTCAACCGGGTCCGAAACCCTGTTTTCGTTCTATGAAACGTTGATCGCCACACAGGGGTCTATCCCGCGTGGCGATCATTCCGTATTTTAAAGGCTGCGCTTTAGGCAACCGCGTGGGCGATGGCGCATTGCTTCCAAAGGGAGGTCAGGGCCGCCACCAGATGGGCGATATCCTCGTCTGAATGCAGCGGCGAGGGGGTAAAGCGCAAACGCTCCGTGCCCTTCGGGACAGTGGGATAATTGATCGGCTGCACATAGATGCCCCATTCGTCCATCAGATAATCCGCCAGCATCTTGGTCTTGACCGGATCTTTGATCATCACCGGCACGATATGACTGTCATTCATCAGATGCGGAATGCCTGCACGGTCCAGCCCGTCGCGCAGCTTTGCGACCTGCGCGCGCTGTTTCATCCGTTCGCTGTCTGACTGTTTGAGGTGCTCAATGGACGCCCGCGCCGCTGCGGCCACGGCCGGGGGAAGGGCCGTGGTAAAGATAAACCCGGAGGCAAAGCTGCGGATAAAGTCACACAGCGCGGCAGAGCCGGTGATATATCCGCCAACCACACCGTAGGCTTTGCCAAGCGTGCCCTCAATCAGGGTGATTCGGTCCATCAGCCCTTCTTGTTCTGCCACACCGCCCCCGCGCGGGCCGTAAAGACCGACGGCATGCACCTCATCCAGATAGGTCATGGCACCGTACTTTTCGGCAACCTCTACAATTTTACGGATCGGGGCGATGTCACCATCCATGGAATAGACGGATTCAAAGGCGACAATCTTGGGGGCGTTGGCTGGCAGTTTGGCCAGCTTGGCCTCCAGGTCGGCCACGTCATTGTGTTTCCAGATGACCTTTTGTGCCCGCGAATGGCGGATGCCTTCAATCATGGAGGCATGGTTGCCCGCGTCCGACAGGATGATGCAGTCCTTTAGACGGGAACCCAGTGTAGAAAGGGCGGCCCAGTTTGACACGTAGCCAGAAGTAAAGAGCAGCGCGGCTTCCTTGTTGTGCAGATCGGCCAAGGCGCGTTCCAACAGCAGATGATCGTGATTGGTGCCCGAGATGTTGCGCGTCCCACCGGCTCCGGTGCCGGTACGCTGCACGGCCTCGCACATCGCGTCGATCACCAGCGGGTTTTGCCCCATGCCCAGATAGTCGTTTGAACACCAGACCGTCACATCGCGCACATCACCGTCATGGTGGTTGGCAGCATGGGGAAACTTACCACATTTGCGTTCAAGTTCGGCAAAATAGCGGTAATTGCCCTCTTGCTTGAGGGTATCAAGTTGGAATTGGAAAAGCGCATCAAAGTTCATGGGACTGTCCTGTCTTAGAGGTCGTTGGCAGCGCAGGGAGCATCCAACGCCATAGTTTTGCATCGGGCAACGGAATGACCATCAGCCAATGTTCGATTGTTGCCAAAGCACTGAGCGCAAGCAGCAGGGCAAAGCCCACCTGCGTTTCAGTGGTTTCAGCGGTAAACAGACGCTCTGCAAAACATGTGGTTGCAAAGCTCAGAAAGGTCACACCGGCCACAAAGGCGAGGGTGATATTGCCCTGACGAAAATAGCTTTTGAGGTGTTCAAGCGGGGCGGGCACAAATTCCATATTGATCCGCGGCACCCCAAAGAACAGGTTCAACTTGGCAGAGATGCGCGCCACAAACAGGATCAGATAGGTCCAGAACCCCACCGTGTTGGGAGCGTGCGCGGTGGTGAGTGTGACGATCAGCAGACCGCAGAGCAGCAGCAATTCGTGATGTGACAAGGTATGCCAGGCGCGCACAAACCGCGCCCAGCCGGTCAGCCCCGGCGGGCAGGGGTGCCGCTCCGGGCCCATGATGATGCCGGAGAGAAACGCCAGTTCGATCCAGCCCCAGACCAGCAGCACCGAAAAGAACGCGATATACACATTCACAACGCTCAGCGCGCTGCCGGACACCACAAGCCCGGCAATGCCAAGCGCAAACAGCGGCACGGTAAAGGTCACTGATGCGCTGTGGGCCGTGGGGTCCCTGCGATCCGCCCTGCGCACCATCAGCAGTATGATCCCGGTGAAGAACCACCAGGAAAATAAGGCCGACAGGGCTGCGATCCAGGGCGAGGTGAACATCAGTACGCAGGCTCCATCCGCGCGCTTTCAGGCACGTTGTGCTTGTGGGCCGGAATGGTAAAGATCGACACAAAGGCGACGGCCGCCTTGGCCATGCCGGCAACGCGGCTTGCCATGCCCATCACCCCACCGCGCGCCTTGGCCGCCGCGATCTGGCGGCTGGCGGCTTCCATCCGGTCCAGATTGGGGCGCCAGCGCGGGTGATCAATGTCCAGCGTGATCGGAAACACCTGTTTGGAAATTTCCGATGTCTTGCGGAACACTTCCTGCCCGTACCACGTCACATCCACGCCAAGGGCGTCGTGAAATACCGGACGCTGATGATCGCGCACCCACATGGTTGAATAAACCGCCGTCAAAAAGAACTTGATCCACAGCTTGTTGGCAAAACTTTCGGTCAGCTTGGGGTCGGTTTTCATCAGGAGGGCAAAGGCCTCGCCATGAGAAAACTCATCATTGCACCATTCGCGGAACCACTTGAAAATCGGGTGGAACTGCAATTCCGGGTTCTGTTCCAGATGGCGATAGATGGTGATGTAGCGCGCATAGCCGATCTTTTCGGAAAGATACGTTGCGTAGTAGATGAACTTGGGGCGGAAATAGGTGTACTTTTTCTGCTGGGTCAGGAACCCAAGGTTCACCCGTATACCGGCCTCGCGCAGCGCGTCATTGATAAAACCCGCATGCCGTGCCTCATCCCGTGCCATCAGTTGAAACAGCGTGGTGATATCCTCGTTTGAGCCGCGCCGCTTCATTTCCTTATAAAGCACACAGCCCGAAAATTCAGCGGTGCAGGAGGAGATCAGAAAGTCGATGAACTCCGCCTTGAGCTTTGACTCCATCCCGTCCCAATCCACGGTGCCCCAGTCGTCGTTTTTCTTAAAGTGGCCTTTGTTGGGGTCTGATTTCATCTGCGCGATCAGCGCGTCCCACTCTGCACGCACGGGCGAGACATCAATCGCGTCCATCTCATCAAAATCGGTGGTGTAAAAGCGGGGTGTCAGCAGCGTGTTCTGCATTGCCACTTCTGTGGCTTTTTCGGATGTCATGGGGCCATCATCCAACGCGTCCTGCGCGGCAATCGCCTCCTCTGCGGTGGCGGCAAAGGCGGAATGGGCGTTCATGACAATACCTCCTGATGCCCAAAGCTGGGTGATACTTCTTCGGAGAAGGAAAACTCACACAGTTCCATGAATTCAAAATCACCGGTCCAGCGCGTCCACAGACGCTCAAGCCCGGAGGCGCGCGTGATGGTCGCGGTGCGGTCTTCCTCCACAACTTCACCGTAGGGGGCCATGATTTCACCCCCGTGCACCAGCACAGAGTCGCCGGGATTTACGACGGCCCCGTTGTTGAATTTCACATGCGCGGACAGCTCCTCAAACCGGTGAGAGATGGTTACCGTGCAGGGGGCGGTTTCTTTTGATCTTGTCAGAAGTCCCATAGTTTACGTCCCTTTTGTTGTCGTCAAATTGCGCGCTTTGGTCAAAGTTGCATCGTCAATACCCTGCTGCGCGGCGCGCTTTCGAGGCATTGGCGATACGGCCTTGATATGATGAAGACCCAAACGCATCAGTCGATCAGCCTGGCGAAAGCTGCGACATTGTCTTGGCCGTATCCGATCAGTTCGATCTTCCAGCCGGTTGTATCGTCAATCACGGCCACATGGCCGTTTACGCGCTTAACCAAGCGCACAGGCGCATCCGACGGCACATCCTGTACCAGTCGTTCGCGGTTTACAGATAGCCAGATCACGTCGATGAACCCGGCTTTTTCGTCGTTGGAATGGGCAAGGGGGGCACCGTCCGGGCCAAGCACCTGCACCCCGTCGCTGCGGTTGCCGACTAAAGTGATCGCGCGTTCTGCCACCACATCGCTGTGGGGCGGCACGGAGGTGACGGGGCGATCTGTCAGCCGGGCATACCCAACCAGCGCCACAGCGCCGATCATCAGGCCAAACATGGCCTTGACCAGCACCGCAGGCACCATGTCACGGTCACGGTGTTTCATCTGCGTGGCGAGGGAGTTTGTGGTGCGCATGTCAAATCACTCCGCTGCAATGCCGCTGGGCGTGGGTGTTGAAACCTGTGCAACCTGCGGCACGGAAACGCGGGTTTCGGCCGCCGCGGCAAAGATCGCGGCAACACGGGCCGCATCCGGAATCGCGCGAAAGGCCGGTTGGGTGCGGCGCATGTGCCAGGGGCGCACATGGGGCCAGGTCATCAGGTATGACAGGCGGGTGTCGCCAATCAGCTCAAACGTGATGGTGCCCAGACCCGAGGCGCGCACGCCCGCCTGCGCGTTACCGATGCACACGTAGGGTAGGTTCAAGGTCATGGTCAGGGCGGCACCAATGCGCATGCAAACGCGTTTGTTGGTGAGGGTATAAACGGTGCTGCGGGCCTGTACGGTGGCAATCCCGAGGATCAGCAGGGCAACAACGGCCCCGGCCACCAGAAACGGAATGCCCTGCGCCATCGCCGCAGTCAGCGACTTTTCAGGAGAGATGATAATCACGCGGATCACCGCCAGCAGCACAAAATAGCCCAGCACCCAATTCAGCGCCCAGGCGTCTTTGGCCAGACGCAGCGGATTGGGCGCGCCTTGCCACAAGATGTGCTCATCCTCGGGCAGGGCCTCTGGCAATCCTCTGACAGGTTCGAACTGAAAATCATCATGGTGCATCGGTTTGGTCCCTCGTGGCTGGCTCCGGGCCATGGCTGTGGCCCGGCAGATCGCTTTAGATTTTTGGCTCTAGCCGCGCCGGGTCCGCATAAAGCGTGCCGCCGCCGTAATAGGCCATGATTTTTTCTTCTTCGAGCAGGGTCACCTGTTCGTCATTTGCAATGTCCGGCACACCGGCAAAATGCCCGCTGTAAATCGAGCGCACGGCGACCCGATTGCTGTGGATATTGCAGAAATTGATGGGGATCAGGCGGGTTTGACCGCTGCCTTCTGGGTTCAGATCAACGGTCAGATACCGCACCATTTGTTCCGGCACATCGACCCACATGTCGATGATGCGCCCAATGACTTCACCGTCCCCGGCCACCACAGCTTTGCCGCGCGGATCACGCCCTGCGGAGATGGCAAAATCGTGTAGCATCGACATTGGTTTGATCTTGGCGTGACCGTGGGCGTCAAGTTCTGGCACATCGCGGCGCGGGGCCCATGCCGCAGGGCCCACACCATCCACCATCGGATCACCCGTGGGTACAAAAGGAGAGCCTGCCGCCTGCGACGTGGCCTCCATCGCCAGATTATCACGGTCGCCGCGCTGCCCTGATGGCACCGTCAGCTCACCACGGTCATGGGGCAGGATAAAGGTCTTGTCTTTTGGCACCGGAAACGGCCCCTGATTGGGGGAAGCCCCACCACTGTCGTTTTCCAGCGGGTAGCCTTCGCGCATGTTTTCGGTTTGCAGGTAATAGACCAGCAGCGCGAAAAAGATCCAAAACATCCAGATCGCGGCACTTGCCAGATCAAAGTTCCCAAAAAACTCATTGCCAACCATTGTTGTCTCCTTTGCGCGTCATGTCGGAAAATCCGTCAGCTCAAGTCTGCGCGGGTTTTGTGTGTCGATGCCTTTGGTGCGCACCAGCGGACCAAGGGCGATGAGGGTGATGAAAAGCAGGATAATTTCGATCTGATAGACAACCGAATACCCAATGGAGGGCGCTTGCAGCACGCCGCCCAGAAATCCGCTGTTGGCGGCGGTGTTGACCAGATCACGGGTTGCGCCGCCGATGAAAATCGACAGGCCTGCGCCAGTGGCCTGTGCCGCGCCCCAAACACCAAGCGCCAGACCCCGACCCGCCGCGCCAGATACGTCAAGTGTCATCGCCGCCGTCAGGGTCGCCACCGCAAACAGCCCGCCGCCCAACCCGATCAGTGCCGCACCTGCGTAGAACAAGGCGGGGGAGGACAGGGGGGCCGCCAGCAGCACCGCGCTAAAGGCGGCAATGCCAGTGATCACGCCGCGCCCGCCCATCCGGTGGGGGTCAATGCCCTTTGACAACCAGTGCGCTGCCAATCCAAAGCCCGCCAATGCGCCGCCCGCCCACATTGCTGTCAGCAAGGTCGTCGCAGACACAGAAAGACCAAGGATTTCACCGCCGTAAGGCTCCAGCAGGACATCCTGCATGTTGAATGCGATGGTGCCCAGAAAGATTGTCACAACAAGGCGCACCACATCTTTGTTGGCGGTCAGATCGGCCCAGGCCTCGCGAAAATGTGGCTGCGGGCGGGCGCGTGCCTCAGCGCTCATGGGCGAGAGTTTTTCCTGCTTCCACAGGGCGATGACATTCAGCACCAGTGTAACCACAGCGGCACCTTGCACCACTTGTACCAGCAACAGCGATGAATAATCCTTGAGCATTGTGCCGATGATCACCGCTGACACGCCCATGCCCAGCAGGTACATGACATAGAGCAGCGAGACGACCTTGGCGCGGGTCTCTTCGCTGGCACGGTCCGCGGCCAGTGCCAGACCTGCGGTTTGGGTCATATGCATGCCCAGACCGGTCAGCAAGAATGCCAATGCAGCGGCGATTTCACCAAGCACACCTGCGTCAATTTCTGTATCTCCGGCCAGCACCAGCAGCGCCATGGGCATGATCGCAAGGCCGCCAAACTGCCAGAGGGACCCAAACCACAGGTAGGGCACGCGCTTCCAACCAATGGCGGAGCGGTAATTGTCTGATTTAAACCCCAGCAAGGCGCGAAACGGCGCGATCAGCACCGGAATTGCAATCATTGTCGCGACAATGATCGCGGGCACGGACAATTCCACAATCATCACACGGTTCAGCGTGCCCAGCAACATCACAGCCGCCATGCCTACAGAAATCTGGAACAAGGACAGGCGCAGCAGTTGCGACAGGGGCAACCCTTCGCTTGCGGCATCCGCAAACGGCAGCATTTTGAGGGTCATGCCCTTGACTGCGCGCTTTGGGATCATGGGCGGAACTCCAGCGCCTGGCTGATGTAAAAGCCGGAGGAAACACGCTCAAGCGCACGCAGATTGCCCTTGGTTGATTGCGCGATTTTGGCGGCGCGGTGTGGGATCATCGTGGGGGAGCGGTCCGCACGTGGAAACAGTTTGCCGATGCGCCACATTGCCATCAGCAGGGGCGTGCGTGGTGCAACGGTAAAGGCCATATTGCCGCGCAAGCGGGGCGCAAGGCCATCCAGAATGCGCCCAATGTCAGTGGCTGTGTAATAGATCAAACTGTCCATCGCGACGATATGATCAAAGGAACCCAGATTGGTATCCAACATGTCACCCGCCAAAAGAGTCAGCGAGCCGGCCACATGATTGGGGCGACGTTTTTGCGCGATTTCAATAAGTTGCGGCGAGATATCGACACCCACCACATCTGCGCCTCGCGCGGCCAGTTCAAAAGACAACGCGCCGGTGCCACACCCCGCGTCAAGGATACGCGCCCCGTTCAGGTCTTGCGGCAGTTGCGACGTCAGCACATCACGCATCCGGTCCCGCCCCGCGCGTACCGTTGCGCGAATGCCCGACACCGGCGCGTCTGAGGTCAGACGCTCCCAGGTGCGGGTGGCGGTCTGGTCGAAATAGGTTTCGACCTGGCTGCGTGTGGCCTCATAGGACATCAATCAAATCCCAAAAGCTCAAAGATGTCGCGATCAGGCAGCGGGTCTGGGGCCAAAGGCTCAGTGCCATTATAGAGCGTCTCGGCAAGGCGGATGTACTCTTTGCGCACCTGCACGATCTCTTCGTCATCGGGCATTTCAAACAGTGTCTTTTTCTTCAGACGTGAGCGGCGGATCGCATCCAGATCAGGCATATGCGCAATGCGGTTGAACCCAACGGTTTTGCAGTAGCGATCCACTTCGTCGGTGTCTTTGGAGCGGTTGGCAACACAACCGGCAAGCCGCACCTTGTAGTTCTTTGATTTGGCCTGCACCGCAGCGATGATCCGGTTCATCGCATAGATGCTGTCAAAATCATTGGCCGTGACGATCAGCGCGCGGTCCGCATGCTGCAAGGGCGCGGCAAAACCGCCGCAGACCACATCCCCCAACACGTCAAAGATCACCACATCGGTGTCTTCGAGCATGTGGTGCTGTTTGAGCAATTTCACGGTTTGACCCACTACATAGCCACCACAACCGGTCCCGGCGGGCGGGCCACCGGCCTCAACACATTTCACGCCATTGTATCCCTCAGCGACGTAATCTTCGGGGCGCAATTCCTCAGAGTGAAAATCGACCTCTTTTAGTATGTCGATCACGGTGGGCTGCAAGCGGCCCGTCAGGGTGAATGTGCTGTCGTGTTTGGGGTCACACCCGATCTGCAACACGCGGTGGCCCAGTTTGGAAAACGCGGCAGACAGGTTGGAAGAGGTCGTGGATTTGCCAATCCCGCCCTTACCATAGACGCTGAAAACCTTGGCCCCTTCAATCCTGGCGGCCTCGTCCTGATGGACCTGAACGGATCCTTCACCGTCGCCCCCAAGATTGGGGATATTTCTGTCAAGTGGGCTCATTTTGGTCCCTTTCCAAAGGTGTGGGTCATTCGGCTGCAATGCCCTCTAGTCTGTCTTCGATTGCGTCTGCGGCGTCTTGCAAAGCGACAAGTGTTGCGGCGTCCGGTGTCCAATAGTCGCGGTCGGTGGCCTCCAGCAGGCGATTGGCCATCCGCATGGAGGCTTTTGGGTTCAGCTCCGCCAGGCGCTGGCGCATCACATCGTCCAGCACAAAGGTTTCAGAGAGTTCCTGATAGACCCATGGGTCTACATTGCCGGTGGTCGCGGACCAACCGACGGTGTTGATGATATGCGCCTCAATCTGGCACACGCCCTCATGGCCATGTTTCAGCAGAGGTTCGTAGAATTTCGGGTTTAGGCTGCGGGCGCGGGATTCAAGTGCAACCTGTTCGCGCAGGGTGCGGACCTTGGCCCCGCCCCGGGTCTGATCGCCAATGTAGATCGGGGTTTCCGCCCCATTCTTGGCGCGCTTTACCGCAGCGGCGATCCCGCCCAGCGTGTCAAAGTAGTGATCAACCGTGGTGACGCCCAGCTCAACAGATTCAAGGTTCTGATAGGCTAGTTCGACGTTTTGCAGCGTGTCCTGCAACAGATCCGACTGCTGGGATGCCTCCCCGTCCGTGCCATAGGCAAAACTTTTGCGTGCCTGATAGGCGTCCGCCAGATCGCTGTCATCCTCAAACGCAGAACTATCGACCAGCTGGTTTACGTTTGATCCATAGGCCCCTTCGGCATTTGAAAACACCCGCAGGGCAGCCGTGCGCATGTCACAACCCTGTGCTGCGGCAAAGGTCAGCGCGTGACGGCGAATAGGGTTCATCTCCAGCGGTTCATCCGCCAGCGCACATTGCAGCGCGGCATCGGCCAGCAGCTTTGTTTGCAAGGGCAGCAGATCGCGGAAAATGCCAGAAAGGGTCATCACCACATCCACGCGCGCGCGCCCCAGGTCGGCAAGCGGCATCAAATCCGCACCACACAACCGGCCATGGCTGTCAAATCGCGGGGTTGCCCCCATCAGGGTCAGGGCCTGCGCAATCGGCCCGCCGTTGGATTTGATATTGTCAGAGCCCCACAGCACCAGCGCGACGGTTTCGGGCAGGGCATCATGGGTGCGCAACAGCTCTTCGGCCTGCCGCGCGCCGTCTTGCATGGCAAAGGCGGTGGGCATGCGGAACGGATCAAAGGCATGGATATTACGCCCGGTCGGCAGGATATCTGGCGCGTTGATCACGTCACCCCCTGCAACCGGTTTGATAAACTGCCCGTTTAACCCGCGTATCAGGGCGTCCAGCTCGCCGCTGTTGGCAAGATGCTGGCGGGCGGCGGCGCGCGCGGCGTCATTGTCAAACTGCATGAGGTTCAGCATGTCCTCAACCGTATCCGCCGTCAGATCACGGCCCACAACATGCAGCCCATCCGGGATCAGCGCATCTTCGGTTTCGAGCAGTTTGATCCACAGGGTGTTCAGATCATCTCCGTCCAGATGTACGGTTTCCGCCTGTGCACGGATCAACTCTTCCAGCCCTGCGCGGGCGAGGTCATCCGTGGCCATGGAGCGCCATTTGGTCAAACTATCCTTGAGGTCCGCCAACCCGCGGTACAACCCGGAGGCCTGCAAGGGTGGGGTCAGATGGGTGATGGTGATCGCATTGCTGCGCCGTTTGGCCAGCGTCGCTTCGGACGGGTTATTGGCGGCGTAAAGATAGACGTTTGGCAGGTTGCCAATCAACCGCTCTGGCCAATCCGCGCCACTGCATCCGTTTTGTTTACCGGGCATGAATTCAAGCGCGCCGTGCATGCCGAAATGCAGTAAAACGTCTGCTTTGAGATCATGTTTGAGGTATTGATAGAACGCTGAAAACGCATGGGTCGGGGCAAAGCCATGTTCAAACAGCAGGCGCATCGGGTCGCCTTCATAGCCAAAGGCGGGCTGCACACCGACAAAGATGCGCCCAAACTGTGCCCCAAGGATGAACACCTCGCAGCCATTGCTTTGGATGCGTCCGGGGGCGGGACCCCAGGTGGCCTCGATCTCATCCAGCCAAGGTGTTTGTGCGACAATGCTGTCTGCGCTGACACGCGCGGCGACATTGGCCTCCTGGCCAAAGGTTATGGCGTTGCCGTTCAGCACCGCATCGCGCAGTGCCTCAACGGTTGCAGGCGGGGTCACGTCATAGCCCTCCCGCGCCATCTTGCGCAATGTGTTGTGCAGGCTTTCAAAGACCGAAAGATAAGCAGCTGTGCCAATCGCCCCGGCATTTGGCGGAAAGCCAAAAAGCACAATGCCAACGGTCTTGTCCGCGTTCTGCTTGCGCCGCAACGTGGCAAGGCTATGCGCCTTTTCCGCCAGCGCATCAACGCGCTCATGACAGGGTGCCATTGCCTTGATCGCACCAAGGGAGGCACATTTATGTGCACAGCCTGCGCAGCCCTCTGGCCCATGACGTCCGGCAAATACAGTTGGGTTTGTGGCCCCGTCGATTTCTGGCAAGGCGACCAGCATCGTGGCCTCAATCGGGCTCAGGCCTTGGGTGCCATTTGACCATTGTGAGAGGGTCTGAAACTCCAACGGCTGCGCGGCGATATAGGGCACATCAAGGTCCGACAAGGCGGTGATCGCGCCATCGCTGTCATTGTACGCCGGCCCGCCCACCAGTGAAAATCCGGTCAAAGACACAAGCGTATCAATCTGACCCGCGTGATAGGCATCAATCGCGGGGCGGGCATCAAGCCCCCCTGCAAAGGCCGGGATCACGCGCAGCCCACGCGCCTCAAGCCTGCGGATCACACTGTCATAATGTGCCGTGTCACTGGCCAGAATATAGCTGCGCAACATCACCAGCCCAACGGTTGGCCCGGCGGCTTTGAGCGGCAGGTCGGCAAGATCTGTGGCAATATGGTGCCCGGGCAGGTCGGGGTGATATAGCCCAACCTCCGGGTATTCCACAGGTTCAGCGACCTTTGCCCCACGCCATTCGGGCCGCGACGCGTACCGCGAGATCAAAAACCGCACCAGGCTTTCGATGTTGTCATCTGAGCCACCCAGCCAATATTGCATGGCCAGGAACCAGGCGCGCAAATCCTGGCTTTTGCCGGGGATCAGACGCAGAATTTTGGGGATACGGCGCAGCATCTTCATCTGGCCTGCCCCGGCACTGCCGGATTTCTTGGCAGGCTTTAATTTCTTGAACAGGGCCATGGCACCTGTGGCCGGGCGCATCATGTCCAGATCGCCCATCTTGGTCAGTTGGACAATCTCCTGATCCGCGATGATCCCGGCCAATGCATCGCAGGCGTCCCGGCGCGCCTTGAGATCGGGCAGGATTGCCTGAATGTGTTCTTCAAGGAAAATCACGGAAGTGACGATCAGATGTGCCGTGGCGATGTCTGCCCTGGCGGCGTCAAGGGCATTTGCGTCTTTTGCCCATTCGGCGGCGGCGTGTATCTTCAGCTCCAACCCGGGAAAGTCCTGTGCCAAAGTGGGGGCCACCCGCGCCGCAGGCCCCGCGGCATGGCGGTCCAACGTCAACAAAACGACGTTGTAGGATTTATGTGTTACCTCATCGCGCAAAATGGGCCTTCGCTTCGTAAAGAGTATCAACTGAAATTTCTGCCACACCTTTTTCTGCGGCATAAAATTCGGTGTTGCGACGGGCTTTGCCGCGCACAAAGAAGGGTATCTTCTTCAACTCACGTTCCGCCGGGGCAAGCCAGATGATCTGTCCGCTGGCCGCTTCCTCTTTCTGGCCTGAACATTCCTGGGGTGTCTGAGGGGCTAGCCCCTCAGCCGCCAACGCAGGTTGGCGGGCCACGCTCGCCGCAGGCGCATGACCTGCGTGATGGGACGGACCGGCCGCATCATGAAACTCAAAATCCTCCCGGAACATGTGCAGCAGGTGTTCTTCCAGCCCCATGACCAGCGGATGAATCCAGGTGTCAAAGATGACATTGGCACCCTCAAACCCCATCTGTGGCGAATAACGCGCGGGAAAATCCTGCACGTGTACAGGGGCCGATATGACCGCGCAGGGAATGCCAAGGCGCTTGCCGATGTGGCGCTCCATCTGGGTGCCAAGGATCATTTCAGGCTGCAGTGCTTCGATGGTTTGCTCAACCAGCAGATAATCGTCGGTGATCAACGCCTCAACGCCGTAGTCCTTGGCCAGTTTGCGCACATCGCGGGCGAATTCGCGGTTGTAGCAGCCCATGCCAACCACCTCAAAACCCATTTCATCCCGCGCAATCCGTGCTGCGGTTTTGACATGGGTGCCATCACCAAAGATAAACACCCGTTTGCCGGTCAGGTAGGTGCTGTCTACAGAGCGCGACCACCAGGTCTGGCGCAGACGCTCAGTGTCAATGTCAACCGTGCTGCCGCTTAACGCGCGGATTTCCTCAATGAAATCCTGCGTCGCACCGGCCCCGATGGGCACAACTTTGGTATAGGGCTGATCAAAGGTTTTTTCGCAATGCCGCGCGGTCATTTCACCGGTTTCAGGGTACAGCAGCACGTTGAAATGGGCCTGACCCATTTTGGCAATATCACCGGGCGTGGCTCCCATGGGGGCCGTCACGTTGACCTCAATCCCAAGTTCAAACAGCAGATTGGTGATTTCCTGCACATCATCGCGGTGGCGGAACCCCAGTGCCGTTGGCCCAATGATATTGCAGCTGACCCGTGCGGTTTTTTCCATCGGTTTGGCGAGATGTTTGACAATCTGAAAGAAGGTTTCATCCGCGCCAAAATTCTCTTTGCGCTGGTAGCTGGGCAATTCAAGCGGGATCACCGGGATCGGCAGTCCCATGGTTTGCGCCAGCCCGCCCGGATCATCCTGGATCAGCTCTGCGGTACAGGAGGCACCCACAATGATCGCCTCAGGCTGAAACCGATCATAGGCGTCCTGACAGGCGGATTTGAACAAACCTGCCGTGTCCGCGCCCAAATCGCGCGCCTGAAAGGTGGTATAGGTGACCGGCGGGCGATGGTCGCGCCGCTCAATCATGGTGAACAGCAAATCGGCATAGGTATCGCCCTGCGGGGCGTGCAGAACGTAATGCAGCCCTTTCATGCCCGTGGCGACACGCATGGCCCCTACGTGGGGCGGGCCTTCATATGTCCAGACAGTGAGTTTCATGCGCGTGCCCCTTTGGCACGTGACGCCGTGAGGCAGGGCTTGCCCTTCGCAAGCCCGTTCACGCAGGGTGCTGATGAGGTGAAGATGTTGATCATGCGGCGGCTATCCCTTTGTCAGCAAGGATGCCTTTGCGGCGCAGGGGCCGGGCAAACAGACCAGCCAGATCACCCGCCTGTTCGTAGAAATGCACCGGGGTGAAAACCAGTTCGATGGCCCATTTGGTGCAAAGTCCTTCGGCCTCCAGCGGGTTGGCAAGGCCAAGACCGCAGACCGTCAGGTCAGGTTTCTGAGCGCGGCAGCGGTCAAGTTGCAGATCAACGTCCTGCCCTTCGGAAATTTGCGGGCCAGCGGGCAACAGTTCAAGTTCGGCACCGTGGATCGCGTCATGGATGTAGGGGGAGCCAACCTCAAGCGCGCGCATATCACATTCGCGGGTCAGGAAACGCGCGAGCGGGATTTCAAGCTGGCTGTCAGGGAAAAAGAAAACCGATTTGCCGCTAAGCTGTGCGGCGGCCTTTGCCACCGCAGCGCGGGCGCGGCGGCGGGGGGCCTTTGTGACCTGTTCAAAGGTCTCGGCAGAGACGTCAAATTCTGTGGCAATGGCGCTAAGCCAGGCGGTTGTGCCCTCTTCGCCCAAGGGGAAAGGGGCCTCAAGATGGCGCGCACCGCGCCGGGTGAGGGCCGCATGGGTGTCCCCGAGGAAGGGTTGCGTCAGGGCAAAAACGGTGTTTGGCCCAACGGCAACATCTGCATCAATGGTGCGGACCGGCAAGACCTGTACATTATCAATGCCAAGCCCATCCAGCAGGGACAGCATCTGATCCTCGACCACATCGGGCAGCGCGCCCACAACCACCAGATTGCGCGCATCGGTTTTTGGCAGTACCGGCACCATGGCGGCAAGGCAGGCATCCTCGCCTTGGGTAAAGGTCGTTTCAATGCCAGACCCGGAATATTCCAGCACCCGCACCTTTGGCGCATAGGCCTGTGTCAGACGCTCCGCTGCACGGTTCAGGTCTAGCTTGATCACTTCGGACGGGCAGGAGCCCACCAAAAAGAGCTGCCGGATGTCAGGGCGGCGCGCCAGCAGGGTTTCGACTTCACGGTCAAGTTCGGCGTGGGCGTCATTGAGGCCGGCCAGGTCTGATTCTTCGAGAATCGCTGTGCCGAATCGCGGTTCGGCAAAAATCATCACGCCCGCCGCGCTTTGCAAAAGGTGCGCACAGGTACGCGACCCCACCACCAGAAAGAACGCATCCTGCATTTTTCGGTGCAGCCAGATGATGCCGGTGAGGCCGCAAAACACCTCTCGCTGGCCGCGCTGTTTGAGCACGGGCGCGTTGCGGCATCCGCCTGACATCTGGGGGGGCATCAGTTCGGTCATGCGTGATCCTCCGCCTGCAGGCGCGCGGCGCGCAATTTCCACAAGAACTGGCCCGCGTTGACGACGTAAGCCGCATAGGCCGCCAGCACGATAACGATCAGGGTTTCAGGGGCCATGGACCCGGTCAAAAGTCCGTAAAGATATAAGGAATGCAGGGCGATGACGCCAAAACTGATCACGTCTTCCCAAAAGAATGCAGGTGCAAAAAGCCATTGGCCAAAGACGACCTTTTCCCAAATCGCACCGGTGATCATGATCAGGTAAAGCACACCGGTTTTGGCGATGATGGAGGCGGTTGTAATGACGTAACCGTCACCCGTCATCATGTAGCGCAGGACCAGTCCGAGGGAGACCAGAAACACGCCAAATTGCAGCGGTGCCAGCACGCCCTGAACCAGGGTCCAGATGCTGTTGTCGCGGCGCACCCGCTGGTCGGGCGTGTAAAGTCCCAACTGTGCATTTGAAGGTGCCGAAGCGCTGTTCATCAAGCCCCCCTGAGGCGATTAACATTCTCCTAAAAGTTGGCAGGCATCACCGATTGTGTCAACTTTGATTTACATAATTGAAGAGGTTTTTTCGGAGTTCTGTAAAGTGGAGTTGAAATCTATCAAAATGATAGGAGGAGTTTCGACTTTATGTCTTGTTTAGTTGACATATTTCTGATCATGCAACACCATGATTGGAATCTTGACCGGCTTGGCCTACGTTATGGCCCAGTCAGCTTTGGGGGAAGTTTTGTCTCAGCATCCGCAACCCTTTTTGTCGAACACCCCGCGCGATGCGACCCGTGTGGCCCGCACGGTGCTTTCGGCGCTGACATCTGGTGTGGATGATGTATGGGCGGTGGCGGCAGATAGCGGCAAGACGCCAAGCGCGATGCATATTGAAATGGGCGCGCAACTTTGTACTGCCGCCATCGACAAAGATCCAGGTCAGTTTCCGAAAGTACTGGAAAGGATGCGGCAGGCCGGGTGCAGTGCTGACGAATTGGCGTTTCATTGGATCCCAGACACCGCACGGGCGCTGGGAGTAGCTTGGGAAAACGATCAGATTTCTTTTGCGGATGTGACCATTGGCTGTGCACGTCTGCAATCCGCTTTGCACAGATTGCCAGAGACCCCTCCGGTTATTCCCTTTGCGCAGCGCGACCTCTATCAGGACTGTCTGGTCCTGGTGCCCGCAGGCGCACAGCACACGTTGGGCGCGCTGGTTCTTGCAAAGCAATTGCGCCAGGCCCGCCAAAAGGTTTTTGTAGAGCTTGAGGCCAGCCTGGACCGGTTGGCCTCTCTAGCAAAATGCCACCATTTTGATGTTGTGCTGATTTCAGCCTCCGTTGGCGAGTGCCCGGAGGACCTGCGCCTGTTGGTTGATGGTGTGCGGATGCAGTTCACCAACTGTAAAGTCGTCGTGGGGGGCTCAATCAGTGACTTGAACACAGATGCCCTTAAGGCCATAGGTGCTGACCACATGACGAAAGACTGGCAGGAAGCACTGGACCTGTGCATCTAGGTGTTTCGCTGGTTTGAAAACATCGCTAAGGAAATTACACTGACCGTGTAGACTGATTTTGACAAAGGGCCGCGACGAATGGCGTCAACTGGCAAAACGACCTGGACCAGCGGCATGATCGCACGGATCGCCCCTGATGCAGCCGCCCAGATCATTGCTCGTGTGTCAGATCTAGCGTTGATTGTCGCGCCGTCAGGTAAAGTCGCGGTGGCCAATTGCAGCCCTAAATTTGGTGGTCAGGCGCATATTTCTGACTGGGCCGGTGGGCAAATTCAAGAGACCCTGACGATTGAATCCGTGCCAAAATTTGACGCGCGCATCGCGCAGTTTCTCGAACAGGATGGAGACGTTTTGCCGGTTGAGCTTAATCACCGCGCCACTGCCAAGTTTCCGGAACTGCCCGTGCGCTACACGTTTCATAAAATCGGCTCTGATGACGAGATTCTGATGTTGGGTAGTGATCTGCGCCACACCGCAGAAATGCAGCAACAGCTGGTTGCCGCACAGATTGCGTTGGAAGCCGATTATGAGGCCCAGCGGGAGCATGATATCCGCCTTCGCGTCTTGTTGGAATCCTCGGAGGTCGCCACCGTGTTTGTCTCCGTAAGCACGGGGCAAATCATGTCATGTAACGGGGCGGCAGAGGTCCTGCTGGGCAAATCCAGAGACATCCTGATTGACACATCTTTCGCGGATGAATTTGAGGCAAAGGGGCGCAAGGATGTGGTGGATCGCTTGATCACCGCCGCTTCGGAGCAGACGCAATCCCCGATCCTTGCCAAAAGCGTGCGGGGCAATCGCAAGCTATCCTTGAATGCAACCTTGTTTCGTGGCTCCAGCAGCCAGATGTTATTGTGCAAGATCACACCGGCGGGCATGCCGTCAGATTCTGTGGGGCAGCTTCAGGGGCATTTGGCAGACCTTTACAAAAGCGGCGTTGATTCATTTGTTTTTGTCAGTGAGGCAGGCAATATCCTGAGCGCGAATGAAGCGTTCCTGAAGTTGGCCCATATCACCCATTCCAAGAGCATCATCGGCCGGTCACTCGCACAATTCTGCGCGCGCGGCACCGTTGATTTGAATGTGATGATCGAAAATGCCAACCGCAGCGGCGGCATGCGGCTTTATGCCACCAAAATCATCAGTGAACACGGCGGCGCACGGGCAGTTGAAATCTCGACAACACAATTGAACGCCGGGGCAGAACCGATTTTTGCCATGGTAATCCGGGATTCCCATCGGGTGGAGACAGTCAGCACGCCGATGAAGCAGGTCACCGATGTGGACATGAAATCAGTGATCGAACTGATTGGCGGGCAATCGCTGAAAAGCATCGTGGCAAAAACCACGGATGTTGTTGAAAAAATGTGCATTGAAACAGCCGTTGAGCTGACCTCAAACAACCGGGTGGCCGCCGCCGAGATGCTGGGCCTGTCACGACAATCGCTTTACGTGAAGTTGCGCAAATACGACCTGCTCAAAAAGACCTGAGCGCACAGCGCATTCCCTCAGCGCGGGGGCGCAGTGATTTGACGGATGGGCTTTGTGGTGTGCGCAGGCGATTTAATCCCCGTCAGCAACGCCCTTGGCCAGCGCCCTCGCGCGTCTTGCGCGGTAGCTTGGTAGCACCACCAACACAGCGGCAATGCACAACAGCCCCAGTGTCATCGGACGTTCCCAGATGAACCCGATCCCATCGTAAAGCTGCATGGAGCGGGCGAAATTATCCTCCATCATACCGCCTAGAATGAAGCCGATCAGCAAGGGTGCAAGCGGGTAGTCCGCGAATTTCAGGGCGGTGGCACAGATCCCGAATCCGACCAGCAGCAACAGTTCCGTTGCATTGTTCTGGCCGATATAGCCCCCCATCAGGGTGAAAAACAAAATGAAGGGGATCAGAAAGGTGCGCGGCACGGCCAGCACTTTGGCGATATAGGGGATCAGCGGCAGATTGAGGATCAACAGCACAAGGTTACCGATGAACATCGACATGATGACGGCCCAGAAAATCTGTGGGTCATCCACCATCAGCCGGGGTCCGGGTGTGACGTTCAGCGCAATCAAGGCGCCCAACAGGATGGCCGTGGTGCCCGACCCCGGGATGCCCAAGGTCAACAGTGGTACAAATGAGCCCGTGCAGGCCGCGTTGTTGGCGGTTTCTGGCGCAGCCAGACCTTTGATAGAGCCTTTGCCAAATTCATCCTGTTCGTGCTTTGGGGCGATGTTGCGCTCAACCGCGTAGCCCAGAAAGCTGGCAATCGTGGCGCCCGCACCCGGCAGAACGCCAATAAAGAACCCTTGCAGGGACTGACGGCCAATCACAGGCGCAATGGCCTTTGCCTCGGCGGCCGTGATGCGCAGGTCTTTGATGTCGCTTTCGCCGTCTTGCAGGTCCTTGGGCTTGAGCACCAGAAACAAGGCCTCAGGCAGGGCGAACATCGCCATCGCCAGCGTGATAAAGCCAAAGCCCGATTGTAAATCCATGATGCCCATCGTGAACCGGGGCAGATTGAACAGTGCCCCTTCGCCCACTGTGGCCATGATCAGGCCCAGCACCGTCATGATCATTGCCTTGGCCACCTGCCCGGTGCCCGCAAAGGCCGCAATGGCCGACAGGCCCACCACCATCAGCGCGAAATATTCAGCGGAATGAAACAGCAACGCAACAGACGAAAGGGCGGGCGCAAAGATCATCAGCAACAGCGCGCCAATGGTGCCGCCCGCAAAACTTGCAATGGCCGCGATGGTCAGCGCCTTGCCCGCCTTGCCCTTGCGCGCCATCGGATAGCCATCAAAGCTGGAGGCCACCGTGCCCGCCACGCCCGGCGCGTTCAGCAGGATGGATGAGGTTGAGCCACCAAAAATCGCCCCGTAATAGACACCAGCCAGCAAGATCAGCGCCGCCGACGGATCCCCCATGGAAATGGCAACCGGGATCATGATGGCGATGATCGACATCGGGCCAAGACCCGGCAACATGCCAATGAATGTCCCGATCAAACACCCGGCAATCACCATCAGCAGGTTCTGAATGGAAAGCGCCGTTGTCAGCCCGATCAGCAGTCCTTCAAGCATATCAGCCTCCCAAAAAGCCCGGCAGGGGACGCATGTAGATGCCAAGAACCTCTTGAACCAGATACCAGACAGCAATCGTTGCGATCAGCGCGACGGGCAGCATGATGTGCCACTTTCGCTCGCCCAGGATGAAGGACCCGAGGATCAGGAATGCAGATGTTGAGATCAGAAAGCCCAGCGGGCGAAGGCAGAGCGCATAGGCCACCATCAGAGCCAGCAGCAGCACCGCCTGCCCAAGGTGATATTCCCCAAGGCGACGATAGTCGATGTCGGCCTCTTTCGGGGGGCTCTTTTCAAAGCCCAGCAGGATAAACAGCGTCGCACAGATGCCAAGAACAGACAGAACTTTTGGAAAGGTGCTGGGCCAGATCGGATTGCGTTTCATGAAGGGGGCAAGGCCACCATCCATTGTAAACCAGGCGGCATATCCATAGGCTAGGCAGATGCCTAGCAGAATAAGCGCAATCCAACGATCAAGTGCCATTTTCCCCTCCCCGGGAGTAACAGGATCAGAGCGACGCCCGCTCTGATCCTTTCTTTCGTGGTGGTCTTAGAGGAAGCCGAGCTTCTTCATCAGATCGCCAATGACCTTTTCCTGTGCCTCAAGAAAGGTCAGGAAATCGCCGCCGGAGTTGTGGATGTTCACCCAGCCGTTGCGCGCCCGCACGGCTTCCCATTCAGGTGTGTCATACATCTTGCCAATGGCGTCCTGGTACATGGCCAGCTTGTCATCGGGCAAACCCGGGGCCGCAAAGAAACCGCGCCAGTTCACAAAGGTGGTGTCGATGCCTTGCTCTTTCATCGTCATGGCATCGGGTGCCGCATCGACGCGCGCATCAGATGTCACGCCAATAATCTTGACCTCGCCTGCGTTGGCCAGATCGACCGCTTCGGAGAAACCGGTTGAGAGTGCTGCGATCTCACCTGACAGCAATGCCGCCATGGCTTTGCCGCCCGCGTCATAGGGGATGTACTTCACGCCAAGCGCATCCTTGCCTGCGGCCTCCATCACCATGGCTGCAACCAAATGGTCCATCCCGCCGGGCACAGACCCACCGCCGATGGCTGTTGCACCGGGGTCTGCGTCATAGGCGGCAATCAGATCGTTCATTGAATTGATCGCGCTGTCTTTGCCAACAACGATTGCTGCGTAGTCACCTATGGTGCCGGATACGAGTGTCAGATCGCGGAAATTATGCGGGAAGACGCCGGTGAGCGAGCGGATCACGATAGGGGTGGAATTCACCATCAGCGTGCCATGATTGCTGTCGGCGTTTTCGATCAGATAGCCGATGGCCTTACCGCCACCGCCGCCTGACATGTTTTCATAAGAGGCATTACCGACCAGACCGGCCCCTGTCAGCGCCTCACCGGTGCCACGTGCGGTCCCATCCCAGCCACCACCGGCACCGCCGGGGATCAGAAAGTGGATGCTGTCCAGAACCTGATGGCCATCCGCCGCTGCGGGGCCCGCAAGACCAAATGCGGCCACAGCCGCGAGAAGGGCACGACGGCCCATTACGAATTTTGACATTTTGTTCTCCCATTTGACAACTGTCCGCATGGCGGCTCAGTTGAGTCCACGATAACCATTCCAACCTGACATAAACCTGTCATCACGCAAGAAGACTTAGCAAAGCCATGAAATTTCTGCTCGTAGAAGACAACCGGGACCTTGCAAATGCCATTGTGTCCCGCATGGAGATGAGCGGGCATGTCATTGATCATGCGAAGAAACTGGAAGACGCCTCAGGTTTTGTTGCCACGGGGGAGTATGATCTGATCCTGCTCGACATCATGCTGCCGGATGGAGACGGGCGCGCCTTTCTACAACAGCATCGCGCCAGCGATTTCGACACGCCCGTGATCATTCTGACGGCCCGCAGTCAGGTGTCTGATCGAATCGGCTCGCTTGATCTGGGCGCGGATGACTACGTGACCAAACCCTTTGATCACGCGGAGCTTGAAGCGCGGTGTCGCGCCGTTCTGCGCCGCCGCGCTGGCAATACCAAAACAGCGATTGAAATCGGTGGCATTATGTTTGATCCGGTCGCCGGCAATCTGATTGTCCGTGGGAAGGCCGTCACGTTGCGTAATCGCGAACTGCGCTTGCTGGAATTGTTCCTGAATGCGCCGGGGCAGATTTTTTCAAAAAGCAAACTTGCGGACCGGTTGTTTTCCTATGACGACGATGTCTCGGAAAACGCGATTGAGGTTTATATCGGGCGTTTGCGCAAACACCTGCAACCCTCGACGCTGAGCATCACCACATTGCGCGGTCTTGGGTATCGGCTGGACCTTGATGGATAGTCCGGGGGTCTCGGGATCGCTGCGAAACCAGCTGGCGCTGACCCTGATCGGGGGTGCGGCGGTTTTGGCGCTCTTGTTGTTTTTTGCTGTGCGCAGCTACGCGGTTCAGGTGGCCCAACAAGGCCAGAACAACATCCTCGAAGCCTCGGTGACCTCAATGTTGGATGCCGCCGCAATCCGTGACGGCAGGATCGAACTTGATCTGCCCTATGCGGCATTTTCCATGCTTGCCACACCCGCTGACGACCGGGTTTTTTATGCAATTCTGCAAGATGGTGTGCATTTGTCGGGCTATGAGGACCTTGCGTTTTCCCAAGGGGCAACAGGTGGCAACCTGATGTTTGAAATCGGTGAAATGCGCGGCGGTGCGGTGCAAAAAATAAGTGCGAGCAGAACCTTGATTGGGGCCAACAACCGGACAGAAGTCCAGATTGTCTTGGCCCAAACCCAGGACGCCCTGTCAGAGACACTTGACCAGATTTCACGCAACGCCGCCCTTTTGGGGCTTGGCTTTTTTGGCCTTGCTGCCGCGCTTTCTTTTTGGGCCACCTCCGCCACCATAGGGCAATTGGGCAAGCTGACATCATCAGTGACACGACGCGGTCCGCAAGACCTTAGCCCGTTTACCAAGCCGGTGCCGCGCGAAATGGCACCTCTTGTAACCTCCCTCAACTCCCTGATGGGGCGGCTGGATCAATCGCTGAGCCGGTCAGAGGATTTCATTGCAGAAGCAGCGCACCGTGTGCGCACGCCGCTTGCCACTGTTCGATCCTATGCTGAGGCGACGCTTCAGCGGGTGGATAAAGAGGAAAACCGCGAGGCGATGCGCTCCATGGTCAAAGCCATTGATGAAAGTTCACGCGCGGCGGGGCAGTTGCTGGATCATGCCATGATCACGTTTCGGGCCGACCATCTGGAGCGGGAAGAGATTGACCTTGTGGTTGTGGCCCGTGAGCTGGTTTTGCGACTGACGCCAATTGCCGACATGAAAGACCTGTCCCTCACATTGCGGGGGGACCCGCATGTGCCCTATTCCGGCGATCTTGTCCTGATCCAGAATGCCGTGCGCAACCTGATCGACAATGCGATGAAATACAGCCCTGCCGAAGGCGCGATTGAAGTTGCCGTGGCGCTGCATCCCCGCCCCCAGATCAGGGTCTGTGATCGCGGGCCGGGCTTTCCGACAGATGAAATCGAGGCGCTGACAACACGGTTTCGCCGCGGGGCGAATGCGGCCAACACGATTGGATCCGGTCTGGGTCTGACCATCGCGCGCGAAGTTGCGCAGGCCCATGGCGGCCAGATTGAACTGGCAAACCAGGAAGGAGGCGGAGCATGCGTTACCTTATCGTTCTAGTGCTGGTATGTCTGGGGTCAACTGGCTGGGCCCAGAACTGGGAAGACCGGCAAGTCTTTAACGATACCGACGCGGCAACCACGCTGCGCATCATCTCAAGCACGGACACTGACCTGTTCGCGCCCCTGATTGACACATTTGTCGCCCGCAACCCGGACATTGCCATTGAATATCTGGTGACCGGTACAGCCGATATCGACCTCCGGTTTCGCAATACGCCTGAGGCGTTTGATATCGCCATTTCCAGTGCGATGGATCTGCAGTTGAAACTGGTAAATGACGGATACGCATTGCCCTTGGAGAATGTTGCGCATCTCCCCTGGGCTGAATGGCGCCAAAGCCTGTTTGCGTTCACCTCTGAACCGGCGGCCATTGTCATTAATCGGGCCGCGTTTGACGGTATGGCGATCCCGCAATCACGGCAGGAACTTATCGAAGCCCTGCGCGCGCGCCCTGACGTTTTTCGCAATCGGGTGGGCACCTATGATGTGCGTCAATCGGGGCTGGGATATCTGTTCGCGACCCAAGACGCACGCGCGTCCGAGACGTTCTGGCGTCTTATGGAGGTGATGGGCGGGCTTGATGTCAGGCTGTATTGCTGTTCGGGGGACATGATCGACGATTTGACCGACGGGACAATTGCGGTCGCCTACAATGTGCTTGGCAGCTATGCCGAGGCCCGGGCGGAAAGCCAGAGCACTTTGGAGATCATCCTGCCCTCAGACTTTCCAACCACGATGATGCGGACCGCATTTGTTTCCAGAGCCACCAAAAAGCCGCAGACTGCTGCGCAGTTCATACAGTTTTTGGTCTCGTATCAATCCAGCCCGGTTGATGGTGCCGGGTTGCTGCCGTTGCTGAGCGAAAAGGAAAATGGGGCAGAACGCAGAGCGATAGCACTCGAACCTGCCTTGATGACGTTTCTTGATAGATTAAAGCGCAACAAGTTTCTGTCCGAATGGGAAAGCGCATTGATCCAGAAATAAGCGCCTTTAGCTTAACAACAATACGCTGCTCACTTCGCCATGTTGGTGTCCCAAAGGGCGGCCATTTGTTTTTGTGCGTCTTCCAGCGTTGAGGCAATGCCATCAAGCCCCATCAAGGACAAGATCGGTCGCACCTCGTCCACGTTTGAACCGCTCACCACGAGTATCGCATGGGGGCGGCAGATGTGCAGCGCAACCACCAATCGGGAAAGCGCCTCAATTGAGTGCTCGCCACTGATCGACAGTCCGACGATCCCACTGGGGGCCTGTTCGATTTCCGCAACCAATTGGTCGTGATCCAGCCCCATCTTGAGCGAGATTTCCCAGCCGTCCTTGCGGAAGATATCCGCCGCCATCTGAACGCCCAGCGTGTGATCCTCGCCCGGAACTGCGGCGAAAATCGCGGTTTTGTCCTCGACGGGCACAACAGGTTCAAACAAGTGCCGCATGCTGCGCATGATGGCAAACATGCGCCCGGTGCCGACAGTGACCTGCGCAAATGTGACCTCGTCCGTGACCCACATATCGCCCAAGATGCGCGCGGCAGCCGCCAGCCGTTTCAGGTAGATTTCTTCGGGCCGTACCCCGTCTGCACGCAGCTCAGAGATCAGCGTGGCAGCGGCCTTTTCATCATCAGAAATCAACGCATAACAGAGGGTTTCAAGCCCCTCTTTGGTTACGACATGTGGCACATGCTCCAGCTGCTCGTCTTTGGAGGCAACCCGTTTGATCACCTCCCGCGCCAGATCAACCACAAGGTCCTCCGGCAGCATCGCACCAAGCCTGCGAATGTCCGCAGCGGTCCGTCGATAACTGCTGAGTTTCTTGGGAGTTTCAGATGCCCGCGTACGGGATAGCTTACCATCTCCAGACATCGGTGCAGACTCCCTGTTTTCTGTAACCGTTCTCCACGACGTGCAGCACAAATCCCGTTTGCCGTCCAACTTGTAACCCGACCCACTATACACAAGCGCTGCCGTCAAAGGCCCCCGTCTTTATCGTTAAGAGGAGCCTTCAATTCCTGCCAGACAGGCAGACGTTCACGTATACATAAACTTTAGTTCAGATCGAATACAATGAGATAGGCCGGATTTACCGATGCGTATAATTACCTGCGCGCAACCCGTATTTGGGCACTTAGCCCAGCATACGGATTAAATCTGCCACCCCACGGGCGTGCATCTTGTCGCGAATGCGCGACCTGTGGCCTTCGACGGTGCGCTGGGACACGCCCAGTTCATTGGCGATCTCTTTGTTCAGTTTGCCCAGCAGCAATTGATCCAGCACTTCGCGTTCCCGGTCCGTCAGTTTATCCAATCGGCTGGCGACAATTTTCTTTGATATGATAGGAGGTTGACGGTTGAATAACAGCCCCGAAACCATGCCAACAGCCTCCAGTAATTGTTCCTGGGAGGCGGGTTTTTCGATGAAATCAATGGCGCCCGCGCGCATCGCTTTTACGGCCACCTGCACATCGCCATGGGCGGTGATCACCACGATTGGCAGGTAGATACCGTTGTCGTTCAGATGGTTTTGCAACTGAATACCGCTGATCCCGGGCAGCCGCAGATCAAGGATCATACAGGCCCGTAAGTCAGGGTCGAATATCTGCAAAAAATGTTCGGCTGACGTGCAGGGAATCGTCTCATGCCCATGAGACGACAACAGCGCACAAAGCGATTTCAGAACCGCGTCGTCATCTTCAACGATGTAGATTGAGAAGTGTTCGTTTTTGTCAGTCATCTGGCTCTGCCTGAAGGGGGAGTAGGAACATCAGGGTTGCTCCGGCATCGCTGGGCTGCGCCCAAATCCGCCCGGAATGTGCCTCGATAATAGAGCGGCAAAGCGACAGGCCAATACCCATGCCTTTTGTGGTCGAGGCATGGAAAGGCTCAAAGATGAACGCCTGCGCGTCTTGCGGGATGCCTTGGCCGGTATCGCGCACCGCAACCTCCACAAAATCCGGGCCCTGGCTGGTTTCGATCGTCAGGACCTTTGCGTGCGCATGTTCCATGGCGGTGATGCCATTGCGCGCAAGGTTTAACAAAACCTGGCCGATTTGAACCGGGTCCGCGAGCACCTTGGGCAGGCCTGGGTCCAGCAAAAACCGGGTTTCAAGGCCCGGGGCATTGCTGGCAACCTGCGCAAGGCCAACGCCCTGACGGATCACCTGATTGAGGTCAATGAACTCGGGTTTGAGATCACCGCGCGAAATAAAATCACGCACCCGGCGCACCAATTCACCCGCACGCGCGGTTTCGGCCACGGCAGTGTCAATCAGTTCCTTGGCCTGTGGCGGCACGGGCATACCGGCGTTTTTGAACTCTTGCTGGCAGGCGCTGACATAATTGGAAATGGCCGACAATGGTTGGTTCAATTCATGGGCAATGGCCGAGGCAAGCTCCCCCAATGAACTGGCGCGCGCCGCATCAAGTAAGGCATGACGCAGGCGCATTTCTTCGGCCTCGGCTTTTTTCTGGGCCTCTAACGCCTGGCGTTCCCGCTCCACAGAGTTGAGCGCAAACAGGGCGCGCCGCAAAATGCGCAGGGTGTCGCGGTCAATCGCATCAAACGGCTTGCTTTTGCCACGCCGCTCTTCTTGCCAAAGTGCAAAGGACCCGCGCGGCGACAGGCGCGTGATGCCGTCCTTGTCCGTGGTTTCAATTTTGCCGGGTTTGCCGGCCCATCGAATGGTCTGGTGGTAATGGCTGCGCAGCAAAACGAGGTAGTCGCGCCCGTCATCTGAGAGGTTCAGATAGGCGGCACCAGCGACCAGCGCGGTTTGATCCTCCGACATCTCAACGACATTTGACAGGGCGTCGGTGGTTGCAACACCTTCGGCATTCAGCGCGTGAAGCGCGGCGTAATCAAGGGCAGGGTCCGGGGTTGTGCCCGCCTTTACCACCTCATCTCCCAGCACCAGAAACAGACCTTGCGCATCCACCAGTGTCATCAGTGTATCGGCCTGCTGGGTGACCAAATCGCGCAGGGGCAGCCCCGCGCGCACCTGTTGTTCAATAAAAAAGGCAGTTTTTTCTGCTTCGATGTTCTTTTTCAGCTGGCTGGTGTTTTCGATGCTTTGCAGCAATGCGGAGGTTGTGCCGCCCAACAGTTCCGCAAACCGCAACCGGCTGGAGGGGACCAGACGCGGGCGGTAGTGATGGCAAGCGACAAGGCCCCACAGCTCCCCGTTGGTGATCAGTGAAATCGACAGGCTGCCACCGACGCCCATGTTGTTGAGGTATTCCACATGCACCGGCGCAACCGCGCGCAGTTTGGAAAAGGTCAGATCAAGCGGTGTGTCAGACTCGGCATTCGCGACCTCGCCCGACATGCCAAGGATCGGAATATGTTCGCCGTTGATATTCGGGATGGAGCGCATAACGTTCAGCGTAAAATGACGCCGTGCCGGATCAGGAATGTCAGACGCGGGATAATGCAGCCCCAGAAAGCTGTCAGGCCGGTTGGTGCTTTCGGCAATGACCTCCCCATGTTTGTCTTCGGCGAATTTGTAGATCATCACCCGGTCAAACCCTGTGACGTCGCGGATGATCCGGGCACTGACGGCGGCCAATTCGCTCAGCGCGTCCGGTTTGATCAGTTCAGAAATAATCTCCCGACGCAGAATTTCGTCCTCCCACACCGTGGCGGGGGCCAATTGGGGCTGCATGAATTCCAGAATGATGTGGTTTTTGTTGCGATGGGGCAGGCATTCGATCTGATGCGGGGTGCCATCAAGGCCGCTCAATTCGATGAACCAGGGCTTTAACAGTTCCGGCGTTGTGGTTTCCGCCGGAAAGTCCGGCATCGCGCGGGCGTTTTCCTTACCGATCAAATCGGAGATGGGTTTGCCCATGATCGCCTCGGGCGCACGGCCCACAAACTCTGCGGTATTGGCGCTTGCGTAGGTGATCAGGTGGCTTTCATAGTCGATGGCAACAAGCGCGCCATGGGGTTGCACCGCGCCGATCAAATGGATCGGTTCATGTTCGCATGTGTCCAGATCAAAGGGTTTTTTGTTCATGGCGCGACAACTTCCTGCGCCAGATTATGCTGTTGCAACGGGGCGAGCCAGGTGGCGAGCGCCTCAAAGGTCTCGTTTGCCCCTCTCAGGATTGCGGCCCGGTTGTGCGGGCTTGCATCAAACCTGTTCAGATACGCGTTGATCGCTGCCCAGCGGGCCGTGTTGTTGGCACGCGACCAGGCCCAAAACCGCCGGCCCTCTACATTCTCCGCGGACAGGATTTTTTGTGCAGCCCGGTCGATCTGTGCCGCCCCCAGAGTAGAGCCTTCAATCACGTAAAGCACCCCAGCCAACGTGGCAGGCGTGACCAACTTACTCATCCGCGGGCATTCCGGGTTTTGGTCAATCTCTGCGGGCGCCAGCCCAAGTGACGCGAGATCCTGTGCCAAAAGTGATGTGCGTTTCGGATAGTCAAACCCGGAACTTGTGTGCGGTTCATGGTTTGCAAGGCGGGTAATCGCCCGTTCCATGGGCTTGTAAAACCCGTGAAAGGCAATCATCAGATCGCGGTATTGGGTGGGGTTGATGGTGCCGTTAAACAGCGCGACAAAATGCGAATGTTCGTGAAACTGCTCATGGATACCTCGCGTTGAGACGCGCAGCGCGTTTCGCGTCGCGCCGCTTCTGGTGTCCACGTCTTGTGTTAACACACCATCCCCCGATTAATACTCACCCACCCCGTATCTAGCATGCCATATTATCTAGCATGCCATATTTTTTCTCAAGTGTCAGAAGATCAGAGTGCCTGATTATAAGGGGAAAAAGGGCGCGCTATAGGTGCGCATCAAATTGCCTGAAGTCAGAGTTGGAAACCAATTAGTCCATTATCACGCATTCGTTATTTGAACCAACCGGTTCCCAATGTTAGCAAAGGTACATCGAAATAACGGACTGGCGCAGAGCCATTCCCCAGCTCAGTTAGGAATTTACATGAAAAATGTTATCGCAAAATCACTCAGTGCCGTTGCGGTTGCACTGATCACCCTCGCACCTTTGTCTGCGACCGCAGGTGAGATCAATGCCAAGGGTACATTCACCGGTGCAAGCGATCACATTACCACGGGGGGTATTCAAATCGTGCGTACGGCAGATGGTGGTGCGGTTGTCATTCTGGACAGCGATTTTAGCCTGGATGGTGCGCCTGACCCACGTGTTGGCTTTGGCAAGGATGGCAAATATGCGGATGCCAGCGATTTGGGCGAGTTGCAAAACCTGAACGGCCTGCAAATCTACATTGTGCCTGCGTCCGTGAATGTAGATGACTTCAACGAAGTCTACATCTGGTGCCGCAAATTCGGTGTGCCCTTGGGCGTTGCCTCCCTCAGCTAAACCAGGCCGGAAACCCGCTTTAACCGCGCCGTCTTGGACGGCGCGGTGATGCATTTGTGCCTGGCATATTTGTCACACGCCATATTCTGGTTTGAGGCAGCCGTCAGATGCTATCCCTTTGGCGGCATTTTCCCCAAATGCGCCAGCATGGTGACGAAGGCCCCAAGCCGTTCTTTTTGATAGGCGGGCACGTCCATCTTGTCGTAGTTCAGGAAGCCTTTTCCATCACGTAGCCCATTGCGCCCTTCTGCCATGTTACTTTTGACGATGTCGGGCGCGGCAAAACGGTCCTCGCCCGTGGCTTTGGTCATATAGTTGGAGGCATGAAACAGGATATCCCCGCCGCCCCAATCGATGAATTCCAGCAGCCCCAGAATGGCGAAGCGAAAGCCAAATCCGTACTTGGTCGCCTTGTCCACGTCCTCTGCCGTGGCGACGCCTTCCTCCACCATGCGCGCGGCTTCGTTCATCGCCAGCATCTGGATGCGCGGCACGATGTACCCCGGCGAGGAGGCGCAAACGACCGGCACCTTGCCTATGCGTTCCAGCAGGTCTTTCAGCGCTTGGGTGACTGCCGGGTCGGTCTGATCGCCGGGAGAGAGTTCGACCAAGGGCACCAGAAACGCGGGGTTTAACCAATGGGCATTCAGGAAGCGTCCGGGGTGGGTGACGAACCCTTGCAGGTCATTGCTAAGGATCGTGGAGGTGGTGGAGGCGACAATCGTCTCCGGCTGTGCATGCTCACTGATCAGAGCTAAGGCGTCGCGCTTGGCGTCCAAAACCTCCGGCACACCTTCAAAGATCACATCGGCTGTAGCCAACGGACCGCCGCAATCCTCCAGCGGGACGCACGTAAGGCGGGCTTCATAGCCCGCCACTTCCGATTGTTCCAACATGCCAAAACCTGCGAGCATAGTGAGAGTCCGGCGCACCTCGGTGGCCACGGCTTCCTGCAACTCAGCAAATTCCGCAGCACTGCGCGCCTTGGCATCAATCAGGCAGACGTTGTACCCAGCATAGGCAAAGGCAATCCCCATCCCGCGCCCCATGCGGCCGGCCCCAACCGAAACGATGCGCTCCCGGCTCATACCCCGTTCTCCAGCAAATCCGTCATCTCGGCTCGGCTCAACCCTGCAAGCCCGATGTTTGCCAATGTCCGCCCCTCCCGCTCAAAATCCGCATCACAAATGGCCGACCCAATCGCCAGCAACCCGCGCGCCGTCGGCACTGGCACCCCGGCCCAATCCGCGACCGAGACCAGAAACGCCAACCCGCAGGCCACATCCTCACGCATGTAGCGGTGCTCCGTCAGCACCAGATTTTCGCGCCAATCGCCTGAACCGGTCAGCTTCTCATGGGCTGCCCCGCCGTACATCCATTCCTCATTCGGGTCGTAGTGATGCGCCAGCGGCCAATGCGGCGCGCCGTATCCCAGCGCATCGCGCAGCGCCATACGCTCGCCGTCCAGCCGCGTGGTGACTCGGCGGATGCTCGGCTGCGTGCCCTCATTATGGATGTCCCAATGCTCAAAATGCTCAATCGGCCCGGCGTTCATACAAATGAGCGGCGGGTGAATGATGGGCCCTGCGTTCATCAAGGCCCCCGACAGCCCATCACCGCAATCACGGATCGCAGGGTAAGCCGCGGCAATGACCTTCAGCGCATGCGCCGCATTGCGCCGTGGGAAAACGCCTGTGGGCAGCTCGGTCGCGCGGGTGGTGATGGCGACCGTATCCTCGCCATGGAGCCGCGTGAGATAGGGCAGGGTGCCTGCCTCGGCAAAGCTCACATCCGCTTCATTTCCTGCATCGCGTACAATCCGCGCCATTAGCACCGAGCCAAAACTTCCCGGCGGTAGAAAGACCACCTGTCCGTCTACCAGATGCGGTGCGAGCGCGCGGGCAATGTCGGGTTGTGCGGTGGCAGGGGTGGGGCAGACGATCAATGCGGCGTCCTTGATGGCCGCCGCAATATCAGTGGTCACTTTGTGGATTGTGATGGGGCGCGCACTAGAGAAATCTTTTAGGGTCAGCGTGTTACGCTGTGCATTCAGCGCGTCGATCCCTGCCGCATTGCGGCGCCACAACCGCACCTGATGCCCCTGATCGGTCAAATCAAGGGCGGCTGCCATGGATCCGTTTCCGCCCCCTAAAATAGCAATTTCCATTGATACCCTCCCCCAAATGCCCCTTGGACCCTCGCAAAAAACACATCTGCACCACACCTGACTTGCGCTTTGCTGCGGGGCAGGGTTGACTGAATCGCCTGAAGGGTGCTTGTCTGTTTACATGAATTTGCATCTATTCAAAAAGAATAAAAAGACCAAAGAACCCAAGGGAGAAAACCAATGAAGATGTTTGACAAACTGTCCTTCAAGGCAACCGGCGCATTTGCGGCCCTCGCCATGACGGCCACAGGCGCCTGGGCCGAAGACCGCGTGTCGGCCGTGCATGCCTTCCCTGATTTCCTTGTCTACACCAAGACGTTCCTCGCCATGGTCGATGACATTAATGAACGTGGCAAAGGCATCGTGCAGATCGACGTGCGCGGCGGGCCAGAGGCGATTGGCATGTTCCAGCAACCCGCCGCGATCCGCGATGGCGTGGTCGATATGGTGCACACGCCCGGCTCTTTCTATGGGGCCAACGTGCCGGAGATTGACGCGATGGTTGCCTCCACGATCACACCGGTTGAGGCACGCGCCAACGGTGGTGCCGCCGCGATGGATGCCGCACATCAAGAGCGCATGGGCCTGAAACACTTGGGATGGATCGACGGTGGTGTGCAGTTTCACATCTGGATGGTGAACGAGCCAAAGTTCGATGCCAACGGGGTGCTGGACCTGACCGGCGTAAAGCTGCGCGACAACCCAATTTATCATGCTTTTTTTGAGGCGCTGAACGCGACCACCGCGTCGATGCCGTCCACGGAAGTGTACTCTGCGCTGGAAAAGGGTGTTGTAGATGCCTCCGCCTGGACGCAGATCGGCCTGATGGACCTGAAGTGGGATGAGTTCATCCGTTATGCGGTAGAGCCACCCTTTTACAACACCGACCTTGGTGTGATCTTCAACAAGGAAAGCTGGGATGCGCTGTCCCCGGAAAGCCAGAAGCTGATCCAGGATGTGGTGATCGAATGGGAAGAAAAATCCTACAACGACCGTCAGGTCAGCGTGAAGGAAGACCGCGCCGCATTGGAGGCCAAGGGTGTCAAGTTTGTGCCCATGTCCGATGAGGCCACAGCCGCCTACCTCAAAATGGCGTCAGACGCCGCCTGGGGCCGGATGAAGGGCCGTCTGGATGAAATGGGCGACGACGGGTCGCGCTATGACCAGATGCGCAGCCTCTATCACCCTGAGTGATCATGAAACGCTCCGGTGCGTGTTGCGCGCCGGGGAACCGCCCATCAGAGAGCCCTGAGCCTTGCTGAAAGTCCTTGATGCCATCTGCAATCTGCTCGCCATTCTGGCGGGCATTTACCTTGTGGGCATCATGTTTGGCATTGTGTTTCAGGCGACGGCGCGGTCGTTCAATTTTTCCGGCTCATCTCATATATTTACCTTCTCTGAATATGGGTTGCTTTACATCGTGATGGCCGCCTCGCCCTGGCTGGTGCGCCTGCGGGGCCATGTGTTTATCGAGTTGCTCACCGCCGCCCTGCCGCGTGATTTTGGCCGTCTTTTCTCCCGCTTTGTCGCGCTCTTGTGCTGCGTGATTTGTTTGGTGCTGGTCTGGTATTCGCTGCAAAACACGATAAAGGCGTTTAACTTCAACGATATGGACGAGCGCTCCCTGCAAATGCCCAAGTGGCTGCTGCTGGGCGCGATGCCGATTTGTTTCGGGCTGATGGCGCTGAACTTTTTGCGTTTTGTCTTTGGGCCAGAAACCCTGCATTCCGGTCAGGCGGGTGTGCATGAATAGGACAAACGCCTGATGGAATGGTATTACGCGCTGTCCTTCCTGCTGGGAATGATCCTGTTTTTCATGTTCCTTGGCGTGCCCGTGGCGCTGGCGTTTATCGCTGCAAACATGATTGGCGCGACTTATTTTATGGGCGGCAACGGCGACATCTGGCGCCAGATGACGCGAGGGATTGGTCAGCTGACCAACAACGCGCTGCCCACCGTCACCAACTTTAACCTCATGCCGGTGCCGATGTTCCTGCTGATGGGGGAGTTCTTTTTCCACACAGGGCTTGCGAACAAGATGTTCGGCGCGGTGGAAAAGCTGATGGGCCGTTTACCCGGGCGGCTGTCCTTTGTGACCGTTGCGGGGGGCACGGCCTTTGCCACGCTTTCAGGTTCCTCCATGGGCTCCACCGCGCTGCTCGGCTCTCTGATGGTGCCGGAGATGGAGAAGCGCGGGTACAAAAAACACATGGCGATTGGCCCGATCCTGGGCACCGGCGGCCTTGCCATGCTGATCCCGCCTTCGGCTTTGGCTGTGCTGCTGGCGACGCTTGCCACTTTGGACGTCGGAGACTTGCTGGTTGCAGGCGTCGTTCCGGGCCTCATGCTGGCGGGCATGTATGTGCTGCTGATCCTGTTCCTCGTCTGGTGGGACCCCTCCGCCGCGCCCGCCTATGAGGTGGATCGCACAGGCGCGGGCGAAAAGCTGAAACTGTTCCTGCTCGATATCCTGCCGATGATGTCGATTGTGCTGGGCGTGATCCTGTTGATCATGAACGGCTGGGCGACCCCGTCAGAAAGCGCGGCCTTTGGCTGTCTTGGCGTGCTGCTGCTGGCCGTGATCTACCGCAAACTGACGTGGGACGGGTTCGTGAACTCCGTCACCGGGGCCCTGCGCGTCACCACCATGGCGCTGCTGATCATCTTTGGCTCAGCAACGTTTTCTGCGCTGCTGGCGTTTTCCGGTGCGTCCTCCGGTCTGATCCGCTGGGCCACGCAGTTTGAGTTCGATCCCGTGGTGATGCTGCTGATCATGTTCGCGATCCTGCTGGTTTTGGGGATGTTCATGGACCAGCTGTCGATGATGCTGCTGACCGTGCCGATCTTCTTCCCATTGGCGCAATCTCTGGGGTTTGACCTGATCTGGTTTGCCGTGATCATCCTGCTGGCGTTAGAGATCTCCTTCACCACGCCGCCCTTTGGGTTGCTGTTGTTTGTAATGAAGGGCGTGTCACCGCCCGACACGAAAATGAGCGACATCTACAAGGCCGCGATCCCCTATATGGGTTGTTCGATGCTCTTGGTGGGGCTGCTGATCGCCTTCCCGCAGATCGCGCTGTGGTTACCGGGGTTGGGGCAGTAGAGCCGTAGGTTTGATCCACCTGCACGGCTTGTGTTGTGGTTTTGGCGACCGGCAGCAAAACGTGCTTTGAGCCGATCCTCCAAATGCGCGAACCTCTCAGCGACGGGGCAGGTAGGCGATGGCCCGGCGCCTGCGGCTTGATTCCGGGCTGAGGTGGCTTTCGGCAACGGCCATTTATCTCCTCCCCCCTTCACAACCCCTTAGGATGCGCCAGAAACTCTTCAATCACCGCCTCTGGCACCTTCGAAAAATCCCCCGTCCGGCTCACCGATTGTCCGGTTAGCCGTTTCAACTCCACCGCCATCTCCGCCATTTTCACAATAATCGGAATGCCGTTTAACACCGGCGCGCCGCCCACGTTGTGATTATCCACCTGCGAAAACAGCAGCATGGGCAGCCCGCCACCGGGGATCAGCACATCCACGCCCGCCTTAATCATCGGCATTGCCTGGCGGTCGAACTCTGCGCGCACGGCTTCGGTCTTGGCGGCATCTCCAAAGGCCGCCAACACTTGACCCGGTTCAAACGTCATGGCCTCCATGTTGGTCACACGTTTGCTCAGCCCGTATTTCTCAATCTGATGCAAATGGCCGGGAATGAAGCGCGGGTTGATGGTGACCGCGCCAATGCGTTGCCCCATCTGGCAGGCCCAGAGCATCGTCGCCTCACCCAAGGCGATCACCGGAATGTCCACCGCCGCGCGGGCCTCGTATAAACCGCTGTCCTGAAAGTGCCCGACGATAAAGGCGTCAAACCCCTCCCGCTCCGCCCGGATGGCATTCACGATCATCTCCCGCGCGCAGCGGAACTCGACCAGTGGGTGGGCGTAGCTGTCAAAGGGCGTGATGCCCTCGACGTGGAAGGTCGTGCCGGGTTGAGACACGTCATCTAAATAGGGCCGCAGCCTGTCCCAATAGGTGCTGGCGTTCTCGTAATCGACAAAAGACTGATACCAGATTTTCATGTGATGTCCTCCACAGGGGCCATGCCCGCCGACCGGCCCAAGACAACCGCCGCCAGTAATCCATTGCCTGACAAATACCCGCTGTCTCCGCTGCCAGAGACGCCGCAGGCCGCGCCGCCACCGGCAAACAGGTTGGGGAATCCTGTGCCATCGGCCCTGATCACCCGCCCCGTCCCATCTGTGCGCAAGCCGCCCTGGGTGTGAAACAGCGCGCCGGTCACGCGCACACCGCAATAGGGGGGCGCAAGGGGCGGCCCGTCAAATCGCCGGCCAAAGGTGTCGGCCCCCTCGGCAGGAAGCTCTGCAATGGTCTGTGCCAAAGCGTCCGCGGGCACGCCGAGGTCACCCGCCAACGCCGCCAGCGTATTTGCGGTTTTCACAGCCCCCACAGCCTCCGCCTGTTTGAAATCCTCGAACTGGCGCGCGACCGTTGCAATGCGCCCGTCAAAGATCGCATAGGCCTGCGCACCCGGTTGCCCGAGCACGGCGCGGCCCGCCTCTGAATAGCCCTGAGACTCATCCCAGAACCGCACCCCATCGCAATTGACCTGAACCCCGCCCAGGGTCATTGTGGCCCAGGTGATCAGAATGCCGTGCGGGTGGGCGACATTGCCGTGCCCCTGATAGGCCCCCAAATGCCGCGTTTCGGCTCCAAGCGCCTGACCCCAGATAACCGCCTCCCCGCGATTGCCGTCATGGCCAAACCACAGGCCCTCTTTGATGCCCGGCATATGGGTTTCAACCATGTCGCGATTGCCGCCAAACCCGTTGCAGGCCAGGATCAGCTTGTCGCACCCGATTGTCTCGGTGCTGCCATCTGCGCGTGCTGCCCGCAGGCCGGTGATCTGCTGGCCATCCGCAAACAGTGTCCTTGCGCGCAGCCCGCAGATGATGTCGATATTCTGCGCCTCACACGCGCCGCGCAGGGTGTCGATCAGCTCTGCCCCTGAACGTGTCGGCAGGCCGTGCATGCGTTGGGCCGAATGACCGGGATAGTCAAAGTCCGTCACCACCGTAAAGGGCAGATTGTACGCCTCCGCCAGCCAATCAATCGCCGGACCCGCACCAGTGGCCATCGCATCGACCAGGGTTTGCTCATTCTGGCCCTTTGCCTTGGCCTGAATGTCCGCGGCAAAGGTAGCGGGGTTGTCGGTGATTCCTGCGGTTGTTTGCAACACAGTGCCTGCTGCCGGGATCAATCCTGCTGACAGCGCAGTGGAGCCCGTGGGCACCGCATCGGCCTCAATCACCAGCACCTCTTGGCCGGTTTCCTGTGCGGCGAGGGCTGCGACCATGCCACAGGCCCCACCGCCAATGATCAGCGTCCGGGTGGTGATGTCATAGCGGGAGGGCGCGGGGTGGACGTCAGCCATCACTCCCCTCAAACCGCTTGCCCTGTGCGAGCATCTCGGCGGTGCCAATGACCTCGTTTAACCCGGCAAAATCATGCATTCTATCCATGAAGGGTTGATTTGACCCATTGGCCTGCAAACTTGCGTAATACTCCTGCGCCGTGCGGGCAAGGGCGCGCACGATGCCGCCGGGGAAAATGACGATGGAAAATCCAATGCGTTCCAGATCAGCCGCGTCATGCATGGGCGTGTCGCCACCCTCCACCATATTGGCAAGCAGGGGGATACGGCCCGCAAATTGCTTGGTGATCGCGGCGAGCTGGTCGCGGGTCTGCGGAGCTTCGATGAACAGCACGTCCGCGCCTGCGTTCACATAGGCCTCCGCCCGCGTGCAGGCGGCCTCAAACCCTTCAACGGCAATGGCATCCGTGCGCGCCACGATCAGCGTATCGTCGGACGCGCGCGCATCTGCCATGGCGGCAATCTTGCCAGCCATTTCTGCCGCAGGGATCAACGTCTTGTCCTTGAGATGCCCGCAGCGTTTGGGATAGGTCTGATCCTCCACCTGCAGGGCTGACGCCCCGGCGCGTTCATACATGCGCATGGTGCGCTGTGCGTTCAGCGCATTGCCAAAACCGGTATCGGCATCAATGATCACCGGCAGGGCCACACGGTCCGCGATCAATGCCATGGTGTTAGCCATTTCGGAGGCTGTAGTCAGCCCAATATCGGGCCGTCCCAGACGGGTGTAGGCCACGGCGGCCCCGCTGAGATAGAGCGCCTCAAACCCCGCATCCTGCGCGATGGAGGCGGTGAGGCCATCGTAAACGCCGGGGGCGGTGAGGATTTTGTCTGAGGTCAGGCGGGTCTTCAGGCTCATGATGTGATCCACTCCAACGCCTCAGCACAGGTCATCTGATGCGTGACCGTGCCGAGCGACAGCAAAGTCGCGTCATGCACATCATCGCGAAACGCCGCACAGCCGTCCGTTAACATCACTGTCTCGATATTGCGCAAATGTGCGTCGCGCAGGGTGGAGGCAACGCCGCCGTTGGTGACAATGCCACCGACGATCAGGTGCTCAACCCCCAACGCGCGCATGAGGTATTCAAGCCGGGTTTGATAAAACGCGGAATAGGCAACTTTTTCGACCACGTAGTCCGCAGGGTGCAGGGTATCGACAAGCGTATGACCCCATGAATTGGTGGCAAAATCACCTTTGGCCAGAAACGGGCGCAGCGTTTTGAGATGCGGTGCAATCAACGGTTCGCCTCCCGGACCGGGCACCAGCGTGAATTGCGCGGAGAAATACGTGCCTCCCTTGGCGCGCAGGGCCTGAACCAGTGGCGCGATGCGATCTGGCAGCGCGGCAATCGCTGCGGCACCTTGGTCTGCCCGGCCATAGGCCCCATCGGGGTGAATAAAATCGTTCTGCAAATCAATGGTCAGCAGGCCAGTTTTGGACAGGTCCCATGTGGCGGGGTCGCTCATGCCGTGCCCTCCGATGGCGCAATGATTGTGTTGCCAAACCTGTCCACACGGCCCGTCAGGCCGGGTTCGATCAACACGGTGGTATCGGGTTGCTCCAGAATGGCGGGGCCTGTGATCTCGCAGCCCACGGGCAGGGTCAGCCGATCATAAATGGCTGTGTCATGCCAGGTGTCGCCAAAATGCACGGGCCGTGTGGCTTTGGGCGTGGTGACGCCCGCGCCGGTGGGGGCTAGAGTTTCCAGATCGAATTTGGGCCGGGTGCCAGTGACGGCGGAGCGCAGGTTCAAAATCCGACGTGTGCCGTTTTTCAACAACCGGCCAAAGGTTGCGGTGTAAGCGGCATCAAATGCGGCCTTGACCTGTGCCTTGGTGGGCGGTGTCACCGTGCCTGCCGAGACCTCAACCGCCAGCGGCACGGCCACGGTGTGGGTCTGGCCGATATAGGCCATGTCGAGTTCAAAACGGGCGGTGCGCGCCTCAAATACCGTGTTGGCGGCGTCCAGTACGGCCATGCCATCATCGACGTGCGATTGCATGAAGCTGGTCAGTGCCTGTGTATCGAGCGTATCGACCAAGCTATTGATCGTTTGCACAAAATCCTGTCGCATGTCGGCAATCACGCAGCCCATGGCAGAGGTCACACCGGGGTAGCGCGGCACGATGGCGCGGGCAATCCCGACTTCGGCCAGCATCGCCCCCGCGTGTAGCGCGCCACCCCCGCCAAAGGGCATAAAGGCAAAGCGTTTCGGGTCAAACCCGCGCTCAATACTCACCAACCGGATCGCGCCCGCCATGCGTGAATTGGCTACGCGCAGGATGGCCTCTGCGGCGTGGTGGGTGTCAAGGTTCAGAGGGTGGCCGACATGCATATCAATCGCCATTTCGGCGGCTGCCACATCCAGCCGGGTCAGCTTGCCGCCAATCGGATTGTCAGGATCAATGCGGCCCAGCACCACGTTGGCATCGGTGACTGTGGGGCGTGTGTTGCCCAATCCATAGGCCACCGGGCCGGGGTCGGAGCCCGCACTTTCCGGGCCAATGTTCAGCAATCCACCTTTGTCGACCCAGGCGATAGACCCGCCGCCCGCACCAATTGTGGTGATCTCAATCATTGGCGTGCGCACGACCATGCCAAAGTCGATGGAGGTTTGCGGCGACAACATGCTTTGCCCGCCAGCGATCAGCGAGACATCAAAGGATGTGCCCCCCATGTCGCCCGTCACCACATCCGGGAATCCCGCCGAGCTGGTGATATAACTTGCTGCAATCACCCCGGCGGCGGGGCCGGAGAGCGCCGTGCGCACGGGTGTTTTGCAGGCTGTATCCACCGCCATCACGCCGCCGTTTGACTGCACAATCATAAACTCGCCACCAAACCCGCCGCCCTTTAACGCGGTTTCAAGCCGGTCAAGGTAACCTGAAACCTCCGGTTGCAGATAGGCATTCAACGCGGTGGTCGAAAAGCGTTCAAATTCGCGGATTTCCGGTAGAATTTCCGACGAGCAGGACACATGTTCGTTTGGCCAGATGTCCCGCACGGCGCCAACGGCCAGCGCTTCATTCTGCGGATTGGCATAGGCGTTTGCGAACAAGATCGCGATGGCTACACAACCCTGATCCGCAAGGCTGTTGGCCGCTGTGCGCACCGCGTTTAGATCAACGGGTGTGCGAATACTGCCATCCGCCAATGTGCGCTCTGGCACTTCCATACGGTAGCGTCTGTCAGCGATTGGTTCAAAATCGCCCCGCAGCCCCCAGGTGCGTGGCCGGTCCCGGCGGCGCATTTCCAGCACATCGCGCAAACCCTGGGTGGTGATCACCCCAATCTTGGCACCTTTGCGTTCCAACAGGGCATTTGTGCCGGCCGTAGTGCCGTGAACCACAACGGAGATCTGCGATAAGTCACTGACTTGCTTTGAAACCCCATCAAGAAATCCGCCCGACTGGTCTGGCCGGGTGGTGGGCACTTTGGCAACTTCTGCCTTGCCGTCCGCCTCGTTCAAGACAAAGACATCGGTGAAGGTCCCGCCAACATCTACGCCAACCATGCGCGTGCTCACGGGGCTACCTCACGCCATACGTTGCCGTATGTTTTATCTGCATGCTGCGCGGTGATCAGGCCCCGTGCTACATCGCGGGCGACATCCTTGGGCGCGCGCTCCGCCGCTGGCCCGTAGCCACCCCCGCCGGGTGTTTCCAGGATCACCGATTGCCCCTGCCGCAGCTTGATACCGCGCATTTTGGACGCCAGGGGCGGCTGTGCCCAGCCTGTATCCGTTGCATAGGAAAACACGTTCATCGCCGCATCACCGCCCCCGGCAACACCTTTGGGGGCAAAGCGACCACGCTCGCCAAACAAAAACGCCTCCGCGCCGTTTTCTTCCAGCACCTCGATTTCATAGCGCGCGCCAAGGCCCCCGCGATGTTTGCCTGAACCCGCGCTGTCAGGGCGCAATGCCCATTGTTTGAACATCACCGGATAGACGCTTTCCAAAATCTCCATCGGGGGGATGGTCGCCGTGGAAATGGGAGCATTGCCATGGTTCAACCCGTCGCACGCCATCGACCCGCCGTGGCCGCCGCCATAAAAGCTGAACATCACCCAAGGGCGCCCGTCGCTGCGTTTACCGGCAATCGACAGCGCGTTGATCGTGCCATAGGCGTTGGCGACAATCCGTTCCGGTGCCGCCTTTGCAAGGGCGGAAAAGATCACGTCGATCATGCGCAAAATGGTTTCTGTATAGCCGCCCGTTGGCGCGGGAAATTCACAGGACAGCATTGAATTTTCGGGCACGCGCACTTCAATCGGGCGCATCACGCCTGCGTTGGCAGGTAGCGCCGGAAAGATGTGTTTGATCGCAACATAGGCCGTGGCCACGGTGGTGGGCAGTGCGATGTTCACCGGGCCTGCGCATTGCGGGGCCGACCCGGTGAAATCCAGCAGCATTCGGTCATCGGCAATTTCGACCGCGACCTTGATCGCCAGCGGTTCATCGGTGATGCCGTCGTTGTCGAGGTAGTCCGTCGCCTCCCACCGTCCATCCGGCAGGCCCTGTAATTCTGCACGCATCAGGGCCTCAGCGCGGTGGCTCAACGCTTCAAGTGCGGCCTCGACCGTATCGGCACCATATTCGTCCAACAGTTCATCCATACGCTTGACGCCCAGATCAAGCGCGCCCAGTTGGCCGTTCAGATCGCCCATGGCCGATTGCGGCAGGCGGGTGTTGCGCAGCAGAATGTCGATGATGTCCTGATTGATCTCCCCCGCGCGCGCCAGTTTGACCGGCGGCAAGACAAATGCTTCCTGAAAAACCTCGGTGGCAGCGGGGTTGTAGTTGCCCGGCACATTGCCCCCGACGTCATGCCAATGCCCCACGGAGGCGAGATAGCAAAACAGCTTTCCATCGCGAAAATACGGACGCACCAGACGCATATCGCTCAGGTGCGTGCCCCCAATATGCGCATCGTTGAAAATGTAGATGTCACCATCCGCCAGATCGCCATCTGCTGCGGCTTTTTCGATGACCGCTTGCACGGCAAAGGACATCACGCCCACAAAAATCGGCAGGCCGGATTTGCCCTGCACCAACGTATCGCCGCTGATCGCGTGATACAGCCCGTGCGAGGCATCATGCGCCTCTGCAATGATTGGGTTAAAGGCCGCGCGAAACAAAGTGGCGTCCATTTCATCCGCGATCTGCTCCATGCGGCCCGCCAGAACGGCCAGCGTGATGGGATCAATCTGCGTCATGAACTGGCTTTGACCTCGGCAATGTCATTCCAGACGTCTTGTTTGGTGATCTTGCCGTCGGTCAGCTCAAACCGGTCGATAAACCGGATGTTGGCAAAACCGCTGCCGTCGGGCCATTCCCCACTCAGCCAACCCCGGCAATAGACCACCGGTCCCTTCGGGCTGTTAGCGACATCAAACCCTTCATAGGTTTTTTTGACAAAGTGATAGCGGGGCCGGGACCAATCAATCAGCTCTTGCAGGGTTTTCATCGGGGCCGCCCCGGGAAAGGTCATGCTGAACCCTTCGCCAATGTAGGATTGCGCGGTGTCGAGGTCGCGCGCTTCCATTGCCGCCAGAAAGGCGCGCACAATCCCGGCAGGGTCCGGCAGGGCGGCAGCACCCTCGCGTTGCGTGCCACCACGATAGTAATCAACCTTTGGCAATTCGTGCATCATCACAGTGACCGCGTCGGGCGCGGCAGGCACAATGGTGCGCACCGCATCGGTCAGTGCACGGCCTAGACGCGCCTTGTCCTCTGCGGCGTACCCTTCAAGCAAATGTATTTCCACAACTGGCATTTATTGCATTCCCCCTAAGGGCCATTTATGTGCATTTTCATGGAAAAGCCAAGCACTCTGCTGGACAAGCTGTGGGCCAATCACGAAGTCATGCGTCGGCAGGATGGCACCTCCCTGATGTGGGTGGACCGGCATCTGGTGCACGAGGGGTCACACCATGCCTTTGCCAGGATTGACGCGCGCAATCTAAAGGTGGCAGAGCCTGCCCTGACCTTTGGGGTGGTGGATCACTATGCCCCCACCCGCGGCCCGGCCAAAGATGCGGATATCGTGCGTATGATCACCACGCTGGAGCGCAATGCAACGGCCCATGGCATCACCCTGTTTGGCCTGCACGACCCGCGCCAGGGCATTGTGCATGTGATTGGCCCCGAACAGGGCATCACCTTGCCCGGTCTGATGATCAACTGCGGCGACAGCCATACCTCAACCCATGGTGCCTTTGGCGCGCTCGCCTTTGGGATAGGGGCCACTGAGGTTGCCCATGTGTTGGCGACCCAGACCCTGTGGCAGAAAAAACCTGCCGCCATGCGCATCACCTTTGAAGGGGCGTTGGGGCACGGTGTAACGGCAAAGGACATGGCGCTGGGCTGGATCGCGCAATTGGGCACAGACGGCGCGCGCGGCCACGCGGTTGAATATGCAGGGGCGGCGGTTGCCGCGCTCAGCATGGCGGGGCGTATGACACTGTGCAACCTGTCCATCGAGGGCGGCGCGCGCTTTGGCATGATTGCCCCGGATGACACGACATTTGACTATGTAAAGGGCCGCCCCCACGCACCAAGGGGGGGCGATTGGGACAAGGCTGTTGCGGCCTGGCGCAGTCTGCGCTCCGACACAAGCGCAGAATTTGCCCGTGACGTTACCATTGATGCGTCCACTATCGCGCCGACGCTTACTTGGGGCACCAGCCCGGAACAAGCGCTGCCCATTGACGGCATCTTACCTGACCCCGACACCTTGCCTGATGGCAAGGCGGAGGCCGCCCAAGCGGCCTATGATTATATGGGGCTAACACCCGGTTTTCCGCTGGCTGGCACACCGGTTGATCAGGTGTTCCTTGGCTCCTGCACCAATGGCCGCCTGGAGGATTTACGCGCGGCGGCAGAGGTGCTGCGCGGGCGTCAGGCACGGGTGCCGGGGCTGGTCTCACCGGGTTCTGCCCAGATCAAGGCACAGGCAGAGGCCGAAGGGTTGGATCAGGTTTTCACAAATGCCGGGTTGGACTGGGTCGCCTCTGGCTGTTCGATGTGTGTGGGCATGAACGGCGATCTGGTAGGGCGCGGCAAACGCTGTGCGTCCTCCACCAACCGCAACTTTCGCGGGCGCCAAGGGCAGGGCGCTCGCACCCATCTGATGTCACCTGCAATGGTCGCGGCGGCAGCGGTGACCGGTCGCCTGAGTGATGTGCGCGACCTGATGCCGGGGCGGGCCTGATGGCGGGATGGCAGAGACATGAGGGGCAGATCATCCGATTGCCACTGGAAAACGTGGATACGGATCAACTGATCCCGGCGCGGTTCATGTCGGTGCCGCGCAGTCAGGGGTATGGCCCTTACCTAATGCATGATTTGCGCCGAGACGCAGCAGGTGATCTGTTGCCCGATTTTGCATTGAACCGGGCACGAGGCAGCGTGCTTTTTGCCGGGCGCAATTTCGGCAGCGGCTCCTCGCGCGAGGCGGCTGTTTATGCGCTGGTGGATGCGGGGTTTGTCGCGGTGGTGGCCCCCAGCTTTGGCGATATTTTTGCCAGCAATGCGGTGAACAACGGCTTGTTGCCTGCCCGCCTGTCCGCAGATCAGATCGCTGATCTTGGCGCAGGAGAGACGGCGCAGGTTGACCTTGCCACAAAGACTCTCACTGTCGGGGCCGTCAGCGCCCGATATGATTTGGATGACACCTGGCGCGAAAAGCTGATCAATGGATGGGATGATATTGACCTGACCCTTCAGCACCGCGAAAGGATTGCGCAGTATCGCGCAAATCGGGCGGCCACGCCGGGTGCCTGGCCCCGCGCGGGCTAGACGTCTTCAATCAGAATGGCGCGAAAGTCGTTCACATTTGTGCCCGTCGGGCCGGTCACAAAGAGACCGTCAATCGCGTCAAAGGCGCTGTAGGCGTCATTTTTTTGGAGCATCTGCATGGCGTCCAGCCCGGCAGCGCGCATTTTGGCAAGGGTTGAACCCTCCACAAAGGCCCCGGCGTTGTCCTCTGATCCGTCTATTCCATCCGTGTCTGCGGCCAGTGCTGTAATGCCCGCCACATCCTCCAGCGCAAGGGCAAGCGAGAGCTGAAATTCACTGTTGCGCCCGCCGCGCCCTTTGTGGCGCAGGGTGACGGTGGTTTCCCCGCCCGACAGCATGACCAAAGGCCGCGCATAGGGAAAACCGCTGTTGGCGGCCTGTTGGGCAAGGGCCGCATGCACAAGCGCGACATCGCGTGCTTCGCCCTCAATGCGGTCTGACAGCACCCAGGCGTTGACCCCTTGAGCGCGCGCGGCTTTGGCGGCGGCTTCCAAAGACAATGTGGCGGAGGCGATCACCGATGTGGTGGTGTTGGGCGTTGGCATTGCCGGTTCTGATGCGCCCTTGCGCAGATGCGCCATGCAGCGCTGCGGGAGGGCGATCCCGCGCGCCTGAACCATCTCCAGCACGTCGGCCAATGCCGGACGACCGGGCACTGTCGGGCCAGAGGCCACCGCGCCCGGATCATCCCCCGGCACGTCCGACACCACCAGTGATACCACAGGCGCAGGCCCGGCCAGCTCGGCCAACCGCCCACCGTTGATGGTGCTGAAACATTTGCGGATTTTGTTCATGACCGAGATTGGCGCACCAGAGGCCAGCAACGCCTCATTGAACGCTTGCAGATCGTCCAGCGTCAGCCCCTCAGGTGGCGCGGGCAACAAGGAGGAGCCGCCGCCACAGATCAAGGCAATCACCAGATCATCACGTGTAAGCCCTGTGACGGCGGTCTTGAGCGCCTTTGCCGCCGTAATCCCAGCCGCGTCTGGCACGGGGTGAGCCGCCTCCAACACTTTGATTTTATTGCAGGTGGCACCGTAGCCGTAGCGGGTGACAACAACCCCCTCATAAGGTGCATCCCACAAGGTTTCAAAAGCTTGCGCCAATTGTGCGGCACCTTTGCCCGCACCAATTACCACAGTGCGGCCTTTGGGTGCCTGAGGCAGATTGCCCTTGAGTGCTTCCATTGGGTCTGCGGCGCCCACGGCGGCTTTAAACAGGTCAGACAAAAACGCGGTAGGGTTGAGGGTCATGCAAAGCACCTTTGATGGGAATTAAGCGTCACCTTATGTCATTTTCGCGCAAGGCGGAAAGGGGCGTTTGCCTTGCCAAGAATGACGCATTTGCGATGAGGACAACGGCGCACTGTCGCCGTGCAGGCAGGGGGCTCAGCGTGCCCTACTGCGCAAAATGGCAGGCCACCTTGGCCCCGCGCAGGACCCGCATCCGGGGCCGTTCAGCGCTGCATTGTTCTTGCGCAAGCGGGCAGCGTGGATGATAAGCACAGCCCGTTGGCGGATGGATCGGATCAGGGATTTCCCCCTTGGGCGGGGACACATCGCGGCCAAAACTGCCCAGCTGTGGGGCGGCTGCCAGCAGCATTTGTGTGTAAGGGTGTTTGGGGTTGTCGAACAATTCATCCGGTGGGGCCTCTTCCACCAGACGCCCGAGATAAAGCACCCCAACCCGGTCAGAGATATGTTGCACCACGGTCAGATCGTGGCTGATGAAAAGGTAGGTCAGGCCCAGATCATCCTTAAGATCAGACATCAGGTTCAGCACCTGCGCCTGCACGGAGACGTCGAGCGCCGAGGTCGGTTCATCACAGACAATCAGCTTGGGCTCTGAGGCGAGCGCGCGGGCGATGCAGATGCGCTGGCGCTGCCCGCCGGAGAACTCATGGGGAAACTTGCCTGCATCGCGGGCGGATAACCCTACCTGTTCTAACAGTTTTTCGGCCAAACCGGCAGTTTCGCCACCCCGTGCCGCGACAGGTTCAGCGATGATATCGCGCACCCGCCAGCGTGGGTTGAGCGAGGCAAAGGGGTCTTGAAAAATCATCTGAATGTCGGCGCGTACCGCATCGACCGCTGCCGCATCCGTTTCGCGCGCAAGGTCCACACCGCGTATTTCGACCGAGCCATCCGAGGGCGGCAACAACCCCACCAGCATCTTGCCGATGGTGGATTTGCCAGAGCCGGACTCACCCACCAAAGAGTAGACTTTGGTCTCTTCGATCTCAAAGGATACGTCTGACACCGCCGTCAGATACGCCTTTTTGCGCCGCTCAATCACGCGGTTGAGCCACGGTTTGGAGACGTCGAATATCCGCGTCAGGTTCTTGATGGAAACCAGTGCCATTACGCCACCTCTGCCCCGGGGGTCAGGGGGAACCAACAGGCCGCACCAGCGCCATCTGCCAACGTCGGTTTTGGATCGGTTTTGCATCGGTTTTGCGTCAGTGGACAACGCGGATGAAAGGCGCAGCCCTTTGGCAGTGCATCCAGCCGGGGCATGGCACCGGGGATTTGGTGCAGGCGGTCCTTGCCCCGTGAGGCCAGTGGGGTGCTGCCCATCAGCCCGTCCGTATACGGGTGGCGCGGGGTGGTGAGCACATCGCGCACGGGGCCAAGTTCCACCAGCTTGCCCGCATACATCACCGCAACCCGATCTGCGGCTTCGGCGACCACGCCCATGTCGTGGGTGATCAGCATCACGGCGGTGCCTTTCTGGCGGCAGAGGTCCTTGAGCAGGGCAATGATCTGCGCCTGCACGGAGACATCGAGCGCGGTTGTGGGTTCATCCGCGATAATGAGGCTTGGTTCAGCACAAAGCGCAAGGGCGATGACAACCCGCTGGCGCATGCCGCCGGAGAACTCGTGCGGGTAGGAATTGATGCGCTCTGCAGCACCCGGGATGCCGACCTCATCAAGGGCTTGCACAGCCCTTTCTTCGGCCTGGCTGCGGGAGACATCGAGGTGGGCGAGGATGGTTTCAGTGAGTTGGTCCCCGATCCTGAGCAGGGGGTTCAGGGAGGTCAGCGGGTCTTGGAATACCATGCCGATGTGCTTGCCCCGCAGGCGGCGCATGTCTTCGCCTTTGAGGTGGTCGATGCGCTGGCCGTTGACGTGGATTTCGCCCTTGGCGATGTGCGCGGGCGGGGAGAGGAGGCCGATCACGGCGTTGCCGGCCATGGATTTTCCGGCCCCGGATTCGCCAACCACGCCGAGGATTTCTCCGGGGGCGATGTCGTAGGAAACATTGTCCACCGGGCGTAGGATGCCGTGGCGGGTGGGGATATCAACGGTGAGGTTTCGGATGGAGAGGGTGGGGCTAGTCAAGACATCTCATCCAGTCTGCATTGGGGAATGTCGTCAAATGATATTCAATGTCCCCATCCCAACTCTTCAATGAAACGTCTGTTTCTTCAATCAACCGGTTCATACCTTCCGCTCCAGCCTCGTCGCAGTCTTTAGAGTTTGGAAGCTTTGCGTTTTTTCGCCTTCCTTCAAGTGATGTTTCGCCATTTGGATGCGCCGCTAGCAGAAATTCTTTCAACTTCAGTTGCCGCTCAGTCATCGCCACGATGACTTTCGTTTGATCTGGGTGACAATTTTCAATTGCCTCAATCAAGTATTCGCTGAATTGAAATGCCCTCAATGCATAGCAATCTGGTTGGAGCGAACTCTCCGCTGATAAGGTTCCTGAGATAGCGAAAGTTGCGAGAGAAATAGAAAGTCGTTTCATCAACGCAACCTCGGATTAAGCGCATCGCGGAGCCAGTCGCCCAGCAGGTTGACGCTCAGCGCCAGTGCCAGCAGCGTCACCGCAGGGAACAGCAAAATCCACCATTCGCCAGAGAACAGGAACCCCTGACCGATGCGGATGAGCGTACCCAAGGAGGGTTGCGTCGGCGGGGCACCCACGCCCAAAAAGCTCAGCGTGGCCTCCGCAATAATCGCCAAGGCCAAAGAAATCGTCGCAATCACCAGCACAGGCGACAGCACATTCGGCAGGATATGCCGCAGCATGATCGCCGGAGATGTCCGCCCGATCAGCCGTGCGGCCTGCACATATTCCTTGTTTTTCTCCACCAAGGTTGCGCCGCGCACGACGCGGGCGAACTGGACCCAATCGCTCAGACCAATTGCGATGATCAGCACCCAGATCGCCATTTGATCGCGGTATTCCACCGGCGTGATCCCCTTGGCGATGCCAAAGATCAGCATGGCCACAAGGATGGCCGGGAAGGTCAGCTGCACATCGGCGGTGCGCATAATTATCGTTTCAGTCCAACCCCCTACGTAGCCTGCCAGCAGGCCCAGCGTGATGCCCAGCACCATCGCAAACAGCACCGCAGCGGCCCCTACAAACAGCGATATCCGCATGCCATAGAGGATGGTGGAAAGCACATCCCGGCCCTGATCATCGGTGCCCAGCACAAAGCTCTCTCCGGTAAAGGCATTGGGGGTCATCGGCGCGGAAAAGCCGTTCATCAGGTTCAGGGAGGCCGGATCAAACGGGTTGTAGGGCGCGATCAGCGGGGCAAAGACAGCCGCCAGCACCATCAGGGCGACCATGACGAAAGACACCACCGCCACGGGGGAGCGTTTGAAGGTATACATGAAGTCCGACTGCCACCAGAGCGACAGGCGGGAGGGGTCTTTGACGGGTGTGATATCTGACATCAGTGCGCCCCCGCCCGGTCCGCCCGCAGGCGCGGGTCGATGGAGAAATAGAGCAGGTCCACGATCAGGTTGATGCCCACAAACATGACTGAGATCAGCATCAGGTAGGCGGCCATCACGGGGATGTCCACGAACTGAATGGCATTGATGAACAACAGGCCCACGCCGGGCCATTGGAAGACGGTTTCGGTGATGATCGCGAAGGCGATGATGGAGCCGAGTTGCAACCCCGTGACGGTGATCACCGGCACCAGCGTGTTCTTGAGCGCATGGCGGAAATTGACAGCCCGTTCGCGCAGGCCACGGGCGCGGGCGAAGCGGATATAGTCCTGGCGCAGCACCTCCAGCATTTCCGAGCGCACCAGCCGCATGATCAGGGTCATCTGGTAGAGGCCGAGGGTAATTGACGGTAAAATCAAGGCTTTAAGGCCAGTTTCTGTCAGGAACCCAGTGCTCCAACCTCCGATCTGGACCGTGTCGCCCCGGCCAAAACTGGGCAGCCAGCCCAGTTCGACCGAGAACAGGTAGATCAGCGATATCCCGATCAGGAAGGTTGGCAGGGAGACCCCGATCAGCGACAGAGACATGATCAAATTGGCCGCAATGCCATTGCGCCTGATGGCGGTAAAAACCCCCAGGGCAATGCCGATGCTGATCGCCAGAAATCCTGACACCAGTGCCAGTTCCAGTGTGGCCGGTGCGCGTTCCATCAAGATGTCAGAGACCGGACGCCCCTGACGGTAACTCACCCCAAAGTTGCCTTGCGCCGCGCCGCTCAGAAACTTGACGTATTGCATGACAAAGGGCTGATCGAGGCCAAGTTTGTCGCGCAAACGTTCGACATCTGCCAGGGTGCGCTCCTGCCCCAGCATGTTGTCGACGGGATCGCCCACGAAGCGGAACATCGAAAAGGCGACAAGCCCGACGATCAGCAGGACAAGCCCGGATTGGAGGACGCGGCGAATGATATAAGCGAGCATGTGGGCAGTGGATAGCGTGGCGGGGGCGGGGTCAAGGGGGCGCTCGGGATTTGGTGGGGGTGAGGGGGCAAAATTTTGGGCTGTTGCAACGATGGTTTGTGCAACGTGCGGTGCGGGTTTTGGGGGGTGTTCAGGCAAAGGGGCGAGAATCGCCGTTAATGTCTGAATATCATGGAGATTTTGATGTCTGTATCACGTTGGTTTGACGTCGGTATTGCGTCGGTGCTTTTTCGGGGTCTTGGCGGGGTTAACAGGGCGCGCGGTGGGGTTAGGGGGGCAGCTGTGCAGGTCGGAGGGAACCTTGAAGAACACCACCAAAGCCCGGAATCAAGGCGCAGCCGCCGGGCCAGCGCCTGCCCGCCCCTCGGGTAGGCGATTTGGTGAGGCTGGGTGGTTCATTGAGAGAGTTCGTATGGGTTGAGGGATAAAGTGGCAGAGAACTCAGGTGGGATCGCCCACCCCGGGCAGGCGCTGGCCCGGCTCAAGCCCAACGTCACCCTGGACTCAAAGCCGAATTTCGGCGTTGCAGCGGGCCAAAACCATCAGTCCTTGATGTGCCGATGGTTGCTGTGCGGGACTTTGCTGTCGTTTGGATTGTCAGAACGAGTGTCAGGTTTCAGCTGACTGTCCGTCCCACGACAAGGGGGGTGGCAGTTGTCTCGAAGAAAAATCAATGCGAAACACCCTGCGTCCGGAATGTACTTGAGCTGGCTTCGATGAGTGCAACGTTAGCATCTTAAGTATCAACACATCGCCACGATTGGCCTCGCATGTCTCAATAGGAAACGTTTTTGCAACGCTTTCTGCTTTTTCGGATGGAACAAACCCACTTGAATGGCTCCCGACAGCGATCTCCATCGCGCCATTGGATTGATCATTGTCATCCAGATGAATGCGAACAAATAGCATCTCATCCAAGATCGAGAGCGGTGGTTCACAATGCCAAGTGCCTGACTTTTTTGTCCACTTGTTGTATCCGGCAATCTCGACCTTCTCGGAAACTGCAATGACCCTGTCTTGATGCCAAGGAACACCCCAATTGCCGCTTTCGGACTTGTTGAAAGCAATAATTCGTACAGGCACAGCATTGGGTAAAAGACGCCGCACAGCACGCAGCAGCGAGCTTTCCTCCGAAAGAGCGGCCTTCAACCGCTTTGAAACATCAAGCCTTTGTCCTGCCTTCGTGGACGCCGTGGTCGCAGTATCAAAGAGCTTCAGGTCCTCTTCCGAAACCGCGTTTCTGAACCAAACCCTTCCGCTACTTTCAAACTCACTTGCGAGTGATCGCGTCATAAACATGTCTTCCCAAACTTCAGCCGTCATTGAAGCGGACTTTGGCCGCATCGCGGCAACCTTGAAAGTTGGCCTCACTGCCGCCATCCGCAGCTCGTGCATCACGGGTAAGACCAACAATCCCCCAAATAAAAAAGGCCAGCGATCCTTTCGCTGGCCCTTTGTCTTTCTGGCGGCAATGGCTCAGTTCACGGTCACCCAGCGCAGGATAAAGAAGTTATCCGGGCGCTGTGTCAGCGCCACATTCGCCTGCGCGCCCCAGACCAGCGGCTGCACGTACATCGGCACATAGGCGACCTCATCCTGTATGATCTTGGTGGCCTCATCCAGCATCGCCTGACGTTTGGTGTCGTCAATTTCCGACTGGATCATCGGCAACATTTCATCAATCCGCGCGTTGGAAAACCCGCCAAAATTCCAGCTTCCCAGCTTCTTTTCTTCATTGGGGGTCGAGGCGAGGAAACGGATCGGGTGCTCGGCGTCAAATGTCCCTGGTGACCAACCCAGCAGGTACATGTCGTAGTTATCCGCGCGCAGTTCCGGCCAGTAGTTTTGCACGGGCATCGCATCCAGCGTCGCGGTGATGCCGACCTGGGCCAGCATGCCGGTGACGGCCTGACAGACCGCCTCGTCGTTCAGATAGCGATCATTCGGGCATTTCAGACCAAAGGAGAAGCCATCCCCATATCCCGCCTCTGCCAACAGGGCTTTGGCCTTGGCCACGTCATAGGCGGGGCGGGCCGCAAGGGCATCGGAATAGCCACGCATGGCGGGGCTGACCAACTGGCTGACCTCAGCGGCATTGCCGCGCATGATGGTTTGCAAAATGGCTGGCACGTTCACCGCATGGGCCACCGCCTGACGCACGCGCACATCCGCAAAGGGGTTTTTGTCCGTGGTCTCAGACGAATATTTCAGCGCCTCTGCCTCATGCGGAAAGCCGAGCATAATCACGCGGGCCTCGATGCCTTGGATGACTTTGACATCCGGGTTGCTGGCCAGACGGGCGGTATCCTGTATGGGGACCGGGTTGATGAAATCAACATCGCCCGACAACAGCGCCGCCACGGCGGTCGCCGGGTTCTGGATCGGGGTCAGTTCGGCCTTGGTGATGTTGTGTTCCGCCTCGTCCCACCAACCGGCATGGGGCTCCAGCACGGTGCGCAGCCCCGGCTCGCGCGTTGTGACCATAAAGGCACCCGTGCCATTGGTGTTGAGCGTGGCGTAGTTGCCGTTTTCCTTGTCCGGCAGGGTGGCATTGTTGGCCGCGGCCCAGCCGCTGTCCATGATCATCCAGTTCGCGATGGAATCGGGAAAGATCGGGTTGGGGTTGGTGGTCATGATGTCGATGGTGAAATCGTCCACCACTCTGACCTCGGATACGGGCGCAAACCAGCTGCGGGTATCAGAGTTTTCATCCGACGCGCGCTGATAGGAAAACATCACATCCGCAGCCGTGAAGTCACTGCCATCGTGAAACTTCACGCCCTGGCGCAGGGTGAACCGCCAGCCCTCACCTGCACCGATGGGCTCCCAAGCGGTGGCCAAAGCAGGTTCAATCGCCATGTCCTTGCCGCGCCGCACGAGGCCTTCATAGACGTTGTTGAGAAAGCCCAGCACCGGTGCGGAGTTCACCGCATGGGGGTCCATCGTCTGCGGGTCGGTCTTTTCGGCCCAGGTGAATTCGGCGGCAGTGGCGGG
>CALFWM010000060.1 GCA_937928635.1 uncultured Sulfitobacter sp. | reverse complement strand
TGCCGCGCCATGGGATCATCTGCGATGGCCAGATCAACAGCCTCCAGCCGTTTGACCTCATCGCGCAGGCGGGCGGCTTCTTCGAACTCAAGGTTCTCCGCCGCCTTGCGCATGTCGGTGCGCAGGCCCTCAAGCACCGCTTGCATGTTGGAGCCCGCGAGCCCTTTGTCGATCTGCGTGGTAATCCGCGCCTGATCTGTATCGCCTTTGTAAAGACCGGCCAGAATATCATCGACGTTCTTTTTGACGGTGGCAGGGGTGATCCCGTGTTCCTTGTTATAGGTGATCTGTTTGGCGCGGCGGCGGTCGGTTTCGGCCAAGGCGCGCTCCATCGAGCCGGTGATGCGATCAGCGTACATGATCACGCGGCCATCGGCATTGCGCGCCGCACGCCCGATGGTTTGGATCAGGGAGGTTTCCGAGCGCAGGAAACCTTCCTTGTCCGCATCCAGAATGGCGACCAAGCCACATTCAGGAATGTCGAGACCCTCCCGCAGCAGGTTGATGCCGATCAGCACGTCAAAGGCCCCAAGCCGCAGGTCGCGCAGGATTTCGATGCGTTCCAGCGTGTCGATGTCGCTGTGCATGTAGCGCACGCGAATGCCCTGTTCGTGCATGTATTCCGTCAGATCTTCGGCCATACGTTTGGTGAGCGTTGTACACAGCGTGCGGTAGCCATCGGCGGCCACTTTGCGCACCTCATCGAGCAGATCATCGACCTGCATCTCAACCGGGCGGATTTCCACTTGCGGGTCGAGCAAGCCCGTGGGGCGGATCACCTGTTCGGTGAACACGCCGCCGGTCTGTTCGATTTCCCATGCCGCCGGGGTCGCGGAGACAAAGACCGATTGTGGGCGCATGGCGTCCCATTCCTCGAACTTCAGCGGTCGGTTGTCCATGCAGGAGGGCAGGCGGAACCCATGTTCGGCCAGCGTGAATTTGCGCCGGTAGTCGCCTTTGTACATGCCCCCGATTTGCGGGACGGAGACGTGGGATTCATCCGCAAAAACAACCGCATGGTCGGGGATGAATTCAAACAGGGTGGGGGGTGGCTCGCCCGGCGCGCGCCCCGTCAGATAGCGGGAGTAGTTTTCGATGCCGTTGCACACGCCCGTGGCCTCCAGCATTTCCAGATCAAAGTTGGTGCGCTGCTCCAGCCGCTGAGCCTCCAGCAATTTGCCGTCGTTGACCAGTTGGTCCAGCCGCACTTTCAGCTCTTTCTTAATCTCGATGATCGCTTGCTGCATGGTGGGTTTTGGCGTCACATAGTGGCTGTTGGCGTAGACACGGATTTGCTCAAACGTATCAGTTTTTTCCCCCGTCAAAGGGTCAAATTCGGTGATGCTTTCCAACTCTTCGCCAAAGAAAGACAGCTTCCACGCACGATCCTCAAGGTGCGCCGGAAAGATCTCCAATGAATCCCCCCGCACGCGAAAGGAGCCCCGCTGAAACGCGGCATCGTTGCGCTTGTATTGCTGGGCAACCAGATCAGCGATGACCTGACGTTGATCATACGACCCGCCCGCCTTCAAATCCTGCGTCATCGCGCCGTAGGTTTCGACCGACCCGATGCCGTAGATGCAGGAGACCGAGGCCACGATGATCACATCGTCCCGCTCCAGCAATGCACGCGTGGCCGAATGGCGCATGCGGTCGATCTGCTCGTTAATCTGGCTCTCTTTTTCGATGTAGGTGTCGGAGCGCGCGACGTAGGCCTCCGGCTGGTAGTAGTCGTAGAAGGACACAAAATACTCAACGGCATTGTCCGGGAAAAAGCCCTTGAATTCACCATACAATTGCGCCGCCAAAGTCTTGTTGGGGGCCAGAATGATCGCCGGGCGCTGGGTCTTTTCGATCAGCTTGGCGATGGTAAATGTCTTGCCTGTGCCCGTTGCCCCCAAAAGCACCTGATTGCGCTCACCCTCATCAATACCCTCGCTGAGTTCTGCAATCGCGGTGGGCTGATCCCCGGCGGGTTCAAACTCTGATACCAGATTAAACGCCTTGCCACCTTCCAGCTTTTCCCGGCCTCGCACATCCGGTGCGGCATTGGCCAGAACGGGTTCAATCTCAGAACTGTCGGTCAGGGCGTAAGGCATGGCGCGGTCCTTTTTGGGGGGTTCCCTATAGGTGCCCTTTTTGGCCCCGGGATCAAGGGGAGACCTGCGAACTGTTGCGAGCGCCGCCCTTGCTGTTGGTGTTTCATTTGCGGCTGCATCCACGGCCAGTGCGGCCATCGTTGGCGCTGTAGACGCAACCATTAACACAGGCGGCCCCGGCTTTGGCAGCATCAGCGTTCCAGTTCATCCGTTTTGATATGTCCGGCTGCCCGCAGCCCGAGCGGGCCTGCCGTTGTTGTTGAGCGGTTTGGGCGTCTTTGGTTACACACGCCGTCGCAAGCAGGCGTAAGCAGCCACCCTAACTTGTTACACAGGTCCGAGCCTTCCTCTTTGTCGGGGGGAGGCTTTTTTGTGCCCCCATCTTTGCAAATAAGAACTTTACCAACCGACGTGATACTTGCCCTCGCAGGCCAAATATCTGATAAGCCGGGGGTGGAATTTCAACAAAGGGCCACCCCCATGCGTGCACGTATCTATCAACCTGCCCGAACCGCGATGTCCTCTGGCACGGCCAAGACCAAAAGCTGGGTGCTGGAATTTGCCCCCGACAGCGCGCGCGAAGTGGACCCGTTGATGGGCTGGACCTCTTCCAGCGACACGCAAAGCCAGGTGCGCATGCAATTTGCCACCAAGGAAGAGGCGCTGGCATACGCTGGGGATCACGGCATCAAGGCACAGGTGCAAGAGCCCAACAAACGCAAGGCCAACGTCCGCCCCGGCGGCTATGGCGAAAATTTTGCAACCGGGCGCCGTGGGGCATGGACGCACTAAGCCTCGCAATTGTCTCGCAGCCCGATGTGGAAATCGCTGGCCTGTTACAGGCCCATTTTGACCTGATGCGCGCGACCTCTCCCGCGGAGAGTTGCCACGTCATGGCCCCCGACGATGTGTTTAACGACGCGGCTGTGGTGATGACGGCACGCCAAGATGGGGCGCTGGTGGGGATTGGCGCGCTGAAATCCATTGATGCGCGGCACGGTGAGTTGAAATCCATGCATACCGCCGCCGCTGCGCGGGGCAAGGGGGTCGCGTCTGCGCTGTTGTGCGCATTGATCTCGCAAGCTGTTGTTCTGGGCCACCGGCGCCTTAGCCTGGAGACCGGCAGCATGGCCGAATTTGCCTCTGCACGTGCACTTTACGCACGTCACGGATTTGTCGAATGCCCGCCTTTTGGTGATTATGCGTTGGACCCTCTGAGCACGTTCATGACGAAAGATCTGTGACACTGTGGGCGTCAATTGCGCACAAAAGCATCATATCGGGCTGTATGGGGTGCAATCCAACGCGAAGCGGCTAAGCGCGCCACTGCCGCGCACTGCGGGCCGCCCTTTTGCCTCAAGGCGACGGGATCAGAAAATCCGAGACCCACCCTTCGACCCGTTCTGAACCCTTGATACGTTTCACGGTATGGCCCATAAGCGGTTCCAGCGGTCCCTTAGCTCAACTGGATAGAGCAGCTGACTTCTAATCAGCAGGTTGAGGGTTCGAGTCCTTCAGGGATCGCCAGTAGCATCTATTTATCCAATTTATTCAGGTGGTTAGATTCAGATTTGGCGAACATTTCAACTATGTTCGCCACTGTTTGTTCGCCATTTGGCCTTGTGACCATCACGGCGAAACCATCATCGGCCATCCCCTCGCGGTTCGCGGCTTCGATGTAGCGTTGCACTTCACTCAGTGTTTTGTGACCGGTGATAGATGCAATTTGTGGGGCGGTTGCCTTGCCTTCGGCCAAACGGCGGGCACAGGCTTGGCGCAGTCCATGGGCGGTGCAGTGAGGCAATCCAGCATCATCGCACCACTTGCGCATTTGGTTGCCAAGCCCTTTGTGGCTGCGTTGTTTCCCTTCGCGTGTCTGAAGAAATGTGCCCATGTTCGTCCGTCGCTGGATGATGGGGGCAAGGTCAGCGTGGATGGGAATACTCACTGTCATTGCTTTGCGGTGACGTGTTTTTTGGCGGCGATAGATCAGCCTCAGGCCGTCGCTGGAATCCTTGAGGCTGAATGGCCCTAGTTTGACCGCATCCACCTTCGCGGCGGCTGTATAAAGCATGAGCGTCATTGCATCGTGTGCGTCACTTCCCGGCTGATGGAGCGCATAGAATTTCTGAATGTCGGCTTCAGTCCATGTGTAAATTCCGGCACTCTCGTATTCGTATCCCTTAACTTGGCGGGCGGGGTTGGCGTGCAACCATTCCAGATCCACGGCCAAATCCAATACCTGGGCAATGCGTTTGCGAAAGTTGTTGGCGGCGGCGGGGGTGTCAGCTATGTCTGCCATCATGGCTTCGATGTTACGCTTCTTCAGTGTGGCGACCTGATAACTGCCGTATTCCTCGCGCCATTTTTCAATGATAGCCCGGTTTGTGGCCTTAGTGCTTTCGCCCCAGCCTTTGTAAACCCGGCTCTTGTAGAACCTCGCCACAAGGTCACTCAGAGACTTGTGCTTGGTTTTGTCAGCGCCGATCATCCCGCCCTGCACACCTGCGAGGGCTGCATTGTACCGGGCTTCAAATTCCACAGAACCCCAGTTTGTCCCAAGCTCAAACCGCTTACCTTTGACTGAAATTCTCCACCGGGTGCCACCACGAGCGTCGGTGTATGGTCGAGCCTTAGGGAATGGTTTACCGCGTTTCATGCTTGTCCCATTCCGATTGTAAGTGGTCAGGCGCTCCGTTTGAGCCGCAAACAAACCGCGTCACGACCCCCTCAACGTCTATCCGTTCAACGGTCCACGTCTCAAGTCCCGCTTCTAAAGCCGCGTCAGAGTAGAGTTTGAGTTCACCTTTTCTTAGACACTTCTGTCACCTTTTCTGGACCACAAGACGACATAAATTTCGCCTTCTTCACACCTGCCCACGGCACATTTGCGTCACCCTTAAGGAAGGTGATTTCAGATGAGCGCCCGCGCCCACGTGCATATTTCACGCCTATCCAGCCAGTGCGCAGCAGATCCTTAATTGCCCGTTGCACAGCTCTGTCAGACTTACCAAGGGCAGTCGCAACTTTTCCAACAGAAGGGTTGCAGTAGCCAGTTTTATGGTGGGCAAAGTCGTCGCACAATGAGACTGCTAGCAGCTTAGCAGCATCACTTAATCGCCCGTCCTGACGAACAGCGCGCTTCCATGTCCAGCGTTCGGTGTTCCAATTATCCAAAACGCACCCCCAGACTTGCGGGACCGTTCAGATTGATGATAGGTAGCTCAAAAGGTCTATTGCCTTTATCTAAGATATTGCCCTCGGATGCGCCCGGCAGCGCTCCGAGGTTTTCTTCTGAGAAAAAGTTCACCAGTGCGGTATTTTCCGCAGTGTTTTCAATGGGGCAGTTGGTAACCGTTCGCCAGTCTAGGGTCAGGATGCATTGATTTCAGTTCCGCTGCATGATTCACGTCCGTTCAAAACGGAGCGGTGATATGAGCGATCTCTACTGGTTGACAGACGAACAAATGGCGAAGCTTTCGCCCTTCTTTCCCAAGTCTCACGGC
>CALFWM010000059.1 GCA_937928635.1 uncultured Sulfitobacter sp. | reverse complement strand
GCGCAGAACGCCTTCCTCAAGCGACACCCAGTTCAGCTTGACGCCGGTTTCTTCGGTATAGGCCTCGGCAACCTTCTGCATGTTGATCATGTGACCATTGTTCACAATCGCAATCGTCAGTTCCTTGGCGTGGCCGTCGGCAAGTGCGCCACCGGCGGCAAAAAGCGACATTGCTGTCGCTGTGTAGAGTGCATTTCTTAGAGACATCCCAAGTTTCCTCCTCGTTGGGTGATGTGGAAAGAATATTAACCAACATAACGCGAAGTCAATTAAAATTTTGCGCGCGTAAAAATAATATTCACGTGCCGATGAATCAATGACTTAGGCAGAGTCCCGCATGATCAGGCGGCCGTCAAACGTCGTTTCGGGCCGGGTGCTGTGGGGGCTGTCGGTCTCAAGCATGGCAAACAAATCGCTGACTGCGCGATTCGCAATCGCCTCGTAATCCTGTGCGATTGTTGTCAAAGGCGGGCAGGTGAAGCGCGCAAACGGGTGATCATCGTGCCCGGCAACCCGAATGTCACAGTCGGCACCATGCCCCACCCGCAGCCCAAGACCGTAGGCGGCGGACAGGACGCCAATGGCCAGACGGTCATTGCTGCACAAAATCGTATTGGTTGTGAAGGCATCTGAGGACAAAAGCTGCCCGCCTTCGGTGTTGCCGATCTCCTCAAAATTCCAGCCATCCCCGGAAACCTGAAAGATGCGCGGTGCTTCGCCGTGGCGCTCCATGCTGTCAACATAGGCCTGATGACGTTTGTTGGCGTTGGGGTTTGTTGGTGACTTCATCTCGAAAAAACAGGGTGCTTCGCCGCTGCGGCAAAGGTATTCCACCATAAGATCAACGCTTTGCGCATTGTCCGTGCCAACAAAGGCCTGTCCCACATCCTCCATATTGGCGTCAAACAACACCAATGGAAAGTCATCGTCAAAGGCCTGAATGGCGTCTTTGTCAGACATGCGCCCAAACGGCGCGAGCAGGACGCCCGCGGGTTTCAGGGCGCGTAGGGATGCCAGATTGTCCCGTTCCATCGCGACGCTACCATGTGAGCTGAGCAAAATGGGGCTGTAGCCCGCCTCAATACAGGCCAGTTCAACGCGGCGCCCGATTTCGGAAAAGAATGGGTCCGCGAGGTTGGGCACCACAACGCCAATGTTCTTTGTGGTGCGCCTGTTTTGGTTCATGGCAAACACGTTTGGCTGGTAGTCGTGCTTTTCCAAAGAAGCCTCGATCTTAGCGCGGGTGGAGGCGCGCACGCTGTCGGGATCATTGAAATACTTCGACACCGTCGGGCGGGAAATGCCACTGAGCGATGCGAATTCTTCCATATTGCGAATTTTCGAGTGACCCACTTTAACACCAGATGAATAAAAACATGACGCGCGATAACTTTTGCAAAGCTACGGGTCTCCCCCGCAAGACGTCAAGGGAATATGTGGCCGGGGTGATCGTGCAGCGACTAAGGTCGTGGGGGCGCTCAAATTTTTGGCAATTGGCGGTGCCAGATCATCAGGTTTTGCACGGCCTGACCGCTAGACGCGCGGAAACAGGGCCGTCGCGCGGTGAAAACAACGTGGCGTCGCGATGTTTTGAGCCGGACCCGATCAAAAAGGTGATGATCCTGTCAGGCGGGTCCTGACCCAAAGGTTGATCGGCGCATCCCACCATATCGGATCAATGGCCCCCGCCTTTTTGATAGGAATGTCGCTCGATCAGAAACCGGTTTGACAAGGGCAGGCTTGCCGCCCCAAGCGCGCGGGCGTCCGGGCCGATGGACCCTGCAACCACATCTGGTTTTTGCACACCCACGACGGATATCTGCGCGATTTCCTGTTGCACCCGGCGCACAAGCTCTGCGCGCATGGTTTCAGGCATCCAGCCATCAATCAAAACCTGCGCCACGTCGATCAGGCAGGCGGACGCGGCGATGGCCCGGGCGATGCCAAACGCGGCCCCGTCCAGCCAGCTGTCCAAGGGGCCCTTTGGTACATCCCATGTTTCGGGGTGCTCCCAGATCATGGTGCTTTGATCGCTGCTTCTGATCAGCGCGTCTTCCAACGCAGAAAGGGACGCCACATCAACCAGTTGGCAATGTGTACCGGCGGGCGTCGGCACGATCAAAGACCCCAGCGCGGCGGCATTTCCGCTGCGGCCTGTATAAAGGCTGTTATCCAGTACCAGACCGCCACCGATGAAAAACCCGACAAAAAAGTACAGAAAGTCGCTGGGCTTATCGGGGTCACCAAACACCAGTTCCGCGCCGCAGGCGGTTGAGGCGTCATTGCATATAAACACGGGAAACCCCCGTGAATGCCCCAATTCGGCGGCGATATCCTGATCTTTCCAACGGCGCATTTCTTTCGTCACATCGGCATCTGCGCCAGGCCATTCCCAAAGTTGAAAGGGCAGGGCGATGCCCAGTCCGGCAACTCGTGATTGATGTTCAGGGGGCAATTTGGAGAGGATCCGGTCAATTCCATCTGACGCAAAGCGCACCGTATTTTCGGGGGTTGGATAGGGGTGATTGACCCGCACCCGGTGCAACACTTCGCCCAGAAAGTCGGTCAAAACCAGATCAAGGCTGCGCCGCCCGATTTTCAATCCGAAAAAGAAGGCCCCGTCTTTTGCAAGGCTGACCGGGGTAGAGGGTTGCCCGATTTTGCCCCGCACAGGTTGACCCCGTACCAGTAGCCCATCGGCCTCAAGCGCGCGCATGATGACTGAAACGGTTTGTGCAGACAGGCCTGTGCGCCGGGTGATGTCCGCCTTTGCCAATGCACCGTGTTGCCGGATCAGGGAAAGAACGAGGCGTTCATTATAGGCGCGCATGCCGCTTTGGTTTGATCCACGCCGGGCCGTGGCGCCCATGATATTCAAACTGTGTTCCATTCACCCTCGAAGGTCGTGATTTTGCTGGCGCTGAACTTGGAGGTGGTGCATCTCCATGTCAATAATTAAATCAGAGTGAATTAATTATTGACGGGAAACCGCAGAAATTTCATCTAAGCCCCATTAAATGTGAAACCTATGGATGATTCGACGCTACGGTGATGTCGAAAGGGAGGAACGGGATGGCTGTTTCCACACACAGACTTGCACGCGAAACCATGGCGTTTGTACTGGCAGGGGGGCGGGGAAGCCGCCTGAAGGAGCTTACCGATATACGGGCAAAACCAGCCGTTTATTTTGGTGGCAAGACGCGGATCATTAATTTTGCACTTTCCAATGCTGTCAATTCCGGCATCCGCCGCATCGGTGTGGCCACGCAGTACAAGGCGCACAGCCTGATCCGCCATCTTCAACGCGGGTGGAGCTTTTTCAGGGCAGAACGCAATGAATCGCTGGACATTTTGCCCGCCTCACAACGCGTGGATGAGCGGCATTGGTATCTGGGAACCGCAGATGCCGTAACCCAGAATATTGATATCATTGAAGGATATGCGCCCAAATACATCCTCATTCTGGCGGGTGATCACATCTACAAGCAGGGTTATTCGCTGCTGCTTAAACAGCATGTGGAGACAGGTGCGGATGTGACCGTGGGCTGTATTGAAGTGCCCCGCACGGAAGTAAGCGCATTTGGTGTCATGGGGGTGGACAAAAACGACCGCATTCTGAAATTTGTCGAAAAACCTGCAAACCCGCCCGCAATGCCCGGCGATGAAACGCAGGCGCTTGCCAGTATGGGCATCTATGTCTTCAAGACGGAGTTCCTGATCAAACCGCTGCAAGAGGACGCCTTGTCCGAAACCTCGGAACATGATTTTGGCCATGACCTGATCCCGGCGCTGGTCGCCAAAGGCAACGCATTTGCCCATCCCTTCAGCCGTTCTTGCGTGACGAGTTCAAAAGAGCAAAAGGCCTATTGGCGTGACGTGGGCACAATTGACGCCTTCTGGCAGGCCAACATCGACCTGACCGATTTTGAACCAGAGCTGGACCTTTATGACCAAAGCTGGCCGATCTGGACCTATTCCGAACTGACCCCCCCGGCAAAGTTTGTTCATAACGAAGAAACGCGCCGCGGCATGGCTGTGTCTTCCATGGTGGCAGGGGGCTGTATCGTGTCCGGGGCGCAGCTCAACCAATGCCTGTTGCACAACAATGTTCAGGTGAAATCACATTCTGAATTGAACGGGGTTGTGGCCCTGCCGGACGCCGTTATCGGACGGGGGGCAAAGCTGAAGAACGTTGTGATCGACCGCTCTGTGCGCATCCCTGAGGGCCTGATTGTGGGCGAAGACGCAAAGGCGGATGCGGCCCGGTTCAACCGCACGGACAGTGGCATATGTCTGATCACGCAATCCATGATCGACAAGCTGGAAAAATGACCCTGAAACTGCTCTGTGTTGCGTCGGAATGCGCGCCGTTTGTCAAAACAGGCGGGCTGGCGGATGTGGTTGGCGCGCTTGGGCCCGTCCTGGACGCGCACGATGTGCAAAGCCGCGTTTTGCTGCCGCTCTATCGTCAGATCGCGCATCTTGCATCCGGCGCAACAGAGGTCATGAACGCCGGGTCACTATTTGGCGGCCCTGTTCGGGTTATGGCGACGTCTGAAAATGACACCGACCTGCTGTTGATCGACGCGCCGCATCTTTATGACCGTCCGGGGCAAATTTATCTGAACGAAAGCGGTCAGGATTGGGCCGATAATCACCTGCGGTTTGGCTTGCTGAGCTGGCTTGGCGCGGAAATCGGGCGTAACGGGGTCACTGGATGGACACCCGATGTGATCCACGCCCATGACTGGCAGGCGGGGCTGACCCCCGTTTATTTGCGCCAAACGGACAGCACCGTGCCCTGCGTTCTGACGATCCATAACATCGCGTTTCAAGGCAACTTTCCGGCCACCACGATGGGTAATCTGGCACTTGATCCACATGGGTTCACGCAGGATGGGTTTGAATATTTCGGCCAGATCAGTTTTCTCAAGGGGGGGCTGATGCAGGCGGATAAAATCACGACGGTCAGCCCGACCTATGCCCGTGAGCTGATGACATCTGAATTTGGCATGGGGCTTGAAGGTGTCTTGGCCGCGCGACACTCAGACCTGTCCGGCATTTTGAATGGTATTGATCTTCGCGTCTGGAACCCCGAAACCGATCCGGCGCTGGCGCAAACCTACACCAGCCGCACGCTGAACAAAAAGAGGGCGAACAAACAGGCAGTACTGGATCGTTTTGGTCTGGACGCGGCTACTGACGCCCCGCTGTTTTCTGTGATCAGCCGCTTGTCTGAGCAAAAAGGGTTGGATCTGGCGCTGCATGCTCTGCCCGCACTTCTGGACAAAGGCGCGCGGTTTGTCCTCTTGGGGTCGGGCGCCCCTGAATTGGAGCAGGCCTATGTCGCGCTGGCCGCGCGCTATCCTGATCAGGTTGGGGTTCAGATCGGTTTTGATGAAGATCTGGCACATCTGATCCAGGCGGGGGCAGATGCAACACTGATCCCGTCGCGTTTTGAACCCTGTGGTCTGACGCAACTTTGCGCAATGCGCTATGGCACTTTGCCAATCGTTTCCGTTACAGGGGGGCTGGCGGATACGGTCATTGACGCAAACGAGGCAGCACTTGCCGCCGGGTGCGCCACAGGATTTCAATTCGCACCAACAACAGCAGCAAAACTAGGCGATGCACTGGAGCGCGCGATGACGATCTATTCCGACGCAAAGTTATGGCAGAAAATTCAACGCAACGCGATGAAACATCCGGTGGGGTGGGACGTATCTGCCCTGCGCATGGCAGAGATTTATCGCGACATGGCAAAGGCTTAAGACCCAATGCATGAACCCGCGTCCATTCTCAGCGTCATCGCTGGTGACCCGTCCCGCCTGGGGGCGGTTTACGACGGCACTGGCGTCAATTTTGCCGTGTTTTCCGAAAACGCGACCAAGATTGAATTGTGTCTGTTCAGCGCCGATGGGCAACGTGAAACTGCCCGCATTGCGTTGCCGGATCGTACTGGCGCGGTCTGGCATGGATTTGTCCCGGGGCTAAAGCCCGGCACGCTTTATGGCTACCGCGCGCATGGGGCCTATGACCCGGATCAGGGGCATCGATTTAACCCGATGAAATTGCTGGCTGACCCCTATGCGCGTGCGTTTCATGGCAGATGGGCGGACGCAAAGGAAACGCTTGGATATGACGCTGACGCAGCAGCGCAAGACACCGGGCCAAGTCACATCGACAGCGCACCGTTTGTGCCCAAATCCATTGTGCCGGAACCTGACACCCCGTGGAGCGGCACACCCGCTCCGCGCCATGCGTGGTCAGATACCGTATTCTACGAGGCCCATGTCAAAGGTCTGACACAGCTGCACCCGGACGTGCCAAAAGAGCTGCGTGGCACCTATGAGGCGCTGGGCTGTGACGCGATCATTAAACACCTCAAATCGCTTGGTGTGACCGCGCTGGAACTGTTGCCGGTGCACGCCTTTCTTGATGATGGTTTTTTGGTTGAACGGGGGCTGACAAACTACTGGGGCTACAACAGCCTTGGCTTCTTCGCCCTTGAGCCGCGCTATTTTGGCCCGAACGGGGCAGACGGGTTTCGCCAGGCTGTGGACCGGCTGCACGGTGCGGGCATCGAGGTCATCCTTGATGTGGTTTATAATCACACCGCCGAAGGGGATCATCGCGGACCAACCCTGTCGTTTCGGGGCCTCGACAATGCAGCCTATTACAACCTGGAGGCCAGCCACGCGCGGTTTTACGTCAATGACACCGGCTGCGGCAACACGGTGGCGGTCAACCACCCCTTTGTGCTGCGCATGGTTCTGGATTCCCTGCGCTATTGGGTGGAGGTCATGGGCGTGGATGGTTTCCGCTTTGATCTGGCCACAACGCTGGGGCGCGAACCGCATGGATTTGACCTGCACGGCGGGTTCTTTGACGCGATCCGTCAGGATCCGGTGCTCAGCCGCTGCAAGCTGATTGCGGAGCCATGGGATATTGGCCCGGGCGGCTATCAACTTGGTGGTTTTCCTGCCGATTGGGCCGAATGGAACGACCGTTTTCGCGACACTTCGCGGAAATTCTGGCGCGGTGAGCCCCATGCCGCACAAGAACTGGCGGGCAGTTTTCTGGGCACCGCCTCTGTCTTTGATCATTCGGGGCGCAAACCCTTCAGTTCGGTCAATTTCATTGCCGCGCATGATGGGTTTACCCTGACCGACGTCACCCGTTACCGCGAAAAACACAATGAGGCGAATGGCGAAAGCAATGCAGATGGCCACGGGCATAACCTGTCGGACAATTGCGGGGTGGAGGGCGACACGAACGATCCCAAAATCCTTGCCCGCCGCGCACAACGGGCGCGCAATCTGCTGGCGACGGTGTTTTTGTCACAAGGCACGCCAATGCTTTTGGCCGGGGACGAACTGGGGCGCAGTCAACGGGGCAACAACAACACATATTGCCAGGACAATGAAACAAGCTGGATCGACTGGGCTCAGAGCGATACGGACCTGTTGGCATTTACAAAGCGGCTGATTGCCCTGCGCCGTGACAATCCGGTGTTGCGGCAGGGGCAATACCTGCATGGGCGCCTGAGGGCGAATGGTGTGCCGGATGTGGCATGGTCCAACTTTGATGGTGGTCCGTTGAATTGGCGCGACCCGTCGCTTGATGGGTTTTGTCTGCAAATCCGCGGGGTGGCGCAAACGCCGCTGTCTGACGTTGGCACGGTCTTGATCGTGGTAAATGGCGGGGCAGGGGACACACGCGTGATCCTGCCAGAGCCTTGTGCGGACCATTGCTGGGAGCGTGTGCTGGACACCGCTGAGCCAACGGCCCCGGAAACCGCGATCACGGGGTGCAAAGGGCAGCAGATTTTGGCACATTCACTTGTTGTGTTCACCGAAACACGGCTGGCCCGATGACGGATTGGTTGACCCACCTTTGTGCGCAGGTTGGCGTGCATACGCGATATCGCGGGTTTGAAGGGCAAACCGTTGAGGTGTCTCGCGAGACCCAATTGGCTGTGTTGCGCGCGATGGGCTTGGATGTTGGGACTGACGCGAATGTCCGCGCGACGTTTGAACAGTTGAAAGCACAAGACAGCGCGCGCCCCTTACCGCCCGAGGTGATCGTGCAGGCAGGTCAACCGGCTCACGTGACCTTGGCGCAGCCTGTGGAGTGGTATCTTGAGGCCGAAGACACCGACACCTCACTGGCCAGCGGTCAGGCGTTTGAGCGTCTGTCCTTGCCGGCCTTGCCGATGGGCATCCACCGCCTGCGTTTGCTGACGCAGACGGGCGAATACATCAGCTGGGTCTTGTCGCGCCCCAAACGTGCCGTTCAGTTGAATGATCACCTTGCTGAGCCACGTATTTGGGGTGTTCTGGCGGCGCTCTATGGGTTGACTGACAGGGATACCGCACAGATCGGCAGCTATGATCTGCTGGGGAAATATGCCGCGGCGATGGCCGCTTACGGCGCTGATTTTGTTGGCGTTAATCCGGTGCATGCCATGGGCAATCTGCGTCCAGATGATGTCATCAGCTCCTATTCGCCAAGCCACCGTGGGGTTTTGAACACCTGGCATTGTGGCACCCCCAAAAACGGCGATGCGCCGCAAAGCACGCTGGTGGATTATCCCGCCGCACTGTCGCAGACGGGCAAGGTGCTGTGGACGCAATTTGACGCATTTGCCAAGGTCTCAGCGCAGGCCCCGGAAAAGCAGGCCTATCGGGCGTTTGAAAAACAGATGGGTCAACCGCTGCACGACTATGCGGTTTTTGAAGCCTTGAGCACGGTCTATGGCGCGGATTGGCGCGACTGGCCCGCAGCGTTTCGGGGCCATGACCCCAAGACCTTGGCGGGCGTGGCAGTGCGCCATGCCGACGAAATCGCCTTTACCAAGTGGGCGCAATGGCAGGCTGATGTGCAGCTGGCCGGGGCGCAGACGGCGGCACGAGACGGCGGGATGCGCGTTGGCCTCTACCTTGACCTTGCTGTGGGGCCGCGTCTTGGCGGGGCAGAAACCTGGGCCAAAGGCACCTCCCTGATCACGGGCGCAACACTGGGGGCACCGCCCGATCCATTGGGTCCGCTGGGGCAAAGCTGGGGGCTGGCCCCGCAATCTCCGGTGAAATGCCGTGCTGAGGGTTATGCGGGGTTTGCCCGCCTGTTGCGCGCGATCATGCGCCATGCAGGCATGATCCGTATTGATCATGTGCTGGGCCTGATGCGCAGTTTCTGGATTCCGGAGGGGGCTCAGGAAGGGACCTACGTCAGCTATCCTCTTGATGCGCTACTGGCGGTCGTGGCGATCGAAAGTGTGCGCAATGATGCGATTGTCGTGGGTGAGGATTTGGGCCTGGTGCCAGCGGGGCTGCGCGAAAAGCTGGCGGCGTCGGGCATCTATGGCCTCGACGTGTTGCAATATATGCGTGACCCCAAAGGTGGATTTGTGCCCCCCTCCAAAACGCGAAAGCTGGCGGTCTGCGGTTTTGCGACCCATGACACCCCGACAATCACCGGATTTTTTGCGGCTGAGGATGCCCGTGCCCGGCACGACGTTGGTGGCATTGATGCGCAGACCTTGGCGGACACCCGCGCGGACCGTGCGTGTGCGCTCAAAACGTTGCGCACGGATGAACCGGTCACCGAGATACATCGCCATCTGGCGCGCTCAAATGCTGCGATGGTTGCGATACAGCTGGATGATATCGCACGACGCCCCGCCCAGCAAAATTTGCCGGGCACGGTGGACAGCTACCCAAACTGGCGGTTTAAATCGCCCCTTACCCTCGCGGACATTGCAACCTCCGCTCCCCTTGCCGAGCTTGCCAAAGACATGGCGGCTCAAAACAGATCAAATCCCAAAGGAATGGAGAAGGCTGATGCCCTTCAAGACTGTTCAGACCACGCCCATTGACGGGCAAAAGCCGGGCACCTCTGGCCTGCGTAAAAAGACCGCCCAGTTCCGCGTGCCGGGATATCTGGAGAATTTTGTGCAGTGTATTTTTGACGGCACCGGCGGCGCGGCTGGAAAAACCTATGTCGTTGGTGGTGACGGTCGATTTTTTAACGCTGAGGCGATTGGCATCATCATCCGCATGGCAGCCGCCAATGGGGCGGCGCGGCTGATCATCGGGCAAAACGGCATTCTGTCCACGCCAGCGGCCTCAAACCTGATACGCAAGTACAAGACCGATGGCGGGATCATCCTGTCGGCCAGCCACAACCCCGGCGGGGAAAACGGCGACTTTGGCGTTAAGTTCAACGCGTCCAACGGCGGTCCCGCACCGGAAAAGATCACTGATGCGATCTATTTAAAGACCACGGAAATCACTGACTACAAGATCGCCGAAGAGGACGCGGGCGACATCGGCACAATCGGGTCCTTCACGATGGGGGATTGCAGGATTGATGTGATTGACCCCGTAGATGACTACGAAACCCTGATGCAGGACCTCTTTGATTTTGAGGCCATCCGCACCTTGTTTCAAAACGGTTTTCGGATCTGTTTTGACGCCATGCATGCGGTCACGGGCCCCTATGCCACCCGCATTCTGGAGGACGCATTGGGCGCGCCCAAAGGGTCGGTGATCAATGCGGTGCCCTCCCCTGATTTTGGCGGCGGGCACCCTGATCCAAACCCGGTCTGGGCCAGTGAGCTGGTTGCGATCATGTCAGGCACGGACGCGCCTGATTTTGGCGCGGCCTCTGACGGGGACGGGGACCGGAACATGATCATGGGCAAAAACGCCTTTGTCTCACCCTCCGACAGCCTCGCGCTTTTGACCGCCTATGCGCATCTGGCCCCGGCCTATGCCGGAAAAGTGGCGGGGGTTGCGCGCTCTATGCCGACCAGTCAGGCGGTTGATCTGGTGGCGGAACGCCTTCGCATCCCCTGTTTCGAAACACCAACCGGGTGGAAGTTTTTTGGCAACCTGCTGGATGCAGGCATGGCGACGCTATGTGGTGAAGAAAGTGCTGGCACCGGGTCCAGCCACATCCGTGAAAAAGACGGGCTTTGGGCCGTTTTGTTGTGGCTGAACATTCTGGCGCGCGATGGGCGCGACATTGTGCAATTGCGTGCGGATCACTGGCGCAGTTTCGGGCGCAATTATTATTCGCGTCACGACTATGAGGAAATCCCGACTGAGGCGGCTGAGGCATTGGTGTCTGCCCTGCGTGAAAAACTGGCGGCGCTTCCGGGCCAATCCGTTGCCGGGATGGAGATCAGCGCGGCGGATGATTTTGCCTATCTCGACCCGATTGATCAAAGCCTGACGGAGCGGCAGGGCATTCGCGTGTCCTTCACCGATGGGTCGCGCCTTGTGATGCGCCTGTCCGGGACGGGCACCCAAGGGGCCACATTGCGTGTTTACCTTGAGCGTTTTGTGGACCACAGCGGAGATCACACTCAGGACCTGCAAGCGGCCCTTGGCCCCGTGATCGCTGCGGCAGAAAGCCTTGCAGACATAACCAAACACACCGGGCGGAGCGTTGCTGACGTCATCACATGACACAGCGCCACGACCCGAAATGAGCATGACTGGACACGCCATGAAAGACTTTGACGCCACAGGCACGCTGGCAAGTGCGATTGATTTTCATCTTGCGCACAGCGTGGGCAAGACACCGGACAGCGCATCGGTGACTGACTGGCGTTTGGCGCTGTCGCGTGCCGTGCGTGACAGGTTGATCACACTCTGGTTTGACGCCACCCACCGGACCTATGCCAAGAATCGCAAGCGGGTCTATTATCTTTCGATGGAGTTCCTGCTGGGCCGTATCTTGGAGGACGCGGTCAACAATCTGGGTCTTGAGGATGAGGCAAAGGCGGCACTGGCCGGATACGGCGTGGAGTTTGCCGATGTTGTGGGGGATGAACCCGATGCAGCGCTGGGCAACGGGGGGGTTGGGGCGCCTTGCAGCCTGTTTCCTTGACAGTCTGTCGTGCCTTGGCATTCCCGCCTATGGCTACGGCATCCGCTATGCGCATGGTCTGTTCCGTCAGTCGTTTGAGGAAGGCCGTCAGATGGAAATGGCCGAAGACTGGCTGCGCCATCAGCACAATTGGGAGTTTGAACGCTCCGAATGCCTCTATGACATCGGGTTTGGCGGCACCGTGGTCGAGAACGGCAAAACTGCGGTCTGGACCCCGTCAGACGTCGTGATGGCGCAGGCCTATGACACGCCGGTGCCGGGCTGGCAGGCCGCGTGGACAAATACCCTGCGTCTGTGGTCGGCCAAGCCAAAGAAAATCTTTGACCTCGACCCGTTTAACCGCGGTGAATACATGCAGGCCGCGGCACCAGAGGTCTTGGCCGAAACGATTTCCCGCGTGCTTTACCCCGATGACAGCACACCCATCGGCAAGGAATTGCGCCTGAAGCAGGAGTTCTTTTTCACCTCTGCGTCTTTGCAGGACCTGATGCGCCGGTTCCTTGCGCACAATGGTGATGTGCAGGCCCTGCCCAGCAAGGTCGCAATCCAGACGAATGACACGCACCCTGCCATCGCCGGGCCAGAACTGATCCGCCAATTGGTCGATCTTCACGGTCAGGATTTCGATACGGCGTTCGACATTGCGCAAGGCACGCTGCATTACACCAACCACACGCTTCTGCCCGAAGCGCTTGAGGCTTGGGAAGTGTCCCTGATGGGCAACATCCTGCCCCGCCACATGCAGCTGATCGACCGCATCGACGACCGTCTGGCGCGTGATGTGAAAGCGTCGAAAAAACCTGTTGATCCGCGCATCGTATCGCACGGCAACGTCAATATGGGCGTGCTGGCCTTTACCTGTGCGCGCAAGGTAAACGGCGTATCTGCCCTGCACACCGACCTGATGAAACAGACCGTGTTCAGCGATCTGCACGCGGTCTATACTGATCGCATCCTGAACCAGACAAACGGCGTCACCCCGCGCCGGTGGGTCTATGGATGCAACCCAGGTCTGCGCCATTTGTTGAATGACACCATCGGCACCGCTTGGGTGAATGATCTGGAACAGCTCAAGGGGCTTGCCCCACTGGGGATGACGCCGCGTTCCGCAAGAAATTCATGGCCGTGAAGCAGGCCAACAAACAGCGTCTGGTCGATTGGGTGTCTGACACGATGGGCATCGAAATCTCGCCCGATGCGATGTTCGATATTCAGATCAAACGTATCCACGAATACAAACGCCAGTTGATGAATGCGCTGGAAACCGCCGCACTGGCCAACGCCATCCGCCGGGACCCGGATGCGGAGTGGACCCCCCGCGTCAAGTTTTCGGGGGCAAGGCGGCACCCGCCTATATTGACGCGAAAAACATCATCCGGCTGATCAACGACATCGCCACGTCTATCAACAATGATCCTGTCATCGGTGACCGCCTCAAGGTGATTTATCCACCTAACTACAATGTTTTGATGGCAGAAATCCTGATCCCTGCGGCGGACCTGTCTGAGCAAATCTCTACTGCTGGCAAAGAGGCTTCTGGCACCGGCAACATGAAATTTGCCCTGAACGGGGCGGTGACCATTGGCACGCTGGATGGCGCAAATGTTGAGATCAGCAAACATGTTGGTCCGGACAATATCTATATCTTTGGGATGACGGCGGAGGGCGTGCAAAACGCGCGCGAGGGCTATGTCACGCAGCACTATATCGACCAAAGCGCGCGGCTGAGCGAGGTCATCGACCAGATTCGCACAGGTGTTTA
>CALFWM010000058.1 GCA_937928635.1 uncultured Sulfitobacter sp. | reverse complement strand
TATGTGGATGAGCGCGCCAGCGGTAAGGCCTATAACGGCATCTTGCAGATTTTCTCAGGTGCGGCGGGGGGCACAACGGGCCTGTTCACCATGCTGGTTAGCGAGATCATCGGTGCAGAGCGCGCGCCCGTTGAGATTGTCCGCGATGGCACCAAACGTTCCATCATGATCGGGCGCAAAATTCAGGGCGAGATTGAAATGATCGCGGGCAAAAGCCCGGAGCATCCTGTGATGGTTTCCAACTCCAAATACTGGATGGGCCCCGACATCATTGCGGCCAAAGGCCTCAAATCAAAGGTCCGCGATTATGGCCGTGTCTGGGATTTCAACGGTATGTCGGCAGAGATTTGCCCGATTGACTGGAAAGGCCCCAAACCGTGATCACGCCCGCCTATGTGCAGACCATGGCGCAATACAACATTTGGCAAAACAGCCAGTTGATGCGCATCGTGGACGGTATGGATCAGGGCGCGCTGGATGAGGAACGCGGGGCGTTTTTTGGGTCGATCCAAAAAACGCTGAGCCATCTGCTTTGGGGGGATACCCTGTGGTTGTCGCGCTTTGATGCCTCTTGCCCGCCCCCTGATTGTGCGGGTCTGGAGGGGCTGACGCGCTGGGCCACCAAGAGCGAATGGGCCACGGAGCGGTTTTTGTGCGACGCGCGCATCCGCGAGTGGGCAGAGGGCCTGCGCCAGATTGATCTGAGCGGTGAGCTGACCTGGACCTACAGTTACGAAACCAAACAAGTCACCAAGCCGTGGGGCTTTTGCATCACGCATTTCTTTAACCATCAGACCCATCACCGCGGTCAGCTGCACGCCATGCTGACAGCTGCGGGGCAGGAGGCCCCGGTGAGTGATCTGTCCTATCTGCCGGAGACCGCCTGATGGCCCTCATCGCCCCCTCACGCCGTTTGCGTCGTACGCCGTTTTCTCGTGGAGTGGAGGAACAGGGCGTCAAAGCCTACACGGTCTACAACCGTATGCTGCTGCCCACGATGTTTGAAAGTATCGAGGCGGACTATGCGCATTTGAAAAAGCACGTGCAGGTCTGGGATGTATCCTGTGAGCGTCAGGTGCAGGTACAGGGCCCGGGTGCTGCGAAACTGCTGCAAATCCTAACGCCGCGTGATCTGCGCAAGCTACAACCCGACCGTGGGCTTTACGTGCCGATCCTGAACCAGAATGGCGGTATGCTGAACGACCCGGTGCTGTTGCAGGTGGATTTTGACACCTTCTGGATTTCCATTGCCGACAGTGATTTGTTGTTGTGGGTCAAGGCTCTGGCAGGGGCATGTGGGTTTGATGTGGAGGTGACGGAGCCGGATGTTTCCCCGCTTGCCGTGCAGGGCCCCAAGGCCGAAGAACTGATGGCACGGGTCTTTGGGGATGCGGTCTGTGATCTGCGGTTTTTTGGCGCGGGCCGGTTCCGCACACGCAACCATGATTACGTGATCACCCGTTCGGGGTATTCCAAGCAGGGTGGGTTTGAGATTTACGTGGACGGCTCGGCACGCGGCATGCCGCTGTGGGAAGAGCTGTTTGAGGCGGGCAAGGATCTGAAAGTGCGCGCCGGCTGTCCCAACCTGATTGAGCGCATTGAAGGCGGATTGCTGTCCTACGGCAACGACATGACCGATGAGAACACACCGTTTGAATGTGGGCTGGGCAAGTTTGTCGATGACAACCAGCTGGATCATTGTTTTGGCGGGCGGGCCTTGAAAGAAGAGCGCGAGGCAGGTTCCGTTCAGGAGGTGCGCGCAATTGAGATCACGGCGGACAAGCTGCCACCCTGTGACCGGGCCTGGCCACTGCATCTGGGTGCGGCGATTGTGGGGCAGGTGACGTCGGCTGCCATGTCGCCCGACTTTGGCGTGGGTGTGGCCATTGGCATGGTCTCGCGCGGGCATTGGGACGCGGGTACGATGCTGGAAGTGGAAACGCCCGAAGGCACGTTTGAGGCCAAGGTGCGCGAGAGTTTCTGGGCGTAAGCGCCTATGTGAGAGAGCCGGACCGGGGCGCTGCCCCGGACCCCGGGAAGAGTTATGGCCAAAAAGAGAATGGCTGGATCAGGGGCATGTGCCCGGAATGGAGAAAGTGATGTTTAAGGCACTGGTTGTGAAAAAGAATGACGAGGGCAAAACCTCGGCGGCGGTTGAAGAACTGACCCTGGACCAATTGCCCGAAGGGGATGTTACCGTGGCGGTGGAGTATTCGACCGTGAACTACAAGGACGGTCTGTGCATTGGGCCCGGTGGCGGGCTGGTGCGCAACTATCCGCATGTGCCCGGCATTGATTTTGCCGGTACGGTCGAGGCCTCCGATGATGCGCGCTACAAACCGGGCGACAAGGTTGTGCTTACCGGCTGGCGCGTGGGCGAGGCTCATTGGGGCGGCTATGCGCAAAAGGCGCGGGTCAAGGCCGATTGGCTGGTGCCCTTGCCCGGCGGTCTGGACACACGTCAGGCGATGGCGGTGGGCACGGCGGGTTTCACCGCAATGCTTTCTGTGATGGCGCTTGAGGATCAGGGCATCAAGGATGGTCCGGTGCTGGTCACTGGTGCTGCGGGTGGTGTGGGGTCTGTTGCCGTCGCGTTGCTGGCCGCTCTGGGCCATCAGGTTGCCGGTGTAACGGGGCGCCCTGAAACAGCGGATTATCTGAAATCGTTGGGTGCGGGCCGGATTGTTGCGCGTGAAGACATCAACGAAACGGTCAAACGCCCGCTGGAAGGGGAAACCTGGGGCGGCTGTGTGGATGCCGTTGGTGGTGCGATGCTGGCGCGTGTGCTGGGGCAGATGCAATATGGTGCCTCTATCGCCGCCGTGGGTCTGGCCGGTGGCGCAGGCCTGCCTGCCACCGTCATCCCGTTTTTGCTGCGCGGTGTGAACCTGCTTGGCATTGATTCCGTCATGCAACCTTATGAAAACCGCCTGCGCGCCTGGGAGCGGATCGCCAAAGACCTGCCAATGGACAAGCTGGACCAGATGGTGCACCCCGCGACGCTGAGCGATCTGCCCCAGCTTGGCAGTGACATCCTGCAAGGTCAGGTCAAAGGCCGCGTTGTGGTTGATGTGAACGCATGATCGCGCGGGCCTGCGATGTGCCGCAAGACGCGCTTTTGCAGGTCTATGTAGGGCAGGGTGCGACCTACACCGATTGTTTTGAGGTGATGTCGCCCCATGCGGTGACATTGCCTGATCTGATTGAGGCGTTTTATACCACCTGGCTTTTCCGTCTGGAACGGCTGGTTCTGGCGGTGGCGTTGCGCCGGCGCATACCGGACGCGGAGGTGCGCGCTTTGGCACAGGGCGCGCCAGAGTTTGCCGTCTGGCGGGTTGAGGGGCGCGAGGACGCGCAAATCATGCTGCGCGACCGCGCCGGGCATACGGGCTCTTACCTTGCTGTATCGGGCAAGGAGGGCGGGGTGACACGGCTGTTGTTTGGTTCTGTGGTGCTGGCCCCACCCGGGCAACCGCTGGGGCGGGTGGTGCGCCTGCTGGTCCCGCTGCATCGGCTTTATGCAAAATCCCTGATCCGGCTGGCAGAGCGTAAGTTGCGCTTCACCTGACGGCGTCAGCGCGATACAACTGCCGCCAAAGGAGACCGCCATGCCGACCTATGATGACCAGAATATATTCGCGAAAATTCTGCGCGGAGAAATCCCCTGTTTCAAGGTCTATGAGGACGCGGAAACCCTTTGCTTTATGGACATTAACCCGCGCACGGACGGCCATTGTCTGGTGATCCCCAAAACACCCTGCCGCAACATGCTGGATGCCTCGCCCGCACAATTGGCGGCCTGTATGCGAACTGTTAACAAGGTTTCGACTGCTTGCATGCAGGCCTTTGGGGCGGACGGCATCAGCCTGATGCAGTTCAACGAAGCGGCGGGTGGGCAAGAGGTGTTTCACCTGCATTTCCATATCCACCCGCGCCATGATGGCGTGCCGCTGCGCGCGCCGGGGCAGCCGGGGGATATGGGGGCCATCAAGGGGCACGCAGAAGCAATCAACGCTGCCCTGTCGTAAGGGATAGGGCAGCGGCAGATCCAAATGCTGCGGCTTGAGCCCAAATTTCCGGACGCTAAAATCTCCTCTTTCTGATCTACCGATCAAGACGGCGGATGTGGGCTTTTATCGAGGCTTCAGCGTCAACGTGACGGTGATCAGTAAAATTATCTTCAGTGGTCTGGTGTCTCGTCTGGCCAACCCGGGCCGGTACGGTTCTGGGCAATTGGAACCCAGCTATTCTGGCTGAATTTGCGGCCCACTCCATTTGGGTCGTCGCGGTATTTGTCATCGTCTGTTTTGGCCTCCCCCCTGTCCGCGCTTTCGGGTGTTGGTACGGGCATTAAGTGGCCCTCAAAAATCAACATGGTGCTGTCGATTGTCTTCTTTGGCTTTTTCACCTTCTTTGGGGCGACGTTCTCCATTGTGGTGGCGCTGATGTGTATCGTCTTGATCAAGGCGATCCTAAACGATGGACGTTGCGAAGCGGCTGGCGTTGAGCCAGTCCCTGTTGATGCGGTGGCAAGGCCCGCCGAATAACACCGTGGATCAAAGAAAAATCAAAGGCCTCCCGTACTTGCGTATCGGGGCCTTTTTTATGACAGTTACGTCATGACACTAGATACCGCATGGGTGCGTGCCCAATTCCCCGCCTTTGACGAGCCGACCCTTCAGGGACCTGCATTTTTTGAAAATGCCGGTGGCTCTTATACCTGCAAGCCTGTGATCGACCGGCTGACCCGGTTTTACACAGCCCGCAAGGTGCAGCCCTATGCGCCTTATGCCGCCAGTACCCTGGGCGGAGAAGAAATGGATGAGGCCCGCAGGCGCATGGCCGCTCTGCTGGGGGTTGAGGGGGATGAACTCAGCTTTGGCCCCTCAACCACGCAGAACACCTATGTTTTGGCGCAGGCCTTTGGTGATATGCTGAAACCGGGTGAGGCGATTGTTGTGACCAATCAGGATCACGAGGCCAACACCGGCCCTTGGCGGCGGTTGGCCGCGCGCGGCATTGCGGTGCGCGAATGGCAGATTGACCCTGAAACGGGTGCCCTGGCGCTCAGTGACCTTGAAAACCTGCTGGATGAAAAGGTGCGGCTGGTCTGCTTTCCCCATTGCTCTAACGTGGTGGGGCAGGTCAATCCGGTGGTGGAAATCACGGCTCTTGCCCATGCCGCCGGGGCGTTTGTCTGTGTGGACGGCGTTTCCTATGCGCCGCACGGGTTTATGGATGTTGGCGGGCTGGGCGCGGATATCTATCTGTTTTCCGCATACAAAACCTTTGGGCCGCATCAGGGACTGATGGTGATCCGCCGTGCGCTGGGGCATCTGCTGCCCAATCAGGGGCACCACTTTAACGGGCAGACCCTGTATAAACGGTTTACCCCGGCGGGACCGGATCATGCACAGGTTGCGGCCTGTGCGGGCATAGCCGATTACGTGGATGACTTTTACGTGCATCATGGCGGTGGCACTGCTGACCCGGTGGCGCGCGGGGTGGCAGTGCATGATGTGATGCGGGCCCATGAAACAGCGCTGTTGCAACCGCTGCTGGATGCGATGACGTCACGCAATTCGGTGCGGTTGCTGGGGCCAGATACGGCGGAGGGGCGCGCGCCAACCGTTGCGCTTGCCCTGAACCGGCCGGGGTACGAAGTGGCACAGGATCTTGCCGCGCGGGGCATCATGGCGGGGGGCGGAGATTTTTACGCAGGGCGCGCGCTCAGTGCGATGGGCATCGACCCGGACAAAGGTGTGTTGCGGCTCAGCTTCACCCATTACACCACGCGCAGCGAGATCGAGCAGTTGCTGAACGCCTTGGACGACGTGCTGTAACGCGTGCCGTAACGTAAGGTCAACCGCGTCTGCGGGCAGGTTAAGACGTGCAATGCCTTGACCCTGCGGTGTCCGATCTACGTTCACACTCAATTAACCTATCCAAGGCAGCCGCGTGTGCATGATACGACCCCCATTCTAGTCTGGTTCCGGCGTGATTTGCGGATCAGCGATCACGCGGCCCTGACAGCGGCCTGTGAAACCGGGCGTCCTGTGATCCCGGTGTTTATCCACGATGACCTTTCAGAAGCGCTGGGGGCGGCCCCCAAGTGGCGGCTGGGTCTGGGTCTGGCCCATTTGGCAGAAACGCTCAGGGCACAAGGCAGTCGGCTGATCCTGCGCCGTGCCGCTGTGGCGCTTGATGCCCTGCAAGCCCTGATGGAGGAAACCGGCGCGGGTGCGGTCTATTGGTCGCGCCTGTACGACCCCAATAGCATTGCGCGCGACACGAAGGTTAAGGAAATCCTGCGCGGACAGGGCAGTGAGGCGCGTTCGTTTGGCGGACACCTGATGTTTGAACCCTGGAGCGTTGAGACGAAAACCAACGGGTTTTACAAAGTCTACACGCCGTTCTGGAACGCTGTGAAAAACACCGGCGTTGACGCCCCGCGCCCGGCCCCTGCGCAGATTGCGGCCCCCAAAAGCTGGCCTGCCTCTGATGAGCAGGACACATGGCACCTGGGCCGCGCCATGAACCGTGGGGCGGCGGTGGTGGAGCCGTTCCAGCAGGTCGGAGAGCAGGCGGCGCAGGTGCGGCTTGCCCATTTCTGCGAGGAGATCATTGCCAACTACAAATCCCTGCGTGATTTTCCGGGCGAAGATGGCACCTCGCTGTTGTCGCAAAACCTGAGTTTGGGTGAAATCAGCCCGCACCAATGCTGGCAGGCCGGCATGCGTGCAATGGAGCAGGGCAAGGCGGGTGCGGAGCATTTCCTGAAAGAACTGGTCTGGCGCGAGTTTGCCTATCACCTGATGCACCACACGCCGCATATCCTTGATACCGCCTGGCGGGATGGGTGGGAAAAATTTCCCTGGTCCACCGATCCTGACGCGCCCAACGTGCTGGCCTGGAAACAGGGGCGTACCGGCATCCCTTTTGTGGACGCGGCCATGCGAGAGCTTTACGTTACGGGCCGCATGCACAACCGCGCGCGGATGATCGTGGCAAGCTATCTGACCAAACACCTGATGACCGACTGGCGCATCGGGCGCGATTGGTTTGAGCATTGTCTGACCGATTGGGACCCTGCCAGCAACGCCATGGGATGGCAGTGGACAGCCGGGTCGGGGCCCGATGCCTCGCCTTATTTCAGAGTGTTCAACCCCGATACCCAACTTGACAAATTTGACAGCAACCGCGCCTACGTGAACCGGTTTTTGGCCGAGGGTGTGCAAAACCCCTACAAAGATGCCCTGGCATTCTTTGAGGCCATGCCGCGCAGGTGGGGCCTGTCGCCGGATGACCCTTATCCAAAACCTATCGTGGCTTTGGACGTTGGCCGCAAACGGGCCCTGGATGCCTATGCGGATCGGGACTTTTAGTATTGTTATTGCGCGCTTAGCCGTTAACGTTGGTGCGGCGTAACGAGAACCTATGGGAGTGGGTATGATCTTTACCAGTATTGATGGGCAGGCCAACCTGCCGCGCTATTTCGCGCGGGTGTTTACCCTTGCAGGGCAGATGAACAGGGGGCGCATTGACTTTGTGCTGCCTGACGGGCGTCAGTTTCGCGCCAGTGGCAAGGCCCCGGGCCCGGTGGCTGAGCTGCGTATCCACAACGCAGACCTGTTCACCCGCCTGATCCGTGAGGGCGATCTGGGGTTTTGTGATGCCTATCTGGATGAATGGTGGTCCTCGCCGGATTTGCAGGCCTTTATGGATCTGGTGCATGCGGGCAACGAGGACATCTATGATGGCTTTCCCGGCATGGGGCTGGTGCGCATGTGGGAACAGTTCCGCTTTTGGCTGCAACGCAACAACAAATCTCAGGCCCGCAAAAACATCAGCTATCACTATGATCTGGGCAATGCGTTTTATGGGCTGTGGCTGGATGAGACGATGACCTATTCCTCCGGGTTGTTTCCTGAGGATGCGCAGATGTCGCTGGAGGCCGCACAGACCGCCAAATATGCCTCCATGGTGGATCAAATGGGCGTGCAGCCCGGCGATCACGTGCTGGAAATCGGCTGTGGCTGGGGCGGGTTTGCAGAATACGCCGCAAAGGAGCGGGGGCTGAAAGTCACCGGGCTGACCATCAGCGAAGAGCAGTTTAAGTATGCGCAGGAACGTATTGAAAAGGCAGGGCTTTCCGATCAAGTGCAGTTCAAGCTGAAAGACTACCGGGATGAGCAGGGCACCTATGACGGCATCGCCAGCATCGAGATGTTTGAGGCCGTCGGTGAGCAATATTGGCCGGTCTACTTTGAAACCGTGCGCGAACGCCTGAAACCGGGCAAAGCGGCGACGCTGCAAATCATTACGGTCGATCACAAGCGCTGGAATGTCTACAAACGCGGTGTGGATTTCATCCAGAAATACATCTTTCCCGGCGGCATGTTGCCCAGCCCCGTGGTGCTGCGAGCGCAAGTGGAAAGGGCAGGTTTGATCGTGGATAAATCTGTTGAATTTGGCAAAAGCTATGACATCACGTTGCGCCGCTGGCATGAGACATTCAACGCCAAATGGGATCAAATCACCGCCATGGGCTTTGACGAGCGGTTCAAGCGCATGTGGAATTTTTACCTCACTTCTTGCGCGGCGACATTTGACAGTGGAAATTGTGACGTCACGCAGATTACGATACGCCGACCCGGCTAGAAAAGCGGGCGAGCAGACGTAGAGGATTTGAGATGCCAACAGCCGCACGACTGATGGGGGCCATTTGTCTGGCCATAGTGGGCTTTGTGATATCGGGCATGGTCATGCCGCTGATGCCTGAAAGCACCGATTTTGGATATTTCATTCCGGTCAATATCGGGCTGGGCCTGCTGGCCGGGTGGTTTGTGATGGGCCCCAAGGCGGGGCGCGGATTTACCGCCGCCATCAACAATGGCCTGACCGGCGTTTTTGTGTTGATCCTGTGGGGCGTCGCCGTGCAGGCGATTAACGAAATGGTCCGCCTGGCCATGCGCAACCGGTATGACAACGCCTTTGAAGCCTTGACCGCGAGTTTCCAGATCGGTGCAGAATATGCCTGGATGATCTGTACAACACCCATCGGTATCGCCTTGCTGATTTGTTCCGTGGTGAGCGGGTTGCTGACAGATTTTGTCGCCAACCGCTGGGGCTGACAGGCCGGGAGAGCCATGAAGAACCTGTTCTTTTACGGCACGTTGCGACATGTGCTGCTGCTTGAGATTGTGCTGGGGCGTGGGGCGTCAACGCTTGTTACGCATGGCGCAATCCTGCCTGATCATTTGGTATCTTCCGTGGCCGAAGGGCCGTTTCCGATGATCGCCAGACATGCAGGCGCGATGGCCAACGGGCTGCTGGTTGAAAACCTGTCAGCGGAGGATGTCGCGCGGATAGATTTTTATGAGGGCAGTTTTGCCTATGATCTGGTTGCGGTCACCTTGAGCAAGGGGCAGGCGGCAGAGGTCTACATGCCGCGCCCTGATCAGTGGACCCCGCAAGGGCACTGGTCGCTGACGGAGTGGGCGCAAAATGCAGCGGAGGCCAATTGCCATGCCGCACGCGAGGTCATGGGATATTTTGGTGTCAAATCACCCGAACAGATCGCGCGGATGTTCCCGATGATCCGTGCGCGCGCGGCCTCCCGCGTGCGGGCGGCACACTCAACACATGGCGCGCTGACGTTTGACGGCAAAGTCGAGATATCATCGCAAACAAGGGCTTACGCGAACTTCTTCGCGCTGGATGACCTGCGGCTGCGCCATGACAAATTCAACGGCACGTCCTCCGGCGACATCGACCGCGCGGTGTTTTTCGGGACCGATGCGACCGTGATTTTACCCTATGACCCAAAGCGGGACAGGGTGCTTCTGGTTGAACAAATCCGCATGGGTCCTTTGGCGCGTGGGGACCGGTCCGTGTGGCAGTTGGAGCCGATTGCAGGGCTGATAGACGCGAATGAAACCCCAAAAGCCGCCGCGTTGCGGGAGGCCAAGGAAGAGGCGGGGCTGGACGTCTATGCGGTAGAGCGGATTGCAGAGACCTATGCCTCCCCCGGCAATTCGACAGAATTTTACTACATCTTTTTGGGTTTGGCTGACCTGCCGGATGACATCACCGGCACCGGCGGATTGGCCAGTGAGGGTGAGGACATTCGCAGCCATCTGGTGTCTTTTGAGGGGCTCATGGACATGCTGGAGCGTTTTGAGGTGGCCAACACACCGCTTGTTCTGGCCGCATTGTGGCTGGCGCGGCACCGGGAACGCTTGAGGTCGGAGTGATGCAGGGCTACACCTAGGCAAAGACAACTGGGGGCTTTTATGCACGTCGCATCTGATCTGGCGCAGGCCATTGGCAACACACCACTAATCCGGCTGCGCAAAGCCTCTGAAGAAACGGGGTGTGAGATTTTCGGCAAGGCCGAATTTATGAACCCCGGCCAGTCGGTCAAGGACCGTGCGGCGCTGTTCATCATCCGCGATGCCATCGCCAAGGGCACCCTGAAACCCGGTGGCACGATTGTGGAAGGCACAGCGGGCAATACCGGCATTGGTCTGGCGCTGGTGGGGGCCTCCATGGGGTTCAAAACGGTGATTGTAATCCCGGAAACGCAGTCGGAGGAAAAAAAAGAGATGCTGCGCCTTGCCGGTGCAGAACTGGTGCAGGTGCCCGCGGCCCCCTACAGCAACCCCAACAATTACATCCGCTATTCGGAGCGGCTGGCCAAGACCCTTGCGCGTTCCTCCAACGAAGGGGTGATCTGGGCCAATCAGTTTGACAATATTGCCAACCGGCAGGCGCATATTGAGGGCACCGGCCCCGAAGTCTGGGCGCAGACCGACGGCAAAATTGACGGATTTGTTTGTGCCATTGGCACCGGCGGCACGCTTGCGGGGATGGGAATGGCGCTGCAACCGAAGGGCGTCAAAGTGGCGCTGGCCGATCCGGGCGGATCCGGCATGACCAAGATTTACACAGGCGAGGACCCGGGCGGCAATTCGATCACCGAAGGCATCGGGCAGGGCCGAGTGACCGCCAACCTTGAAGGGTTCACACCCGATATGGTCTACCGTGTGCCGGATGAGGAAGCCTTGCCGGTGGTTTTTGACCTGCTGGCGCATGAGGGGCTGTGCCTTGGTGGCTCCAGCGGCGTGAACGTGGGCGGTGCCATGCGGATGGCCCGTGAATTGGGGCCGGGGCATACCATTGTGACCATCTTGTGTGACTTTGGCACACGCTATCAGTCGAAAATGTTCAACCCTGAGTTTCTGCGAGAAAAGAACCTGCCTGTGCCCGAATGGCTTGACCTCGCGTCAGCAGACGTACCAACGGTTTTTGAAGACGTCTGATGCGCGGCATTCTACATGTATCTGTGGCGCTGGCACTTTGGATGCTTTTGGCCCTTGGGGCGTTGGCGCAAAACGATGCCCTGACCAACGAATTCACCCGGTGGGACGGACTGGCAGAACGCGCTGAGGCGATCATCGACAATAGGGACAGCTCGGATGACGCGTTGGAGGATATGCGCGGACGCATCGCGGAGTATCGCAGCACCTTTGATGAGGCGCAGGGTCTGAACGCGGGGCGCATTGTTACACTGCGGGAACAGCTTGCCGCCCTTGGCGCTGCACCGGAGGGGGAGGGTGCCGCGCCCGAGGACCCGGAGATCGCTGCAAAACGCGCGGAACTAAGCAATCGTCTGGCGACGTTGCAGGCCCCTGTGCAGCAGGCGCAGGCGGCATTTCTGCGCGCGGATGGATTGATTGGGCAAATTGACCGAATTCTGCGGGACCGTCAGAACCGGCAATTGCTGGAGGTTGCACCCTCGCCGCTGAACCCCGTGCACTGGCGCCCGGCGGTGGCGGACCTGAGCAAAGGCGCACAGGCACTTTTGGCGGACAGCAAAGCCGCACAGCGCGGTGGATTTGCCGCAGCCCTGCGCGCAGCGGCCCCTGTTGTGCTGATCCTGACGGTGCTGGGGGTTGTGTTGATCCTGCGCGGTCGGCGTTGGTCAAAGCGGATTGTGGACCGCCTGCGTAGCTTTGGCGCGCGCGGCTTTGGCATCTGGCGCTTTCTGGTGTCCCTGCTGCGGATCATTCTGCCGTTCTTGGGTATTGTGCTGCTGGTGACAGCGGCCCTGACAACCGGCTTGTTTGGCCCTAAATCACGCGATGTTCTGATTGGTCTGATGTGGCTTTGTGCGGTCATGTTGGGGTTTCGCTGGGTGGCGGAACGGGTGTTTTCGCGCGACGATGACGAGGCACTGCTGCTGTTGCCCGCCGAACAACGTGCGCAGATGCGGTTCCATGTGTCGATCCTGACCCTGACAATTGTTGTGGCAGAAGCGATTTCATTGGTCTTGGCTGCGGCCAAACCCCTCCCGGCCTCTCAACCTGTGTTGCTGTTTGGTGTAATGCTGATCTCGGCGCTGTCGCTGTATCGGATCGGCGTCCTGCTGCGCGGCTATCACAACCAACCTGTTGCTGCCGAAGACGCGGGCGATGGTGAGGTCAGTCGTATTTCAACCCTTGCCCGGATTGTGCGCTGGCTGGGTACGGGCGCGGTTTTGGTGGCGATTGCAACGCCGTTGTTGCTGGCGGCGGGATACTTCCAAGCCGCCGATGCCATGCTGACGCCCTATGTGCGGACGCTGGTGCTGTTCTGGACCTTGCTGACCATTCAGCGGTTTCTGGCTGACCTTTATGGCGCGCTGACAGGGCAGGGCATACAGGCCCGCGACTCGCTGATGGCGGTACTGTTCGGGCTGGTGCTGACGGTGCTGGTGCTCCCGCTTTTTGCGTTGATCTGGGGCGCGCGTCTGACGGACCTGACGGAGCTGTGGGCGGCCTTTGGGCGTGGCTTTTCCATTGGGGACAGCCGCATTTCGCCCACTGATTTCCTCGCCTTTGCGGTGATCTTTGTCATTGGTCTGGTGTTGACGCGCCTGCTGCAATCCTCCTTGCGCAACAACGTTCTGCCCAAGACCAAGATCGACATTGGCGGACAGAACGCCATTGTCTCCGGGCTGGGATATGTCGGGATATTTCTGGCCGCATTGCTGGCGATCAACGGCGCGGGCATTGATCTCAGCTCCCTTGCGATTGTCGCGGGTGCACTGTCGGTTGGCATTGGTTTTGGTCTGCAAAACATCGTCTCCAACTTTGTCTCCGGCATCATCCTGTTGATCGAACGCCCGATTTCCGAGGGCGACTGGATTGAGGTCAGCAGCGGGCAAATGGGCTATGTGCGCGACATCTCTGTGCGCTCGACCCGGATTGAGACCTTTGACCGCACGGATGTGATTGTGCCCAACGCTGATCTGGTATCAGGCACTGTTACCAACTATACGCGCGGCAATACGGTGGGGCGCGTGATTGTGCCGGTTGGTGTGGCCTATGGCACGGACACCATGCGGGTTGATGCGATCCTGCGCGAGATTGCTGAGGCGCAGCCCATGGCGCTGGCCAGCCCGCCGCCCAGCGTGTTCCTGGTTGGCTTTGGCGCGGATTCACTTGATTTTGAGATACGCTGCTTCCTGCGCGATGTCAGCTTTACGATGGTGGTCAAGAATGACATCAACCATGCGATTGTCGCGCGTTTTGCCCAAGAAGGGATCGAAATACCCTTTGCCCAGCGTGATCTGTGGCTGCGCAACCCCGAGGCTTTGGGCGCCCAGCCGCCGTCAAAAGAGGAGCCCACATCATGACCAGGTTGTTGTTTCGTGAAGACCCTTATCAGCGCGAGGCACCCGGCAGCGTGGTGGCGCATACCGAGGAGGGCGGCATTGTGCTGGATGCCAGTCTGTTCTACGCAACCGGCGGGGGGCAGCCGGGGGATTCAGGCTGGCTTGAATGGGGTGGCACACAGTTGAACATCGCCACCGCCGTCAAGGTTGAGGGCGAGCACATCGCATTGCTGCCCGCAGAACCTGTGGCCTTGCCACCCATTGGTACGCAGGTTGTGCAATCGCTGGACTGGGACCGCAGGCACAAACACATGCGGGTGCATACGGCGCTGCATCTGCTGTCTGTGGTGGTGCCCTACGGTGTGACGGGCGGGCAGATTTCAGCCTCCCACGGGCGGCTTGATTTTGACATGCCCGAGGCCCCGCAGGATAAACCCGCAATAGAGGATGCCCTAAACGAATACGTCGCCATTGATGCGCGTGTCAGCGATGGCTGGATCAGCGCCGCAGAGCTGGAGGCGGCCCCCCAGTTGGTCAAGACCATGGCTGTGAAACCGCCCAAAGGGGCCGGGGACATCCGTCTGGTGCGCATCGGTGAAGAGGGTGACTGGATCGACCTGCAACCCTGCGGCGGCACCCATGTGGCCCGCACCGGAGAGATTGGCGCGTTGCGATTGGGCAAGATCGAAAAGAAGGGCCGCCAGAACCGCCGGGTCTATGTGCATCTGGACAGCTGAACATCGGCTGTGGCTTGATGCGTTTTCCCACTTGCAAACCCCGCGCCCGCCGCGTTAAACCGCCGTCACGGACAGGTGGCCGAGTGGTCGAAGGCGCACGCCTGGAAAGTGTGTAGGCGGGAGACCGTCTCCAGGGTTCGAATCCCTGTCTGTCCGCCATAATCCCATTTTCAGTCGTCCGGCACACCGCCCAAGTTAGCGTGGCCCGGTCACCGCGTTCGTCATCTGTGTCGATCTGAGGATGCGCAACAAGCACAAGACCCTGAAATGACTGGGCGATGCGGTTCAAAGAGCCCGCGGAAGTTGACCTATTCGCCATTGCCTTTCGATGACCCAGATCCCTGTTTTTCAAAAGAAACGGGATTTCCCATAGGCATGTGGCCCTCCCAATTCGTGTCCCGGTATGGGCGGATGGCACAGGGCTGCGCCAAAAAAGAGGTCGCAAGCTGGCCCAATCGTTGATACTTTGGTGGCGTTTTCGGGGGTGGGGGCCTTGTGAGCATTGCCAGACGTATCTTGCCCAATGCGCCGCGCCTGCCCGAAAAGCCATGGCCGCCGACAGAATTCAACCCTGAATATCAGACTTTTCTGGATGCGCATGTTGCCTATTGGGGCAGCGATGAATGTGTTGTTCTCCCCAAATTTGCCGCCAATGCCCTGCGAACAGTGGCCAACTGGCGGTGCGGCGCAAACGCGGTGGAGGTGCTGATGCCTGCGGGCACACCCGTGGCCAGTTTTCTGGATCGTCGCGGTCACCCCAGCGATCGGTGGGACGGTGGCGAAGGGTTGGGCATCACCGGTAATCACACGACCCATGCCGGTGTTCTGGCGGGGTATCTGCTGGATGCCTGTGGGGCCGTGCGGGGAATCAAACTATGGGAGATCTATCCCGGCGCGACACGCGTGCGCAGGCGAATTTACCCGGTAGATGACAGCCTGTTTGGCACGTCCAATGCCCGGGCCTATCACGCCATTCATGATCTGGATGGGGCACCATTGGGACGGCGTGACAATCCCTATTACGCGCATTGGCTGCACACCCGCGCGGCGCAACCAAGCAGGGTGTCACGGTGAGGGGGGTGGTGGCAGACATGGGGTTTCAATTTGATCCGTTCTAAAGCGCTTTATCAACGTATTCTGGAGTGGCTGCGCCCCGCCTCGGCACAGCCGCGGCCACAGCGGATCCTGATAACACAGCGTGAACTCAAGAACTTTGGTGGATCAGAGCTTTTTGCAATTGAAATCGCCCGTGCGCTCAAGTCTTTGGGGCGCGAGGTGGCGATTTACTGCCCGTCACCCGGGAAATTGTCAAATATTGTGACCCCCAGCGGCATTCCCGTCTGCGAAACACTGGATGCTGTGCCGTTTCGGCCCGACATCATTCATGGCCAACACCACCTGCCGACCATGGCTGCACTTGCGCATTTTCCTGACGTGCCTGCGATTTACTGTTGGCACGGTGCGCGCCCTTGGGTGGAACAATCGCCTGTTCATCCGCGCATTCGATATCATGTGGTGACATCCATCCGGATGGGGCCACGGCTGAGCACCGAATTTGGTATGCCGTCTGATCGGGTTGTCACAATCCCCAATTTTGTTGATCTGCAACGCTTCTCCCGCGTGCGCAAGGTCAGTGGCGCGCCGACCCGCGCGGTGCTCTATGGTCAGGCGGGGTTCCATCCCGGTGAGCTGGCGCAACTTGAACGCTCTTGTGCCGAAAACGGCCTTGCCTTGGACAAGGTTTGCCCGGCCTACGGCAATCCGCGACCCCGGCCAGAGTATTTTCTGCCCGATTACGATGTCGCTTTTGCCATTGGCCGCTGCGCCATTGAGGCGCTGGCGTGTGGCTGTGCCGTTATGCCCATTGTCCCGCAACTCGCCGGGGCCCTTGTTACAACACAAAACCTTGATGACTGGGCGGATTCAAACTTTAGCCCACGTTATTTCACATCCGCAGATGTGATGGATTCAAAATGGCTGGCCGGCGAACTTGCGCGGATCACACCCGAAGCGCTGCACGCGGTCACCCAGAGCGTTCGAACCCGTCACGCGATGGAGCATGCGGTTGCTGCGTTCATGGAGCTTTATGAGCGCACTATCATTGCCGATGCGCCGCGTGGAAGCGGTGCGGAGTTTGCGCACTACCTTGGCCAGATGGCCCCGCAGATGGACGCAATGTGGGGGGAGTTGGAATGCCGCAAGGTTGAAGACATCGAAGCCCAGACCAAAATTCGTGCGCTGGAGCAGAAGAATGATGAGGCAAACCAACGTATTCAAAGATTGACGGACCGGCTTTTGAGCGAGGGAAAGAATACCTCCGACTAACGCGAGCCGCGCTGTGTTGGGGTGTTCGGGTGCCTGCGCGCCCGGTTCTGTTGATCCTTTTCTCTCAAACGAAGGGCGACCGGATGCCAAAGGACAAGTGCAATGCTGCAATGGTATTTCGCCCATCAGGTCAAGGAATTGAGATTGCCCCAACCATTTTTTGACGGCCCTTTCTCATCTATCGAACGGGTCATGGTGAACCTGCTGCGCTATCTGCTTGATGCTGCGGTGTAAAGCTGTGCGCACTAAAGCGAAATGCAAATAACTTGAAACACACTGCATCACCTAACCCGTTGAAATCTTTGATTTCAGGTAGGATTAGATGATTCTGGTTTTTGCATTTCTGCTCTAACCGCTGTCATTGTCAAAATACCGGCCAGATGCGTCGGTAGATGCCGCGGCCCTTTTTGACCATCTTTGAGGCCAGCAACGCCCCGGGATGGACGGCCACAACCACAGGCCCAACGCAACACCTGGCTGCCTCTCTCCAGGGTTCGACGCCGCCAACGGAACGATACAGCCTGTTTGAGAACGGTCATGTCATGTATGATTATGTCCCGGGCCAAACCGGGGGGCGATCACAAAAACGCCGCGTGACATGGAGAGCGAGAATGCCAGATACTACTTTTGGACCACAGGGATGGACGCCGGAGCGGCTTGGCCCATTGTCGGGCAAAACCTATGTCATCACCGGTGCTAACGCGGGGACGGGTTTCCAGGCGTGCCGTATTTTGCTTTCAAAGGGCGCAAAAGTGGTCATGCTGAACCGCAGTTCAGAAAAATCCACCGCAGCGGTCAAAACGCTCAAAGAAGAGTTCGGGACGGGCGCCGATGTCAGCTTTGTTCAAATGGATTTGTCTGTGCTTGCAAGCGTACGGGCGGCAGCCGAAGCGGTGTTGGCGTCGGCCCCGCGCATTGACGCCCTGTTGTGTAACGCTGCGATTGCGCAGGTGCCCAGGCAAAAGCTGACCGTTGACGGGTTTGAAAGCCAACTTGCCACCAACCACTACGGTCACTTTGTTTTGTGTGGCATGCTGTTTGACCGCATCGAAGAGACGCAGGGCCGGATTATCGTCGTGGCTAGCCTTGGATACAATATGGGGGTCAAGACGATCCAGTTTGACGATATGAACTGGGACAAAAACTACAGCGCCAACCCGGTCTACAGTCAATCCAAGCTGGCACAGATGATGTTCGCCTATGAGTTGCAAGATCGCGCGGTGGCCGCAGACAGAAACGTAAAGGTCTACGTGTGCCACCCCGGCTCCTCTGCGACATCGCTGATCAGCACAAGCGGTGGCCTTTTGACGCGTGCGGTCTGGTGGCTGATGAGCAAATCACCGATCGTTCAAACTGCCGAAAAAGGTGCCTACCCGGAAGTGATGTGTGCCACCGAAGACGGGTTGGAGCAAAGAGCGCTATACGGCCCGACGGGCCGATTGGCGTTTATCGGCCCCGTGGGCAAAGGCACGCTGAACCCGCACGCCCATGACAAAACGGTCATGTCAAAGCTGTGGGACCTCTCCGAAACGGCGACGGGGTTCCATTGGGGCCTGTAGCGCGTCCCGCCTTTAACGTGAAGCATCACGTATCGCCGCTGTCCCGAGAGTGTGGAACGCAGCAGGGTATCTTCTCCTCAAATTTTAGGCGGGGCGCAGTAGGGCGAGGTTGGCTTTGCCCGCAGAACGTCGTCTTAATGATAGCGTTTTCGATCTAATCTGAAACACCACACATGACCGCATCCCGTGACACCGTTCAGTTGTCGCAGGTTTGCAAATCCTCAACGATCCCGGTTTGCGCGCCTCCCGACGCCCTTCGTTGGGGCAGCCAGTTTTTGGTGCGCTTTGTGACCGCGCTATCGTACTACACATCTCTGATCACGAGGACTGACTGGGGGATCATGGTCTGATCCTGAAGGGCCCGATGCACTTTGATGGCTTGCTCAAAGTGCCGATAATTGTGCAGGAACCTGTCTCAACGCTGGATCTGAGCCCCACCTTTTTTGATTATGGTGCCACTGACACCCGGCTGCCCCAGCACGCAAGCTGTTCACGGCCTTACACAAACCAGGCAGGTTTTCCCGTTGTTCTTGTCAAACACGGGCAGGCGAGAGGAGCCGGAGGTTGATGTGTCAGTTTCAATGTAGAAATTCAGGGTGATAACAGTCGGGCTTTTTTTGATCCAGGCTGATGTTCCATAAATAAACACCTGTATATGCATTCAGGTCGTCAAGGGATACCAATTGCCGCAGGACCACTCTACCTTGGGGCATTGCAACCAGAGCAGTTTTCAATAACCCTCTATCACTTAACACTGCCTGAAATGAATGATTTCAACGCGTTAAGTGATGTGTGATGTTTCGGGTCAAATCGAAAACGCGATAGAACACAAATTGGTGCGGCTTGTTTGGGCCGCCAGGTAGAAGGATTTTTTTTATGAATGGCCGCATCGTTGCCTTGTCCTACTTCCCGATCAAAGGGCTGTCGGCCCATCCGCTGGACAGCGTCAGGTTAGAGGTGGGCGCAGGGTTTCCCGGTGACCGGCAATGGGGTTTTGCGCGGCCTGACAGCGGGTTTGACCCGGCTGACCCCAAACCGCTGCCAAAGGACAAATTTGTGGTCCTGCTGAAAGAGGCCGAATTGGCTGGGGTGCAGGCTGAACTGCAAAGCGACACGCTCAGAATGTTATACGGGGGGACGCAGGCAGGATTTGATCTGCGGGATGCATCAGATCGACTCCGGGCTGCGGATTTCTTGCGGGATTGTCTGCGCCTGACAGAAAAACCGATGCTTGTTCGCTCTGATCCGCACCGGTTTACGGATGTCTCCGTTGTGTCACAGGATCTGATGACTGCGGTTTCGATCCTGTCGCGCTCCAGCGTGGCCGATTTTGCGGCGCGGATTGATCGGCCTGTTGAGACAGGGCGGTTTCGGATGAACGTGGAGATTGAAGGCTGGACACCCTGGCGCGAACTGGACCATGTCGGGCGGGATATTGAACTGGGGGAGGCCCGACTGAAAGTGTTGCTCAGAACAAAGCGCTGTGCGGCAACCGAAGTGAACCCCGCCACAGCGACCCGCGATATACCGTTGCCCCGCTTGTTGCGCCAGGTGATGGGCCATCTTGATATGGGCGTTTATGCGCAGGTCACACAGGCCGGCAAGGTGCGTCTGGGTGATAAAGCCAGGCTTTTGTAAGTTACTGACTTTGTTGTGAATTTAACAGGCGTGATACGGATTCTTGTGCCTGTTGACTGGTTTAGGCCAGCACCTCTACACGGTAACCCGCTCTGGGAAAATGCACCGCGATGCCCCCCACATCCGGGTCTTGGCGTAACAGCGAGATGGTGTTGCAATCGGCACGGATGACCTCCCCTTCAACGGGTTGCTCACCGCCATCCAGATCGGGGGACACGGATACGTTTTGCCCCGTCGTCAGCCCCTGTGGATCATGCGGATCATGGGCTGGTTCTGCGATGGGCTGGCAGGCTTTGGCCCGCTTAATGGCGTCTTCGGAGGACATTTCCGACAGGGTGCCATGACCAATGTCCGCAACGTTTTGCTCCCATCGTTCAAGGTCTGCAAACTCGCTCAGGAATGTGGGGCCACGGTCCCAACGCCCCCGCAGAAACCAAACCAAATGATACAGTTGTGCGTCAATGGCAGCAGGGTCAGCCCCCAACAGAAACGCGCGCCCGTCGGAAAGCTGATCGTTTGCCCAGCTGAGCGGCGCGCGAAACTGCGATGCAAGATGCGGCAGGTCTTCGTTGGCGGCCCTGAGCCCTGCGGCCCAATCCTCGCCCAGATACAAGCGCCCCCGGTCCTGCGCAAAATCAGGGGGCAGGGCATCCCCCGCCGATCCCAGAACAACCTTGACGGCAAGATCAAACATCGCGCCATCGGTCCAGCGGCTGACACACCACATCAGGCCTGTCTCTGACGTTGGAAAGAAGGTGGGGGAAGGGTGACGCCGTTCCAATTCACGCAGGATGCATTGTGTGTCGCAATAAATATCGGCACCAATCTGCATCACAGGCGTACGGCGATAGCCCCCGGTCAACTTGGTTAACATTGGTTTGGGGGCCAGTCGCGGAATTTCAACGGAGCGCCAAGCCAGACCTTTGATCCCCAGTGCGACCCGTGCCTTTTCAGCGACGGGAGACTGCGGATAATTGTGCAGAATAATTTCGGAAGCGGCGTCAGACATGTGTTTTGGCTCTTTATGACAGGTGACCAAGGGGAGGTTGGCCCCATGCATCTGTTGTCGCTTGTGTAATGTCAACGCGCGCGGGGGGGGCGCGCTTTACATGCGGTGAGCACAGCAGCGTTTTGACTCTAATTCATTGGCTCCAATAAAACCTGATTGCCTCAGAGCAGTCTTTATCGCATATAAATTTTTTGAAATGCAGCGAGGCCCATAAGGCGTTCATAGCTCCAAAACGGGCATGCAGGATAGGTCGGGTTGCTGAACAAATAGGCTCTGATAGGCTCTCAAGTGTCACGCCACGGCGGCATTATCTAATGATTGCGCTGGCCCCGGGGTTTCGTCGCGGCGCGTCAGCGTCTATTGGACGCCGGACAGAGCAGAGATTTAGGGCATATAGGGTGCGGATCGCATGACAGATTTGACGGGAAAAGTGGCCTTGGTGACCGGCGGCGCACGTGGGATCGGGCGCGCGATTTGCGAAGCGATGGCCGCAGCAGGCGCCAAGGTTGCGGTGGCTGATCTGAATCTGGCGGAGGCCACAGAAACCGCAGAGGCCATCAACGGTATGGCGCTGGAAATGGATGTGACGCAGTTTGATGCTATCGCCCGGCGTGTTGCGGAGATCGAGGCGCGTTTTGGCGGTATCGACATTCTGGTTAACAATGCAGGCATCTTCAATATGGCCTCCATCGACAAGGTCACGCCCGAGGATTACCGGCGCCAGTACGACGTGAATGTCGGCGGGACACTTTTTGCCTGTCAGGCGGTTGTGCCCACCATGAAAAAGCGCGGCGGCGGCTCCATCATCAATTTTTCCTCTCAGGCTGGCCGTCGGGGGGAGCCGAACATCGCGATCTATTGCTCCACCAAAGCGGCGGTGATTTCGGTCACACAGTCCCTCGCACTGGAGCTGGCGGCAGACAATATCCGGGTCAACGCCGTGGCACCCGGCGTTATCGACACGCCCATGTGGGATGTGGTTGATGCGCAATTTGCGCAATATGAGAACAAGCCCAAAGGCCAGAAAAAACGTGAAGTTGGCGACGCGGTGCCCCTTGGGCGCATGGGCGATCCGCGCGATGTGGCGGACCCTTGTGTGTTTTTGGCATCTGACGCGGCCAGATACATTACCGCGCAGACCCTGAATGTGGATGGCGGCAACTGGATGAGCTGACCCCGGTTTTAGCCTTGGTTAAGGTGCGGGGCCAGAACGTCAGGCGCAGATTGCGTTGTCATGACGTGATCCGTTTGGGGTTTGCGCAGGATGGCACCATACAAATCCTCCAGATCGGCGGCAAAGGCGCGGGTGTCAAACAAGGGTGATGTTTTGCGCAACCGCTCGGCTTTTTCGCGCAGCTGTAGCCGCATTTTCCTGTCCTTCGCTATCTCGACGGCCTTGACGATATAGGCGTCATCCGATGTGGTGATCAATTCCGGCATGCCATGGGCGGTGAGCAGGCTGGCCGCAACCCGGGCCGAAAATTGCTGTCCGATGCGGGTCAAAACCGGCAGGCCAACCCACAAGGCATCGCTTGCCGTGGTGTGGCCATTGTAAATAAACGTATCAAGAAACAGGTCTGCCACAGCTTGCCGCGCAAGATGATTTGCCTGCGACATGTGGTCGCCAAACACGATCCGTTCGGGGGCAATACCGTGGGATTTCGCAGATTTACGGAAATTCCTGCGGGCATCTTCATTCCCGCAGATCAGCCACAAAACGCTGCCCTCAACCTGCGCCAGGATCGACATCCAGGCCTTGAACACCTGAGGGCAAATTTTATGAACCGCGTTAAAGCCGCAGAAAACAAAACCCTTTTCCGGCAGCCCAAGCTCGGCCCGGGTAAAGACCCGGTCAGACACGGCCCGCTGATCGTCGTTGATCTGATAGCTGTGGGGCAGGCGCAAAACGGTTTCGCTAAAGGTATGTTCCAGCTCTGGCGGGACGGTGATGTCATCCGCGATCACATAATTCATAAACGCCGCCCCGGTTGTGCCGGGATAGCCCAGCCATGTGACCTGCGCAGGCGCGGCACGTTGCGCAAAAATGCCAAGGCGGCCCTTTTCGGTGTAGCCGTTCAGATCAACCGCGATGTCAATCCGGTCATTGCGGGCAAGTGCCGCAATTTGATCATCCGTCAGGCGCGCCACATCCTTGTAGTGATCGACGGATTTCATGATCACACGACGCATGTCGTCCTCGGGTGCGATGTCATAGGAATAGGCAAAAACCTCCACACGTGCCCGGTTGTGGGCGGCAAACAAGCCGTTCATCAGACGCATGACCGCGTGGTCGTGATAATCCGTGGAAAAATAGCCGATCTTTATCGGCTCTCCGGCAGGCTTTTCGTAAGGTTCTATTGCGGCGCGGATGTTCGGGTATTGAGCGCTGGCGTAGGCACGGCTGCGTTCAAGCTGCGCGCGCGGATTGTCCTGCCGGGCCAGAAACAGGAAAGGGGATGTCTGGCCAGCGGGGGTCTGGCGATCCAGCCATTTTTCCAAATCACCTTGCCCGCGCCAATCTGCGAGCATTGAAGCGGTTTGAAAGGTTTCGGCGGTGATATTCTCGTCGCCGGGGTCCAGCTTGCCTGCCAGCGCAAACAGATCTGATGCCTCACGCAGACGGCCCTTGCGGCGCAGCAAATGGGCCTTGAGCGTGTAGGGCTCTGGGCCTGACATACCAACACGGATCGCGTCTGAAACCGTATCCAGGGCATCCTGAACCGCGCCCAGCCTGTCAAGCGAAACGGCGAGGTTATAGTGCCCCGTAGCGTTCTTGGGGTCGATTTCGATCGCGCGCCTGAACAGCTGAACGGCGACGTCATGACGATTCAACAACGTCATGGCGATGCCAAGTTGGATGCAGGATCGTTGGTGATTGGGGTCCATTTCAAAGGCAAGTTTGTAAAATTCTGCCGCCTCGTTGAGCTGGCCGTTCCGCCTAAGCGCGTCAGCGACAAAACACAACGTGTCCGGGGTTTTGCCGCCGTTTTGGATGTTCTGATGAAAACACTTGATCGCGGCCTCACAGGCACCCAACCCGATATGCGCCCGGCCCAGAATTTCACAGAGTTCATGCCCCGCCGGGAAGGGGCGTTCCGGCGCGCTGAGCAAGGCCACAACTTCTGCGTATTTCTTGTGCCGCAACAATGTCTGGGACTTTTTGAGCAGTTCCGCCGTCTGGTTTTTCATCTGTTTCGCCATTCTGTTGGGTCCTGCGAGGCGATAGGGGATCCGTCCACGCGCATCTTCTGGTCAGAGGATGTGAGACCTGAACCGGGGTGTCAGACGCCTCGCTCACAAGGCCAAGTGCTACCTCCCAGAGGCTAAGGGAGGGTTAAGCATGACACGCTTATGGTGCCGGTCTGGCATCCCGGTCGATTTTGGCAAAGGGCGACAGCGCCAGACACAGCAGATAGATCGCCCACAGTGAGAGCGTCAAAAGACACCGCCCCTACAAGGCGGTCAGCTCATATCCCATTTCCGTCAGCAAACTGCGGAAATGATCAATGGTGTAGCCCAATCCCTCTTCCAGCTCGGTCTTTGGCTCCCAGCCAAGCTGTTCTTTGACTGCTGAAATATCCGGGCGGCGCTGTTTGGGGTCATCCTGGGGCAATGTTTCATAGATGATCTCAGAGCGCGAGCCGGTCATCTCGATAACCTTCTCGGCCAGCTCTTTGATGGTGAATTCCGACGGGTTGCCCAGGTTCAGCGGGCCAGCGACCTCTGGTTCACTGTCCATAAAGGCGATGAACCCTGACACCAGATCATCGACATAGCAGAACGACCGGGTCTGGCTGCCATCGCCAAACAGCGTGATGGGTACGCCAGTCAGCGCCTGCACGATAAAGTTGGAGACCACACGCCCATCGGCGTGATGCATGCGCGGCCCGTAGGTGTTGAAAATCCGCGCGACCTTGATTTCCAGATTGTGCTGGCGGCGATAGTCAAAGAACAACGTCTCCGCGCAGCGCTTGCCCTCATCATAACAGGACCTTGGGCCAATGGGGTTGACGTTGCCCCAATATCCCTCGGGTTGCGGATGCACATGCGGATCGCCGTAAACCTCGCTGGTTGAGGCTTGAAAAATCTTGCATTTCAGACGCTTGGCCAGTCCAAGCGCATTGATCGCCCCATGGACGGAGGTCTTGGTCGTCTGCACGGGGTCGTGCTGGTAATGCACGGGCGAGGCGGGGCAGGCGAGGTTATAAATCTCATCCACTTCCATATACATCGGAAAGGTCACGTCATGGCGCAGAAACTCAAATCGGGAATGATTGTGCAGATGGTCAATGTTACGCTTGGTGCCGGTAAACAGGTTATCAAGGCACAGCACCTCATGCCCAAGACCCAAAAGCCGGTCGATCAGATGAGACCCGATAAAACCGGCACCACCGGTGACGAGGATACGTTTGCGACTGTCATAAAGGCGGGTCACTGGCAAATTCCTTTGGTCGTTCAAAATGCACTTGTTCGTTCTGGGAAGCGGCGAAGTGTTTGTTACAAAATGCGGCAAAAAGCCAAGATTAGATAAGATCGTTAATAGGTTACAGCCTGCACTGAATTTGGGGGCGGGATCAATAGAAAATGCCTGCGGCCCTCTCTGGCGGCGGCTCAACGGAGACGAAGTGGTCAAATTTGCCCTGACTGTTGGATGGTTTGCTCTTTTGGCTGCGTTGATGGCGCTTTGGCCGCCACATGGGGGAACCTGCGGCGCCTTGACGAGACGCCTGTGTGATCCATTTTCGTTCAATTCGGTCTATTCTTTCCCCTGCCATTAACAGACCGTTTGCCTTGATCTGTCAGGGTTGCGTGGTGGCGGGGCTGGATGAGACAGGGCAGCATGATCCCCAAGGGGCAAACAACTGATTCCATTGCGGTTTCCGCACCTCCGATGGCGCGGTATGATGTGCCATGCGCGGAACCGCCTTTGCCAAAACGTGTGGTTGTGGTGGACGATTCACGCACCATGCGGTCCTGGCTGCGCCGTCTGATCGGCACAGATCCGCGTTTGAAAGTGGTTGGCGAGGCTTGTGACGCGCAGGAGGCCCGCACCATTATCAAGGCAACCAACCCGGACGTGATCACCCTGGACATCGAAATGCCCGGCATGAACGGTCTTGAGTTTCTGGAACGGCTGATCACGCTGCGGCCGATGCCGGTGGTTATGGTCTCCTCGTTGACGTCACGCGGCTCGGACGCGGCGATAAAGGCGCTGACCCTGGGTGCGGTGGATTGTATCGTAAAACCGGACACTGCACTGGACAAAAACGACCGAAAGATATTGACGCAACGGGTGTTTTCAGCGGCATGCAGCAAGATTTTGGCCCCACCGACAAATCCCGTTTTCCCGCACAAAGCCGCGTCTGACACGAATGTTCAAACCGAGGGGCAATTGGTGCTGCTTGGGGCGTCAACGGGCGGGGTGGCCGCGTTACAAACAGTGCTCAGCGGGCTTGATCCAAAAGGGGCACCCGTCATCATTGTGCAGCATATGCCGGCCCCGTACCTCCTTAGTTTTTGCGCGCGGCTTAACAAAATCCTGCCACAGGATGTGGGTTTGCTCAAACCCGGCATGCGCATTTCAAATGGGCAAATTGGGATAGCGCCCTCATTGGGGACACATAGCGTTGTGTCCAACAGCGCTGATGATTGGTTGGTCAACGCGGCACCACGACAAGCGGGCGATCTGCATTGTCCCTCCGTGGATGCGTTGTTTCACTCCGCCGTGGAAAAGGCCACAAAAGTGACCGCTGCCCTGTTAACCGGCCTGGGCCGGGATGGGGCGATTGGGCTGAAAGCGTTGCGCAATGCAGGTGCCCACACAATCGCACAGGATCGCAGCAGTTCGGTGGTTTATGGGATGCCACGCGCCGCTTTTGAACTGGACGCGGCGATTGACCAACTGCCCCTTAACGACATCGCTGGTGCCATCAACGCGGCCACCGCTGCAAAAGACCAACAGCATGGGAACATCCCATGACCGAAAAACGTATGATCATTACCCAAGGGGAACACGCGGTTTCTGACGATCCTGATGTGGTGGTTTCCACGCTGTTGGGGTCATGTGTGTCTTGCTGTTTGTGGGATCCCTACGCTCAGGTGGGCGGCATCAACCACATGCTGCATGCCCAACTTGATGACGCCCGCTCATCTGCCAATGTGTCCGGTGTCAATTCGATGGAATTGTTAATCAACGAGATTCTCAAAAAGGGAGGCGCACGGGCGCGGTTGACCGCCAAGGTATTTGGGGGCGCGCAGATGGTGCAGGGCTTGTCGGAAATTGGTCTTGCAAATGCCCGGTTCACACTCGAATTTCTGGCGAGGGAGAACATTGTCTGTGTGTCAAAATCCCTCGGCGGACGGCAGGCACGCCATGTGCTGTTTCGTCCCGCCACAGGCATCGTGCGCCAACGCTATGTGCGTCAGGCTGATGAAGGTGCGGTGACCGTGTTCAGCCTTCCGCATCCCAGTTCAGGAAATGGGATGGAATTGCTCTGAGCAAGAGCGAAGCGGTTGGGGCTGCGCCTCGTTGATGAACCTCGCCTTGGGGTCAGGACCCATTCATCCTGACCCGCTGGCGTCGAAACAGCTAAATTTCGGGGGGTTGAGGCATGCCGCAACGAAGGGGTTCATTGCAAATGGCTCACGCCGCTGAAATGACGTGGATGCCGAACACCGATGCAGGCCATCAACGATTGGCAGAATTGGCGCACTGGTCTGGAGCCGTTGTCTGTTTTGAGGCGACTGGTGGTCAGGAGTGGCGGCTTTGGGCTCTGCTTGATGCTGCCGGAATTGTAGCACGGCAACTGCCGTACCCACAGATTAAAGCATTTGCCGCCAGTCGGGGCACTGGTCACGATTTGCGAATGGAAGAAGAATCGCGATGTTACGGAATACGAGTTCTTGTGTCCCGCCCGCGCCATCACTGATCGACAAGGTGTAGTTGCAACACGTCGGACGATTGATCTAACGCTTCGATACAACGAAAGCAGTTCTGGTCTGGTCAAAGCCATCCGGCTCGAAATGGCACGTGAAGAGCGCCTCGTTGATCCGATAAAGGTTGCCTTGAGGAACCATCATTAGTTCCGCAATACCCATCAGCCGGTTTTTCAGATGTCTTAGAAGTGCTGGAAATTCTTCAATGCTTTCAACTTGTTCCACAGTTGTTTCATAAATCGTCCCGACGCAGAAACTTGGCTCCGCAACAAAAAATCCGTTCATTGCCTGTTTACAATGCATTAACCATCATCCGTTAAGAGATAGTTAAGGGAAGCGTTAGGAAACAATTTTCGCGGCCACAAAATGTACTCTCCACAATTAAATCCCAACACCCATAATTACGGGATGATACGGAGTTATGCGGGTAGCACCGCTGGTGGTTAGGCATCGGTGATCTTACGAATGCGCTCGACATCGACGGTCTCGTTGTTGGCAAAACTGACAAACGCCCAATCTGCCAATTGAGCGGGCCTGTTGTGCTGTAAGCGCCCATGATTGCCGCAAATGACCAAAACGCACTGAGCAACCTTCTGGATGTCAAGCAGCTCGCGTAGCGTTGCGATTTCGAGTGTTTGAACCTCGTCGACAATCAGCAAACACGGTGAAGAGTTCTCATCGCGGCCACACTCTTGTGTGAGATACCATTCACAGTCCTTGCGGAGCTGACGGTAGTTTCAAAGGCCCAAAGCTGCTGAAAGAACTTCTGCTTAAAGGTCTCAAAATCAACCTGCGGAGTTTGCCTCTTGCCCGGTGCTGGTCGCTTTTGATCCATCCGGTTTCCGGCGACGTAACCTTGCAACGTATTCAGATAGTTGGTTTCGAGCCGACCAAAGAAGCCTTCAATTGGTTTGGCAGACGCGTTGTAGGGCAGCGCATGGACTATGCGCATGTCCCGTGATGTGCATGCATTCAGCTTCAATGCATCATGGAAAAACTCAACAAAGTTGTACTCGCTGCCATTGTCGCAATAGAGCATGGCAGGCATGCCAAACTCTGGATGTTCAACCATCCGCGCAAATGCGCGAATGACATCAGCATTTCTGACGTCACCGCTTTTTTCCAAGAAGATCAGCTCGCACCAAACCCGGCTCGTAGCTTCGTCCTGAAACGCGATCAGCCTGGGGTGCGCAATGCTGCCGTCTTCTCGCAAAACCGTCACGTCAACTGGATGCACATCCATTGTGACCACCTGCATTGGTAGGAGGCCAGCTTTGGTGCGTCGTTGACGCGGCAAAGTGTCGTTAATTGCCTTTCGGTCGTATTTGAGCTGATGGACTTTGCGGTAGTGGCTATGGCGCTCCACGACCCGACGGGGAACTTGGCAGAGTTTCTTCAAATTCGGTGGTTCAAAGCCTTCACTCTTTGAAAGTTCGGCGAGATGTCTGGACGCAAAGCTGATGGTCTTAGTAAGGCTTGCGCCACCTTTGATCACTCCCTGAATGTAGGTGGCAAGTTCGTCAGCGATCAGAAACAGTTTGGCATCTTCGAAGGGAAAAGCCGCATCGTATTGCCGTGAGATGATGGTACGTTTCTTGCCTTTGTCGGCACGTTCTTTGTCAGCCAAAGCATGGAGCGAACCGGCCTCCTCAAATCTGTTAACCCAGTCCCTCAGAGTGTGCTTGTTGAGTTTGGTTTTTCGCCCATTCCAATCCCAAACCGATACACCATCCAGAGCCTGAAAAGCGGCGGCGCGCGCCGGAGTGTTCTTTCCGTGTTGGAGGATCGAGCTGATTTGCTCGTACCGCCATGTGCTTTGCTGGGCAGCATAGGTTGACAAAGGAGCCTTCAATCGGTCTTCGAAAGTGTTTTGAGAGGCCTTGAAAGCCTCTTGAAGTGACTGTGGAAGGCTTGCTAGCCTAACATTGTAAGTGAGGCCGGATCGGCCGCCTTTAGACTTGATCGCTCGGACATCGATGTTCTCTCCGGATATCCGCCCATCGCGCGCCAACTTTCGTGCCCACTGGGGAGAACATCCGATGAGGTCTGAAACCTCAGAAATGTTCAAGAACTTATCGGGCATCGCCAAGTACGTCCCGCGCTATGCTCAACCGATTTTTCCGCGCCTTTGGTCCATTTCTCTTGCCAACTATGCAATCCTTCATCCAGACCCTGCACAAACCGCGGTCGCTGCAATACATGGAAAATGATGTGCCTTTGAGAATCAGGCTTGCTCTGATAGACGCGTAAAGCTGCTCGCCGGGTGGATGTTCCGCTTTGTCGTGCAAATTCGGCATGAGGTCATCCTTGCTGCGTTATGCAGTCTGATAGACTTCATTTTGATTGAGGTCAACCTTTGTCTCCTGTTGATGAATATATCGCGAAGATGAAAAGCGCCTATAGGGTGAATTCGGACGAACAACTCGCTTCCAAGCTGGGTAAGGCGAAGCAGACTATTGCGAGTTGGCGGTTGCGCGAGGCTATCCCAGACAAAGTCGTCATGCATATGGTGAAAAAATTTGGGTTGAATTTTGCATCAACCGATGGGGGGTACGAAGAAAGCCGGTTTAACTCGGATGACTGCATCCGTGCTGCTAAAATGTTGATTTTCGCCAGCGCTCTAAGGGATACAAGCCTCACTGCAGACGAGCTATTGGAACTTGGTGAAGCGAGCCGAGGGCTCGGTCACCTTTTAGAGGAGGAAGTGCTCAACTTACCATTTGAGACAGGCGCTTTCATTGACGACCGATACAGGCACTTCCTAGAAAGTTTTGATCCTCAGCAATCAAAATATCTGACGTATCTAGGCTTGAAGGCCCGATAAAAAGGAGTTTCTCAATCGTTTCCCAATGATCCGCCAAAGGATGAACAGGAACGCTTAGGGTTTACAAGATAAGCCTTAAATAACAACGCTCCCCGCAATTATTTCCCAAACTACGGCCAACCAACTGTTTGCTTTCGCAAAGAAAAATTGAACATACATTGTTTACAATGCGTTAACCAAGCTCCGTTAGGGTTTAGTTAAGGGGCGCGTTAGGAAACAATTTTTGCGTCTACAACAAGTAGGGGAAAAATGGCTGCGGAAATATTTTAATTGAAATGTTCTTCTTTTGGTCCCATAGAGAACATTAAGCGAACAAAAACGGCAGTGTGATGCGTTCTGCGATTGCCGCGGGCGCACCACTATGACACTAAAGGAATAGGCACATGGCAACGGCAGAGCTTTTGAAAATGGACGACAAGAAACAAGCGGAAAAGCAAAAGGCGCTCGACAGCGCGCTGGCGCAGATCGAACGCCAGTTCGGCAAAGGCTCAATCATGAAGCTGGGCTCCGAAGGGGCCGTGCAGGATATCACCGCCAGCTCGACCGGCTCTCTGGGTCTGGATATTGCACTGGGCATAGGCGGTCTGCCGATGGGGCGGATCATTGAAATTTACGGACCCGAGTCCTCCGGTAAAACCACATTGACACTGCACTGCGTGGCGGAACAACAAAAGGCCGGCGGCGTCTGTGCCTTTGTGGACGCGGAACATGCGCTTGACCCACAGTACGCCCGCAAGCTGGGCGTGGACATTGACGAACTGCTGATCTCCCAGCCCGACACCGGCGAACAGGCGCTTGAGATCACCGATACACTGGTGCGCTCGGGGGCGGTGAACATGGTGATTGTCGATTCTGTGGCGGCCCTGACACCAAAGTCAGAACTTGAAGGCGACATGGGCGACAGCAGCGTTGGTGTGCAGGCCCGTCTGATGAGCCAGGCGATGCGCAAGCTGACCGGCTCCATTTCGCGCTCCAACTGCATGGTGATCTTCATCAATCAGATCCGCATGAAGATCGGCGTGATGTTTGGCTCGCCGGAAACCACCACAGGCGGCAACGCGTTGAAGTTTTATTCTTCCGTGCGTCTCGATATCCGCCGCATTGGCGCGCTGAAGGACCGCGACGAAGTGGTCGGCAATGCCACCCGCGTGAAGGTTGTGAAAAACAAAGTCGCACCGCCCTTCAAGCAGGTTGAGTTTGACATCATGTACGGCGAAGGCATCTCCAAAATGGGTGAGCTGCTGGACCTTGGTGTCAAGGTTGGCGTTGTGGACAAATCCGGCAGCTGGTTCTCCTACGGGGATGAGCGGATCGGACAGGGGCGCGAAAACGCCAAGCAATTCCTGAAAGACAATGAAGCCATGGCGATGGAGATCGAAGACAAGATCCGCGCCGCCCATGGGCTGGACTTTGACGGCTCCGAAAACGCTGATTTCTCAGGCAAGGACGACATCGACATTCTTGAGGCCTAAGGCGGAAAGGCAAACCCTGGATCACCCAGCCCCGCCTGAAAATTTCAGAGGCTTAAGTGATATGTTGTGTCTCAGGTAATTTGCATTTTGCCATAAGCCCTCAAAACCAAGACGCCTTCCACAGCACGTTGGGCGCGTTCCATCCGGAGCGCGCCCTTTGATGTGCAAACACCCGTTGAAGGGCGTCGGGCCACGTGCCACTCTCCCTCAACAGATCAAAAGGGAGAGCCACAATGGGCGCACTATGGATTGCACATGTCACCGTCACAGATGAAGAGGCGTATAAGAAATATGCCGCAGGGGCGACGGTCGCCATCGCGGATCATGGCGGGGAGTTCATCGCCCGCGGCGGCCGCTTTGTGCAGCTTGAGGGCAAGGAACGGCCACGCAATGTCGTGGCGCGTTTTCCCGACGTCGAAACAGCGGAAAAGTGTTATCACTCAGAGGCTTATCAAGCCGCGCTCGAACACGCGCGCGGTGCCTCCGAACGCGAATTGATGATCGTCGAAACCAGCGAGTGAGGTCTTGGCCGGGGATCACCCCGGCACCCGCCTTAGCTCGCCTTGGCCATCCGCTTGCGCTCATGCGGATCCAGATAACGCTTGCGCAGCCGGATCGCGTTGGGCGTGACCTCCACCAATTCATCGTCGTCAATATAGGCAATCGCCTCTTCTAGCGACAGGGTGATGGGGGTGGTCAGACGCACCGCCTCGTCCGTGCCGGAGGCCCGCACGTTGGTGAGCTTTTTGCCCTTCAGCGGGTTCACCTCAAGGTCATTTTCACGGCTGTGTTCGCCAATGATCATGCCCGTGTAAACATCTGCCTGCGCGCCAATCATCATCTTGCCGCGTTCCTCAAGATTCCACAGGGCAAAGGCAACCGAGGTGCCATTTTCCATGGAAATCAATACACCCGCCCGGCGACCCGGAATTTTACCCTTGTGCGGGGCCCAGCCGTGAAAGACACGGTTGATCACGCCCGTGCCGCGCGTATCGGTCAGGAATTCACCGTGATAGCCGATCAACCCGCGTGAGGGCACATGGGCCACAATCCGGGTCTTACCCGCACCGGCCGGTTTCATTTCCACCAATTCACCCCGGCGCACACCGGTGATTTTTTCAATCACCGCGCCTGAATATTCATCATCCACGTCAATTGTGGCCTCTTCGATGGGCTCATGGCGCAGGCCTTCAATCTCCTGAAACAGCACCTGAGGGCGCGAAATGCTCAGCTCAAACCCTTCGCGGCGCATGTTTTCGATCAGGACACCCATCTGAAGTTCGCCGCGCCCCGCCACCTCAAAAGCATCGCCACCGGGTGTGTCGCTGACCTTGATCGCTACGTTGCTTTCCGCCTCTTTCATCAGGCGTTCACGGATGACGCGGGATTGCACCTTTTTGCCGTCGCGCCCTGCAAGCGGAGAGTCGTTGATGCCAAAGGTCACGGTGATTGTTGGTGGATCAATAGGTTGCGCCGGGATCGCCTCATTCACGGATTGTGCGGCCAATGTATCGGCCACGGTCGCCTTGGTCATGCCCGCGATGGAGACGATATCGCCCGCTTCGGCCATGTCGATGGCGGTTTGGTCCAGACCGCGAAAGGCCAAAATCTTGGTGGCACGAAAGTTTTCGATGAGCGCGCCGTCCCGCGACATGGCTTTGATCGTTTGACCCGCTTTCAATGTGCCGGACTCCACGCGCCCTGTCAGCATACGGCCCAGAAACGGATCAGCGCCCAGGGTTGTGGCCAGCATCGTGAAGGGGTCATCGGTGCGGGAAACCTGCGCCGGGGCAGGGACGTGATCTACGATCAGCCTGAACAGCGCATCCAGATCCTTGCGGGGACCATCCAGCGACATATCGGCCCAGCCTGCGCGGCCAGAGGCATACATGGAAGGGAAGTCCAGTTGCTCATCGGTGGCATCCAGATTGGCAAAAAGGTCAAAACATTCATCCAGCGCGCGGTCCGGTTCGCCATCAGGCTTGTCGACCTTGTTGATCACCACAATCGGGCGCAGCCCCAGTTTCAACGCCTTGGAGGTCACAAATTTGGTTTGCGGCATCGGCCCCTCAGCTGCGTCCACCAGCAACACAACGCCATCCACCATTGACAGGATACGCTCCACCTCACCGCCAAAATCGGCGTGGCCCGGCGTGTCCACGATGTTGATGCGCGTGCCGTTCCACTCTACGGAGGTCGGCTTGGCAAAGATCGTGATGCCACGCTCACGCTCCAGATCGTTGCTGTCCATGGCGCGTTCTGTGGTGGCCTGATTTTCACGGTAGGTGCCGGATTGCTTGAGCAATTCGTCCACCAGTGTGGTCTTGCCGTGGTCAACGTGAGCAATGATAGCGATGTTTCGCAATTCCATGGGATCAGCCTTTGGTGATGGTTGCCGCGCCATACCGTGCGCCTGCAGCAAAGGCCAGCAGAAATCCCCTTCAGGTTAAAACGTCAACGCATCCCGGCCATTTCCCTTGCCTTCAATGGGGTGAAGCGTTGGAAAACAGATGGATCACGACAATGCCGCCCACAATCATGGCCAGGCCCAGGACCGCCGCCAGATCGAGCTTTTGGCCAAACACCAGCAGGCCAATGATGGCAATAAACACGATCCCCATGCCCGACCACAGTGCATAGACCACGCCCACCGGCATGAATTTCAATGTTATAGAGAGCAGGAAAAACGAAATACCATAGGCCACCACCACAACGATCGACGGCCCCAACCTCGAAAACTGCTGAGAGGCCTGCAGGGCGGTTGTGCCGATGGTTTCAAACAATACGGCGACAATCAGGATCAAAAAGGGGGGCATCAGCAGACTTTCAAACAGGCAATTCAGGGGTGTCTTTGATCTCTTCCACCCGAAAACTGGCAGAACCATCAGACAGGGGCACCATAGGGATCAGCGGTTGGTAAAGTCGATCATAATCAGCCATATCTGCCGCCTGCGCACGGATAATATAATCAGGATCGCCAGTCATGCGGTAAACACCCGAAATTTGTGCCAGCCCCGCCGCGGCTTTGCAGAACGTCTCAGGCCAATCGGGGGGGCTGCGTTGGTCCGGATCATCATACAGGCGGTCAGGTTCAGCCCCGGTTTTCGGGGGGTCACGCCACCCTTTTCAGCAGGTATTGCGCAACAGGGACAATGGGACAGGAAACGGGATCGGAGTGCCCCAAAACAGCTTTGTATTTTCACCCTGTTGCCCGGTGAGATCTAGCCACGTTCCCCCTTTGTAAAAGGCAAAGCAGCAGAGCATGGCCGTAGCCTCACACGTCGGTCATCACAGGAAAAAGAGATGACGCTCCACACCTCGCGAGGAAAGCCACGACACAGAAACAGAGATTCGCAATATTGTGCCGATTGTCCCTCACAGGAAACAATGATCCACTCCCGGGGTGTTTGTTTCCAAAATGGCTGTTGTTTGTGGCGATTTTGTGGCTAGAGGCGATTGCCCCCCAATTTTCTGCGTGATATCGCTAATGCAAGTGAAAGCGTCTGGGGAGCGCTGTGCTGCACGTCCCCAACGCAATACGTACAGAGTAAAGGACTCACGCTATGAAGAAGTTCCAAACCATCTCTGCGGCCGCTGTTGGCGTAGCAGTGATGACATTTGCCGCGCCTGTTGCCGCGAAAATCGTCTCGGCTGATTTTTCAGCAACCTTTGACTTGCCTGATATGTCTGACGGCGCACGCGTCTTTTCAAACCCCGGTGCCACAGTTGGCGACGGCGTTGAACTTGATTCCTCACACGAGACAGCCAACCCAAGTGATTGGGGCGGGTTTGCCACTGTAGATGTCAACAACACGGGTTTGATTACTATCATGGGCGATAGATCAGACGGTTTTGGTGATTACGACCTCGCAACCTTCACCATCAGCAACATTGTTTTCGACAATGATGACGAAGTGCTTGGGTTTGTTGCTTTGGGCCAAAATCTGTTTGACGCTGACTTCGGTTTGGGCGTACCAGCTGCCGCCATCGAAACGACAGCAAACAGCATCACGTTTGTCTTTGACACCACAGAAGGTGGCGATGACTCAGATTTTGCCTTCCTTGACGGTGGCAAAGCGCAGTTCCAGCTGGATCTTGGCGAACCGCTTCCAGCTGTTCCACTGCCAGCAGGTCTGCCGCTGATGCTGTTGGGGCTGGGTGCCTTGGGTGTGCTGCGCGCACGTCGCAAAGCAGCCTAAGGTCTGACTATATTCCAATTGAGAGAGGCTTCGTGACAACGGGACCTTTTTCTTGTTCCGCAACAGACATCTGCGCGTGACATAGTGCAGTCCGTCGGGTTTAGTTCAGACCAATAACGTCTGACGACATATCTGAAGTACCACGTAACGCGCCCAAAATCTTTGGTTTCAGGCAGCGTTGGGCGTTATAGGTTTTTCCATGACGCTTTATGTCAAACGGTGCCAAGGCATCAGCGCCTTTGGGCGTGCGTGTCAAACCATGCTTTGACACGGCGGCTGGCATAGGCCCAAAGCCCCGGTGCACCGCGATTGATTGGCGTGCCGACGCGTTTGGCAAATGTGTCATAGGTCACGTCATACTCTGCCCAGGAGCCACCGTTCCCTTGCAGGTTCTGCATTGGCGGCTGGAACCGATCCAGCGACTTTGCGAACTGGGCACTTGGGGTTTCAGCGGCCTCAAACTCTTCCCAAATCGCACGAAGATCATCGCGTAGATCACTGGGAAGCAATCCAAATATCCGATCCGCTGCCGCGGCTTCCGCTGCTGCCATCGCGCTGGCATCATAGGCCCCAAAGATCGGGTTGTCGCCTGCGTCGATTTCCACCAGATCATGCAGGATCAGCATTTTCACGACCCGCATCACATCGACATCTGGGCCCGCCTGATCGGCCAGCACGAGAGCATAAAGCGAGAGATGCCAGGAATGTTCTGCGGAGTTTTCGTAACGCGACCCATCACACAGCCGGGTGGCGCGGATGGTAGACTTGAGCTTGTCTGCCTCGTTCAGAAAGGCGATCTGCTGCTCAAGTCGTCGTGTCATTCAGAGGCATCTTTTTCGGCAATAGCACGCAGTTTCTTTGCCAGAAACGCACGACCCTTCAACTCCGCCATCCGTGTTCGGATTGCGGTCAAAAAGGCTTCTTCCAGGGTTTGGGAGGAGGCACCCAACACATCGCCCAATTCCATAAACAGGCGGTCCTCACCGGTTTTTTCCTGCACCTTCAGGCATTCCTCGGCCAGTTTGTTGGCCATGTCCAATGTCCATTGATCTGCCATCGCATGCGCTCCTTTACCGTGACGTTTCCGTCAGACGACGTTTCACATAATCCGTGGTCGAGCCGATCAATGTGTCCATGTGCGGTTCTTCAAAAAAGTGCCCGGACCCTTCAACTTCCTGATGGGTGATGGTGATGCCTTTTTGCTCGTGCAGTTTGTTCACCAGGCTCACGGTGTCCGCTGGCGGCGCGACACGGTCTGCGGTGCCGTTGATGATCAGCCCCGAAGACGGACAGGGTGCGAGGAAGCTGAAGTCATACATGTTTGCAGGTGGGGAGACCGAGATAAATCCGGTGATTTCGGGCCGGCGCATCAGCAATTGCATGCCGATCCAGGCCCCAAAAGAAAACCCTGCCACCCAGCAGTGTTTGGAGTTGTTGTTCATCGACTGCAAATAGTCGAGGGCCGAGGCTGCATCAGACAGCTCACCAATGCCCTGATCATATTCACCCTGAGAGCGCCCAACGCCACGGAAGTTAAACCGCAGAACAGTGAACCCCATGTTATAAAAGGCATAATGCAGGTTATAGACCACCTTGTGGTTCATCGTCCCGCCAAATTGCGGATGCGGATGAAGCACAATGGCAATCGGCGCATCCCGTTCTTTTTGCGGATGGTAGCGGCCCTCAAGCCGGCCTTCTGGTCCGGGAAAAATAACCTCTGGCATGGACGTCCCTGTCTGATGGGCTCTAAAGGGGCTAGCGTATAGTTGACCTATTCGCTAAGACAATTTAGAACGGTTCTAATCTGGTCCGAGTGGCGCTGTGCAGCCCGGACCCACGCTTTACGAATTTCATGCGCCCGCGTCAATCAGACAGGGGCGACGAGGGGGGCAAACGGTCAATGAAACTCAGCACCAAGGGACGGTATGCCATGGTCGCGCTTGCAGACATTGCGTTGCAGGCCGGAGATGGCTTGGTGTCATTGGGTGACATTGCCGAACGGCAGTCCATTTCGTTGCCCTATCTTGAGCAGTTGTTTGTCAAACTACGCCGCGCAGAGCTTGTGGCCTCCGTTCGCGGGCCTGGTGGCGGTTACCGGCTTGCGCGCCCGGCTTCGGAAATCCGTGTGGTTGATATTTTAGGTGCCGTGGATGAGACCGTGGATGCGATGCACAAGGGGGCAGGGGCCTCCGGCGGATTGTCCGGCAGCCGCGCGCAATCCCTGACCAACCGTTTGTGGGAGGGTCTGAGTGCGCATGTCTATGTGTTTTTGCACCAGACGCGGCTTTCAGATGTGATTTCAAACGAGCTTGTCCCCTGTCCGGCTGTGCCGAACCTGTTTGATGTGGTGGACGAGGCATGAGTTGGACAAAGGACGCGCAAGCGCGACACGATTTTATGTTGATTGGGGCGCTGCCCCAAACCCCGGGAAGAGTTAAGGCCAGAAAGAGCAGATGAGGGTGTATCTGGATCATAATGCCACCACGCCGCTGCGGGTAGAGGCACGCGCCGCGATGGGGGCGGCGATGGATGTGGTTGGTAACCCGTCGAGCGTGCATGCAGAAGGGCGCGCGGCCCTTGGTGTTGTGGAACGCGCGCGCGGGCAGGTGGCGGCGTTGGTCGGGTGCAATACCAATCAGGTGATTTTTACCGGGTCCGCAACAGAGGCTGCAGCGCTGGCCGTGGCGCAAAAGGGGCGGCATGGCGGTGTGTTTGCTGCGCTGCCGACGGAGCATGATTGTTTGTTGGCTTGGAGTGACGCGCCGTTTGTTCCCTATTTTGGTAGAGATGGACAAAATAAACCTGGTGCAGGCAGGCTGCTGGAGTGGATCGTAGATCTTGCTGACTCTGTATATCGCGACGATCGCGAGGCTGTTGCTCTGATCGCGCTGTCGGCTGCGAACAGCGAAACAGGTGTCATGTTTCATCACAGGCAGGTTCAGGGAAATGCAAAAGTAAATGCGTCTTGCGGTGCCGTTCCTTATGATGTGGTCTGCGACATCACGCAATTGGCGGGGAAGTCTGCCATTGTCTACGGAAAAACCAAACCCTCCTACGCGATCCTCTCCGCCCATAAGATTGGTGGCCCAAAAGGGGTCGGGGCCTTTATCAATTTCACGTCTGAGGACCCCGACGCGATCTTCAAAGGCGGCGGGCAGGAAATGGGCCGTCGTTCAGGCACTGAAAACGTTATCGGGATTGCAGGATTTGGCGCAGCAGCAGAGGCCGCGGCGCAAGACGTTGCGGCAGGCCTGTGGGAAGACGTCGCAGAAAAACGCGATTTGATGGAAAGCGCCCTTGAGGCTGCCTCAAAAGCGACTATTTTAGTCGGGAAAGGCGCGCCAAGGCTACCCAACACGTCTTGCATCCTGACCCCTGGTTGGAAGGGCGAAACGCAGGTCATGCAAATGGATCTGGCGGGTTTTGCTATTTCCGCAGGTTCTGCCTGTTCTTCGGGCAAGGTAAAGCCCAGCAGCGTGTTGCGCGCGATGGGATTTAACGACACAGAGGCCGCCAGCGCAATCCGCGTGTCGCTGGGGGTGGAGACGACCAAAGAAGATGTGCTGCGCTTTGCAGAAAGCTGGAGCGCAACGTTGAAAAAGCATGAGGCACGGGCGGCGTAAGCGCTCCGAGGTAAAGGGAAGAGACCATTGGATACAGTGATCACCAACGACGGCGTCAAAGAGGGCGTTGATCAGGATACCGTAGATGCCGTGCGCGAAGTGGGCGGCAAATATAAATACGGCTGGTCCACCGACATTGAGATGGAATATGCGCCCAAGGGCCTGACGCCTGATATCGTGCGTTTGATTTCCGCCAAGAATGAAGAGCCCCAATGGATGACCGACTGGCGTCTTGAGGCCTATGAGCGTTGGCTGACCAAGAAAGAACCGGATTGGGCGATGGTGGATTACCCCGAGATTGATTTTCAGGATCAGTATTATTATGCGCGCCCCAAAAGCATGGTGGAAAAACCCAAGTCACTCGATGACGTGGACCCCAAGCTGTTGGAAACCTATAAGAAACTTGGCATTCCCTTGAAGGAACAAGCCATTTTGGCAGGTGTCGAAGGGGCCGAGGACATGTCTGACGCGCCGCGCAAGGTTGCGGTGGATGCGGTGTTTGATTCCGTTTCTGTTGGCACAACCTTTCAGGACGAGCTGAAGAAAGCAGGCGTGATCTTTTGCTCCATTTCAGAGGCCATTCGCGAGCATCCCGAACTTGTCAAAAAATACCTCGGCACCGTCGTGCCGGTGTCGGACAACTTTTATGCCACGCTCAACTCCGCCGTGTTCTCGGATGGCTCCTTTGTCTATGTCCCACCCGGCGTGCGCTGCCCGATGGAACTCTCCACCTATTTCCGCATCAACGCCGAAAACACCGGCCAGTTTGAACGCACCTTGATCATCGCGGATAAAGGCAGCTATGTCAGCTATCTGGAAGGCTGCACCGCGCCGCAACGTGATGAGAGCCAACTGCACGCCGCTGTGGTCGAAATCATCATCGAGGAAGACGCGGAGGTGAAATACTCCACCGTGCAAAACTGGTATCCCGGTGATGAGGACGGCAAGGGCGGTATTTATAACTTTGTCACCAAACGCGCCGATTGCCGGGGGGACCGGGCCAAGGTGATGTGGACGCAAGTGGAAACAGGCTCCGCCGTCACATGGAAATACCCAAGCTGCATCCTGCGCGGGGATGATGCGCAAGGCGAATTTTACTCCATCGCCATCGCCAACAACATGCAGCAGGCCGACACGGGCACCAAAATGGTGCATCTGGGCAAGCGCACCAAGTCGCGGATCGTCTCCAAAGGCATCTCGGCGGGCAAGGCGCAGAACACCTATCGCGGGCTGGTCAGCATGCACCCCAAGGCCAAGGAATCGCGCAATTATACGCAATGTGATAGCCTGTTGATTGGCGACAAGTGCGGCGCGCATACGGTGCCTTATATCGAGGTCAAGAACAACTCTTCACGGGTGGAACACGAAGCGACGACATCGAAGGTGGATGATGATCAGATGTTTTATTGCCGCTCGCGCGGCATGGACGAGGAAGAGGCGGTCGCGCTGGTGGTGAACGGGTTCTGCAAGGATGTGTTGCAGGCCTTGCCGATGGAATTTGCGATGGAAGCACAGGCGCTGGTCGCGATTTCGTTGGAGGGGTCTGTTGGCTAATCTAACAAACATAGAAATCGTCTTAGACAAAGCCGAGCAGGAATGGAGCCGTTTGCCTTATGTCAAGAACAACGGGCGCGCACAGGCGTTTCCATTCATCTTTGTCTCGGTGATTTGTTACGCATGCACTGGCATAGGATTGACATACTTGATTGATCTGGTTGGTAGCGATTGGGAACAAAAGTCAAAAACGGCTGTCTTTATATTGCTTTGGGTCATTGCTCTGTTTTCATTGTTTATGACGGTGATGATACGGACGGTAACAAGAAATAGTTTGAGAGGTCGGTGGGGTGATGATCATGACGTGCCGTAGGATGGGTGCTTGCACCCATCACCACAGCGCGATGGGTGCAAGCACCCATCCTACGGGCGTGCGCCTGTCGGACATGGAGAGGTGATTTGAGCATGAACGGAGCATCAAACGTCGCCGAACATGCCGCAGCAGGCCCAGGATTGATGCGTAAGTCGATATTAGGCCGCATTGCGCTGGCAGTGGCCGCCTTCATGGTATTCCGCGTGGCGTTCGAATTTTCAGGCCTGTCCAATCCGGCTCGATGGGCCATTTGGGCCACAATCGTTTTCGAAGTTGCGCCGTTCTTTTTGCGCCGCAAGTACCGCAAATGGCGGTCACAAAAGGGCTTTGAACAGCACAAGGAAGCTGAAAAAGGCCGTCAGTCAGACTTCGATACCCGGTACGCGCAGGCCAAAGCCAACGGCGACTTCGATCGTTTCAACAAAGAGGTGGACAGCTGATGCAAACCAAAACCCTGCAAATCGTCATCGCAATGGTTGTCTTCTTTGGCCTGCAAATCCTATTCTTCGGCACCGGAGAGGGCCGTCTTTTTGCTGCTATAGCCACCAGCTTAATTTTTGGCCTTGCCTACGCCGCCATCATCGCGGGCTTTGCGATGTTTCGGAAGGATGATGGCGAATGAAGAAAACGTCAGGGCAGATAAAAAACAGACTTCGCAGAACGCTGGCCAGCGGTGTCATGGCAACGTGCATAGTTATGTTGGTTGTTAGTGGAAACATCGGTCGCGTGCAGGGCGACGTCAGCGCTATTGATCTGACGGTGCTTCATTCTTTGGACGCACATTACACCCACTCAATGTTTGTCTACGGCCATAGCTGTGTGCCGCCTCCAAACAGTGGCATGGTTGCCATGTTCTGCTAACCCGAAAAAACACCGACCGAATACAGACCAAATACCGACGTAATACCGACGTCAAAAAAGGACCTCAAAATGCTAAGCATCAAAAACCTGCACGTGAAACTGGAAGAAGAGGACAAGCAGATCCTCAAAGGCGTCGATCTGGAGGTGCCCGCAGGCAAGGTGCACGCGATCATGGGGCCCAATGGCTCTGGCAAATCGACGCTGTCTTATGTGCTCTCCGGCAAGGACGGCTATGAGGTGACGGAGGGATCCGCCACGCTTTCGGGTGAGGACCTGTTGGAGCAGGAACCCGAAGAGCGTGCCGCCGCTGGCCTGTTTCTGGCCTTCCAATACCCGGTGGAAATCCCCGGGGTGGGCAACATGACCTTCCTGCGCACCGCTGTGAACGCACAGCGCAAGGCGCGCGGGGAGGATGAAATGTCCGCCGCCGACTTCCTCAAGGTGATCCGCGCCAAGGCCAAGGAGCTGAAGATTGATGCGGATATGCTCAAACGCCCGGTCAACATGGGTTTCTCCGGTGGGGAGAAAAAGCGCAATGAAATCCTACAGATGGCCATGCTCGAACCCAAGATGTGTATTCTGGATGAGACAGATTCCGGTCTGGACGTGGACGCGATGAAACTGGTTTCTGAAGGGGTTAACGCCCTGCGCACGCCCGAGCGCGGTTTCCTTGTGATCACCCACTATCAACGTCTGCTCGATCACATCAAACCAGACGTGGTGCACATCATGGCGGATGGGCGCATTGTAAAAAGCGGCGGACCAGACCTCGCGCTTGAGGTCGAAAACAACGGCTATGCCGACATTCTGGCCGAGGTCGCCGCATGAGCCAGACCCAGACAAAAGAGACGCCCACCGAGGCGTTGATCAAAAGCAAGGCGATGCCTGGTGAGGGCTGGTCCGTCACCGCGCGCGAGGATGCGTTGAACCGGCTTGTCAGCATGGGCGTGCCGCACCGGCGCGATGAGTACTGGAAATACACGCGCCCCGATACGCTGACCCAGACAGACCCGATGCCCGCCGCCGTGTTCGTGCATGATGAGGCCCCCCTGTTTGACACGCTCGACCGGCTCAAGGTTGTGTTTGTGGATGGCGTTTTTGACGCAGAGGCGTCTGACGATCTGAGCCTTGAGGGGCTGCACATCGAGCGCCTTGCCACCGCCACCAGTGATCTGCACTGGGCGCGGGATATTTACGGAACGCTGGAAAAAAACGGGCAGGATCCGGTTGCGCGCCCCTTGGCCGCGCTCAACACGGCCTTTGCCACCGATGGTGTGTTGATCCACGTCACCGGACAGCCCAGTAAACCTGTCAGCCTGATTTATCGCCATAAATCAGAGACTTCTGATGCGATCCTGCACCACGTGATCAAGATGGATGCGGGCAGTTCCCTGACCTTGCTGGAAAACGGACCGGCAGCGGCACGCCTTAACAAGGTGATGGAGGTTGAGGTGGCTGACACGGCGGAATTTAACCACGTGCGCGCGCAGGGGCGCGATCACGAACGCCGCGCGGCGACCCATATTTTCGCACGCCTCGGGGCAGAATCCGCCTTCAAAAGTTTTACGCTGACCGTAAACGGTGTGCTGACGCGCAATGAATGCGTGATTGAACTGACAGGCGATGATGCCCATGCCACCGTGGCGGGCGCTTGCGTTGGGGATGGCGCGTTTTTGCACGATGACACGGTTTTTATCACCCATGACGCGGTGAATTGTGAAAGCCGTCAGGTGTTCAAAAAGGTGCTGCGCAATGGCGCGACGGGGATCTTTCAAGGCAAGATCCTTGTGAAAGCGGATGCACAGAAAACCGATGGCTACCAGATCAGCCAATCGCTGTTGCTGGACGAAGACAGCCAGTTCCTTGCCAAGCCAGAGCTTGAGATTTACGCGGATGATGTGGCCTGTTCGCATGGCTCGACTTCCGGCGCGATTGATGAGGATGCGCTGTTTTATCTGCGCGCACGTGGCGTGCCACGGGCCGAGGCGACTGATTTGCTGACCCTCGCGTTTCTGGCCGAAGCGGTTGAGGAGATCACTTCGCAAGAGCTGCGCGAAGAGCTTAACAAGCGTCTGGCCTCCTGGCTGGAGCGGCACAGCAGCTAATGGCAGCTATACGTGACATTGTTGCAACCTACCGCGGCCCGGGCCGTGTGGTGTTGCGTCTGTTGGGGCAGGGCATCCGCGAGGACCGCGCGCTGATCTTTCTGATGGTCGGCTGCCTGATGGTGTTCGTTGCCCAGACCCCGCGTCTGGCGCGTCAGGCCCATCTGACAGGTGAGGACCTGCCGATGCTGATGGGCGCGACACTGCTTGCGTGGTTGTTTATTGCACCCTTGGTGTTTTACGCCCTTGCCGCCGTGGGGCATGTGCTGGCAAAGCTGATGGGGCGCAGGCAATCCGCCTTTGGTGCTCGGCTGGCGCTGTTCTGGTCGCTGCTGGCATCCAGCCCGCTGGTCTTGTTGTGGGGGCTGACGGCTGGTTTTATTGGTCCTGGCATTGAAATGACGGGCGTGGGCGTTCTCTGGTTCGCCTGTTTTGTGTGGTTCTGGATTGGCGGTCTGATGGGCGCGGGGCGCGCGGCATGACCCGCGATGATCTGATGCCACTGGTCCATATGACCCTGCGTGACCCCTCTGCGGCGGCAAAAACTCTGATCAACTGGGAAATGCCCCGCGACGTGCTTTGGACGGCGCTTGCACTGGTCGCCGCACTCAACACATTGCTGATCCAGCTGGTGCTGATCGGCTCTGATCCAACCCCCGCAATCCCCGCCTACTTTTACGCACCGTTGTCATTGTTTGTGCTGATGGCAGGGGTGATGGTGATCTATGTGCATGCGCTTTACTGGGCCGGGCTTGCGATCAAGGGCAAGGGGCGGCTGGATGATCTGCTTGCTGTTGTGGTCTGGCTGCAAATCCTGCGGACAGGCGCGCAATTGGGCATCGTGGTGATTTCGCTGCTGGTCCCCGCGCTAAGCATGGTGGCCATGATGATTGTCTCGATCTGGGGTTTTTGGATTTTACTTAACTTTATCGCAACCGCGCTTCACCTGCCGTCACCGGCCTATGGCCTGCTTGTGCTTGCCATCGGTCTGATCGGGCTGGTGGTAAGCGTGAGCATTCTGCTGGCCCTTGTGGGTGTCGGCGCGCAAGGAACGACCAACCATGTATGACATCGACCTGATCCGCAGCCAGTTCCCAATTCTGTCGCGCGAGGTGAATGGCAAACCCTTGACCTATCTCGACAACGGGGCGTCTGCGCAGAAACCACAGGTGGTGATTGATGCCATCACCAAAGCCTACGCTGAGGAATATGCGAATGTTCACAGAGGCTTGCACTATCTTTCTAACCTTGCGACCGACAGATATGAATCCGTCCGCGGGACAATCGCGCGGTTCCTGAACGCGGGGTCAGAGGATGAGATCGTCTTTAACTCCGGCACCACGGAGGGCATTAATCTGGTTGCCTACGGCTGGGCTATGCCCCGTTTGCAGGCCGGTGATGAAATTATCCTGAGCGTGATGGAGCATCACGCCAACATCGTGCCCTGGCATTTTCTGCGCGAACGCCAAGGCATGGTGATCAAATGGGTGGATGTGGATGCCACCGGCGCGCTGGACCCGGAGGCGGTGATCAATGCAATCACACCAAAAACCAAGTTGATCGCAATTACCCATCTTTCCAATGTGTTAGGGACTAAAGTTGATGTAAAAACCATCACGACAGCGGCCCATGATCAGGGCGTTCCGGTATTGGTGGATGGATCACAAGCCTGCGTTCACATGCCCGTGGATGTGCAGGACCTGGGCTGTGATTTCTACGCCATCACCGGGCACAAACTTTATGGCCCATCAGGATCCGGTGCGATTTACATCCGCAAGGAACGCATGGCCGAAATGCGCCCCTTTATGGGCGGGGGCGATATGATCCGTGATGTCAGCAAAGACGCGATCACCTATAACGATCCGCCCATGATGTTTGAGGCGGGCACGCCCGGCATTGTCCAGACCATCGGTCTGGGTGTAGCGCTTGATTATATGATGGGCCTTGGCATGGACAATATCGCCGCCCATGAAGACAGCCTGCGGGACTATGCCGTGGCCAGATTGAAGGGGCTGAATTGGCTGCAAGTACAGGGCACCACACCCGACAAGGGCGCGATATTCAGCTTTACCATTGATGGTGCGGCCCATGCCCATGACATTTCGACAATCCTTGACAAAAAGGGCGTGGCGGTACGCGCCGGGCATCATTGTGCAGGGCCTTTGATGGACCATCTGGGCGTGACGGCTACCTGCCGCGCATCCTTTGGGCTCTATAACACCACCCATGAGGTCGATGTCCTGGTGGATGCGTTAGAATTGGCCCACGACCTGTTTGCGTGATTTCGCCATTGCGGGGGCTGGGCGCGCTGGCTATGTAGGGGCCATGGACCATTAGCTCAGCTGGATAGAGCGCTGCCCTCCGAAGGCAGAGGTCCCGTGTTCGAATCACGGTGGGTGCACCAATAATTTCAATAGCTTAGATAGGTATGCACTCACCAAAAACGTATCAAGGTACGTAAAAGGTACGCACTACACCATTTTTCGACGTGAATCGTGCTGTCAGACTGGGAGTGTTTTCCATGTCTGAACGCCGCCCTTTCAGAGAAGTTAAGCTGCAATGGCTTGAGCAATTAAGCTGTGATGCACGAATGAGCGATAGCGCTAAGTGTGTCGCGCTCCATATCATCACCAGATACGTCAACGGCCACACCGAGGAGGCATGGCCGTCTTATCAAACGATTGCCGACGCTATCGGCAAGAGTGTCAAAACAATCCAAAGAGCAATTCACGATCTTGAGCTTGGCGGCTGGTTCGATGTGGTTCGTGGAAATGGATCGAGGGTCAGTACACGATACCGCCCCTCTGAAGCCTCGATCTTACTGGCTTGTGAAGCGCGTGAAAAGACGGACAAAATTGTCACCCTTCACCCCCAAAAAGGAGGACAGAATTGTCCAAAAAGGCGGTCAAAAATGTCCGGCAAAGGGGGACAAAACTGTCACCCGAACCTAGAGAATCTAAATAATAAAAAAATTAACGGGCGCGAGGGCGCGCCGCCGCTAGTTGAAAGGCGGCGGGCGATCCCTGCGCTGTTCGTGGCAGAACACGAAACCGAGAAGCTGGATAGATGGCGAGAATGGTTCATCGAAATGGAGTTGCCTGCACTTGAACAGGTTGCCAAGAAGGAGCAGCGAGGGGAAAAAGATGGTTTCATTTTCCCGTGCTACTACCCGCCCAACTCCGACGACGACGACGAGCGGAGTCAATCTTGGCTTGAATATTTCAGATTTCGCGCCGAACTGGTTCGAAGACAGGAAATCCAACCTTCGAGATTAGCATCGTGACGGCTGCTGAAGTGAAGAGAGCAAGGCGACCCTTGTCATACGCTGGTGCTGCTGACAGGGAACCTTGTGAGGGGCGGCAAGCCTCCCCTTCAAACCCCGCCAAGAGACAACGGCCATCGCCAAAAGGCGAACTTGATGCTGTTGTGGTTTTCCGATGCACAGCTGCCGAGAAGCAGGTTTTGATCGAAAAAGCAGAGCGCGCCGGACTGCCCTTTGCCCACCTTATGCGCGAAGCGCTTGGGTTGACGGACAGTCGAAGGCGCAAGTCAGTGCCACGCGTCGATCCTGAATTGATCCGGTCGGTTAGCCGTATCGGCTCGAACGTCAATCAGGTTGCGCGTTGGCTCAATTCCACGACCGCCGCCGGACACGTCAAAGACATCGATGCTGTTTTGGTTGCATCTCGTCTTGTTGCCGTGGACCGATCCTTGGGAACATTGATCGAGGTCATCGCGTCATCCCCTTCGCAAGCGAGTGATGTTCAATGCTAATCAAGTTCTTCAAGAACGGACAAGGCGGCGGCGCGGGTCCGGTTGATTATCTCGTTGAGAACGAAGTTGTTGCCTATGACGACAACCGAAACGCGCTTCGAGATAGTGACGGCAATATCTTGATGTTTGAACGTCAGCCATTTCCAGATGTGTTGCGTGGCAATCCCGATCAAATGCGCCATTTGATCGACGCTTGCCAGCACCAGTGGAGCTATCGCGCAGGCGTGCTGTCGTTCACCGGCGCGGATGAACCAACACCGGAACAACAAAGCCTCGTCATGGATGCGTTTGAGGATCTGGCATTCGCAGGCTTGCAGCCAGATCAACGATCCATTTTGTGGGTGCGCCATAGCCACGAAGACCGAGTTGAATTGCACTTCGTCACGCCGCGCATGGAACTTGTGACAGGCCGTAGCCTCAACATAGCGCCACCTGGCTATCAGAAGACTTATGACACGCTTCGGGATGCTTTAAACAAAGAGCATGGCTGGAACGACCCTCAGGCACCTGAGCGCGCCCGTGAGTTCAAAAGCTTGATTGAAAGCGTCACACGTGGCGAAGGCCGCGAACAAATCCACGACTGGATATTAAGCCAGATTGAAATTGGTGAAATCCGCGACCGCGCCGGAATGATCGAGCAGCTCACCAAAGCAGGCTTCGATATTCCGCGTTCCGGTAAGAATTACATCACCGTATTCGATCACGAAAGCAATGAACGCTGGCGTTTGAAAGGAGACATATTCCGTGAAGATTGGACGCGACAGGACACCCTTGAAAGAGCGGTTGAACGAACAAGCAGAGAGCCAAGCCAGTCAGGCAGCCGACTTGATGCAATCAGCCTTGAAGACCTTCGAGACCGATTGCACGACATCACTGAACGCCGCGCGATTTACAATCGAGAACGATATCCAATCGTTGATGAAGTCGAGCCGCCAAATGCGTCGGAACGTCCGTCTGATGATATTGACCGCATCGCTCATGAACTTGATCGTCATTCTGGTGACCCTCGCAGCGAGCTGGTACTGGGCCAGTTTGATGATCGACAAAGCGCAGAGCGCGAGTCTTTGGCAGCTCGGCTTGACGATGCACCAAACCAACAACGGAACGGTGCTGAGCATGAACGAGAAACGCCTCAAGCTGATCGATTGTCGTATTGGCAACGCATCCGCGAAATGTTTGCAAATCTTGGAAAAGGAATAGTCGATGACCGAACAAGAACCCTCGCTGACAGCACTCGAACGCGAATTGATGGCATACGTCGAAAAATTGACAGAAGCCTCAGAACAATCGGCAATTCAGTTCAAGGAATTAGAGGAACAATTGAGGACGAGGAACGCAGAACGTTATCAATCAATAGTAAACTCGCTGACCTGCGTGATGGAATCTCAGGTTCATTTAGCGGGTGGCTTGAGCGAGCTGGCGAACAGCATGGGCAAGGGCATTCCGAAGGAATTGAGCGAAAGCCAGAAAGCGATAGAGCAGGCACTAGAGACGCTACAGATGGAGCGGTAACCGATCAGATTGAAATACCTCGCCGACGAGTGGAACAAGATCATTCACTTTGAATAGGTCCGTTCTGGCGTGGGTGATGGGAAATCTCTGTCAGTCTCAGCATTCCATGTTTCACCATATTCTTTAAGCTCCGGGGCAGAACAAACGACCGTTAGCGAACTCCCTTCTTGGCTCCGCTTCAAACGGGTCAGTCCAGCATAAATCAAAGCCAAACTTTCAGCATGAGCAGCTTCCGTGACAAATACAACGAGCAGTCGGGATTCCCATCCCTTGAAACTGTGTAAGGTCGTTGCCTTGACCTTCGCATCGCCCATAAAGAAACCCATCTTTTGACGACGATGATCGCCTTTGTCGAACGTATTGACCGCGCGAATGTTATATTCGCACAAACGTTTAACAACGGCTGCGCCAGAATTCATATTGGCCGCCAACACTGTAATATCAGTGTTGCCCAGCCCATTTTTCCCCGTCAGGCGCATCAGCGAAAGAATTTCATCAGAACATACCTTTTCAGCCACTCCAGCGTCACATTGCACCCACCGAAGATTGCACGGGTACAAATTCAATGACCCTTGTTCCTGCTCAGGCAAGTCCCTTGTATTTTTTGGTAGAAAAGTTTCAGCAAAGTTTCGGGCATGGTCCAGTGCGTTGGGAGGTAACCGATAACTAACATTCAGCTGCGCCCACCGTCCGCCGGGAAAGCCAGCACCTTTCATCTCATCATCAGTCCATGCTTTGGCCGTGCCATAAATGTCCTGTGTTGCATCTGCGACCAAGAGCATTTCTCCTTCAGGTTTGCAGATCCTGCGTAGTACATTCCACCATAGAGGCTGATAATCCTGCCCTTCATCGACAAAGATGGCATCGTACTGCATAGCGTCCGACTGCATTACAGCCTGCTCTGCCAAGAGGGGTAATTGTACATTTAGGACATCGCGTTTTTGCTGGCTGGTTCTAGCTTCCTTCCACAAGGCGTCATATCTACGCTCCCAACCGGCATCATCGCAGGCGTGCTTGCACCAAAGATGGAAATGGGTAAACCGGATGTTTCTCAATCGCTCCGGTCCATCGAGATCGCGAACAATGAGGTCCCGCAGATAGTGCCATAATGTAATATTGAATGTTGCTACGAGAACAGATTTTTCCTCGTTAGCAAGCCGCGCTGCGCGAGCGGCAAGTACTAGTGATTTCCCTGAACCGGCAGATCCCTTAATCCTACGATAGCCTTTATTAGTTCGTGTCTCTGCCAGAGAGCGTTGGTTCCTATCTAAAACCAATGGCTCCCTCTGGGTAGAGGAGAAATCTGGTTCAACGAGCCAGCCGCGCAGATCATCTGCCAATTTTTCAGACATTACCCGCGAGGAATTGCGAAGAGATTCGGGAAATATTTGTTGTAAGTTGCCTGCTGAAATTTCATCAAGACCGCTAATGGGTTGATATTTGGCGTACTTATCACCGTCTTGAGTTGTTAAGAAAGGCGACAGAAGCTCTTTTATTTGCCTCGCTTGGGCGAAGGGAAAGATGACACCCGCAGTAATGGCAGCCCATCCCGCCTTTTCCTGCAACCTTGGGCAATAAAGGTCGAAAATCTCTTTTTTATAAAGATTTACCTTGGTAACCGGGTTCTGATTTTGAATGCAAAACTCTTTTCCATCTTTTTCAGCCCAAAGCGCATCATACCCCCATCGATCCTTCTTTACGAAGTATCTCATCGCATTGAGATTCCAGTCCTTGACTTCAAAGACTGCAATGCCACCTCTTGAGTTCAACAAGACGAAATCAGGGCGCAAACCGTTCAAATGAGGCTGTATGTAAATTTCCCAACCAATCGGCAAACTCTGGCTGAATAGCTCGAATACCTTCTGCTCTCCGGCAGTCATTTTTTGCCGCAAGTTGAAATGCGTTGCTATAGGTGGATAAATTACTCGGTTCATATGCCTACTTTTCTATGCCTACTAAGCAACATGCTCAAAACTAATCTTCAAACGCGATCCGGTCGCAGCGGCATAACGTTGCAGCGCCTTCATTGACGGACTGACACGGCCACTTTCCAGCTTTGCAACATATGACTGCGAAGTCTGCATTTTCTCGGCGACTTGCTCTTGTGTCATGTTAGCTTCAACGCGCGCACGGATCAGCGTTTCAACAATGGAAAATTCCTCGGCAAGCGCATCATATGCGGCCTTCACGTCTGGCTTTTTCAGCCACTCTTTTTTCAGTTTATCCAGCTTTGTCATTTCACTTCCTTTGCCCGTTTCAAGGCGAGCTCAATTTCACGTCTGGGTGTCTTCTGCGTCTTCTTGGCGAACACCCTCACCACAACAACGCGCTTTGGCGTGGTAACCACATACAGCGCGCGGGATATACCATCCTGACCTTTCATCCGTATTTCCCATAGCGGGCCTTCCAGATGTTTCACATGCGGTTCGCGGACACGTTCAAGTCCAAGCGACTGGATCATCTCGCCGATACGGATGAATTTTGCCAATTGATCCGCTGGTAAGGCATCCAACTCAGCGTCAACGGTCGCATTGAGGGTTTCAATAATCCAAGTCATTTATATATCAAATCTGACATAAATTTACAAGCCCGATTTTCGAAGACTGGCAGAAGCGGGCTCATATTCGAATTCTGAAATCGTTCCATCCTGAATTTTCTGAACCGCGCTATCGATAGCTGGCAATGGCACGAGGAACCATTCTCGAGGCTTAATCGGGTTTCCAAAACGGTCAGTGATTGCAAGATCAAGGCGTGCTGCTGAAAAAAAACGGTGAATTAGATTTTCGAGTTTCACGCGATTGATGTTGAAGAGATCATACGTCGCAACAATTTCGACTTCGGCCATTAAGAATGTGGGATCAAGTTTCGCATTCGCAATCCGAGTTTCAATCTTTGAGTTTGTCACGCCAATTTTGTGAAGCACATTCCGGTTTGGTGCGATCTCTGGATGATCTGACTTTGATCGCAAGATATAGATAGTACCGCTTTCGGCATCGTCATCTTCTTTTGCTGAGCCAAACAACGGGCCTGCCGACGATTCTGTTATGCGGCGTCCGGTGTCATCTTTATAAAGTGCCCTTTGTAGAGAGCGTTTCAGGATATCGCTTTCGGTCCCGTTAGAATAAATAGCGCGCAATCGAGCATCCGAAGAGCCGTTTGGAGCTTTAATTACTTCGCCAATGTCGGCGACATATACAGTTTGCCCCTCAAGAATGAACCAATCACCTTTTGAGATGGAAGCGTCATGTTCAAGTCCCGTGTCTTTTTTTTCATAGTTGACAGTTTTCCGAACGCTGTCGGCAATTTCTGCGTGAACCAGATCAAACATAGGTTTGAATTGCTCGAAGTCTTTGCAAGGTATGCGATTGGCTATTTCTTCAGCAGCTTTCTTTTCGGAATTCGTTCGGACATGGCGAAGTTCGGTCAAATCTGAAGCTATTTCTAACGGTTCCAATTCGGCAGCGAGATCATCTAGTTCATCCGTCGATGTAGTGATGCCACTTTCGCTTTCTACGACCAGCAAATTCTCATCGTCTAAAGTTTCGAGCAGCTCGCGGCATTCTTGCATAGCGCGCAAACGATCCAGACGCACTGCGTAAATGCGCTCAAAAATATCACGCTCTTCGCCATGGCGTGGTATATCTCCGTGCTCTTTCACAAAACGCTGTATTTCTTCAAATCCAGCAATAATACGTTCTTCTCGCGGTGAGCGACTAACTTTTTTCTCCGGTGGCGCAAGTTCAGCAAGTTCATTGGCAAGGTCTTCTAAATCAGTTTTGCTCATACTTGCCCTCCGCCTTGTAACGCAGGAATGTACGTGCACCATCGGCTAAAAGCTTTTCCCACGCGTCTTGGGAATCGGCGTTAGGAAGTCGCCCACGCTGTTTTTTGAATTCACGCGCTTTCTCGGCATATTGCTGCGCTTCTTCTGGCGACAGCTTCATCCGCTTGGCCGATATGATTGCTTCAACCTGCTTAAGGTTCGTTTCATTCATCGCCTTTGACAAAATTGCATAGGCTTCACCAAACGGATTAATGCGGTCAATCAGATCAATATCCAATTCAGTGACACTAAGGGCAAATTTACGAACCCCATCGATCAGAGCAGTATTTGCAGCTAACTCTGTTGAACGATCTGAGTTAACGGCAGCCTTTGCCTGTTGCGTAATGTTCAGTGCAGCGATTGCGTGTTGGCGTACCACTTCTTGATCTTCGCTATCCAGATCAGGGAAACGATCGCGGACGATTTTGCCCATGCTGACTTGCGTCAATTCTTCCGGGATAATTTCTTTGTCGAACAGACCACGTTCGATAGTGCTCTTGTCCTGAACAAAAGCTGCAATCACCTCGTTGAGGTCTTCTTTGCAAATACGTGTTGCCTCTGCGCTTTTTGGTTCAGCAAGGCCTTTCACCTCGATGTGATATTGGCCAGTATTCTCGTTGAACCCGACATTAGCCTTTTCAGGATCATACCCGCCCTCGCCATAATCGAAATCATCTTGCGGGACGCACGAACTTGTTTTTGGCGTGAAGTTAAATTTTGGCGCAAGAACTTGTTCCATTAGAAGGCTGGCAGCGATTGCCTTCAGCGTATCATTCACCGCTTCGCGAACCGCTTCTTCAGAAGCATCAGGTTCGGTGATTAGATTTGTAAATCGTGCGCGTTTTTTATTGGGCGCATCACGCGTAGCTCGGCCAATGATCTGGATGATCTCGGTCAATGAAGAGCGATAGCCAATGGTCAGCGCGTGTTCACACCAAATCCAGTCGAAACCCTCTTTGGCCATGCCAAGGGCGATGATGACATCAACATGGTCACGATCCTTTTTGGCATCGGGACTTTTTAGTGCAGCCAGCACTTTGTCATGGCGATCAGGTCCATCATCAACAAGATCAGCCACTTTGAGGATATGCCCGTCAACGCATTTTATCAGATCAAAGCCAGTGACATCATCTTTGCCGATCCATTCGCCAAGCGCACCCATGATTTCAGTGGCTTCATTGGTTTTGCCGCGTTTGGTGCTTTCCCGTGAGTTGACGTTGGGAATGTGAACAATGGTTTTTTCGTTTGGATCAAGAACATCGGCAACGGTGTCCACATATGGGCCACTGTAGAAATAATAGCCAATATCAAGAGTCTTGAGATGCTCATATCCGTTGAGCTGCTCGTAATAAGTATAGGTGACTGTCTCGAATTTTGCTTCGTCCTCTGGTGACAAAACAGGCACAGCATCCCCGCGAAAATAACTACCAGTCATAGCAACAAGATGCAGCTTGTCGCGCGCAATGAAGTCACCCAAATGCGCGCCGAGCTTGTTGCCTTCCTTGTCCGCTGAGACGTGGTGGAATTCGTCGATGGCCAGCAAACGGTTATCGAATGCGTCAACGCCCAATTGATCAACAGCGAAGCGAAAGGTTGCGTGAGTGCAGACCAGAATTTTGTCTTCGCTTTCAAGGAAACGTCTAACAGCTTTCACAGTGCCTTCGCTACGACTCGGGTCATCCACTCCTGGCGCATTGCACAAGTTCCATTCCGGCTTTACTTCCCAGTCTGCCCAAAAACCAAATTTTGAAAGCGGCTCATTTGCGAAACTCGCGCCAATAGAGCGTTCAGGCACAATAATCAGTGCCTGCTTCAAGCCTTGATTCTCTAATTTGTCCAAAGCGATGAACATCAAGGCGCGGGATTTACCGGATGCAGGTGGTGATTTTATTAGCAGATATTGTTCGCCGCGCATTTCATACGCACGTTCCTGCATGACGCGCATGCCCATCTCGTTGGATGTTGTTGAAGCGCCAGTCTGGGCGTAATTCACAGAAACGGAGGGAATTGATTTGGTCATGAATTGTTCTCTAAAATGCCTTATTGCAGAAACTACCAGTTTTTCTGACATATGAATTCTTTTATGTCAGAAACACACATGTTACGTTTTGGGGTGCCACTTCACTACTTAAAAATCCTTTTTTTTTTACACGAATCAAAACCCGATCAAATCTTTAAACAGCTAGTCAACAAAGCTAAGTCCTTGTTATTTATGATCCCACTATCATTTTTCTTATTCAAAAGCCCTCAAGAATCAAAACCCGATCAAATCTTTTGCGCATCAAGCCCAAAAAGGAACATAACCTGAACGCGGATGTTCCGGATCAGCTGATTTTATCAATTCTGCCTCCAGAGCGCCTTTAATAACTGTCGACGCTTGGGATGAATTCTGCACCTCAATACCGAGCCGTTCCCGAAGCGTTTCGTTTCGCATCCTTTTACCGTTAATGTAGAAAAGAGAAGCGTGTTGGTAACACGCTCTTATTCTCTCTTCAGGTGTCATGTCAGCGAATTTACGAGGTGCAAACAACACCACGCGCACAGCATCACCTTCCATGCGAATGTCAGGTGGTGGCAACTGATGCAATTCAACCGCTTCAATTACTTTGTCGATGCCTGTACCTTGTTCTTCGCAAAGTCGCATCCTGCGCATCAAAGAAGCCAAGGCTTCATTTCGCGACCGAGGAGGAGAGTCTAGGAATCTATTTGGCTCTATGAGTGGTTGCCCCGGGTTGGTAATCTCCATTCTATCGTGAAAAAGTTCCACCAGTGGTCCTGCGCCGGTTACCATCATGTCCTGATGGATCAGCGCATTTGCGATTAACTCTCTAATGGCGATCGCTGGAAACAGAGGATGCTCTTCACGAAATGCTTTGCCGATATGTTCATTCTTGGGCAAGAGAGCGTCAATAAAGTCAATCAGGCCTTCAAATCCGGACGCATAGCCGCGCTGCCCATCTTGTCTGTGAGTAACAGTCGCTGCTCGCCCTTTGCCATCATAGGCGACAAACCGAACCGCTTTGCGGGCAAGAGATGTATTAAAGTCGCTCAGCTTTTTAGCAAACAATATCGCGCCTAGATTTGTAATATTCCAGCACCCGCCAACATCACTGTGAATCAAATTGTCATCGGCAAGGCGTTCCAAAATTGCCGCCTTATTTTCGGGCAATGGCTGTCGCGTAAGATCAAAATAACTGGCGTAGTCTATCCGAGCCAAAACCTCATCGGCAGTTACATATTGCTCAGCAGCACCCGTCTCCCAAACGTAAGGCTGCAACTTCGTCCATAATAGTTTGAGCCGCTCTGGATTGTCAGAAAGGCGGGGAGTTGCGCTGCCAATACGAATATAGGCAGTGCGGTCGAACTCCACCGGCATTGTCGTAGCGGCTGGAATGCACAAGAGCTGCAATGTCGTTCCACTGTGGTCGACACTTTGGAAGCTGATTGCAATGCCGGGATTCAAGCGATTTGTTAACCAGAATTCAAATGGCTCGCGACTGACTGTTTCTGCGGATGGTTCAAATGTGGTGCCAAGCACTTTGTGAGTTCCATCTTCAACGCCCCACAAAATATAAGCAAAATGCTGGTCGGCAATCCGTGCTGAATTAGCAAGTGCCGAGATCAGTCGGCCTATTTGCTGCGGGTCTTTGTTATTGTGCTTGAATTCAACCCAAGTTGTTTCTGCGGGCATGGCCAACAGTTCATCAATCAAGGCGAGTGTGCGCGCATCGCTCATGCAGCCCCCTTCTCAAACACTTCTAGTTCACTTACCTGCTGAGCACGTTTTTTATGCAGAGCATCAAATTCAGCCAATTTCTCGCGTAAATAATTTTCCGGGTTCCAATCGGCGTTCGAATGAACGCGACCTATCACTGCGACTTCAAAATCGTTTCGCAGTTGATGGGCAATCTCGAGTGCTTCAATCCCAATCTTGGCATAGCCTTCCTGCCTTGCTTCGAAAGCTTCATAATAATCCGGCGGCGACGCATGTTCTGATGCGGCTGTGATATGCCTATCGGTGCTTCTAGCCAAATTTGGCAATGCAAGAATTCGATGCATGAGCGGTGCTTTAAGGCTGCGCCACACAATATCATCGGGGTAATTCAGCGGGGTCGGGGCGGAGACCTGTGCAGAATAATATTCTTGACCGTCACTCGTACGCCCGGCTGGCTGTCCATAGGCAGTGCCATCGTCACCAACCACGCCAATGCAATTGTCGGCATATTCTTCCAGAATACATATGAGCCTTATAGCAGCATATGAGCCATCTTCCTTGCGCACCCTAAAGGATGAAAACGTATCCTTCGCAATAGTGAGGAAGCCACCGACAAAAACGCCGATAAGGCCGATCAACGCATTGCCATACCCTGCCCACAACTCGCTCATGCCGCGCCCTTTTTCGTTGTCATCTTGGTGTACATCTCGAACAGTTTTTCCAGCCGTTCGGTATCGTTTTTGAAGCGGCGGCCTATGTAGATGCGCTCCAAGGTTTCGTCGTTTTTCTCATGCGCGCGTCGCAGGTTTTCGGGCATGGTATCGGGGTTGTAGAGATCGGCAATCGTTGCGGGAAAATGCGCTTCCCGCGCCAGCAGAATGTCCTCCGCACAGCGGGTCAGATCGGCCTTGTTTTTCTCCGTTAGCGGCGGCACAGGAAAAACATTCCAACCTAAAGAGTTTGAATAACGGTAATCTGTTTTCAATCGTCCGCATACCGCCCCAACCCAAACTATATGAAGTCGAGCTGACAAAATGGCAATATTGTATTCGTCGCAATCGTACAGCGCATAGTTGGGGGCTATTATCAAAGAATTATGGTGATAGCCTACTGGCAACCAAAGTCGTCTTCCAGATGAAACTGTAGGAATAATGACGGATTTTTTCGCATTTACGCCGGAGGTATATTCGTATTTGTGAGGAGTTTTTGAAAGAACGCGGCTTGTATTTGACTTCTTGCTTATTCGCCTTGCTTCCGCAACTGAGGTCAGCCGCTCACTAATTTCGGGGTAAACCAAAGCTTCATCAACATCTTTGTCCTCAATGTAGAAGCAGTATCTTTCCTCACCCCTTAGAAACTCTTGAGCCCCAAGTATCTTTCGTAGAAATTTAGCAATTTTCGGATATTTGTTGCGAAGCTCTCGGTACTCTTTTGGTGAAATAATAAGGTTGCCGCCATCATTTAACACGCTTCCAGTTTCCATTTCAGGTAAATCTAAAGAAATAGTTTTTGCGTTCCGTCGCACATAAATCTCTTTGCCGGATGTTAAATATGGCGTAATTTCTTCGACAATTTTTACGCTATCACTTTCATAGATTCTTTTGTTTTGGGAGCTATCACGGCCTATCCCGATGATGGAACAGATAACACCTGCATTATTTAATGCGCTGTTACTCCATTTGAAAGATAAGCTAGCAAATTGAATTTTTACACCGTGATTTATCACTAGTGGCCAAAGCTGTGGGACTTGCTGCCCTTGCGCAATCGAGTTTGTAGATACAAACGCAGCCAATCCATCGACCTGTTCGAAAAAGTGTGCTGCCTTAATAAACCAGCAACCAGCATAATCAATATAACCAAATGAATTAGATAATGGACCTATGACACGCGCCATATCTTCCAAAACAGTGTCTGATTTTTTGCCTTTTCCAGCATAAGGCGGATTGCCGCAAATATATGTTTCGCCACCTTCGTTCTCGAAATCCATCGCGGTCTGTTCCAGCGGTGTGTTGAACAAATCATCGCCGCGGATTTTCACACCCTTGCTCGTGGGCGGACAGATGGACAGCCAATCCAACCGAAGAGCATTCCCGCAGGTAATCCAGTTTTGCGCGTCCAGAGGCAAAAACTCGTTCAGCGCAAGCCTTTGCCCGCGATAGAGCACATCGGCCTGATATTCTGCGATGATGAGCGCAAGGCGGGCGATTTCGGCGGGAAAATCATTGATCTCGATACCACGAAAATTCGTAAGCGGGATGGCGGAGGACAAATCCTCCTCGCCACGCCGCTTGTTAATCTCCCATTCAATCTCCCGCATTTCCTTATAGGCAATCACCAGAAAATTGCCTGATCCGCAGGCCGGGTCAAACACCCGAATTTTCGCCATGCGGTTACGCAAATTCAGCAGCTTGCGGGCATTGTCGCCTGCCTCTTCCAGCTTCCCGCGCAGATCATCTAGAAACAGCGGGTTCAGCACTTTGAGGATATTCGGCACAGAGGTGTAGTGCATGCCGAGCGATCCGCGCTCTTCATCATCAGCAACGGCCTGAATCATCGAGCCGAAAATATCTGGATTGATCTGCTTCCAATCCAGATTGCCTATATGAATGAGATAGGATCGTGCGATCTTGGAGAATTTCGGAACATCGAGCGAGCCGGAAAACAGCCCTCCGTTCACGTAAGGAAAACCATTGGCCCAAGATTTTATATTCGCCGCTTCGCGATACCGATTGTCTGGCTTACCGTCGTGATTGGTGGGCGTATTCATCGCGCGAAACAGTTCGGCGATCACCTCGTGAGTATTTGCCTCATTGTTTTTGCTGTACGTTTCTATAGTTGACGTGAAGCCATGACTGCCATGGAAAATATCGGTGTCTTCAGCGAAAAAACAAAAAATCAGCCGCGCCATGAAATGGTTCATGTCAGGGCGGCGCTCTGCCGAGCGCCAGTCTTCGTTTTGATTGAGCAGTTCAACATAAAGCTTGTTGAGGCGGCTTGTCGCGCGGATATCAAACGAGCTTTCGCGGATTTGCTTGACGGTAGTAATACCTGCCAGTGCAAGAAAGAAACCGAAATGGTTGGGAAAGTCCTGATAGGAACAGGCAACCGTTTCGCCATTGACCAGGTCTTCCGCCTCAAAGTCTTCACCATCCGTTGCCAGAATGAATTTGGCCTTGGCTTTTGCTGTTGCCGGACTTTCTTTCAGCGCGCGGAGTGTTTCTGAAGCCTTGCCCGTTTCACAGGTCGCGATATGAATGTTGCTGCGCTGGAGAACGCCACCTTCGATATCCGATGAATTTGAAGCGCCTTTTTTTAGCTTGGCGATTACGGCAGGTTTGTTCCCAAACGCTTCCAAGAACACAAACGGAAACGAAGCCGCGTCGTATGGCGCAGCAGCAAGTTCGGATATGGCTTCTTCAATTTCAACGGCGTTCATGGATTAGCGTTCTACCTGTTCCGCGCGACCAGCTAGCAGAAAAAGCGGCATACTCATGGATACAAGTGCAATGCATCCAATCGCTAAATTTTGAGGTAATGGGTTTGCTCCACCAAAAGCGATGATTGGAATAAGGCCTGGATAACTGATCAAGATAGCGGCCAAGCCATAACGACTACTGAGAGGCATGTTCCTGAAGAGACGTGTTCCAAACCCACCAATTAAGCGTGGTCGGTTCTCGCGTGATTTCCATCGGCGTTGATGAACGTAGCGATCTGCTTCTAACTTGAGATACTCAACTTTCTTCCGTTTCTCTTTGTCCATTCTTATCGCCCTTAAATTGCTGACCGCATATAATCGTCTCGGTATTCATGTGAAATCGAGCCACTTTTTCTTTGGTAGTTAAATAGATGGCGGATCATTTTTGCTGCTTTATCAGAAGAAACTCTGAGATTTTGACTCTCCAGATACTCCAACGCTGAGATTACCGCTAATTCCACGTTTTCACCAATGTCTTCAGCCGCTCGATTGCCTTCGCCAAACAAAAGCCAATCAGCGCTGACATTGAATAACTGATTGAGCTTGACTGCTACAGCCAGAGGCAAGTCGCGTTCACCCAGTTCATAACTGGTGTAAGCCCTTGGTGATATGCCGAGTTTTCCCGCAAAAGCAGCCTGCGTTAGATCAGTCGATTTCCTGACCTCAACGAGTCTCATTCCAATTTCCACCACGCAACCTCTTGCATATTTAGCAATTTTGTGCATATTTAGCACAAATGTACTTGTTTGTGTTCAATTCTACCGAATCGAACTCATATAAGCACGAAATTGCAATGGAGGATAGAATGCAAATTGAATTGGAGTCGCCGAGAGAACTGGCTGAGCGCATCGGGTGGCCTGTACGTCGCATCCGCAACCTTATCGCCAATAAACAAATCAGGCATCATCGTATTGGCGGAAGCATTTTGATTCCTACCGATGCGATTGATGAATTCTTGCACCGAACGGAAATACAGCCATGCCACGTCGAAGAACCGGCCCACGCCTTATCACACGACCAAACAAGCCCTATTATTTCATTCGTTTCATCGACCACGATGGACGGCAAAAAGAGCGTTCAACGGGCACATCGGATAGCGGAGAAGCTGAAGAGGTCCTCGAAGAATTCCTGAAGGAACGGAGAGGCGTTGGAAGGCCAAGGGAACACCGACGCATTTTGATCGCGGAGGTTCTGTCAGACTATGCCGACTTCAAAGCCGATGAGACATCAGCTGCAACCAGAATTGCGTATGCGATGATACACTTACTCGAATTCTGGGACGAAAAAACAGTCGATCATATCAATCGAGAAACACTTAAACGATATGGAAAAAAAGCACCCCGTTCGCCTTCAACAATCAGACGGGAATTGTCAGTCCTTCGCGCAGCATTAAATCATGCCGCCGCAATGAACCGGATGCTGCCTTTTGGGAAACTTGAACTGCCTTCTGAGACACCCCCTCGACAAAGGTGGCTGACCCGTGATGAAGTTGCAAAGCTGATTTGGTCAGCGCGCCAAGAGTACCGAGCAAAGAAGCAGCTATCTTATTTCATTCTTATTGGAGTTTATACTGGTGCACGACGAGGCGCAATTATGGATTTGGAATGGTCACAGATCGATCTCGAAAGACGAACCATCGACTTTAACAAAGCGGATGCGGCAGTAACAAACAAACGCAGAGCTCAAATTCCGATTGGTCGAAAACTTTATGGCCACCTGTCCCGTCTGAAAGCAAGTGCCGGTCCAGATGCTCCATTTGTATTTCACCAGAAGCGTGACAAGTCGCGTCGCATCATCAGCGTTGTGAAAGGTTTTCGTTCTGCGAGCAAACGAGCTGGCTTTTCTGATGTTACACCCCACACCCTAAGGCACACCTGCGCTTCTTGGATGGCACAGAGGGGTGAGAAAATGATTGATGCTTCGATCTATCTGAACATGACCATGCAGACGCTGAGCAAGGTTTACGCCCACCACGACAACAAACATATCACCGAGCTGGCAGATCGGTTCTAAAGGTACGCAGAAAGAACGCACTACGTTTTAACACCCTATGAAAAGTAAAGGGTTGTTAGGCACAATATGTAAGGCTAAAAAGGAGATAAATAAATGAAATCAATATCATATGCAGAAGCCAAGGTTTCTCCGAAGGCAGAGGCCGCAGGTTCGACTCCTGCTGGGTGCGCCAATCTTTTCAAAGACTTAGAAGACATTCAAAACCTCTTAAAATGATTGATGTGCGTAGTATCTTCGCAGAATCATTTAAATCTCAGATTAATGCACCTCATGAACTAGGAGGTGTTTATGCTTGAATTACGTCCTTTCAAAGAAATTAGATATCAAACTCTTTTATTATTAGAACGCTGCCCATTCCTTTCTGATGGCGCAGTCCGTGTAGGCTTGAGAATTTTTGGAGACCATATTCGTTCAAATGACGAAAAAGCCATTATTTCATTTGCTAGTTTGGGGAAGGAACTTGGTAGAAGCGCCAAAACCATTCAAAGAGCAGTACGAGAACTCGAGCTTGCAGGCTGGTTAGTTCTTGAACGCGGGAATGGAATTGGTCACGCTACGGTGTTTTCTGCTTCTGAGAATACAATTGTAGTGGCAAATGAACTTAGAGAAAAGATGGACAAATATGGCACCCTTCAGGTGATTGAAGGAGGACAAGAATGTCCACAAAGGGTGACAAATGTGTCAGATAGAGGGGGACAAAACCGTCCACCCCTTAAAAGAAATAATAAAAATATAAAACCGCCTGCGCGAGGGGAAGCGCCGTCACAAGCCAAAGTAAATCCCATAATACCAGCAATCTCTATTCCAAAGTTCCAAACAACCAAACTGGATCAGTGGCATGATTGGCTTAAAAAACATAGACTTCCAGAACTTGATACTATTGCATTATGCAACACGCCCAATGGTGCAAACAAATATAGATTACCCAGTAATTATCCACCTAGTCCTGATGATATTGAACGAACGACAGCGTTAGTAAATTACTTTCGTCACAAGCAACAGCATCTACTTCAAAAGCAAAATCAAGCAACGAGCTTAGTGTCATGAGTTTGCAAGATGTGAAGAGAGCAAGGCGACCCTTGTCATACGCGAATGCTGCTGACATGGATACTTGTGAGGGTTGGCAAGCCTCCCCTTCAAACCCCACCAAGAAACAACGCAAGTCACGTAAGAGCGAACTTGATGCCGTTGTTGTTTTTCGATGTACTGCTGCCGAGAAGCAGGCATTGATCTCAAAAGCAGAGCGCGCAGGTTTGCCGTTCGCCCATCTGATGCGTGAAGCACTTGGGCTTGCTGATCATCGTAGACGCAAGCCAGTGCCGCGTGTTGACCCTGAGCTGATCCGTTCGATTGGACGGATAGGTTCAAACGTCAATCAGATTGCACGCTGGCTCAATGCTGCCAATGCAATGGGCAAACCCAGCAACATCGATGCGCTTGTGTTGGCATCTCAGCTTGTTGCCATTGAGCGTTCCTTGAAAGGTTTAATTGAAGCAACTGCGAACTCGTCTTCACAAGTGGGCGATGTGTCATGCTGATTAAGTTCTTCAAGAACGGTCAAGGGGGTGGCGCTGCACCAGTTGACTATCTCATTGAGCGCGAAGTCGTTGCCTATGACGACAATCGTAATGCACTTAGAGATAGCAATGGCAATGTTCTCATGTTTGAACGTGAACCCTTGCCTGAAGTGCTGCAGGGTGATCCTGATCATATGCGTCACTTGATTGATGCTTGTGACCATCAATGGAGCTATCGTGCTGGTGTTATCTCATTCACTGGCGAAAATGCACCCAGTGTAAATCAGCAGCGTGATGTGATGGAACGGTTTGAAGCGTTAGCCTTTGCAGGGCTTGAAGCTGATCAAGCTTCCATCCTTTGGGTAAGACATACCCATGAAGACAGAGTAGAGCTTCACTTTGTTACACCTCGCATGGAGCTAACGACAGGCAAGAGCCTCAACATAGCACCTCCCAATTATCAAAAGTCTTATGATGCGCTTCGTGATGTCTTGAACAAAGAACATCAATGGAATGACCCACTAGCGCCTGAACGTGCGCGTGAGGTCAAAAGCATCATTGAAGATGTAAAACGTGGCGAAGGCCGAGAACAGCTTCATGACTGGATATTAGATCACATTGAGCAAGGCACAATCGAGAACCGCTCCAGCATGATTGAGCAGCTTAATGAAGCTGGCTTCGACATTCCACGACAAGGCAAAGCCTATATCACCGTTCGCGATCCTGAGAGTGATGAACGCTGGCGATTAAAGGGAGATATATTCCGTGAAGATTGGACGAGAGAGAACACCATTAGCCGAGCGCTTGAGCGAACAGCAGAATACAACACGAATGCAGAACCAAGCCGATCAGGCAGCAGACTTGATGCGCTTGAACTTGGCGAGCTTCGAGACCGATTGCGCGAAGTCACTCAAAAACGCGCAGATTATCATCGAGGACGATATCCAATCGCTGCTGAACGCGAGCGAACAAATGGGCAAGAGCATGCGCCCGATATATCTGACGGCCACGCTCTTCAGTCTGGCAATCATTCTGATGAGCTTCGTGGCCAGTTGGTATTGGGCAACCAGTATGATCGAGACATCGCAACGAGCGAGCCTCTTACAACTGGGCTTGGTTATGAACCAGACCAGCAACAACACAACCCTACTTACTTGGGACGAGAAGCGCCTGCAACTGACCAACTGTCAATCTGGCAAGTCACAGCGTCCCTGTTTGGAAATACTCAAAAGGAACTAACCCATGGACAAGAAAAAAGAACAGAACACCGAGACAAACAAAGAGAAGAACAATCCAACAATCACCACGTCGAAGCTGAACGATCCTTCACTCACAGCACTCGAACGCGAATTGATCAGTTACGTCGAACAATTAACGCAAGCATTCAGGGCATCGACCGAGCAGTTCAAAGCCTTGGAGACAAGATCGACCGAGATGATCAACGCCAAGCAGGAGAAGATAGAAGCTTCAATGGCCACATTAGTCGTATCACAAGTCTCATTAGTATCGGGCTTAATCACTTACGTTCAAAGCTTGGATACGAACGTGGAACTTCCACAAGCACTAATAGAGAGCGACAAGGCAGCACAAGCAGCCTTGCAACTGATGCGCGCGCAACGGCGACCACAACCGACTTATCAAGATCAGCCGCTACAACCTCAAAAGCCAGAGACCAGTCACTAGAACCTGCTTTAGCAGTTATTCAAAAACAAATGCCTGAACGGTCAAGATAAACTGAATAACAGAATAGGAAAAGGATTATCACCAATATGGGATTTATCTTCACTCCCCTGCGCATACTGACTGCGTCCATCATTCTATTGATTGGTATTTTTACCTACCAGAACATTCAGGTCTATTGGCCTGCGATGTATGAGAATACACGCATAGCATTATTGATATTTGCAGCAGGCTTTGCACTTTGGGTATTGAGGTCAAACTTCCAAGCGCGTGTCCGCACCTATACGGGCTTAGCTGTGGGGGCTGCCCTGCTAGGTGCTTCGGTTCTTGCCCTGATTGAACCGTATGAAGTTGCTCAAATACTTTTAAAGACATTCAGTAGCTGGAAAAAAGCAGGCCATCCAATATTGCAAAGTCTGGAAGCAAGTGTTGATACCTTATCCAGATATAGCATCACACAACAAACTGCTTTGATTACCAGCTTAATGGTTGGCATGACCATTCCAATATTAGGTATAATCTGGATAATTATCTTACTCATTCCTGATCCAAACAATCG
>CALFWM010000057.1 GCA_937928635.1 uncultured Sulfitobacter sp. | reverse complement strand
CCCGCCGCCCCGGCGGCCAGCACCATCTGTTCCAGAAAACAGCCCATGCCGATCATGATCTGACGGTCAAAGGGGTCGGTTTCCGGCAAGCGGCGGGTTTCATCATGCATCAAAGTCAGCGCATCTGTGCCCTCTAGCGCCACGGACCAGGGTTGCAGGTTGTGCGGGTTCGGGGCCAGCAAGGCATAGCTGAGCGCATTCAGGCGCGGGTCATCGTAACGGCCTGCCAGCGCCCAGGGTTCTTGCGCCTCGCTGGACGTGCGTGTGCCTGCAAAACCGCCGATGCCTGCCGTTGCAGCAAAAACAGCGCCCCCGCCGATCAAAGCCAGGGATTTGCGTCGCGAAAGGGTCATGGTCATCATCTCCTATATAGTACAATATCGCACCATATATAATACGATATCGCATCATTCAAGCTCTTTGCTGCAATTGATCTTAGCGCTACCGATTGCTACCAACCGCCAAAGAGCTTTTGCCAAGGACATTGCCGATGCCTGTCATAACCAACATCCAAGACCTCAAACGGATCTACAAACGCCGCGCGCCAAAGATGTTCTATGACTATTGTGAGTCCGGCAGCTGGACGGAACAGACCTTTCGCGACAACACCGCGGATTTTGAAAAAATCCGGCTGCGGCAACGGGTTGCGGTGGATATGACCGGGCGCAGCACCGCCAGCCAGATGATTGGTCAGAACACCGCCATGCCTGTCGCCCTTGCGCCCGTTGGCCTGACCGGCATGCAATCTGCGGATGGGGAGATCAAAGCCGCCCGTGCTGCGCGCGATTTTGGCGTGCCTTTCACACTTTCAACAATGTCCATCAACTCGATTGAGGACGTGGCAGAGGCCACCAACGCACCCTTTTGGTTTCAGCTTTATACCATGAAAGACGAGGGGTTCATCGAACGCCTGATCGAGCGCGCCCGTGCAGCACAGTGTTCGGCGTTGGTGATCACCCTTGATCTGCAAATCCTTGGTCAGCGGCATATGGACGTCAAGAACGGCCTGTCGGCCCCACCCAAGATGACGCTCCCCACGGTGGCAAACCTGGCCACCAAATGGCGTTGGGGCATTGAGATGCTGCAGGCAAAGCGCCGCGAATTTGGCAATATCGTGGGCCATGTTGAGGGGGTGTCGGATATGGCGAACCTCGGGGCCTGGACAAATGAGCAATTCGACCCTTCGCTCGATTGGAACAAGATCGCCAAGCTCAAGGAACGTTGGGGGGGCAAGGTGATCCTCAAGGGGATTCTGGACGCAGAGGATGCCAGGATGGCGCTCAAGGTGGGGGCGGATGCGATTATTGTCTCCAACCATGGCGGGCGGCAGTTGGACGGGGCGCTCAGCTCCGTCCGGGCCCTGCCGGGCATTCTGGATGCTGTTGGGGATCAGATTGAAGTGCATATAGACGGTGGCATCCGCTCCGGTCAGGACGTGCTCAAGGCGATGGCACTGGGAGCCAAGGGGACCTACATCGGGCGGGCGTTCATCTACGGGCTTGGGGCAATGGGCCAGCCCGGTGTGACCAAAGCGCTTGAGGTTATTCACAAGGAGCTGGATACCTCAATGGCATTGTGCGGTGAGACCTCTGTCGCTGCACTGGGGCGTCACAACCTGCTGGTGCCCAAAGACTTTAGTGGTGTGTGGCAAGCCTGAACCTGGTGCGGGCGAAGTCTTTGAAGACTTCGGGCCGATTTCTTTAAAGAAATCGTCAGGCCGTGCGACGTGTCAGGGCGGGGATCAAAACCACAGCCGTACCCGCCAGCAGCACGGCCACCACCACAAATGACGCACGCAGGCCAAAACCTTCGGCCACCAGCCCCATCAGCGGTGGCCCGATAAAGAACGCGCCATACCCCAGAACCGAGGCGCGGCTGATCGCGGCCAGACGGTGCTCCGCCGGAACTACGCGGCCCAGCAATCCCAGCGCCAGCGGAGCAACAACCGAAATGCCCAGACCTGCCAGCGCAAATCCTGCAAGCGCCAGCGGCACTGTCGGGGCCAACCCCGCCAGCACCAGACCACAGGCCGAGACCAGTGTGGCCATCAGCATCAGCACGGTATCGCGCATCAGACGTGAGACCAGATGCCCCGACAAACGGCCAATCCCCATCGTCAGCCCCATCAGCGCAGGGCCCAGTGCACCTTCTCCGGGGGAGCCGCCCAATGTGCGCTCCAAATGCAGGGCAGACCAGCCTTCCGTTGCAGCCTCTGCAAGAAAGCCAGCCATCACAATCAGCCCCACAAGGATGACCACCGTGTGAGGCATCACGCCGCCGCTTGCCTGATCGCGGTCTTCCTCCAGCTGCGGCGCGCGATCAAATGCCGCCCAGGCCAGCAAGATCAGCGCCCCCGCCAGCACACCAAAGATGGTCAGGGTTGAAGCGTCTGCCTCGCGCAGCACGCCAGTGGCCAGCGCCGCGCCAGCATAGGCAAAACTGTATATCGCATGGTTGAGGTTCATCAACGTGCGTCCAGTCCGCGCCTCAATCTCGCACACCCGCGCATTCACCAGCACATCCACCACCCCGGATCCAACCGCCGCCAGCGTCATCCCGACTACCAAGAGCCACAGGACATGGGATTGCCCCGATGAAAACATGCCCAGCGCCACCACCAGAATGCCCAGTGGCATGGCAAACCCACCAAAGACACGCAGGCAAAAGGGGGCCAGCCACATCGCCCCCAACGCCCCAAAAGAGGACACCAATATGGCCATGCCATAGACCCCATCAGAGGCACCCACATTGGCCTTGATCACCGGCATCACGGCAAAATAACACGACCACGCCAGACCAATGGCGAGATAGCCAGCCAGCGGTTTGCGTGACAGATAGAGGTCGTGTTTCATCCCCATGCGCGAGGCGTGACACGGGCCGTGCAGAATGCCAAGACGTGATCAGACAATTTGCTCTTTTCATAAAGTGCAATCGCGTCTATACGCGCGACTTCATGCGGGGCGACAGCCTTGGAGGCGTCCCGCCCTTAACACATTGGAGAATTAATATGGCCGGAGAGATTCCTGATCTTGAAGCCCAGGTACGGACGGGGACAGGCAAGGGCGCCGCTCGTCAGGCACGCCGTGATGGCATGGTACCGGGGATTGTTTTCGGGGGCGACGCTGATCCGCTTCCCATCAACATCCCGTTCAACAAACTGCTGACCAAGCTGCGCGCGGGTCGCTTTAAATCCACGTTGTTCAACATGAAGGTAGAGGGCCACGAAGACGTGCGTGTGATCTGCCGCGATGTGCAGCGTCACGTGGTCAAAGATCTGCCCACACATGTGGATTTCATGCGCCTGAAGCGCACCACCAAGGTGAACCTGTTCATCAACGTTGAAGTGGTTGGCGAGGATGTTTCCCCCGGTCTCAAAATGGGCGGTGTGCTGACACTGGTACGCCCCGAAGTTGAGCTGGTTGTGACCGCCGCAGACATTCCGGAGAGCGTGATTGTAGACGTGTCCGAAATGGAAATTGGCGACAACGCCACCATTTCCGGCGTGAACCTGCCCGCAGGGTCCAAGCCGACCATCGACCGTGACTTTGTGATTGCGCAGATTTCTGCACCTTCCGGTCTTGCATCTCAGTCTGATGACGAGGACGAGGGCGAAGTGGCCGCAGACGAAGTGCCCACAGCAGGTGAGGCAGAGGGCGGCGAAGAGTGATCTTGGCCCAACTCAGCGATTGAAACGCATAAAGGGGTCGCTTTCGCGGCCCCTTTTCTTGTGCATCGCTTTAGGTGGTCAGATCGCCCTGCCCGTCATCCCTGCCAAAGGGCTGTGTCGTCGTAGAACTGCGACCATGCAAACCAGAACGCCTGATGGCTTCCCAGATCGCTGCCGTCACGGTCCACCGCACGGATGCCGCCCGCGTCCAGCTCAAGGCGGACGTTCTCAAAAACAACATCCTGTCCGGCTTTCAGCGCCAGAAACGCCGCACTGCGCTGAAACGCAACCGGTTTGCCAGAGGCCGTGGTCACGCCGATAATGTCCTCATGCACCGGCAGGCGCGGGTCCACGTTCCCCACCGGAAAGATCGGGCCATTGGCATCACGCCCGTTGCGGAAATCAGGGTCGCGGCCAAGGGACAGGTATTCAGCCAGCACCGTGGTTTCAGGGTGTTCTTTTTTCCACGTGCCCCAATCGGTTGTCACCACGGTGGCCTGTTCCAGCTGCAAGTTCTTTTCTGCCAGCGGGCCGGTCACAGCATGCCCCAGAAAGGTGTCAAAGACCGAAAAAGTCGTGAGGTCATACATGACCTTGTTGGAGCGGATCAGCAGACCGGAGGTCCGCAGGATGGGCCGCTCAATACCAGCGGGCAATTGATCGGTGAAATAGGCCTGCGCGGCACCACAAAGCGTGCAATAGGGAATACCCAGATCACGCCCGCCCAATGTGTCGTTCACCATCTCGCGGACTTCCATGATCTGGCGGGGATAGGCGCGGTATTCGCCATTCACCTCAACACCAAACACGATGTCATCATCCTCCAGCCAGGTGGCGTCAGAGGCGGAGGTCACCTGCGGGTTGTCCGCCGCCGGGATGCAATTGCAAGGGTCATCCGTGGTGTCAAAAGGCCGGTCATCAATCAGCACCCCGCCCCATGAAACCAGACGCCAGTCGATGTCACCTTCGACGAATATCTTTTCCCAGCCCGGCACAAGGTTGGTGAAAATGGTGCGTTTGTAGCTGAGGTAATCCGGCGGGGCCGGGATATCCCAGGCGATCAGGTGATCCGTCACCGTGCCCCAGCCGTTGCGGGCCGATAGCTCTTTGCCCAGCAGCTTGCCAGAGGCATCGGTCATCACCGCCGTCAGTGTCTGACCTTGAATGAACCGCATCATGTCACTGATCAGCCAGACCACACGCGGGTCACCCGCCTCAACAATCTCCCGTATCGCAGCCGTTTGGGCATTCCCCCAATTGGATTGGGTGGCACTGTCAATAAAGGCGACCTTCATAGCCGCCAGCAGGTCAGGTGACAGCGGCCCGTTCGGAATGGCAGGGGGCGTGCCGTATTCCTCAATCACGTAATCCGGAATTGTATCTTGCGCCTGTGCGGAGCCGGAAAGGGCCATGCCAAAGGGCACCATCAGGAAAAGCGCAAGTGCGCGGACATGGAAGGAGGGAGAATTTGGCATGGGCAAGTCTTTCGGGTTTCGCTCAATCAGGTCGAGCCATTGATGCGGCAAAGGTAGCTTTCAAACCCCAACGCGGCCAATCACGTCGCCGTCAGGAAAAGGTGAACCGCGCCAGTCCGATGGCCACACCGGCGGTGCCCCACCCGAGCACAAAGGCAAAAAACCTTACAAAACCCTGCTTTGATCCGCAGCACCCCCCGAGATCCGGGGCAAATACTAAACCGCGCCGACCCTCAGGGGCCGGACCTTTGTAAACCCACGCAACCCAAGGTGAGACCGACGGGAGAGCAGGAACATTGCATCGAAATCGCAAAACCATCCCCTTGCGCAGAACCGCCAGCCACCCGATCCGCATTTAACTCCGCGCCTCAAACAGCTAAACTGCGCAAAATCACAGGAGCCCCCCATGAAACTGATCGCAGGTCTTGGCAATCCAGGTGCGAAATATGCGCGCAATCGGCACAACATCGGCTTTATGGCGCTGGATATGATCGCGCAGGATCACGGGTTTGGGCCGTGGAAGGGTAAGCATCAAGGCTCCATCAGTGAAGGGCGTTTTGGGTCGGACCGCGCGGTGCTGCTCAAACCTGAAACCTTCATGAACCTGTCCGGCCAATCGGTGCAGGCCGCGATGCGGTTTTACAAGCTGGACCCGGCAGACGTGATTGTGCTGCATGATGAGATCGACCTCGCCCCCGGCAAGGTCAAATGCAAAACCGGTGGCGGGCATGCGGGACACAACGGGCTGCGCTCTATCCACGCGCACATCGGGCCGGAGTATAACCGTGTGCGCCTGGGCGTGGGCCATCCGGGACACAAGGACGCGGTGCCGGGCTATGTGCTGCGCGATTTTCCCAAGGCGGACGCCGATTGGCTGGATGATGTGCTGCGTGGGGTCAGTGACGGTGCCCCCTATCTTGTGGCCGGAGATACCGGGCGGTTCATGAATGCGGTTGGCCTGCGGGTCTCTCCGCCCCGTTCCGGCACAGGCACAAAGGCCCCCAAGAAGGATGCTGCGAAACCTGCCAGCACGGCTGAGCCCCCCCAAGACACCCCGCAGGACGCACCCCGCTCCGCGCTGCAAAAGCTGATGGAGCGGTTTCGATGAACCTCTCAGGCGCCTTTCGCGCGCAATCACATACCTGCGCGCAGATGGGATCGCCATTCATGGGGCAGTTGCTGAACCTCTTGGCAGATGCATGGCCCGAAGACTCTGAACTGGGGCGCAGATTTGCCACCTTTGAGGGCGATATCGGGCCTGCGGGCCATTCCTTGCCCCTGCGGGTTGCGGGCGGGTTGCATGCACTTGTGCTCAGCAACGCCGCCCCGGACCTTGCCGCGCATTATCCGCCCCACACCGCAGATGATGACACCCTCCGGGCTGCCGTTCTGAACGCGCTGCGGACCCATGAGCCGTTTTTGGTAAACTGGTGCGAAAGTGCGCCGCAAACCAATGAGGTGCGGCGTGCAGCGGCCCTGATTGCAGGCGCGCGCGTCGCTGTCAGCCACTTTGATCTGCCCCTTCATCTGTCTGAATTGGGGGCCAGCGGCGGGCTGAACCTGATGTGGGATCATTATGCGTTGGACGTTGCGGGCGCGCGGTTTGGCCCGGCCAACCCTGCCCTCACGCTTAACCCTGATTGGACAGGCCCTCCGCCCCCTGATGTCACCCCCCGGATTGCGGAGCGCGCCGGTGTTGACCTGAACCCCCAAGACCCCCGCAAACCCGCCGATTTGTTGCGGCTGACCGCCTACCTTTGGCCTGATCAGCCAGACCGCTTGGTCCGCACACGCGCGGCGGCATCGGTTGCGATGGGCCATGTGGCCAAAGGCGATGCGATTGACTGGCTGTCCCCCCGCCTTGCCGCCGCACCGGAGGGGCATTTGCATCTGATCCAGCACACGGTGGCCTGGCAGTATTTTCCGCCGCAGGTTCAGGCGCGCGGCACCGCGTTGATTGAAGCCGCAGGGGCGCAAGCCACACCGCATCGCCCGCTGGCATGGCTGTCGATGGAAAGTGACGGGGACACAACGGGCAAGGTCGGGGCCAGCCTGACATTGCGGCTCTGGCCCGGCGATCTGACCCTTGATTTGGGGCGTGCGGATTTTCATGGGCGCTGGATCAACTGGAACGGCGTGTCGTGATCAAAGGTCACACTGGCACCTTTGGGCGCAACGTGTTTGGATGGCGCAAACCAAAGGAGCAGGGATGCGAAACATCTTGAGATGGCTGTGGCGTGGCGCGCTGGTGTCACTGCTGATCATACTGGCCGCAGGCATCTGGAAACGCGAGGAAATCACCCGCTTGATGGCGGTGAATTCGCTGTTCTCCGAAGGCAGGATTGTCGATAATTTCAGCAACATGAACACCGCCTTTTTGTCCGTACCGGTTTCGCGCGGCGATGGGCCTGTTTCTGAACTGCCCTATGGCCCCGAAGCCTTCTTGCCCAACGGGGTCAACACCTGGATCAAAGAGCGTTCCGTCACCGCGCTGGTGATTTTGAAAAAGGGCGAGGTTGTCTATGAAAACTATTTTCTGGGCACCACCAACAAGCACCGGCGCATTGGCTGGTCGATTTCAAAAAGCTATTTGTCGGCCCTTGTGGGCATCCTGCTGGCTGAGGGCAAAATAGACAGCCTTGACGATCCGGTCACCAAATACGCGCCCCAGCTGAAAGGCGGGGCCTATGACGGTGCCACGTTGCTCAACGTGTTGCAGATGACCAGCGGCGTCACCTTTGATGAGGATTATCTGGACAAAAATTCAGACATCAACCGCATGGGCCGCGTTCTGGCCCTTGGACGCGAGATGGACACCTTTGCCGCCGAGTTGACCGAGACCTTTGCTGCGCCCGGTGAGGGCTGGAAATATGTCTCCATCGACACGCATATCATTGGCATGGTGGTGCGCGGTGCCACCGGGCGGAGCATTGCGGATTTGATGAGCGAAAAGGTGATTGCCCCTCTGGGGCTTGAGGATGAGCCTTATTACCTGACTGACGGTGTCGGCACCGCCTTTGTGTTGGGCGGGATCAACATGACCACACGGGATTTTGCGCGGTTTGGCCAGATGTACCTGCAGGGCGGCATGTGGCAAGGTCAACAGATTGTGCCTGCCGATTGGGTCACGGCTTCCACCCGGCCCAGTGCTCCCACGGCAGAGGGCGAGATCCAATATGGCTATCAATGGTGGATCCCGCGGGATGGCGCCCCCGGCGAATACATGGCGCGCGGGATTTACGGCCAATACGTCTACATCGACACGGCACGCGAGGTGGTGATTGCCACCAATGCCGCAGATCGCCAGTTTCGCGACCAAGGCGTCGCCCAATCCAACACCGCAATCTTTCGCCGTATTGCAGAGGGAATCTGAGACCATGGAACCAGACGACAGCGTTAATGTCCTGAACGAACCCCTGGTGGTCTGTGGGACTGACCCGATCACCGGATTTTTCCGCGATGGGTCATGCAACACCTGCGCGGCGGATCAGGGCAGCCATACGGTCTGCGCGGTGATGACCGCCGAATTCCTGGCATTCTCCAAATATGTCGGGAATGACCTGAGCACGCCACGCCCGGAATATGGCTTTGCGGGCCTCAACCCCGGCGACCCATGGTGCCTCTGCGCGGGGCGTTTCATGCTGGCCGCAGAGGAGGGCTGCGCGCCCAAGGTGCATCTGGCGGCGACCCATCTGCGCGCGCTGGACGCAGTTCCGCTGGAGGTCTTACAGGCCCATGCCCTTCCCAGCACCAGCGGGAACAGCTGAATGTTAAGCAACGACAAACCAATCTTTCAATTCATCGGCCCATTTGGCGTGCCGGTGCAAATTGGCGGGACGATCCTGTTGCTGCCACTGATATTCATCTCTTTTAGCGGCGGCACGGCGACCTTAATCTATGATCTAGGCTTTGTGGCCATGTTGATCGGCTCAATCTTCCTGCATGAATTGGGGCACGCATGGGGATGCATCGTGCAGGGCGTGCCGGTGCGGCGCATCATGATCCACGGCGGGGGCGGGTTTTGCGAACATGCGCGCTCCCCCAGTTACGCCGAGCAAGAGTTGATCGTTGCCATGGGCCCGATTGTGAACCTTGCGATCTGGGCCATCGCGTCTCTTGCGGCCCCGATGGTGGCCACGCCCTTGCTGGCCTGGGCGCTCTACTGGCTGGCGATGATCAACCTGTTCCTTGCCCTCTTTAACATGCTGCCGGTGCATCCCTTGGATGGGGGCAAATTGTTCCAACTGCTGTTGTTGCGGTTTCTGCCTGCGGGGACCGCAACCCGGATATCCGGTGGCGTGGGGTTGGTGATCGCCGCACTTTGGATTCCGGGCATGTTGTGGCTGTTCTTTTCTGTTGGGCTGGTGCTGTTTTTCTTTCCACCTGTGCGGCTGCACCTGCAAATGCTGCGGCTCAAAGGATGAGGGGCGTTGCCGCCTTTGCGCTGAGCCTTGCGCTCACCCTGCCTGCGACGGCGCAAGAGGCTCTGCGCCCGCAGGACGCCGCGCGTCTGGCCGGCTACAGCACCTCCATCGGGGAGGCTTTGGTGCAGGCCCTTGCCGGGGGTGCCCCGCAGGATGTCGCAGCCCTGACCAAGGCCCTTTCCGGCACGCCGGACATTGCATTTGATGAAACGCTCGCTGGGCCGTGGAAATGCCGTACGATCAAAATGGGGGGCGCAGCACCCCTCGTGGTCTATACGCCGTTTGAGTGTATTTTTGAGATTGCGGGCGGCGGTTTTGCCTTTGAAAAGCTCAGTGGCTCACAGCGCACCAAAGGGGTGATCCAACTGCGGGAGGGGCGCGCGATTTATGTGGGCGTCGGCTATGTGGCGGGCCAAAACCCGCCTGCCTATGCTGACCTGCCTGCGGATTTTAACTCGGACGGGACTGTCCAAACCCAGATCGCCGTGCTTGAACGCATCAGCCCCACGCGCGCACGGCTGCTGTTCCCCTCCCCTGCGGTGGAAAGTGATTTTGACATTTTGGAGCTGACGCGGTAGGGTTTCCCTCTTTCTGGCCTTAACTCTTCCCGGAGGTTTGGAGGCAGAGCCTCCAAATTTGCCTCTAGGCAAATTCACCCATCTCAAAGCCAAGCGCCTTGGCAACGGTAAAGATGTCCTTATCTCCGCGCCCACACATGTTCATGCAGATGATATGATCTACGGGCAATTCCGGAGCAATCTTCATCACATGGGCCAGGGCATGGCTGGGTTCCAGCGCGGGGATGATACCCTCAAGCGCGCAACAGACCTGAAAGGCCGCCAGCGCCTCCTTGTCGGTGATCGAAACATATTGCGCGCGGCCAATTTCATGCAGCCAGGCATGCTCTGGCCCGATACCGGGGTAATCGAGCCCTGCCGAAATCGAGAACCCTTCGAGAATCTGACCATCGTCATCCTGCAAGAGATACGTGCGGTTGCCGTGCAGCACGCCCGGGCGCCCGCCCGTGAGCGAGGCACAATGTTCCATCTTGGCATTCACGCCTTTGCCACCCGCCTCCACGCCGATGATGTTGACCTCTTTGTCATCCAGAAACGGAAAGAACAGCCCCATCGCGTTTGATCCACCGCCAATTGCGGCGATCACCGTGTCGGGGAAACGTCCCTCGGCTGCGGTCATCTGGTCGCGGACTTCCTTGCCGATGATGGCCTGAAAATCGCGGACCATCGCCGGATAGGGGTGCGGCCCGGCCACGGTGCCGATGCAATAGAATGTATCGCGCACGTTGGTCACCCAATCGCGCAGCGCGTCGTTCATGGCGTCTTTCAACGTGCCGCGACCCGACGTGACGGGCACAACCTCTGCCCCCAGCAGGCGCATGCGGAAGACGTTGGGCGCCTGACGCTCCACATCATGTGCGCCCATGTAGACAACACATTTGAGGCCAAACTTGGCACAGACGGTCGCCGTGGCCACACCGTGTTGCCCGGCACCCGTTTCTGCAATGATGCGTTTTTTGCCCATGCGACGGGCCAGAATGATCTGGCCCAGCACATTGTTGATCTTATGCGCGCCGGTGTGGTTCAGCTCATCGCGCTTCATGTAAACCTTGGCACCACCGAGGTGCTCTGTCAGGCGCTCGGCAAAATAGAGCGGGCTGGGGCGGCCGACGTAGTGCGTCCAGAGGTCATGCATTTCGGCCCAGAAGCTCTCATCCGTCTTGGCATGTTCGTACTGCGCTTCCAGCTCCAGAATCAGCGGCATCAGCGTTTCGGACACAAAGCGTCCGCCAAAATCACCAAAGCGACCGTTTTCATCCGGGCCAGTCATGAATGAGTTGAAAAGATCATTTGCCATTGAGTGTCTCCCCTTGCACCCGTTGCACATAGCGTCCGATAGGTGTGGGGTAAAGCGGTTGGCCGCCTGTCCGGAAAATTCGAAATTTCTGGATCGGACTTTTCAAAAAGTCCGACCCCCTTCCCCAGAGGTCTCAGAACGCATATAGCCCAGCGCATGAGCACAAATCCCCCTGACCTGCGCCCCGATCTAGCCCCCAAGGCTCGCATCAGCGATCCCAAACGCCCCGGCCAGCCAAGCATCGGCATGGTATCCTTGGGCTGCCCCAAAGCCTTGGTGGATAGCGAGCGTATTTTGACGCGGCTGCGCGCTGAGGGCTATGGCGTTTCGCCCGACTACGCCGGGGCGGATGCGGTGATTGTGAACACCTGCGGTTTTCTGGACTCCGCCAAGGCGGAGTCGCTGGAGGCGATTGGGGAGGCGCTCACGGAAAACGGTCGCGTGATTGTCACCGGCTGTCTTGGGGCGGAACCCGACTATATCCGCGAACATCATCCGCGCATCTTGGCCGTTACAGGCCCACATCAGTATGAACAGGTGCTGGATGCGGTGCATGCCGCCGTGCCACCCAGCCCGGACCCGTTTGTTGATCTGTTGCCTGCCCAGCAGGTGTCACTGACCCCGCGCCATTTCAGCTATTTGAAAATCTCCGAGGGCTGCAATCACAAATGCAAGTTCTGTATCATTCCCGACATGCGCGGGCGCTTGGCCTCGCGCCCGGCACATGCCGTGATGCGCGAAGCGGAGCGGTTGGTGGAAAGCGGCGTAAAAGAACTACTGGTGATTTCGCAGGACACATCGGCCTATGGCGTGGACATCAAACATGCTGAGGATCGCGACCACCGCGCCCATATCACCGATCTGGCGCGCGATCTGGGGTCTTTGGGGGCTTGGGTGCGGCTGCATTACGTCTACCCCTATCCGCATGTGCGCCAGTTGGTCCCCCTTATGGCGGAGGGGTTGGTTTTGCCCTACCTCGACATCCCGTTTCAGCACGCCCATCCCGATGTCCTGAAGCGCATGGCGCGGCCCGCCGCCGCCTCAAAAACCCTCGATGAAATTGCCGCCTGGCGCGCGGTGTGCCCGGATATCACCCTGCGCTCGACCTTTATCGTCGGGTATCCCGGTGAAACGGAGGCAGAGTTTCAGACCCTTTTGGATTGGCTCGATGAGGCGCAGCTGGATCGGGTCGGGTGTTTTCAGTACGAAAATGTCGAAGGCGCGCGCTCCAACGCACTGCCCGATCATGTGGACGATGCTGACAAACAAGAGCGGTGGGAGCGGTTTATGACCAAGGCCCAGGCGATTTCGCAGGCCAAGCTGGCGGCCAAGGTCGGGCAGGTCATGGACGTGATTGTCGATGAGATTGATGATGAGGCGGCAACCTGCCGGACCATAGCCGATGCACCTGAAATTGACGGGAATCTCTTTATAGATGAGGGGTTTGAGGGATTGCACGTTGGTGACATTGCCCGCGTTGAGGTTGAAGAGGCCGGGGAATACGACCTTTGGGGACGTCTTGTTTGAACCGATTTTTCAGCCCTTAAACAGCTGCTTTAGCAGGGCCGTGCTATCCGCGCAGCAGCACCCTGCGAGATGGGTTCACTGAGGTCTCAACAGCTTTAGATTGCATTCACTATTTTCTGTCAAAACGCCTTACCGGGCGGTCAATCGACTGTCTTGATAGGGCGTATATGTCGCAAACCTTGTAAATGTTCTCTTTATGTTCTATATTTGACAAGAGCACTTCAGGAGGCGCGGCACATGTCATTTCAACCTCAGTTCCCCGGCATCCCTTCGCGAGAGGCCACACCCGTGCAGGTGGACTTGCCACTGCCGGTGCCAAAGCCTGCGACGGAAAAACAGATTACCTATGCCCGTATCCTTGCGGCCAAAACCAAATCCCCTTTGCCAAAGGAGATCGAACGGGATCGCGCCGCGATCTCCCGTTGGATTGATGCGCATAAGGCCCCAAAGGCGCAGGGCAAGTTCTCCGAATATCCGTCGTCCAAACAGGTGGCTTTTGCGGAGCGTATCGCACGGCTGAAGCGCCGTGATGTGCCGGATGAGTGTTTTCGGGACCGCACATTGATGTCCCGTTGGATTGACAGCAACAAGATGCGTTGAAAGCGGGTTACGGCACACTATCTGCTGGGTATGAGTAAGGATACCAAAGTTCTCTATAATGAAAGCTGCCCCGTCTGCCGACGGGAGGTGGACCACTACGCGCGGTTGAGCGAAAAGGCGCAATTGCCAATCACCTATGACCCATTGGGGGACCCCGAGCGCCTGAAACGCTGGCAGATCGACCCGCAGGATGCGGCCAAGCGCTTGCATGTGCGCCAGGGTGAATAGGTTTTCTCAGGCATCCCCGCCTTTATCATCCTGTGGCGTGAAATACCGCGCTATCGCTGGCTGGCGCGGATCATCAATTTGCCAGTGGTGCACTGGGTGGCCTGTCTGGCCTATGATCATGTTCTTGCGCCACTATTGTTTCGATGGCATCGAAAACGGCAGGGTGTTGCGTAGATTTGTTCCTACTTGGAAACGGTGCAGCCATATTTTCATCATATCTGAATGATATGGCCTGCGCATGGCCTACCCAACCTCCACATCTGAAACCTTTGCGGACGGTGTTGTCCACATCGCGGGCCTCGCACTTGCCATCCCCGCATCGGCGCTGTTGTTGTCCAATATCAACGTGCCCCCGACGGTCTGGACCGCGACAGCCCTTTATGTCTGCACCTTAATCTTTGCCCTCGCCGCGTCAGCGCTTTACCATCTGCTGCCGTTTGACCGTAGCCGCGCCACATTGGGTCGGATTGATCACGCCTCCATTTATTTCAAGATTGCAGGGTCTTACACGCCTGTCGCCATCCTGATTGGCAGTGGTTTTGCCTATGGCATTCTGGCGCTGGTCTGGACATTGGCGCTTGCCGGGGCTCTGGCAAAGCTCTGGTTTTGGCGTCTGGATGCCAAGGGGTCACTGGCACTTTATCTTGGCATGGGGTGGCTGTCGGTCCTGCTGGTCTGGCCGATGTGGCAGACCCTGCCGGGTCTGGCGCTGGTGCTGATCATCGGGGGCGGCGTCATCTATTCGCTGGGCACGTTGATCTATGCCCATCCCGGCATGCGGTTTCAAAATGCGGTCTGGCACATGTGTGTTCTGATCGCCTCCGCCAGCCTGTTTGGCGCGATTGCGGTCAGTGTTCAGGCGGCCTCAAGCTGATCCAGATACATCCGCACGCAGGTCTGCACATGGCGAAACCGATCCCCGCCCAGATGTTTGCCGCCATACCAACGCGTGACGATGATCAGATGATCCTGTACGCCTTCGCGTTCCAGCATGCGTAATATCACCATACCCGCACCAGATTCCCCATCGTCCCCTTTCAACATCCCGCCGTCGGACAGCAAGGCCGCCCAGGTGTTGTGTGTCGCCTTGGCGTAGGGTTTTTCCCGCTTAAGCAGCTTGAGCGCCGCATCAATTTCGCCGCGCGTTCGGGCAGGACATCCAGACACCGCGTATTTAGATCCGCGATCTGTCAGAACAGAGCCAAGTTTGAGCATTGCCATGGTGGTTACTCTCCGCGCAGGTGCTGCAAAACGCGACCGGGATACGCCATAATTGTCTTGCCTTCGGTGGAAAAGATCAACGCGACCCTGCCAAATGTCTGCCAGAAAAACCACTGCATCTGAGACCCTCTCGCACCCCGCAACGCGCTGAGGCGCAAGGGTAAGGAATACCTGAATAGTCCTGGCCCCGCCACTGCGCTATCCATGCCCCATATTCAAGACGACCAATTTTGATAAGACCCGCCATTTTCGGCAGCCTGACGGACGATGACCCCGTTTAGACACATTTTATTTTAGAACCTGTTGATTGGACTGTTCCCATGCCAGTGACCACATTACCGCTTTATTTCTTCGAAACCATCGGCGTGATTGGCTTTTGCCTTTACGTTCTGGCCTACACATTGCTGACGCTGAGGATTTTGACCGGCGCATGTGTCATGTATTTCGCACTTAACCTTTTCGCCGCAACCTGCGTGTTGATTGGCCTGTCCGCGAGCTTTAACCTCGCCTCCGCCCTTATTCAGCTGTTTTGGGTCGTGATGTCATTGGTGGGCATCACGCTGCATATGCTGCGCCGGAGTGATCGCTCGGCCTAGTTTTTGAGCGAAGCCGCGGTCCGTTTGACGATCTCGATCCGCGCGGCATTTGGCGGGTGTGTCCCCAGAAACTTGTCACCGGGATCGGGGATACGGGCAAAGAACTCCGACCCTTTCAATGGGTCATAATTTGCGCGCGCCGTGATGATCGTGCCCAGCGCGTCAGCCTCAAGTTCAAACTCCTTTGAATAGGTGCGCGCGCCCACCCTGGCCCCGTATTGTTGCGCGCGTTTCACGCCTTCGGTGTCGGCCCCCACCAGAACAGCACTTGCCGCTGCAACCACGGCGCCCGCAAGCGCATTCTGCTGCTGGCGGCTGATGTGGCCCGCGATATGGTGCGCCGCCTCATGCCCCATGACAAAGGCAATTTCATCCTCATTGCGCGCCTCAGCGATCAGGGCAAGTGTAAAGGCAATGACCGGGCGACCGTTGCGGTCCAGCGTTTGAAACGCATTGGCTGGCAGGCCGGGGCGATCATCCACAACGATGTTGAAATCGCAGTTCACACCAGTGGTGCGCGCGCGGCACTCTCGCTCTGCCACGGGCTCCAAGGTTCGCACAACACGTACAAAGTTTCGCGCGGCTTGCAGGCTTGCTGGATTTGGTTTGGCCGCTTTGGCAGGGGTGCCCGTCTGCGGTGCAGGTTTTGCACTGTCCACAGGTGCCACATCACAGGCGGCCAGCATCCCAATAAGGGACAGAATGCCAAAGGCTCTGACGATCATTTCATAGTTCCTTTTGGCTTCACGACGCTTGATTTAACTCTAACACGCTCAGGCTCAAGGGCCACCCCGTTCACAGGCAATTGACGCACCATCTTGCATTGATCCGCCGAAACCCTGACAGTTGGTGCATGTTTACCATTGAACACGAATTTGACGCCACTTTGATCACCCTGGTGGACGAAGGCGACGCACCGCTGCGCGAAGATGTCAACGTGGCCGCTTTTGCCAATCAGATCACATTTGACCAATGGGATCCCCGCACGGACACCATTCAGAAAATCACCCTGTCCCCCGAGCAGTTGCGCGATCTCACAGCCGCGCTCAACCTGCCCGAAGGCATCTATCGCAGCGCGCCCTAGCGCCTCCCTTTCAAAGGATTCTCTCATGGCCACAGGCACAAACATCAAAACCTACTTTGAAGGGCGTTGGCATGACGGCGACGTCAAAACCATGCATGCGGCGGACCACGGGGCGTGGTTGGGCACCACCGTTTTTGACGGCGCGCGGCAGTTTGATGGCCTGTCGCCTGATCTGGAGGCCCATTGCGCGCGCATCAACCGATCCGCCGAGGCGTTGATGATCACCCCCACGATGCAGACCGACGACATGGTCGCCATCGCGGGCGAAGGGTTGGCAAGCTATGGCAAAGAGGCCGCCGTGTATATCCGGCCCATGTATTGGGCGCTTGCGGGGGATGATCTGGGCATCGTACCGCTTGCGGGCGCGACCGGATTTGCGCTGTGCCTTGAGGAAATCCCGATGGCCGCACCAGAGGCATCGACCACGCTGACCACCACGCGGTTTCGCCGTCCGGTGTTGGAGGACAATGTTGTCAACGCCAAGGCTGGGTGCCTTTACCCCAACAACGCGCGCATGATGGTTGAGGCGCGCCAAAAGGGATTTGGCAATGCGTTGGTGGCCGATGCGATGGGCAATGTCGCGGAAAGTGCGTCGGCCAACGTGTTTATGGTCAAGGACGCAGAGGTCTTTACACCGATCCCCAACGGTACGTTTCTGGCGGGCATCACGCGGGCGCGGCACATGGAGAACATGGAGGCAGATGGCATCAAAGTGCATGAAACCGTTCTGTCGTTTGACGACTTTCACGCAGCCGATGAGGTGTTTTTGTCAGGCAACATGATGAAGGTCACACCTGTATCGGCCTTTGATCAGACGACCTACGGCGTGGGGCCAAACCAGAACCCTGTGACCCGCCGCGTGCGCGAAATGTACTGGGATTGGGCCGCAACCGCCCCTTGATCCTGCAAAAGGTGGCGGGCCTCGGCCCGCCCTCCCCGCTCCGATCAGGCCAGACAAATCCCCCGCAAAGGCCAGTTCCAAATTCAGATTGCCCCACCCCGCCGCAGCCGTCATTATGGCCCGCCAAGGGAGAGACAGAAAATGCGCAAGTTCCTCGTCGTGCTGGATAATAGCCGTGAATGCCTGAACGCCATGCGCTTTGCCGCACTGCGCGCAGCGCATACCGGCGGCGGCGTGGCCGTGTTGTCCGTGATTCCTCCCGATGAATTCAATCACTGGATTGGTGTTGGCGACATCATGCGCAAAGAGGCCCGTGAACGCATTGAGGTTCATTTTGAGGTTTTCGCCAAATGGATGCGCGATAAACAGGGCATCGACCCTGCACTGATCATCCGCGAGGGCGTCGCCGCAGATGAAATCATGCGCCAGGTTTCCGAAGACCCGGAGATAGGCGTGCTTGTTCTGGGCGCAAATTCTGACACCAAACAGGGCCCAGGCCCGCTTGTTACCAGTATGACGCGCAATGCCGGCAGTTTGCCCATCCCGATCACCATTGTGCCCGGTGATCTCAGCAAAGAGCGGCTAGAGGCGATCACGTAATCGCCACCGACGCAATTTAGAATCGTTCCAAACCTTGACTTGCCTGCCCCGGGTCCGCATATCTGGGGTGCGCCTCATGAAGGATAGATCCATGTTCATCCAAACCGAATCCACCCCCAATCCCGCCACGCTGAAATTCCTGCCCGGTCAGGCCGTTCTGGACGTAGGCACCGCAGATTTCCCAACCGCAGAAACCGCCGACAGCTCACCGCTGGCCAAGCGTATCTTTGCCGTGCAGGGTGTCACCGGTGTGTTTTTTGGGATTGATTTTGTCACTGTGACAAAAGACGAAAACGTGGAATGGGATCACATCAAACCCAGCCTGCTGGGCGCGATTATGGAGCATTATCAATCAGGCGATACCGTGATGGCCGCCGATCATGCGCCCGTGTCAGGGCACGCGGATCACGATGGCGAGCATGGCGAAGTTGTAGGGCAAATCAAAGAGTTGCTGGACAGCCGAGTGCGCCCCGCCGTGGCTCAGGATGGCGGCGACATTACCTTTCACGGCTTTGACCGCGGCGTGGTTTACCTGCACATGCAAGGCGCCTGTGCGGGCTGTCCGTCCTCAACCCTTACATTGAAAATGGGCATCGAAAACCTGCTGCGCCACTACATCCCTGAGGTGACTGAGGTGCGCCCCGTCGCCTGAGCGGCGCATTCGCATGCAGACCCATGAGCGACAGGATTGACGTAAGAAACGTGAACCACCCGGATTATCGGGGACGGGTGGATGCAGCCAAATACCGTGCAATGAAAGCGGCGATGAGGGCAGGTATGGCAGGCGCGGGCGCGATGACACAATCTGAGATCAAGGAAGCGGCCAAGCCACATCTGCCGCAGGATTTGTTCCCGCAGGGCAAGGCGGCGGGCTGGTGGTGCAAAACAGTACAGCTTGATCTGGAAGCGCAGGGCGTGATGGGCCGCACAGATACCAAACCGCTCAGGTTCTTTTTCACATGATCCTTGGGTTCAGCACGGCTGGCCCCTATTGCGGCGTGGCCCTGTTTGACAATGGCGGCGTCACAACCGCCCTGCATGAGGAATTGCCAAAGGGCCAGGCCGAACGCCTGATGCCCATGATGGAAGAGGTGCTGGAGACTGGCGGGGCCACGTTTGGCGATCTCAAAGGCATCGGTGTTGGCATCGGGCCCGGCAATTTCACCGGCATTCGCATCGCCGTATCCACGGCGCGTGGGCTGGCCCTGGGGCTTGGCATCCCGGCGGTGGGGGTGTCGGTGCTGGAGGCGCTGGCCTTTGGTCATGCGGGCCCTGTGCTGGCCAGCATCGCGGCAGGGCGGGACAGGTTGTACCTCCAACGTTTTGGCACAGGCCTTGCGCGCGGCCCGGAACTGGTCAGCGATGCGGATCTTGCGGCCTGGGCGCATCCGGGTCTGACCTGCATCGGCAACAAGGAACATCAGATCGCCGCGGCGATCAGCGCAACAGCTGGCCCCGCATCGTTTTTTCCCGCCTCTGCCATCGCGTGCATTACCGCGACACGGTATAAGAGCGAAACCGAACGCCCCTCTCCGCTCTATCTGCGTCAGGCAGATGCCGTTCCCGCGCGGGATGTGGCCCCAAAAATCATCCCATGACCCCACAAGACATGTCCGCCCTGCACCACGCGGCCTTTGACGATGCGCGCGCATGGTCGGCAGACGAAATCGCAAGCCTGCTCGACAATCCCTACACAACTGCCCTGACCAGACCCAATGGGTTTGCCCTGATCCGTACCCTTGCCGGAGAAAGTGACCTGCTGACGCTTGCCGTGGACCCGGCCCATCAGCGGCAAGGCATTGCGCGTGGCATCCTGTCTGACTGGCTGGACCGCCTGCCCGGTGCGGTTGAAGCGGCATTTCTTGAGGTTGCGGCGGACAATCATCCGGCCCGCGCGCTCTATGCGCACTTGCGCTTTGAAATGGTCAGCACACGGCCAAAGTATTACGCGCGCGCCGGGACACAGGCGGTGGATGCCTTGGTGATGCGGCGGACGCTCACGCCGTTCTGAGACCGTTGGCGCGCAACCGCCCTCTTGTCTTCGCCACCTCTCCATTTGATGGAACTGAACAGGGATCAAAGATGTCTCCTGCGAAACGCGCAGTGCATAAAGTACGCCAAAGACACGAATTGACCAAGGGTTAGGGGCGCGAATCCCCTATGCAACCCCCAAAAAGCGGTTGACCCTGCCCCCTGCCTGCCCCCTAAATTAATCCAGATCATCTGATCCTGGGCGACAGGCCAAAACGGCCGCGCCCCAAATGTAAAACCTGGGAGACATTTATGACCCTTATGACCAAATTCATGGGCGCCGCCGCCACATTGGCCCTCACGGCCGGTGCCGCATTGGCAGAACCCGCCCTGATCTTTGACCTTGGTGGCAAGTTTGACAAATCCTTTAACGAAGCCGCCTTTAACGGTGCGCAGCGTTGGGTGGATGAAACAGGCGGTTCGTTCCGCGAAATCGAATTGCAATCAGAAGCACAGCGTGAGCAGGCTCTGCGCCGCTTTGCCGAAGCGGGGTCAAACCCGATCATCACCATGGGTTTTGGCATGGCCGACCCGCTTGCGACCGTTGCACCCGATTATCCTGACATCAAATTTGTGGCGGTCGACGTCACATGGCTCGACGTGCCAAACATCCGCCAGATCGGCTTTGCCGAGCACGAAGGGTCCTACCTTGTGGGCATGATGGCGGGCATGGCGTCAAAATCCAACACCGTTGGCTTTATCGGCGGCATGGACATCCCGCTGATCCGTCACTTTGGCTGCGGCTACGCGCAGGGCGTCAAGGCTGTGAACCCGGATGCAACCGTTGTGGCCAATATGACCGGCACAACACCAGCTGCCTGGAACGACCCGGTAAAGGGGTCCGAGCTGACAAAAGCGCAGATCAGCCAAGGCGCTGACGTGGTATATTCCGCGGCAGGCGGCACGGGTGTTGGCGTTCTGCAAACCGCTGCGGATGAAGGTATTTTGTCCATCGGTGTGGACAGCAACCAGAACTACCTGCACCCGGGCAAGGTTCTGACTTCTATGCTCAAGCGTGTGGATGTGGCTGTGTATGACGCGCTGAAAGCGGGCGAAAACGTTGAAACCGGCGTGTTCACACTGGGTCTGGCCGAAGAAGGTGTTGGCGTTGCCATGGACGACAACAACGCATCCCTCGTCTCAAACGAGATGAAGACCGCGGTTGAAGAAGCCCGCGCCAAAATCATCAGCGGTGAGCTGGAAGTTGTGGCCTATTACGCCAACGATAGCTGCCCGGCGCTGGACTTCTAAGCGCGACTCGCACAATGTAGCGATAGGGCCGTGCCGAGTGATCGGCGCGGCCTTTTTTTCAACTAGGGATGGGAATATGCTCAGACCAATATTGACCTGTACCGCCGCATTAGCGACTGCCGGTACAACGGGTGCCCAAACCCTTCAGTTTGAGGCTGACGAGGGCGTCGTCATTGTACGTAGTTATGATCAATACGGCACCGCCATTGTTGAATTCATTGGTGAACCCGGCGCACACTATCAATGTATTGCGCTGAATGAGACCGGGAAACCCATAGCGACCGCTGTAGCACTCGCTGACATGGGCCAAATCATGATTGAGGGCATTGACGCTACAGAGATCTCGGCCGTGAAATGTCGCAGGACTTTCTAGATGAAACAAGACGCACCCGCCATTGAACTCAAAGGCATTTCAAAGGCCTTTGGCCCCGTCCAAGCCAACAAAGATATCTCAATCCGCGTCATGCCGGGCACCATCCATGGTATCATTGGCGAAAACGGTGCCGGTAAATCCACGCTCATGTCGATCCTTTATGGGTTCTACAAAGCAGACGCGGGCGAAATTTTCATCGCAGGTCAAAAGATCGATATCCCTGACAGTCAGGCCGCCATTGCCGCCGGGATTGGCATGGTGTTCCAGCATTTCAAACTGGTCGAGAACTTTACCGTGCTGGAAAACATCATTCTGGGCGCGGAAGACGGCTGGAGCCTGAAGCCCTCGCGGGCCAAGGCGCGTCGTACCTTGGTTGAACTGGCCGATGACTACGGGCTGAACGTGGACCCGGATGCGCTGATCGAAGACATCGGCGTGGGCATGCAGCAGCGCGTGGAAATTCTCAAGGCCCTGTATCGACAGGCCGACATTCTGATTTTGGACGAGCCCACCGGCGTGCTGACCCCTGCCGAGGCCGATCAGCTGTTTCGCATTCTGGGGCGTCTGCGCTCTGAGGGGAAAACCATCATCCTGATCACCCACAAGCTGCGCGAAATCATGGAGATCACCGATACGGTATCGGTCATGCGGCGCGGCGAGATGACGGCAACGGTCAAGACTTCTGAGACCTCTCCTCCCGAACTGGCCGAACTGATGGTTGGGCGCAAGGTGCTGTTGCGTGTTGACAAAACACCCGCCAAACCCGGCGAGGTTGTGCTGGATGTTATGGGCCTAAAAGTTGTGGATGATCAAGGGGTTGAACGCCTGTGCGGCATCGACCTGCAGGTGCGCGCGGGTGAGGTTGTGGGGATTGCGGGCGTCGCCGGGAATGGCCAGTCTGAACTGCTGGAGGTGCTGGGCGGTTATGAGGATGGCACCGGTGCCATCACATTAAACGGCCAGCCGCTGGACCTCACAGGCAAGCTCTCTGACGGGAAATCGCGGCGCGCACGCGGCATCGCCCATGTGCCGGAGGATCGTCAGCGCGAAGGTCTGATCATGGACTTTCAGGCCTGGGAAAATACCGCCTTTGGCTATCACCACGATACGGAATATCGCCGCGGGTTCCTGATGAACAACGCCGCGGTGCGCGCAGACACCGCTGAAAAGATGGCGCGTTTTGACGTGCGTCCGCCCATCCCGTCGCTTGCGGCCAAAAACTTCTCCGGGGGCAACCAGCAAAAAATCGTGCTGGCCCGCGAGATTGAACGCAATCCCGATCTGCTGCTGGTGGGTCAGCCCACACGCGGTGTGGACATTGGCGCCATCGAATTCATCCACCAGCAGATTGTCGCCCTGCGCGATCAGGGCAAGGCGATCCTGCTGGTGAGTGTGGAGCTGGAAGAAATACTGGCCCTGTCCGACCGCGTTGCGGTGATGTTTGACGGGCAGATCATGGGCGAACGCCTGCCCGAGCAGACAGACGAAAAAGAACTGGGGCTGCTGATGGCCGGGATCACCGACACAGCCCCCCCCCAGAGCGAGGACGCATAAGATGGACGTCATGCCAAAATGGGCCGAAGTGGTCCTTGTCCCGCTGATTTCACTGTTACTGGCGGCGATCATCTCAGCCTTGATCATTCTGGCCATTGGCGAAGATCCGATTGCGGCGGCCAAACTGATGGTGGAGGGCGCGGTGGGGTCTGTGCGCGGGTGGAGCTACACGCTGTATTACGCGACCAACTTTATCTTTACCGGGCTGGCCGTGTCGATCGCCTTTCATGCACGGATGTTCAACATCGGCGGTGAGGGACAGGCGATGCTGGGGGGCATGGGCGTTGCACTGGCCTGTCTTTATGTGCCCTGGCCCCATTGGAGCATCGCGTTAATGGCGGCCATTGTGATGGCGGCGGCCTTTGGCGCGCTTTGGGCGCTGATCCCGGCCTATTTGCAGGCCAAACGGGGCAGTCACATCGTGATCACGACGATCATGTTCAACTTTATCGCCTCCGCCTTGCTGATCTTTGTGATCAATGAATTCCTGAAACCTGTCGGGTCCCAAGACCCCTCCTCGGCCCGGTTTGCCGCACATCTGGATTTGCCGACGCTTAATTCCATCCTCAGTTCCATGGGCATCAAATCCTCCAAAGATGACAGCGTGAATGTGACGTTCCTGGTTTCGCTGCTTTGTGCGTTTGGGGTCTGGCTGCTGCTCTGGCGCACCCGGTTGGGCTATGAAATCCGCGCCTTTGGGCACTCTGAATCTGCGGCCAAATACGCAGGTATCAACCCGGTGAAAATCACGGTGGTGGCGATGCTGATCTCGGGCGGGCTGGCCGGGCTGATGGGCATCAACACGGTTATGGGTGAGGCCGAAAGGCTGGTCTTGAACTCCACCGAAGGGGCCGGATTTATTGGCATTGCCGTGGCGCTGATGGGGCGCAGCCATCCAGTGGGGGTTGTCATTGCCGCTGTGCTGTTTGGATTTCTCTATCAAGGCGGCGCGGAACTGGCGTTTTGGACCTCGATCCCGCGCGAATTGATCGTTGTCATTCAGGCGCTGGTGATCCTGTTTACAGGCGCGCTCGACAACATGGTGCGCATGCCGCTGGAACGGATATTTCTGATGGTACGGCGCAACAAATCGGCGGGGGATGTGTGATGGATTATCTTACCTTCCTTCAGCTGCTTGACAGTACCGTGCGTCTGGCCACCCCGTTGTTGCTGGCTTGCCTTGCGGGTCTGTTCAGCGAACGCGCCGGTATTTTTGACATCGGTCTTGAGGGCAAGATGCTTGCCGCCGCCTTTGTATCGGCGGCCATTGCCTTTACCTCCGGGTCGGTCTGGGTTGGCCTTTTGGCGGGAATTGGCGCGTCACTGGTACTCAGCGTGATCCACGGCATCGCCTCCATCACCTTTCGCGGCAACCAGTTGATTTCCGGCGTGGCGATCAACTTTTTGGCGGCGGGCCTTGCGGTTGTGATCGCGCAGGATGTGTTCAAACAAGGCGGACGCACCCCTGCCCTCTCCGGGGAGTCCCGGTTTGAAGGGATCACCTTGCCGGGGGCGAAGGCCCTGGCTGATGTGCCCGTATTCGGGCCGCTTTATGCGGAGCTTATCTCGGGTCACTCCATCCTTGTCTATATTGCCTTTGCCGCTGTGCCTTTCACCTGGTGGGTGCTGTCGCGCACGCGCTTTGGCTTGCGTCTGCGGGCCGTCGGGGAGAACCCGGCGGCGGTGGACACGGCGGGTGTCTCCGTCTTACGGCTGCGCTATGCGGCGGTGCTGATCTGTGGCGTACTGTGCGGGATTGCCGGGGCCTATTTGTCCACTGCCCTGCAAGCCGGCTTTATCAAAGATATGTCGGCGGGGCGTGGATTTATCGCGCTTGCCGCGTTGATCTTTGCCAAATGGCGCCCCTGGCATGCGCTTTATGCAACCCTGCTGTTTGGCTTTTTTGGTGCGCTCGAAACGCGGCCTGATGTGATTCAGGCGGTGAGCGGCATTCAAATCAACAGCGCCCTGCTAAGCGCCCTGCCCTACATCCTGCCGGTGATCATTCTGGCGGGGTTCGGGGGGCGGGCCATTCCGCCTCGGGCGGGCGGTGAACCTTATGTCAAAGAACGTTAACGACTTACCCCCATAAGGCCAGATTACCCCTTGCTATCAGTCCTCCTTGCTGCACAGCAGCATGGAGAGTTGATCTTGTTAAGGTATCTACGTTAAGGGGGCGCATGCAGGTCTTCCTCCCCATTGCCGAAGTGTCGGTCAACGCCTTTCTCCTCCTGGGGTTGGGCGGACTTGTGGGTGTTTTGTCTGGCATGTTTGGGGTTGGCGGCGGCTTTTTGATGACGCCGCTTTTGTTCTTTATCGGCATTCCCCCGGCGGTGGCAGTGGCGACTGAGGCAAACCAGATTGTGGCATCGTCCTTTTCCGGTGTCTTGGCCCATTTCAAGCGTAAAACCGTCGATCTGAGGATAGGCACCGTGCTGCTGATTGGCGGGTTGGTGGGGGCCGCCCTTGGCGTATACGTCTTCAACATTCTCAAGGCGCAGGGTCAGGTCGATCTGCTGGTAAAGCTCTGTTACGTTGTCTTTCTGGGTGTCATTGGCGGGCTGATGTTCTTTGAATCGCTCAATGCGATCCGCAAAACGAAAAAGGGCAAGCCACCCGCCCGCAAGAAACACAATTGGATCCACGGGCTGCCCTTCAAAATGCGGTTCCGGGTTTCCGGGCTTTATATCTCTGTGATCCCGCCTTTGGTTGTCGGGGTTTGCGTGGGTGTGCTGGCCGCGATTATGGGCGTGGGGGGCGGATTCATTATGGTGCCTGCCATGATTTACCTGCTGGGCATGCCGACCAAGGTTGTTGTGGGCACCTCTTTGTTCCAGATCATTTTTGTCACCGCCTTTACCACCATGCTGCATGCCACAACCAACTACACGGTTGATGTGGTGCTGGCGGTGCTCTTGCTGGTGGGGGGCGTGATCGGGGCCCAGGTTGGCACCCGCATTGGCGTCAAAATGAAGGCTGAACAGCTGCGCATTCTGCTTGCCCTGATGGTGCTGGCCGTCTGCGGCAAACTCGCCCTTGATCTGTTGCTGCAACCGGCAGAATTGTACTCCCTTGGTGGTGCAGGGCACTGATGCGCATTCTGTGTGTCATATGGTTTTCGCTGCTGGCCACGCTGGTGACAGCCGAGGAAATTGTGCTGGGGCTCAGCAGTGATCAGGTGTCGATTGACACCAGTTTTGACGGCTCCGAAATCCTGATTTTTGGCGCAATCAAACGCGAGACCCCTATCCCCGAGGGCAAACCTGTTGAGGTCATTGTGACCGTCGCCGGCCCGTCAGAGCCGGTCACGGTGCGGCGCAAGGAAAAGAGACTTGGCATCTGGGTGAACACGGAATCTGTTGAAGTGGACGCAGCACCCAGCTTTTACGCCGTTGTGAGCAGCACGCTTTTGGGTCTGTCGCTGAACGATGTTGAAGACCTGCGCCACCGCATTTCAATTCCCCGCGCCATCCGTTCTGTGGGCGCGCCGATGAACATCACAGATGCAAGCGCCTTTTCAGATGCCCTGATCCGCATCAAATCCAACGCGGACCAATACCAGCTGGTTGAGGGCGCGGTGAGCGTGGATGAGCAGACCCTGTTCCGCACCGCGATCAAACTGCCTGCCGCCCTGACCGAAGGCAATTATGCCACGCGCATTTTCCTGACCCGCGATGGTGAGGTGATCTCCAAACACGAAACCTCCATCTATGTGCGCAAGGTCGGGCTGGAACGGTGGTTGTTTCGTCTGAGCCGCGACAATACTGTGGTCTATGGGATCATGTCACTGGCCATCGCCATTGCCGCAGGTTGGGGTGCCTCTGCGGTGTTCAGCGCGTTCCGCCGGTAAAGCGTCCGACTTTTAATCTGAAACATAGAATATCGCGGATGTCCCGAGATCGCGAAGCGTGGCAGGACCAGTGCAATAGACCAGCGCGGGCCGCTGAACCGGCAGTTTCATATCAAAGGTCGTGCACATCATCTTGCGGCGCGTCCAGGGTCAGGGGGGCGACAGGGACAGCGCGCAAATCATCCACCTGCAAGGGCCCTGTGGGTTTGGACAACCGGTTGCGCACCACCCAGATCAGACGTTCCTGCGCACGCGTGATCGCCACATAGGCCAGACGTTTCCACAGCGGCTGGCCCGCCTCCATACGGCCCATGCGCGCGGCGGCATAAAGGTCGGGGGCAAAGACCTGCACCGTTTCCCATTGGGAACCCTGCGCCTTGTGAATGGTCACTGCCGCACCATGCAAAAACGTAGCCCCCATGCGGGCGGCAAAGGGGATAAACGGTTCTTCCTCATCCGGTTTTTCGATCTTGACGATGGAGGCGGCTGACACCTGTGGATCCTCGGCCCCCATCACATGCAGACGGCTGAAACCGGGTTTGCGCCCCTCGCCCAGATAGATGACCTGCGCGCCCTTGATCAGGCCACGCGCCTCCAGATCAAGGCGTTTTTTCCGATGTTTGAGGGGCAGTTCGATGCCGTCACAGATCAGCGGTTCCCCCGCCAATAGGGCATCTTCGGGCGCACCGTGTACGCTGCGGAAGGCGTTGATCAGCCGAATGCGCGTGGCGTTGCGCCAGACCAACACGGGGGAACGGGCCATCAGGTCAACCTCCACCCGTTGGCCCCAGATCACGCGGTCATCTTTGGCGGCGGCCTGTTCGATCATCCGCTCAAACTGTTCAAATCCAAGATCCGGATCCCCCAGTGCATGGGCCAGATCAAGGATCGGGTTGTCCGCGTCCTGCCGATGCACACGGCTGAGTTCCAGCACCCGTTTTTCGGGCAGTTTGTCAAACACCATCGCGCCGGATTGGTTCACGGGCGCAAGCTGTGCCGGATCCCCAAACAACAGAAGCGTGGGAAAAATTTCGCACAGGTCTTCGTATTGCTTGTCATCCAGCATGGAAGATTCATCAACAAAACCAATGTCCAAGGGTTCCTCCCGCCGTTTCCAGCCGGTAATAAAGTCAGAGCCACGCAACCCCGCTGCGGCAAGCGCGCCGGGGATGGATTTGTTGTTGGCATAAAATGCAGCCGCGCGGTCCAGGGCCAGCTCGGTCAACCCTTCAACCTCGGGGCGCTCCCCTGATCCGGCCAGCCATTCCGCGATACGTTCGTATTCCGGGTCATAAACCGGCGTGTACAGAATGCGGTGAATGGTGGTGGCCGGCACCCCGCGCAGGCGCAAAACGCTGGCGGCCTTGTTGGTTGGCGCAAGGATCGCAAGCGTGCGTTTATCGCCCTTTTTGCGGCTCTCATAATCGCCTGACACAACGCTGACACCTGCATTTTCCAGCGCTTTGTAAAGTTCGGCCAGCAGCAGGGTTTTGCCTGACCCCGCCTTGCCAATCACTGCCATGACCTGATCCGCCCCCCCGGGGGATGGCATCAACAGCGAATCTTCCAGATCAATGCCAGCACTGCGCAGCATCTCAGACACATCGTCAAAGGCGGCGGCTTGATCGTCGGAATATGTGACTGCGGGTGCGTTCATGGCGCGACCCTACGTGAGGGCAGCGACAGGGGAAAGCAAGGTTTGCCCCCGGTTGGGTAAAACCTTGCATTTACAAGTTTGGATTAACCGGTTTGCGCCCAATCCTGTGTTCTGGAAGAACCAAAGGCCTGTTCAAACCACTGTTGGGATTGTTGCGGGCTGATGCCGCAGCGCGCCGCAACCTTGGCCTGTGCCTCTGTGTTGAATTCCCACAGGCCCACGGCAATCCGGTCATGCCCTTCACCTTCACTGCCCAGCACCTCGGGGGAGGAGCCGATCATCCGGTAAATCCGCACCATACGGGCGTCAAACACGCCGACAAAATGCGCCACCCCAAAACCGCGCATGATCTCACCCCCGCCCAGCATAAGCGCCGCTGCAACGGTGCCATCCGCGTCCTTGTTCAGGCAAAAGCGGGTACATTCCCAGATCAGCGGGCTGCGGATCGTTCCGGTCGTCAGGTGTTGAAAGTGATCATTCACCATGACCGGGCCTGTTGTGGGCAAAAACCGCATGGAGCCGCCATGGGTGCCCTGGTCGTTTTCCCAAATCACATAAAGCGGGTTCATATCATCGTATTCGTCCCGCTCTTCGCCCGCCTCATTCACCGTGACCTCCCACCCCAATCGCGTGCGGAATTGGTCCGCGCGATCCTTGAACATGGAGGCCGCAAGAACAGGGAGTTTGTGGAGGTCTGATCCGTAGATGTAACGCAGCATTTTGGGGCCCCTTCGACCAGTGAATGATCAAGGGGATAGCCAGTGCGCCGCTAAAAACGCCTTAACCCTGCGCGCGCAAAAATGCACCAGGCCGCAACAGCGTGCGGAAATATCTATTGATTACAGTCACCTGCTGCGGCACAGGCAGATATGCTACACAACGATCAACCCCCGCGTCAGGGCGCGGGCAACCGCATGAGGCGTGTTTGTTGCCCCCAATTTGAACCGCGCGCTTTCGATGTAGACCCGCAGGGTATGCTCTGAAATCTGCAAGGTACTGGCCACCTGCGCACGGCTGTAACCGATGGCAATCAAGGTCATCGCGTCCACCTCACGCGGGCTCAGCGCCTGCGCGAAATCGGGGGTGCGGTTGGGTTCAAATTCCAGCGCCTTTTCGTTAAAATAATGGGCGATTAGGATCAGGTCACGCCGGTGGGTTTCCGTAAACGCAGCCCAGGTCGCATCGTCGCAACTGTGATTCACCGTGAACAAGGCAAACTGGCCGTTTGGCCCACGCACGGGCACGGAATATCCTTGGTTGCCAATCCCGTATTCTATCGCCTCACGCTGGAATGCGCGCACCGCTTTTGCCGACCAATCCAACTGCTTCCAGTCCACCGGGTGAAACCGTTGAAAGCACCCTATCACCACCGGGTCAAGGCGCTGATAATTTTGCTCCATGTAACGTTGCTGCCATTCCAGTGAATAGGTCCCGGCACCGTATTAGTCACCCGCAGAATCCACCCAATGGTACGCAACGTGATCAATGAACAAATGAGCCCGCAGCGCGACGCTCACCTCTTGCATCGCATCAAGCCCGTCCGCTTGCTCCAGCGACGCCAGTATCTTCTCCAGCCCCGTCTTGGCCCCCAAATCTTTCGCCAGCGTCTCTCTCCTCGCGCATGGCAATCTCGGCCATTGCGACAAGTGCGGTGTCATCTAATTGCTCGGCCAAAACAGGCAGATCATTTGACATCGCAAATGTCTTTAGATCGGCCAAAACGTCCAATATCCAGTCAGTTTGCACAGTCAGGCTCGCTTCTAAATGGTTAACGAAGGATTAACGCAACCCTAGAATGTATTAAGCCCTTGCGGAAGTTCGCAAAATTCAACTCCCCGAAAATAGTGAGGGAAGGGTTAACAAGTCATTGATCCAAAAGGAGGCGGGAATCAGATAGGCAAAAGCCCGCGGATCAATCGTATGATTCGCGGGCTCTTATAGCGGAGTTTCAACTTGAGGGTGTTAACACTACTCCTATAAAGTGTTACCTGCGGGCACCCAGCGCGTCTTCCAATGTGCGCAAACCTGTCTTTGGGGCCTGCACCAACACCGACATATTGCCGGGCTTATGCTCATTGCGCATCATTTTCATATGCGCCTCCGGCAGTTCGGCCCAGTTGAACACCTCTGACATGCATGGGTCCAGCCGCCGTTCCAGCATCAGCTTGTTGGCCGCAGAAGCCTGCGCGAGGTGGGCAAAGTGGCTGCCTTGCAGACGCTTCTGATGCATCCACATATAGCGCACGTCAAACGTCAGGTTAAACCCGGAAGTGCCGGCACAGATCACCACCATACCGCCCTTTTTGACCACAAAGGTGGAGACAGGGAAGGTCGCCTCGCCCGGATGCTCAAACACCATATCGACATTCACGCCTTTCCCGGTGATGTCCCAGATCGCCTTGCCAAACTTACGCGCTTCTTTGAACCACGCGTTATATTCCGGCGTGTTCACCGTGGGCAGCTGCCCCCAGCAGTTGAAATCCTTGCGGTTCAGAACGCCCTTGGCCCCCAGATCCATCACAAAATCACGTTTGCTTTCGTCCGAGATCACGCCAATCGCATTGGCACCGGCCGTGTTGATCAACTGGATCGCATAAGACCCCAGGCCGCCCGAGGCGCCCCAGACCAATACGTTCTGGCCAGGTTTCAGATCATGGGGCTCATGCCCAAACAGCATCCGATAAGCGGTGGCAAGGGTCAGCGTATAACACGCGCCCTCTTCCCAGGTCAGGTGCTTGGGGCGTGGCATCAACTGTTGGGCCTGCACATTGGTGAACTGGGCAAATGACCCATCCGGCGTTTCATACCCCCAGATGCGCTGAGAGGTGGAGTACATCGGATCGCCACCGTTGCAGAACTCATCATCGCCATCGTCCTGATTGCAGTGAATGACCACCTCATCGCCAACTTTCCAGCGTTTGACCTTGTCCCCCACGGCCCAAACGATGCCGGAGGCGTCAGAACCTGCGATGTGAAAGGGCTGGCCGTGGCCGTCAAAAGGGCTGATCGGCACACCGCGCGCGGCCCAGACGCCATTGTAGTTAATGCCAGCGGCCATCACGAGCACCAGCACTTCGTTGCTGTCTAGCGTCGGCACATCGACCACTTCTTGCAGCATTGCGCTGTCCGGGTCACCGTGGCGTTCGCGACGAATGGTCCAGGCGTACATCTGTTTTGGCACATGACCCATCGGGGGGATCTCACCCATCTCATACAGGTCTTTTACGGGTGCATCGTACTGAGCGATGGGGGTATCGAGTGCCATATCGGGCTTTCCTTGTCTTAACCATTTGCCGCAATGCAGAATCGCGTATTCACCCCCTGCAATATGGGTCATCACGCAATAATGCAACTACTCAGCGACGGTTTTTGTAACTTTATGACCCTGCAGTCGCAGCAAATTCCCTCGCGCGCGCAGCATCCTCAGGCAGAAAATGCGCAATTGAACTTGCATAGAACTGCAGCACATCCATCCGCTGGGGCAACACATGCCATGCGCCCTCATTAAGGCGGATGATCCCGCGCCGGCGCAATCCGCGCAGACCCCGCTCAATATCAGGCAACAGCGCCGCCCCTTCGGAGGTGCGGTTTTGCGGTGGCACTTTGGACATCAGGGCGTTGACCTGTCCTGCCATATCAGCCTCCGGGATCGGATCGCCGCGCAGCAATGCCGTTGCAATCAGCGGCACCGCAAGCACGGGCATCGCGGTGGCCAGACGTTCCATCAAGGCCGCTGACAGCCCTTCCACATCATCCTGCAACCCTGCATCGCGCAGGGACAATGGTTGGCCAAACGCCACTGCGGCTGACCCAAACCGTGTGTCCTTGCCCCGCAGACGTTGCCAAAACTTGCGGAAAAACGCAAAAACCACAACGCTGATGCGCGCCCCAAACCGGCGGTCCCCGCGCTTGTTGGCGGCGATCAGCACCCGGTCTTCCAGAACTCGATCATAGTTGATGGCAACCGGTACAAACACGATGTCGCGTTCTGTTTTGGGGTCAAACGCCTCTGCGACGTAGGCCAGCAAACCCATTTTTGGTTCTTGCAAGGCGCCCGTAAGGCTCAGCCCCCCTTCGGGAAAGATGGCCTGCGTCACGCCGCCCTGGGTGGCCAGCTGGACGTAGCGCGCCAGTACCTTTCGATAAAGCGCCCCGTGCGAGAGGCGGCGGATAAAATATGCACCCCAAAGTTTGATCATCGAACTCAGCGGCCAGACACGCGCCCATTCCCCCACCGCATAGGACATCGTTGTACTGCGCGAGGCGAGGTAAGTGACCAGCACATAATCCATGTTGGAGCGGTGGTTCATAATGAACACCACTGTCGATTCCTTGGGCACGGCGGCAAAGATCTCGTCATTCGCATCGGCCCGATTAATGCGATACACCGCCTCCGCCAGAATGCGCGCCAGCCGGATGCCAAAACTGAAATAGGCAAATGCGGAAAAACCGGGCACAATTTCGCGGGCATATTCCCGGGCCTTCTGAAAGGCGACGTTTTCGGGCACCCGGTTTTTTTCGGCGTAGTTTACGATCTCTTGCGTGACTTCCGGGTCATAGATCAGCCGCTGGATCATATCGTGACGTTCGGCCAGTTTGAACGGTTCAATCGGGCGGGTCAGACGTTTGTTCAGCCGCGCAACCGCCTTTTCCAACCGGCGCCGAAAGAACCAGCGCACAGAGGGCAACAGAAAGTGACTAAGAGCCGTGACAGCCGCAAACAGCAGGATCAGGATAAAAAGCCATAAAGGAAGGTGCACAGTTTGCGTCATGGCGCACCCTTACAGCGCACAGGCCAAAGAACAATATCTATAACGCGCCGTGCAGGGCCTTGGATTGACCTTGTGTGTCCCAAACACGGAAATGACGACCTTGCGCAAAAAATCGACCATTGACGTACACCACATACGAGGCGTCTGATACCACGGTTTGATGGTGTGGAAACACTCTTCATCATGACGCTTGTTGATATTGCGCGGGTGGAATGTGGTGGTGTTGGTCTCAGCGACAACAATATGGTCACCTTTGACAACCTGTTCTTTGCCACGGCGGCCAGCTTTTTGATGCTGGGTGGTCTTGGTGCATTTGGCGCGCTGCGTCGCCGCAAGAATGCCTCGGATCAAGGCCCTACTGCGCCCGACCTTAAACTTGGATCCCCGATACCCTGCCACGCTTCGCGCTCTCGGGATATCGGCGATATACTATATTTCCGGTTAAAGGTCGGACGCTTTAAGCGCACCACATATCCCTCGGCCTTTCACCTCGGGGTACGGCCCTAGAGTGACAAGACAGCGCGCACCTGTGGTGCGCTGTTTCGTTTTTACCCGATCCGCACCCCGTGGCGCAGTCTATCCTGGATCAGCCAAAATTGCCGCAACGCAGCGAATTGACAACGGTTTAAAATTCCACGTATTTAGTACTTAACGCAATATTATTGCTAAACCGATTCACCACGAGGCCCCCATGTCGCACGCGCAGCAAGACCGCAAAACCGATCGTCCCTGGTTGATCCGCACCTATGCGGGGCATTCCACGGCGGCGGCCTCCAATGCGCTTTATCGGGCCAATCTGACCAAAGGGCAAACCGGGCTGTCCGTGGCCTTCGATCTGCCGACCCAAACCGGATATGACAGCGACCACATCCTCGCGCGCGGCGAAGTGGGTAAAGTTGGCGTGCCGGTGGGGCATCTGAGCGACATGCGTGCATTGTTTGCGGACATCCCGCTGGAGCAGATGAACACCTCCATGACCATCAACGCAACGGCCCCGTGGCTGTTGTCCCTCTATATCGCAGTGGCAGAGGAACAGGGCGCAGACATATCCGCCCTGCAAGGCACTGTGCAGAATGACCTGATCAAGGAATATCTCAGCCGCGGGACCTATATTTGCCCCCCTGCCCCCTCGATGAAGATGATCGCGGATGTGGCGGAGTATTGCTACACAAACGTGCCCAAGTGGAACCCGATGAACGTCTGTTCTTATCATCTGCAAGAGGCTGGTGCGACGCCAGAACAGGAACTGGCCTTTGCTCTTGCCACCGCAACAGCCGTATTAGATGCCCTGAAACCCCGTGTCCCGGCAGAGGATTTCCCCGCCCTCGCAGGCCGCATTTCCTTTTTCGTGAATGCCGGTATTCGTTTCGTGACAGAGATGTGCAAAATGCGCGCCTTTGTGGATCTATGGGATGAATTGCTGGAAACGCGTTATGGCGTCGAAAACCCGAAATACCGCCGTTTCCGCTATGGCGTTCAGGTCAATTCACTGGGCCTGACCGAACAACAACCTGAAAACAACGTCTACCGTATTCTGATCGAAATGCTGGCGGTCACCCTGTCGAAAAAGGCCCGTGCCCGCGCTGTGCAATTGCCTGCCTGGAACGAGGCCCTTGGCCTGCCGCGCCCTTGGGATCAGCAATGGTCGATGCGGATGCAACAGATCCTGGCGTATGAAACCGACCTGTTGGAATTTGACGATCTGTTTGAGGGCAACCCGGCGGTGGATGCAAAGGTTGAAATGCTCAAAGAAGGCGCGCGCGCTGAATTGGCGAATATTGATGGCATGGGCGGCGCGATTTCGGCAATTGACTATATGAAAGGCCAATTGGTCACCTCAAACGCCGAACGTCTGGGCCGTATTGAGGCGGGCGAAACCGTGGTTGTGGGCGTGAACAAGTGGCAGCAGGGCGAACCCTCGCCACTGATGACCGGGGATGGCGGGATCATGGTGGTTGATCCGGCTGTGGAAGCCGAACAAATCGCGCGCCTGAATGAATGGCGCGACGGCCGGGACGACGCGGCAGTAAAGGCAGCCCTGAGAGACCTGCGCGCGGCCGCAACAGAAGGCCGCAATATCATGCCTGCCTCCATCGCGGCGGCAAAGGCGGGTGTGACAACGGGCGAATGGGCCGGCGAAATGCGCGCCGTACACGGCGAATACCGTGGCCCCACCGGGGTTGCAGCGGGACAATCCAACAAGACCGAAGGATTAGAGGATTTGCGCGATGCGGTAGATGCAGTCAGCGACAAACTGGGGCAGCGCCTGAAATTCCTGGTCGGCAAACCGGGGCTTGATGGCCATTCAAACGGTGCGGAACAAATTGCGGTGCGGGCGCGCGATTGTGGCATGGACATTTCCTATGAAGGGATCAGATTGACCCCAACACAGATTGTTGAGGCCGCAAAAACGGACAACGCCCATGTTGTTGGACTTTCTATTTTGTCCGGGTCACATATCCCGTTGGTTGAGGATTTAATGGAAATGTTGCGCAATGAGGGAATGGGTTCAATTCCTGTTGTCGTTGGCGGCATCATTCCCGATGAAGATGCCGCCCGCCTTTTGGCGATGGGCGTGGCGCGGGTCTATACGCCTAAGGACTTTGAATTAAACACAATCATGCAAGACATTGTTGTACTGGCTGATCCAACTGCCGTTGCGGCAGAATGACGCCTGCCACAAAATAGCGACTTTTAATTCCTTTCATTTCGTGCAATCGGCAATTGTCGAAACTGGGAAAGGAAATCGCGATGAAAGTTGACCTTAAGTCAATGAATCGTAAAGAGTTGGAGAAGCTCTTAAAAGACACAAAGAAAGCGCTGCAAAACGTGCAGGCGCGCGACCGCCGGCAGGCCCGCAAAGCCGCCGAAAAGGCCGCAGCTGAATTTGGCTTTTCTTTGGGTGATCTGGCAGAGGACGGCAAGCTCGCTGCTAAGACACCGAAAAAAAAGGCAAAAAAATTGGGTGCAAAATCAAAACCGCAATTTGCAAACCCCGATGACGCCAGCCAAACCTGGACGGGGAAAGGCCGTCAGCCAAATTGGTATCGTGCCGCCGTTGAAAAAGGCATAGCGCCGGAAAAGATGAGGATTTAGTTAACATTCTCCACTAAATAGTAAAAGGGCCGCGCATTATCGACGGCCCTTTTTCAATTCAGACGCCCAATGCGCCCCGGCCAAAAATAAACTTCCACTCTGTGCCGTCTTGCATCAGGATCTCTCCGCCACCTGCGCGTGGCGTGTCATAGGTGGCTTTGCCAATGCCTTTCAGCCCATTGGTGCAACGGACCGGAAAGGTCACCGTGCGGGCTTCTGATGCAGGCGTGTAGTGGCCCCGGCAGCTGTTTGCGCCATTACTGACCTGAAACCAGCCTCCTTCCAAAAAGGTCGCTGTGGCAGATCCGCGATAAACCGTGTCAGCAGGGCCGACAACAGCAACCGGATGGCTGATGTCACAGGCGCTCAGGCCAAGTACAGCCAATGAAACAAGGGTAAGTGGTAACTTCATGGGTTTTTCTCCAGATAAACTCACAAAACATTGAACATTGTTCACGTGGAGCGCCAGTCAGGAAATCCTGACTTGTCCCTTGCCCTCCCAATCCCATGCGGGCAGGTTGATGCGACAGGTGCAGGAGAGAAACATGACCATCCACATTGGTGCCAAAAAGGGCGAAATTGCCGAAACCGTGCTCATGCCCGGCGATCCTTATCGCGCGCGTTGGGCCGCAGAAACGTTTTTAGAAGATGTTGAATTGGTCCATGAGGTCCGGGGCATGCTCGGGTTCACCGGCACATGGCGTGGGAACCGCGTGACCATTCAGGGCTCAGGCATGGGCATGCCGTCGCTTTCTATTTACGTTAATGAATTGATCTCGCAATTCGATGCACAAACCCTCATTCGAATTGGTTCCTGCGGGGGTATGCAAAAACATGTCGATATCCGTGATGTAATTATTGCGATGACGGCCAGCACCATCACCTCGCCCTCCTCCAGCATTTTCAAGGAATTCAACTATGCGCCCTGTGCCGATTGGTCGTTGTTGAACGCCGCGGTCAAAGCGTCCCAAAGCAAAGGCAGTACAACCCACGTGGGCGGGATATATTCCTCTGACGTGTTTTACGGCGAACGGCCCGATCTGGACGAGCAGATGGTGCGCCACGGCATTCTTGGGGTCGAGATGGAGGCCGCAGAGCTTTACACCCTTGCCGCCCGCCACAACCGCCGGGCGCTGGCCGTCTTAACCGTTTCCGACCATCTGCTCACCGGTGAGGCGCTGCCCTCAGAAGACCGCGAGCGCACCTTTGGGGAGATGGTTGAGATCGCACTTGAGGCGGCCTTTGCCCCCGCGTGACATCTGCGGCAACGAACGATCAAACACCGTGGGTCTGGTCATAGCCATTGCGTTTGGGCGCGTGCCATGCGTCCAACGCACCCTCTTTCGGGGCAAAGGTCTCCACCAACAGCGGATAACACGCGGCCATGTCCGAGGAATGCTCAGATGAGCAATCGCCGCCCGGGCAGGCACTAAGCGCGCCCAGCAAGTCAATCTCCGCAAAGAACTCCAGATAATCGCCCGGGCGTACAGGGCTTGCTTTCATGAAATATTGCCCGGTCTCGCGCGTGAACCCGGTGCACATAAAGACATTCAGCACGTCATGCACATGGGTGCTGGCCTCCGCCAGCTGAATATCCAGATGGTGCGCCAATGCGCGGGTCAGATTTGAATGGCAGCAATGGTGGTATTGCCCCCCTGACAGCAGGTTATGGGTAAAGGGATCGCAGCGTGTGCCAATCACGTCATGCACCGACCCGCCAAATTCATCCATCCCGTACCATTCCAGACTGTCATGCGTCAGCGTCGCCATAGGGCGCAAATGCGGGAAGGCTGTCCACATCTGCTGGCCGCGGGTGATATGAGTGCCATGCAAGGCGCGGGTCTTGCCGGAATAAAACCGCTCGCTCAGATCATTGGCATGCCACAGGTTAAGGTCCCCCACCTGCGATCCCTCCACTGAGGTAATGCGAAAGAAATGCCCCGCTGGCACGGTAAAGGTCCGCGCGTCACGTGGGGGCACAAGGGTTTCGCCAGTCTTTTGCAAATCAGCCCGCGCCGCATCATATAGCGCCATGTCGGGCTGCGGCAGGGTCTCCACCGGATAACAGATCACAGGTTTGACCGCACGGCGGACGGCGGCATCTTGGGGGGGCTGTGTCATTGACTAACTCCTTGATCTGATGGGCAGTATGCGGGTACGCAGCGCGCCGTCAACTGATCGACATCAAGCATGACCAGAAATTCACCCCGGTGGTCCTGTGGTCTGATAAAAGATGACATGCGGTCTAAATGGCACGTCGCCTGGGGGGCAATATGAGTGTATCACGCACACCGGTTTCTTTCATTGCAACAGTGCAACCCGAAAAGGCAAAGATGTTTTACACTCAGGTCATGGGCCAGAAGCTGCTGGAAACCTCGCCATATGCCCTGGTTTTTGATGAGGGTGGCACCACGTTGCGGGTTCAGATCGTCCCTGATTTGCAGGCGGCCTCGCACACGGTACACGGTTGGCAGGTCACTGACATCCGCGCAGACATAGCGCACTTGGCGGCGCAGGGTGTTACGTTCCTTTCTTTTCCACACCTGGAGCAGGACGATATGAGGATCTGGACAACCCCGGACGGCCACAAGATTGCATGGTTCAAAGACCCCTGCGGGAATATCCTGTCGTTGACGGAATATGGCTAGGGTTGTGCCGCCCCCTATAGGTCTTACGCATTCTGCCCCGCCATACGCCCGGAAAACAGGCAGCCGCCTAAAAATGTGCCCTCCAACGCGTTGTAGCCGTGATAGCCGCCACCGCCAAACCCGCTGACCTCTCCGGCGGCAAACAGGCCTTCCAACACATCCCCCGATGGCGTCAGCACGCGCCCCTGCACATCCGTGTGCAGCCCCCCCAGCGATTTGCGCGTCAAAATGTTAAGCCGCACGGCAATCAGCGGGCCGTTGGCGGGGTCCAGAATGGCATGCGGTTTGGCCGTGCGGATCAGTTTGTCACCGCGATAGGCGCGCGCGCCCCGGATGGCGGTGATCTGTGCATCTTTGGAAAACGCGTTGTTCAATTGCAGGTCACGCGCGCGGATCTGGGCGCGAATGTGATCAAGCGACAGGGGTGCCTCCAGCGTCAGCTTGTTCATGCCTGCAACCAGCGTCTCCAGCGTTTGCGCCACAACAAAATCGGGGCCTTTTTCCTTAAACGCCTCAACCGCGACTGTCGCACCTTTGCCCAACCGTGCCCGAAGCACATCTTTCCACCCGCCCTCTGTCAGATCAGGGTTTTGTTCCGACCCCGACAGGGCAAATTCCTTTTCAATGATCTTTTGCGTCAGAACAAACCACGAATGCTGGCCCGCTTGCAGAATGCGCTTGAGGGTCGCAAGCGTGTCAAAACCGGGCAGACAGGGGGCCTCCATCCGGTCCCCCCGCGCGTCAAACCAAAGGGAGGATGGCCCCGGCAAGATGCGAATGCCATGGTTGGGCCAGATCGGATTCCAGTTTTGGACGCCTTCGCAATAGTGCCACATGCGGTCTTGATTGATCAGCTGCGCACCGGCCTTGGCCGCGATGCCGTGCATTTTGCCATCAACGTAATCCGGCACGCCGGAAACCATGGTTTTGGGCACCGCCCCCAGCCGCGGCTTTGGCCAGTGTTTGCGCACCAGGGCGTGGTTGCCGCCAATTCCGCCACTGGCCACAATCACGGCCTCGGCTGACATCTCAAAGGTCTTGTGCACCTTGCGCGAGGTTGATTGGCCCCGCTTGGCGGTTGTGTTTTCCAAAACGTCGCCGCGCACGCCTGTGACCCGGCCATTCGTTGTCATCAACCCTGTCACACGGTGGCGAAACTTCAGCGTCAGTTTGCCAGCGGCGGCGTAGCCGGTCATCAGATCGGCAAAAGGTTTCACAACGCCCGTCCCGGTGCCCCAGGTGATGTGAAAGCGCGGCACGGAATTGCCGTGCCCATCTGCGCCTGCACCGCCCCGCTCTGCCCAGCCCACAACCGGGAACCAGCGCATGCCCAGATCATACAGCCAGGACCGCATGTCGCCCGCCGCCCAGTCGATAAAGCGCTCCGCGAACTGGCGGGGGTTTGCATCCTCGGGGCGGTCAAAGGCGGCAGAGCCCATCCAGTCGCTCAAGGCCAGCTCAGCTGAATCGCGGATGCCCATGCGGCGCTGTTCAGGGGTATCGACCATAAACAGGCCCCCAAGGGACCAAAACGCCTGCCCGCCCAGTGATTGGGGTGCTTCCTGATCCAGCATCACAACGCGGCGCCCGCGCAAAATTGCCTCATGGGAGGCGACCATCCCTGCCAGCCCTGCACCGATGATGATCACATCTGTCTGGTTTTCGGTCATATCGCCCCCCTGTTCTGGCCAAGCCTAATGTGCCGATTTATTGGCGTCGAGCGTTTGCCGTCGCGCGCGATTATTCGGCGCTTGCCCGCGTCACAAACCGGGTTTGTTCAGGGATGAAAGACACCGGTCAGGTTTACCTGCGCTGCGGAATGCCTCTGCGCCGCAGGCGGCACATTTGTATTTTATCAAGGCACCCTTGCTGCCAGGGCGGTCTTCGCGCCAGCGGCAATTGAGCATCGGCGCGCGCCGCCGTGCAACAACAGCCACCACAATGACCGCGATCACAAAACCAACCAGTAGCAGCATAGGTGATGTCCCTCAAAACGTCACAGGGCCGCGCTCAGACCGTGCGTTCCACCATTAGCTTCTTGATTTTCGCAATCGCTGCGGCAGGGTTCAGACCTTTGGGGCAGGTCTTTGCGCAATTCATGATCGTGTGGCAGCGGTAGAGCTTGAAGGGGTCCTCAAGTTCATCCAACCGCTCGCCCGTTGCCTCATCGCGCGAGTCAATGATCCAGCGATAGGCATGCAGCAGCGACGCTGGCCCAAGGTAACGGTCCCCGTTCCACCAGTAGCTGGGGCATGATGTCGAACAACAGGCACACATGATGCACTCATAAAGCCCGTCCAGCTTTTCGCGATCCTCTGTGGATTGCTTCCACTCTTTGCGCGGCTGCGGCGTCTGGGTTTCCAGCCAGGGCTGAATGGAGGCGTGCTGTGCATAAAAGTGGGTCAGATCGGGGATCAGGTCTTTTACAACAGGCATGTGCGGCAACGGGTAAATCTTGACCACGCCGCTCACCTCGGCCACGCCATAGGTACAGGCCAGCGTGTTGATCCCGTCGATATTCATCGCGCAAGACCCGCAAATGCCCTCCCGGCAGGAGCGGCGAAAGGTCAGTGTTGGGTCAATCTCATTTTTGATCTTGATCAGCGCGTCCAGCATCATCGGGCCACAGCTGTCCAGATCAACAAAATAGGTATCAAGCGCCGGGTTCTTGCCATCATCCGGGTTCCAGCGATAAATGTGGAACTCTTTGATATTGCTGGCACCTGTCGGCTTTGGCCATGTCTTTCCTCTGGTCATCCGGCTGTTCTTGGGCAGGGTCAGTTGTACCATGTCGCCTCTCCTTTTTGGGTCACACTCAGGTGCCCCTGTGATCTCAATTGCCCCGTGTCAGGGCGTTTCATTTCAGGCTGCTTTGCCTCTGACAAACAGCGTATTTCCATCAATCTTGCGGGCCGTTCTAAATCCTGCGGCTTTGATCTGTCCGATCAAATCGCCGTCCCATTCATCGCCGTGACGGGTTTCCATCAACAACACATCGGGCAACCATCCGCCTGCGGCCAACATCGCGCCCAAGGCCGCCTCTTCGCCCCCTTCAACGTCGATTTTCAACACCGTGATATCGTAACCCGTGTCATTCTCGTCCACAAAATCCAGCAAAGGGCGTACCGCAACTGTCGTGCCGCCAGCGCGTTGCCGGGGCCGGATCGGGCGCAAGCTGGCCTGGCCAAAGTTGCCATGTTTCAGGTTTAGCTTGGCCTCGCCCGGCACCGCACCCAGCGCGCAGTCATGCACCTCTATCACCGTCTCAATATCGTTCAGCGCAATGTTGCGCTCCAGCCGCGCCACCATCACCGGGTTGGGTTCAAACGCCAGCACCTTGCTGCCCGCGCCAACGGCCATCCCAAGCGGCACCGCAAAGGCCCCACAGTTTGCCCCCACATCCAGCACCAGCGCGCGGCGCCCCTCGACCATCTCGACCAGCGACAACAGTGATTCCATCTCAGGCGGTTGCCCGTCGAGCCAGATGCGTCGCTCCGTATAATTGTCACGTGGATCGACGAACATCCGCACGCCTGCAAATTCGATTTCTTCCGGTTTCAGCCTTGGCACAATCGCTTGCCGCGCTTTTGGATCACCCACCCGAAACGCAGCGCGCAGGGCGTCCGCATCATAGGCCGGGCTCACAGAAGAGGGCTGCGCATGCATCACTCAGATCAACCCTGCATCAAGCGCGCGCTGCGACAGACAGGCCTGGGTCTCGGGGCGCGACAAAACTGTTTTTACAGTTTCAGCCGTGGCATCTGTTACACCGCTCACCGCTGCTTTGACATAGGTCTGCACTTCAGATGCATCGGAGTTGTCGATGACACAATCGACAAATGTCTCAAAAAGAGGCTTGGGCACTTGCGGGAAGCGTGTTGCCAGCACTTCGCTGACAACACCTTTGGTGCCTTGCCGCGCGGTTTTATCGACCGCCTGCTGCACCTCTGTGCAGCCGACCAGCACTGCTGCGCTGAGAACAAGGGCCGCGATCCGCATCAGTACACCCGCGCCTTTGGCGCGATCTTCTTGAGGTCAATCCCGCCTTCATCCAGTTTGGTCAGCGGGTCCAAATGCACGGGGCGGAAATCAAGCGCGGCTGTGTCTCCCTCAAATCGGATAAGGGAGTGTTTGCGCCAGTCCTTGTCATCGCGGTCCGGATAATCCTCATGGGCGTGGGCGCCCCGGCTTTCCTTGCGCGCCGCAGCGGCGGTGATGGTGGCAACTGCATTGGGCATCAGGTTGGTCAGCTCAAGCGTTTCCATCAGATCAGAGTTCCACACCAGCGAGCGGTCAGTGACCTGCAGATCGGCCTGTTTGGCAGAAATTTCCTCCATCTTCTGGCGGCCTTCTTCCAGCGTTTTGTCCGTGCGGAACACGGCAGCGTCTGCCTGCATGGTTTTCTGCATTTCCAGACGCAGCTCTGCGGTGGGCACGCCCCCTTTGGCATGGCGCAGCCCGTCAAAGCGGGTGAAGGCGGCCTCAATGCTGGCGGGGTTTGGCGTTGGCACAGCCGTGTCCGGGTCCACAATTTTCGCTGCACGGATCGCGGCAGCACGGCCAAAGACCACGAGGTCAATGAGGGAATTGGACCCCAGACGGTTGGCCCCGTGCACAGAGGCACAGCCTGCCTCACCCACAGCCATCAGACCGGGGGACACCTGATCAGGATTGTCAGCCGTCGGAGCCAGCACCTCACCCCAGTAGTTCGTCGGGATGCCACCCATGTTGTAATGCACCGTGGGGGAGACCGGGATCGGCTCTTTGGTCAGGTCCACACCCGCAAAGATGCGCGCGCTTTCGGTGATGCCCGGAAGGCGCAGATCCAGCGTTTCGGGCGGCAGGTGGTTGAGGTTGAGATGAATGTGATCTTTTTCATCGCCCACACCGCGCCCTTCGCGGATTTCCATGGTCATGCAGCGGGAGACCACATCGCGGCTCGCGAGGTCTTTGTAGGTCGGGGCATAGCGTTCCATGAACCGCTCCCCCTCGGAATTGGTGAGGTATCCGCCCTCGCCCCGTGCGCCCTCAGTAATCAGGCAGCCCGCACCATAGATGCCGGTGGGGTGGAATTGCACAAATTCCATGTCCTGCAAAGGCAGACCTTGACGCGCCACCATGCCGCCGCCGTCACCTGTGCAGGTATGCGCGGAGGTGGCGGTGAAATAGGCGCGGCCATAGCCGCCGGTGGCCAGCACAGTCATTTTGGCGGAAAAGAGATGCATCGTGCCATCGTCCAGCTTCCAGCAGAGCACACCCTGACAAACGCCATCGTCGGACATGATCAGATCAATGGCGAAATATTCGATGAAGAACTCAGCGTTTTGCTTGAGCGATTGGCCATAAAGTGTGTGCAAAATGGCGTGACCCGTCCGGTCGGCGGCAGCACAGGTGCGCTGCACGGGCGGTCCTTCGCCAAATTCGGTGGTGTGACCGCCAAAGGGGCGCTGGTAAATCTTGCCCTCTTCGGTGCGTGAAAACGGCACGCCGTAGTGCTCCAGTTCATAGACCGCCTTGGGGGCCTCGCGCGCGAGGTATTCCATTGCGTCCGTATCACCCAGCCAGTCAGAGCCTTTGACCGTGTCATACATATGCCACTGCCAGTTATCAGGGCCCATGTTGGACAGGCTTGCCGCGATGCCACCCTGTGCGGCAACCGTGTGACTGCGCGTCGGGAACACCTTGGAGATGCACGCCGTGCGCAGCCCCTGTTCTGCCATGCCCAGGGTTGCGCGCAATCCCGCGCCCCCGGCACCGACAACAACAACGTCGTATTCATGCGTTTCGTATTCATATGCAGCCATTGCGTGGCCTCCGGGATCAGACGTGTTGTTTTACAGGGCGAGCTTGGCAATGGCGAAGACGCCAATTGCCGCAGCACCATAGCTCAGGCAGGTCACAAGGATGATGGTGATTTTCTGCGCTGTGCCATGCACATAGTCCTCAATCAGGGTCTGCGCACCATCATTGAAGTGCTTGAACCCGACAATCAGCGTCAAAACCGCGATGATTGCAGGCCAGGGGCGCGCGTAATAGACGGTGATGTCTTCGTAAGACCCGCCCAGCGCGGCACCGAAGGTGAAAACAAACAGCGGGATCAGAATTAGCAACGCAACTGCGCTGACCTTCATCGACCAGAAATGTCCGGTGCCTGTCTTGGCAGAGCCCAAGCCAGTGGCGCGTTTACGATCAGTCAGAAATGCCATGATGTATCCCCCTCAGACAATCAGAACAGTGAGAACGGTCAAAACGAAAGACCCGATCAGGCAGGCCCAGCCCAGTTTTTCCGCAGTCGGAATGTCCAGGCCGTAGCCGTTGTCCCAGATCAGATGCCGGATGCCGGCAAGGGTATGATACCACAGGCCCAGCACGCTGAAGAACATGATCAAATCACCAAACCAGCTGGTGACAAACCCATTGACGGTTGTAAAATAGGCCTCTGACGTGGCAGCGGCGAGAAACCACCACACGATCAGCAGGGCCGCAATCAGCATCGCATTGCCCGTGATCCGCGTGAGGATCGAGGTCATCGACGTCAGTTGCGGGCGGTAGATTGACAGGTGGGGTGAAAGCGGGCGATTGCCCCGGTTCACGTCGGCCATGGCGGGTCCTTTGCGTTGGTTGATCCATTGATAGCGGTTTTTGACGCAGTGTCACGTGCAGAGCCTGCGCATCGGCGCGGTTTTTCTCAGGATATGTACAAAATTTTCGTGAAACCGCCACACATCGTGACATTGTGATCACAACCGTCCTATTGCGGGGCCAACAGGCTGAGTTGTTTGGTCGTCTCGCGCTGCAATTTGCGGCGGATCTGTTCGGGGTAGTCTTCAAACCCATTGGCCGTAACAACAAACGCCCCCTCTCCAAAGATCAGCGACTCAAAGAAATATGCGGTCAAATCAGTCTCGTCCGTCTCGATCGCCAAAGCGTTGACAATAATGCCTTTCTCTTTGAGTGCGGGGTGCCATGTGTCCGGCGTGTCACCCTCATTTGAGACCCCATCACCCGACACATCAATTACCCGCCGCGTGCACTGCGGCACGGCATCAAAGGACGCAATGGACAGGGCCACCGCCTCCCCGATTGCTGTGGAAAAATTGCGCCACCGGCGTTGATCCTGTTCGACAAGAACTGCAAAATCCGACACATCCTCCAGTGAATGCATCGCCTGCCAGGAAATGGTCTGGCGTTGGCGCGAGGATCCTGTCCACTGGATCAGGCTGAGCTGCGCCTGTTGGTCCACCAGCGCATCCGCGACAATCCCGTCACGCAGGGCCGCGGCAAGACCATCCATCTGAATGCGGTATTCATGGGTGCTGACAGATCCTGACACATCCACGGCCAGCACGAGGGCCAACCCGCAGGGCAATACGGCTGTCGGGCACACAAGGCCAAGCAGGGTCACAAGCAGTCTCATGCCAGCAGACTAACGGATCGTGAGGGATGCGCCACTCACATTCTTTCGAGCGCCGCTTTGCCCATGGCGGGGCGGGCCAAGGCCCGCCTTACGGAGGTTATAGAACACTCACCCCGCAACCCGATTTCACCCTTCCCATAAACTCCTGCACCGCGCTTGCCCCAAAACTCACCCCCTCGGGTGACGCGCAACCCGTAAGGCGGGCCTTGGCCCGCCTCACCTGTCAGTTAAAGAACAACGCAAACCCTCCGGCATTTCCGCCGGTCAGCCGCTGAAACGCCCGCCAGCGCTGTGCCGAGATCATCGGGCCTTTGGCAGCATACCCATAGGCCCCAATGCCGTGCACCCAATCCAGCACATCCAGCGGTCCCGGATTGTCTGCATAGGCCTTTAAACTGATCCCTGTGCCTGCGGGCAATAACGGATGCGGGAGCAGCAGGCGCCCCTCCAACAGGTTTTCCGCATCTTCTAGAATGTCCTGCCAGCCCTGCGCCATGTCCTCATCCACACGTAGCTCTAATGCGGAGGTTTGCTGCGGGTTGGGGACCCATTCCTCCACGTTGTCTGTTTCTTGCGAAAGCGCGGCCCAAAAGACTTTGTTGTGGGCGATCATCGACAGCCAGTGCGCGCGCGTGGCGGCGATCCGCTCTGCATCAGGCTGTTGGCGCAAGGCGGCCAGCAGCACATAAAACGCATCAATATCCGTGCGAAAGCCCTCAAATCGGGCGCCACCCTCTGAGGGCGCCAACTTGGCTCTTGTGGCTGCGATGTCGGCGCGCAGGCTGCGGATTTCCGTGCGCAGGGGACGGATCTTTTCGGCCCGCAACTGCCGCAGATCCTGGTTTGCCGCCTTGAGCGCACCTTCATCTCGCGGCTCAGCACTGCGCAAATCACGCGCCTTTTGGCTGAGCACATCTTCCCGCGCCCGCAGCAAATCCATCCGCGCCTGAAGCGATACCACTTGCCTGCGCAGCGCGTCTATTTCTGCGTTCAACGCAACGCTATCAAACGTATTTTCGATCTGCGGCGCATCGGAAAGCATCGCGCGCTTATCAGTCATATCCTGCAACACAGGGGCGGGATCAAAGGCCAGAAACAGATTGCCGATACCTGACAACATATGGGTGTAGGCGGTCAGCCAGGCATGATCTGCGGCATCAAACCGGACGGTGATCGGTTCTTCTAATGCACCATTCCGGCCCATCTCGCGCATCACCCACGGGCCCAGCAGGATGGGGCCAAGCGCATCAATCACATCCTCGCCCGCATCCCGGCTGCCGTTGGCGTTTACGTCAAACCAGATGTCCTGCACTGTCAGCCGAAAGGGCGTGATCGCATCTGTTTCCGCTGCTTGGTTGAGGTATCCGCGCGCTGTTTCCAGATCACCCAACACATTGCGCATGATGTCTGACAATGTCTGTGCGGTTGGCGCCTTGGGGTTTGGGTTGCGCGGCCCCAGTTCGAGACGCAGCACCGGCATAGTCCTCAGGCCATCCCCCATGCCGTATTCATATCGGGTCTGCAGCGTCCGCTCGATGCTGCGCAGGGCGCCCAGCAGGCCCAGTTCAAACCCATGGACCGCCGCCGTGTCTGACGACAGGGCATCCATGCGCGCTTGCAGGCCCACGTCCGCCAATGCCGCATCTTGCGCCTGCCCCGCACCCGCCAGCGCAACGGCCATCGCCACCCCGGTCAAAACCTTTTTCATCGCACCTGCCCCATTCCCTAAAAAACAAAAGGCGCGCCGACCATGTGGTCCGCGCACCATCATCATCCGGGGTCAGGGTAACCCCTAGTTCAAGGAACCATCAATCCCTTTGCAGGCCTCAACCAGACCTTTGACCGCGTTGACGGAGTTGTCAAACATCGCCTGCTCGTCTTTATTCATGGAGATTTCCACAACCCGTTCAATGCCACCGGCACCAATCACCGTGGGCACACCGACATAGAAACCATCAAGACCATAGGCACCATCCACAAAGGCCGCACAGGGCAGCACGCGCTTTTGGTCTTTCAGATAGCTTTCGGCCATTTCAATCGCAGAGGTGGCAGGCGCATAAAAGGCGGAACCGGTTTTCAACAGGCCCACAATCTCGGCACCGCCGTCACGGGTGCGCTGTACGATGGCGTCAAGTTTGTCTTGTGTGGTCCAGCCCATTTTCACCAGATCGGGCAACGGGATGCCTGCAACGGTGGAATAGCGCACCAGCGGCACCATCGTGTCGCCATGGCCGCCCAGAACAAAGGCGCTAACGTCTTTCATGGAGACATTGAACTCATCCGCAAGGAAGTGACGGAAGCGCGCGCTGTCCAGCACACCTGCCATGCCACAGACTTTCTCACGCGGCAGGCCGGAAAATTCGCGCAGGGCCCAGACCATCGCATCCAGCGGGTTGGTGATACAGATCACAAAGGCATTTGGCGCATGGGCGGCAATGCCCTCACCCACAGATTTCATGACCTTGAGGTTGATACCCAGCAGGTCATCCCGGCTCATCCCCGGCTTGCGCGCCACACCCGCCGTCACAATGCACACATCTGCGCCTGCGATATCGGCATAATCCTGTGTGCCTGACATGGCTGCGTCAAACTTGGCCGATGGGCCTGATTCTGCGATGTCGAGCGCTTTGCCCTCTGGCACGCCCTCAGCGATATCAAACAGGACGACGTCGCCCAGTTCTTTCAATGCTGCAAGGTGTGCGAGCGTGCCGCCGATTTGCCCGGCACCAATGAGTGCAATTTTGGGTCTGGCCATGATGATGTCTCCTGGCATGGTTAATATTGAGCGCGGCATAGCGAAATGCGCAGGCCCCCGCAAGTTATGCTAGGAAATGTGATAATCCTGTGAACGGGCGGATGGCGGGTTTGAGCCCAAAGCGAATGCCATCTAGATAATCAGAAGTTTGCTGGTTATTGGATTGGGCGACTTAAAAAACGGGAAAATTGTGATGAAATTCTTACTCATCGTGCTCTTAGCAACAGTTAGTGCATCCGCGGGATACGCGCGAGAGCTCGTCGCGGAAACTTCGGTAAATGGCAAAGCAGCTCTCATTTTTGATGATGGTTTTTGGAGATACGACGACGACGTAGGAGAAGTATGCACCCTAACTGGGAAACACGGGGCCATCTGTGCGCTACCATCGAAGTGGTCGCGGTTGCCTGACGTAGATAAGCAGCGCTACGGCCTTCCAGAATTCGTCCAAGGTGATTTTTTAGCAGAATTTCGAGTGCTACAGCATTGGGGGACTGGCACCATCTCTATGGGCGACTTGTTGGCCTATATAAGAAATCAGACGACTTATGACGGGCTGAAAGGCACAGTCTTGCTAAAATCTAATGGGAAAATTGGTGATTTGGAGGGCGGGCATGTCGTCATATCTGCTGGTAGAAAGGGTGTGTTCGCTTTCACCTTTGTAAACCAGAATGGGCGATTCTTGATCGCGCGAACTAGAGATCAAGATTCGTCAATTTACCATTCTGGGCATCGTGAGGCGCACCAGAGCTTTATTG
>CALFWM010000056.1 GCA_937928635.1 uncultured Sulfitobacter sp. | reverse complement strand
AAGACCAGGCGACTGAATGGCTATGGACTTACAACAATGAGCGACCCAACATGGGCATCGGCGGCATCACACCCGCTATGAAACTGAAAACAGCCGCGTGAATTCTACGGCTGCACCCCCTTAAAAATGGGGGGATTACCTCGGGACATCAGTGACGCGGCTGTTTCAATGAAAACTGGAAATGCTGTAGGGTCTGATGCGAAACACCTGAGACACCAATTCCTCTGACGATGTTGTTGCACCGTCGCGCTGATCATCCTGACATGCATGCCCTTTTCTGATGCCAATACCGCTGTGCAAGCCCTCGGTGAACATGCTAGACTTTGGCATGATTGATGACAGGGTTGTGTTTATTGGGGGTGTTGGCGGCAGCGGCACCCGAGCGGTTGCAGAGGTGGTGAAATCGCTAGGCGTGCACATTGGCACCAAACTGAATGGACCATTGGACAATCTGGACTGGCCGGGGGCACAATGCGCCCCGCTGATCCGCGACCGCACCACAAGCTACGAAGATACATTTCCCGAAATCGCAGAGGCGTTTGAAAAATTCGCCCGCAAAATGAGGGCACAAGCGCCCGACATGAGCGCCGTACAAAACATGTGGGGCACAAAGGTTCCCGGGTCTTTTTTCTACCTGCGCGCCCTCAGCGCGATTTTTGAGAACATGCGTTACATCCACGTCATGCGTCATGGGCTGGACATGGCCTTTAGCAAAAACCACAACCAGCTGTTCAACTGGGGGGGCTTCTTCGATATCGCGACCAAGGAGGATGTAACGCCCAGACAGCTGTTAAAGTATTGGGCTTGCGCCAATACATTTGCCCTGCAGGAGTGCAAAACCTGGCTGCCAAACCGGCATTTGGTGGTCAGATTTGAAGAGCTATGCGCCGACAGGACAGGCCACGTTCAACGTATCGCTGATTTTCTCGGGCTGGCAGACACAGAGGCAGCCACGCGCGCAATCCGGCAAAAGATCGTGCCGCAGAAATCGCAGAGCCGCTACAAACATAAGGCGCAAGCTGAAATGTTTGACGAAGCCGATATTGCAACCCTCAATCATTTGGGTTTCACGGCACATCTTACTGATAGTACAACGCAAAAAGTGATGCTCGATTAATCAGGTTAAACTCGAAAAACTTTAAAGCGCCCCGTCTAAAACTTGAATCACCGATGCCCTGCCACGCTCCGCGCTTTCGGGACATCGACGATAAGTGATGCTTCAAGTTAAAGGCGGGACGCTATAGGCGTTGTAATAGCCGTACCCGTATTCTGCGCCCATGTAGCGGCATTTGTTCAGGACCACGCCCATCACGTTGGTCTGGCTGACCAGATCGGTTTCGCAGTGCTCGCCTCCGCACCGGCAATCAACAGGCCACACCCTCACCCCTCGCGAAAGATCACGCAGAACTGGGCGCGTTTGGGGGTCATCATGGTTTGCGCGGGAATGTCGTGGATGGCCACCACGCTGGTGCTTGCAACCTGGCGGGACGCAAGAGCGTCGTTCAGCAGGGTGATGTCAGCCTCTACAAAGAACTGGTTCAGTTTGGACATGATGTCTGCTCCTTTAGTTTTCATGAGGCAGGCCTAACAAGCACCTATCCATTCGCAAAACGCGAAATAATTGGGTATGAAACAAGTATTTCCTATGTAATGCCTCTGGAATGCTGATCCGGGTCAAAATCCTCCATCACCTCGATCTGCTCCACCACGTCCGCCTGTTCCTTCCCGGCACTCTGCACCACACCGCTGAGGGTGCGGCGCGCAAGGGTGGCCAGATCCTCCGGCAGATCCTCGCGCCAGATCACCCAGGACGGATAGGGAAAGCGCGGCGCTTCTGCCACGATGTGCAAGCGGCCCGCATCCAGATACCGTTTGGCAGAACGGGCCGGCAGATAGGCCGCCGCGCGCCGGTTCACGATATACTCCATGCTGAGCGCACCCAAGGCCATGGAGCGCCCCGCATCCGTCAGGGCGGGCAGCGCAATGGCCAGCGCATGGGTAAACTCCGGCCCCCAATCCACCGAGACAAAGGCGTCTCCCAGATCAAGCGTTGCACCCGGCCAGGAGGCCACAAGGATCAGCTCATCATCCAGCGCCGGTTCAGCAATCAGACCGGGGCGCAGCTGCGGGGTATAAAGCAGTGCGGCCTGCACCACCCCTTCGACCAGAAACCGCATGATCCGGTCGCTCATGCCCAGTTCACAATGCAGGCTGAGTTCCGGCATCTCAGCCTGCAGCGCATCGACCCAGCGAAACCCCAGCCGCGGCCATAATGAGTATTGCGCCCCGATGGACAGCGCGCGGCTGTAGCCCTCGGGGATGGCGATCTGCTGGCGTGCCTCCTCCCAGATCTTGAGCAGGCTCAGCGCATAGGGTTCAAACTGCGCCCCCTCGGGCGTCAACACTGCCCCCGCCTTGGAACGCACAAACAGCGGATGGCCCAGAGAGTCTTCCAATCGCTGCACCCGCAGGCTGACCGCCGATTGTGTGACAAACAACCGATCACAGGCGGCCACAAAGGATCCGGTGTTGGCGACCTCCAGAAAGGTTTTGATCAGGGTGATGTCCATGGACTATCCGCAAGCTATACTGTTTTTAAACCTAATTATTATTTGTTTTTCTAATGTATTGGAAGGGGCTATATCCCTCTTGTGACGCCGTGCAGGAGTAGATCTTTGAGCCGGCGGCATATGGAAAAGACGTAAACGCAGAAAGGAACACAGCATGTTCAAAGCAAAGACACTAGGGATCGCAGGTTTGGTTGGCGCAGTGTTCGCGCTTTCGGCGTGTTCCACCAATCAGGTTGCAAACGCCACAGGCAACACCGTCGGTTTCGTCGCCAAAACAGCGGTGAAAGGGACTGTAGGAGCAGGCAAGCTCGCCGTGAAAGGCGTCAAAAAAGCCACCGGCTCTGAGTAACACGTACCATCAGACGTATTCTGATCCCCTTGAGCGTTATGCGAAAACCTGAATCACCTAACGCTGCCTGAAATCAAAGATTTCAACGCGTCAGATGATGCATAACGTTTCAAGTATTTCGTCAAACGCTATAAGCGGCACGCGCAATCGTGCCGCTTTTTTGGATCTTAGAGGAACAGGGCGCGCGCGCCTATTCGTAATATCCGTACCCGTATTCTGCGCCCATGTAGCGGCATTTGTTCAGGACCACGCCCATCACATTGGTCTGGCTGGCCAGATCGGTTTCACAAATGTCGATCTCTTTGACGGTGCTGGATTCCGCCCCCGCAACCAACAGTACGCAATCCACATGGCGGGCAAAGGCCATCATGTCGTCGCTCACCAGCATGGGCGGCATGTCAAAGATCATCACGTCCGGCGCATAGGTCGCCTCGATCTCGGCCAGGGTTTCTGGCACGCGGGTGCCGCCCAGCAG
>CALFWM010000055.1 GCA_937928635.1 uncultured Sulfitobacter sp. | reverse complement strand
TGATGTTCATAACGCGGGTCATATTGTAGGCAGCACATGCAGGGCCATCTCTGTTGCGACGTTCTTCAGGGTGCGCATTTTGAAGTGTGTGGCTCCCATCCATGCTTTGATGGTGCCGTAGGGATGCTCGACTGTCATGCTTCTGACAGCCAGTTGAGAGGGATCTTCGTCTAGTCGGTCTTGGACGCGCTCAAGGACGTCTTCGTGTTCCCAACGGCGCACACGACGCTCTTTGCTGCTCGTACATTTGGCCTTGAGGACGCATTCGGCGCAGGCTCCCGACCAATAGGACCTGATGGCTTTGCCATCTTACTGGCCAGTAAATCTGTAAGTCAGATGCTTACCTGCCGGGCATACGTAAACGTCTTCGTCAGCGTCATATGCAAAGTCAGCCTTATCGAACTGACCATGCGCGGCGGCGTTAGAGGTCATTGGCTTTGGCACAACGACCCAGATACCAGCGTCTTCGCTGGCGACGATTTCCTCGCTTTTGTAATAACCCTTATCCGCAATTGCTGTGAGCTGATCTGTCGTCATGACGTCGTTCGCTGCTGTGGTCATCATCGACAAGGCGTCACGATCAAACCCAAGCATGGTAACTTCATGCGCAACGATCAAGTGGTGGTCCGCTTCAACAGCCGTTTGAACATTGTAGCCAACAATGCGTGGCATCCGCGCCGTTGTTGCCATGGAGCGGGCATCAGGGTCACTGAGCGACACTTGCGTCTCGCCAGTCTCATCCATGCGATGTTCAATCGATCTGTAACGCGCCGCTTCTTTTTGCAGATGTTCCAACTTTCTTAGGATTCGCTCCATGCGGGATTCGGGAAGTACCGTGCCCGCCTGCTCAAAAACCTCATTGGCACGATCCAACTCACCCAAATAGCGCTCAATGGCCTTGTCGATCTCACCCAGCTTTTGGCGCAGCTTACTGCGCGTGTAATTCTTGGCCTTGGCATTCACGGCCTTAAATCGGCTGCCATCAATGGCAACGACGTCACTGTCTAGCAAATCCATGTTGCGACACAGGGCGACAAACCGTTGGCACATTTTGCGGATCGCAGGGCCGTTGTCTTTGCGGAAGTCCGCAATCGTCTTAAAGTCAGGCTTCAATCGACCTGTGAGCCAAATGAGTTCCAGATTACGGCCGCACTCTCGTTCCAAACGGCGCGAAGACTGGACCTGGTTCAAATACCCATAGAGATAATTCGCAGCATTAGCCCTGGATGATAACCCGGTCGACCCGTAGCTGCAGCCTGTGCGTGGAAGCCGAGCGCCGACAGATCAAGCATGTCTACAAAAGCATCAATGGCACGGACAGGGCTGTGTTCGTCAACATAATCGTCCAGATATTCAGGCAACAGCATCGACTGCTGACGATCCAAACCTTCGATAAATTGCGCCATGAACAACCTCCGTATCGAATACAGAAATTATACCATCAATCAGATATAAAGGGGGAGTTTCCACACAGCCTCTCCGCATATCGAACATATGCCCCCTCTCCCCCCAACCAATCTAAACCTTGAGCCCCCGCACTGCCCCCGCTAATGCTCTCCTTCAACAGGAGCACGCCCATGTCCATCAACACCTTCGGCCATCTTTTCCGCGTCACCACCTGGGGTGAAAGCCACGGGCCAGCGCTGGGCGCGACCATCGATGGCTGCCCTCCCGGTGTCCCGATCACGCCCGAGATGATCCAGCATTGGCTCGACAAGCGCAAACCGGGGCAGAACAAATACACCACGCAGCGGCGTGAGGCGGATGAGGTGCGGATCCTCTCCGGCACCTTTGAGGGGGTCACCACCGGCACGCCCATTCAGTTGATGATTGAGAACACTGATCAGCGCTCCAAGGACTACGGCGACATCATGGAGAAATTCCGTCCGGGTCATGCGGACATCACCTATTACCAGAAATACGGCGTGCGGGATTATCGTGGGGGCGGGCGCTCCTCTGCGCGGGAAACGGCTGCCCGCGTTGCCGCAGGGGGGCTGGCGCGCGAGGCGATCAAGGCGGTTGCACCGAACGTCGAGATCACCGGCTATATGGTGCAGATGGGGCCGCATCAGATTGATCGCAGCGCCTTTGACTGGGACGAGATTGAAAACAACCCGTTCTGGGTGCCAGATTCCAAGGCGGCGGGTGACTGGGCCGCCTATCTGGATGGGCTGCGCAAGTCAGGCTCCTCCGTTGGGGCGATTATTGAAGTGACGGCTAAAGGCGTGCCTGCGGGCATCGGTGCGCCGGTTTATGGCAAGCTCGATACGGACCTCGCGGCGGCGATGATGTCGATCAATGCCGTCAAAGGGGTGGAGATCGGCGAGGGCATGTCCGCGGCCATGCTGACCGGAGAGCTGAACGCGGATGAGATCTTCATGGGGAATGACGGGCAGCCAGCATATTCATCGAACCATGCTGGCGGTATTCTGGGCGGGATCAGCACCGGGCAGGACATTGTCGTGCGTTTCGCGGTGAAACCCACGTCTTCCATCCTGACCACGCGCAAGACGATCACCAAGTCGGGCGAGGAAACCGAGATCATCACCAAAGGGCGCCATGACCCCTGCGTAGGCATCCGTGCGGTGCCGGTTGGTGAGGCGATGATGGCCTGCGTGCTTTTGGACCATATGTTGCTGCACCGTGGTCAGATTGGTGAAAACCGTGGGATCATTGGCAGTTGATTATACACATTTGCGATCAAAGACCGGAGGGGCGGTATCGTCGGCCATCCTCCACGCTTGAATCTGCTTTCAAGCAACTGGATGAAGATAACCTTGGTGGCGTTTTCATGCCCGAACCGCTATTTATGACCGCAACGCCCGGTTTTTGTAACAAGTAAACGGCACCCTAGTGGTGCTTTTGTCAGGAGCAGACACGATTTCTGATCAGGTAGAGACCAACCGTACCCCAGAGGACAAGCCATCCGGCGGCTTCTTTGGCACGACACTGCTTGCGCGTGCGGCGCGTGGTTCAACGTGGACCGCGATGTCCTTCTTTGTTGCACAGGGCGCGCGTTTTGCCTCTAATCTGATCCTTGCCCGGCTCTTGTTTCCCGAAGCCTTTGGGATCATGGCGCTGGTGTCGATGTTGCTGATTGGCTTGATGCTGATCTCGGATATGGGCATCGCCCAGTCTGTGATGCAAAGCAAACGGGGCGATGAACCGGCATTCCTCGACACGGCCTGGACCTTGCAGATCATCCGGGGTGTGGTTTTGTGGCTTGCGGCCTGTGCGTTGGCCTACCCTGCGGCGGCATTTTATGATCAGGGCATCATCACGGTGATGCTACCCGTTGCCGCGACCGCGCTGTTGTTTGCCGCGCTAGAACCGATCAGGGTGGAAACCGCCAATCGCCACTTGTTGCTGGGTCGGGTCATGGTGCTGGATTTGATTGCCACCGTCAGCGGCATTGTGATCATGGTTTTGCTTGCGTGGATCACGCGATCCACGTGGTCCCTGATTGCGGGCTGGGTGGCGACATCTGCCATCCGCATGGCGTTGATGTGGCTGTTTCTGCCGGGGCGCGGCAACCGTTTGATGTGGGAAAAGACCGCCGGATCAGAGCTGTTGCACTTTGGCGTCTGGATTTTCCTGTCCTCGATCTGTGGCCTGCTGGTGTTGCAGGGGGATCGTGCGATTTTAGGTAAGTTCCTGAGCATTGATGGCCTTGGCATTTACAATATCGGCATGTTTTTGGCGGGGTTTCCCCTCATGCTGGCCGCGATGATTACGTCGCGCGTGTTGATCCCGCTCTACCGTGAGCATCTGAACGAAGAGGATCAGACCGCCCGCAACCGGTTGTTCAAGCTGCGTTATTTACTGACGGCATTCATGCTGGCGGTCCTGTTCTTTTTGGCGCTGATCGGGCCATGGGTCGCGCAGACGCTTTATGATGACCGCTATCTTGCGGTTGGCGGGATCGTGGTGGCGATTGCCAGTGTTCAAATGATCACCGTTGTGTCGATCACCTATGATCAGGCCGCACTTGCCACCGGAGATTCACGTGGATTTTTCGGGGTAAGCCTGACCAAGGCGATCCTGACAACGGGCGGTTTCTTCTTTGGCGTGACCTATCTGGGGCTTTTTGGTGCGATCCTGGGGCTTGGTCTTGGGCTGCTGCTTTATCATCCGTTTATCGTTTTGCTGGCCCGTCGTCATGGCGCGTGGGATATGCGCCATGATCTGTTGTTCTTGCCCGTTGCGTTGGTCTTGGCGGGCATCGCATTTTGGGTGAACTGGTCGGATGTTTTGATGCTGCAGCCGGGCGTTGCAGGTTCGCTTTATGCGGAGTGATTAGCCGGCACGCGCCTTGAGCAACCGGCTGATCTGCGCGCCCAGAACCTCGACATTTGGCGCATCCAGAATACCCAGGTGGTCACCGGGCACATCCGTTAAATCAAACCCAGCTGCCGCAATACCGGACCAGCCCAAACCGGTGCGCAACGCCTCTTTGCTGTCAAACTTGTCATTGCCTGCGCGGTAGATGGTCAGGGGTCTGGGGTAAGGTTTTGGTTGGTAGGTTTCGATGGCCAGCATGTTTGCCGCAACAAATTCGTCAACATTGCCAATTACATTTGGTTTGATGTCGTCGTTCTGATTTGCAACCTGGATAATTTTTTGGCGCGCCTGATCTTGTGACTGTGCCTCTTTGCGCTCTTTCATCTGTTTGGCGATATAAGGCCAGCCCTGTGTCAGGATTTCCCCAATATGGACCCCTGCACGGCCGAGTTTGCCGATGCGCGGGCGCCCTGCGGGCCCTTCTGCATCCAGCAGGATCAGGGCATGCACATCGCGTCCGGCCTTGAGCAGCATCTGGGCCAATTCCAGCGTGACATAGCTGCCCGCCGAGACCGCGATAAGGGAAAGCGGCCCTTCGGGTTGGTGCCGTTCAATCTGGTGCAGATAGAATTTTGCAATGTCTGGCACGGTGGTCGGCGTCTTTTCAGACAACAAACCAACTGTCAGGCCAAAGACAGGTTGCTGATCGCCCAATACTTGTGACAAGGGGCGAAAGAAAGACCCGTTGTCACCCAGCACATGTACGCCATAAAGCGGCGCTTGATCGCCATTTGGTTGAATCGGGATGACAACCAGCGGATCAGGATCTTGTGCAATCAACGCACGCACCACGCCTTGCGGCGTGGGATCACTGTAAAGCGCTGTTGCCTCAAGCTCGACATCAAATGCCATTTGCAATGCTGGCATCAGCCGCAACAGCGACAGAGAGTCCCCCCCCGCCTCAAAGAATGATGTCTGTGGGCCAATGTTGTCGGACTGAAGCACATCTTTAAACAGCTGCATCGCGTCTTCAATCAGGGTGCCGTCCAAATCACCCATATCCGGCGCTGTGCTTACAGGCGTTTCCGGGTGCGGAAGGCGGGCAACATCGACCTTGCCACCGGGGGTTTGTGGCCAGGTCGTGACCGGCACCGGCAGTGGATGCATCTGCGGTGGCAGAATGGCATTGATGGTTGCACTGATCTCTTCCGGGCTGGGGAGCTCGGCGCTTGCAGTGGCAGAATACCAGGCCACCAGTTGTTGCGGCCCATTGGGAGAGGTCAGAACATCGACATAAGCGCGGTCAATGATGTCTTGCTTTTCGAGCGCGGCCTCAATCTGGCCCGGTTCAATCCGAAAACCGCGTAGCTTGATCTGTCGGTCCATCCGACCAAGATAATGCAGCACGCCATCACGCCACATGACACGGTCACCAGTGGCGTAGATGCGCCCGATGCGGGGGTCAAAGATCGCATTGGCAAAGCTCTTTTTCGTGCGTTCGGGGTCGCCCATGTATCCCTTGGCCAAGGCGGGGCCCGAAATGAACAGCTCGCCCTCAACACCGCTGGGCACAAGCGCACCATCCTTTGACAAGACCCATGCGCGGGCGTGGGACAGTGGGCGACCAATGGGTACAGTGTCGCCTTGCAAGTCCTTGTCGCTTGCCTCGTGGGTGGTACAGGTGATGGTGGTTTCGGTGGGGCCATATCCGTTGAGCCAACGCACCTCCGGCAATCGCGCACGCCAGCGCTTTAGCACGGACAGCGGCACGCGCTCGCCGCCGACAATCATCAGCCTGACACGCGCGGGAAAAGGCGCATCCAGACTGTCCAGCACGTCCGTAAGGGCCACCCAAAAGCCGGTGGGCAGATTTGCGACCGTAATGTCATGGGCTTCGATCTGGTTCAGACATTCCTGAACGGATTGCGACATCGCCTCCGAGCGCAGCACCAATGTGGCACCGCGTGTCAGCGTGGGAATGATTTCCTCTAGGGCCACGTCAAAGCTGAGTGCGGCAAACTGCAAAACCCTGTCAGTTGGTTCCAACCCGAACAGGGGCACAATGGCATCTGCGTGGGCGGCCAGTGAACGATGGATGATCATCACGCCCTTGGGCCGCCCGGTGGAGCCCGAGGTGAAAATCACATAGGCCAGATCGTCGAGATCACGTTGGTCCCGGCTGGGAAGCGCTCCAGCGGTTTGTGTCAGGTCGTTGATATCACGCAAGGGCGCGTCAAGCGTCGGGGCCGTGTCATCGGTTAAGACAAGCCGTGCGGCGCTGTCTTGGGCGATGATTTCAAGCGTGGCCTGCGGATAGCCCGGGTCCATCGGGACAAAGGCCGCGCCTGCCTTCCAGATCGCCAGCATGGCGGTGACAAAGGCGGGGCTGCGGGCCATGCAGATGCCAATGGTATCGCCGTGTTGCACACCTTCAGCGATCAGACTTCCGGCCAGCTGATCGGCAGCCTGGTCCAGCGCGCCATAGGTGATGGGGTCACCCCCCGGCTGCATCAATGCAATGTGGTCAGGGTCAGTTGCGGCGGACGTTTCAAACCGGGCGAGACAACTGGAGGTGTCGGGTGAGGGGGTGACGTCTGGCCCGGCCAGATCAAACATTTGTTGTGTCGTTTGCGGCCCCAGCATGGAGAGGGTGCCCAAAACCTGATCTGGTGTAACGTCCTGTAGTCTGGCCAGAAAATTGAACAGGCACTCCGCGAGTGCCGGGCCATGGGGCACCTGATCTGGGTCGTATTCGACCACGAGATGCAGGGTTTCGCCCATATAGGCGGCGACGGACACAGGCGTGTCGCCCTCTTCCAGCAGATCGACCTTGCGGTTCTGCCAATCCCTGTTGAGACTGACAAGCTGCTCCTGCAAGGTGCCGAAATCAAACATCAGCGTAGAGTCAAACAGCGACCGCCCGGGGGCGAGGCCAAGCGCGCGGCTGATGTCCGTCAGTGGGGTATGTTCAAAGGGACGCAAGGCGATTTGCTCTTGCCTGAGGTTGTGCAGCAGATCGCCAATGGTTGTGGTCGGGTCCAACTGCACGCGCATTGGCACAGTGGTGATAAAACAGCCCGGCGCATCGGCAGAACCCGGCACCAGGTATCGGCCATTCCGGGTATTGCCAAACACAACGTCTGACTGTCCGCTGAAACGGGCAAGTGTGATGCCCCATGCGGCCATAACAACGGTGCTGACGGAGACATCGGCCCGTCGCGCGAGTGTGGTCATCGCGTCGGTTTGTTGTTGGGTCAGATCAAAGCTCGCTTCGATCTTGCGGGTGGGGCTGGCCCCTTGCCGCAAGAGCCCTTCACTGCCTTCCCACCCGGCCAGTGACTGCGTGAAATGAGTGAGGCCCGCACCGTGATCCAGCGTGGCGAGCTGTCTGCAATGCTGCTCAAACAGATGCGCATCCGGGGCGGCTTCGGTTGTTGCCTGCCCGGATTTCAGCGCTGCATAGCGTTGAAAAACTTCATCCAACAGTGGGGCAAAGGCGCGGCCGTCCAGTAAACTGTGCGGGAAACTCCAGATCAGTATGGATTGCGCGGACCCGGTTTGAATGATGGTCAGCCGCATGGCTGGTGCGGCGGCGGCGTCTACACCTTCGACCCGGTCCTGTGCCAGAAAATCGCGCAGTTTGATGTCGATGTCGGATTGGGTCTGCCCCTGCCAGTCAAACTGCTGGGGGTGGATTGCTACAGGTGTCGTCACATATTGCTCTGGCCGCCCTGCATTGGACCCAATGATACAGGCGCGCAAAGCGGGGTGCGCGGCGTATAGATCGCTCCAGGCCTGACCTATTACGTCCGCAGCAATGGCGTCTGCCGGGATATGCACAACAATCTGTTCGACGTACTGCCAATGCCGCCCGGTCAGTGCGGCACTGGCGTACATGGTTTGCTGGATTGGCGTGAGCGGGTAAGAGTTGTACATATCGTCGGTGTGTCGGGCTAATTTTCAAGGTTCTGCGGGGCGGATTGTCGCCTGTATAGGTTCTTAACCGTAATAATCCAATGTGTCTGTTTGGCGGCGTAGGTGAGGCAAAAAGTATCGGTACAACAGCAGCTTGCACGCGACAGGCCCGAAGTCTGTCCGTGTTATGCGGCCCTTGCCAAGATATCGTTAACCGCAGAGGTGCTGTTTTCCAGAATGCCGAGGGGCAAGCGAGAACGGGCCAACATACGCAGCCCGATGTACTGTGTGAGCAATATTTTTGCCAGCTCGTTGCGCTTTGCCGTGTCCAATCCCACAAGGGAGGAGGATTCGGCAAGGGCGACCTCAAAACCGTGCTGCATTTTTGTCAGCCCGGACTTCACAACTTTGGCAATGTCCGGGTCGTCTGCGGCGGCGCTGCCTGTTGCGGTGCACAACAGGCAGCCGCGATGGTCGCCGTTGTTGACAGCTGTCAGGACACTTTTGAACACCGCCAAAATACGATCTTTGCCATCCGGAACATTCTGATCTTTCAGTATTTCAACGGCGGTATCTACTTGGGCGGTTTCGTACCTGTTAAGGACCAGCAAAAAGAGGTTCTTTTTATCTTTGAAGGCCTTATACAGACTGCCCCGAGTGAGACCCATACCTTCCAACAGATCAGGAAGGGATGCATCCTTGTATCCGCGTTGCCAGAAAACCTGCATCGCGCGCTCGATTGCGTCGTCTGTTTCAAACTCTCTGGGTCGTGCCATTTCTTTTCCTCAGCTCCGTTGCATCTAGTTCGGAACTAAGTGTTACACAACTCACGATAAGGTGTTTTGCCTGTGTTCGATCCAGTACATAGGTTCGCCTCAACCAATAACCCGGTCCTGAAAGGCAAATTTATGAAACATCTCTCCGTTCTTCTTCTTGGCGCTGCTTTGACGTTTGGTGGCATTTCCGCAGCGTTCGCTGATACCAGCGGCACCTTCAAAGGTCTCAAGGGCTACGGCACCAAAGGCGGGGTGACTGTGACAAAAAATGCCGACGGGACACACACCGTGACACTTGCCAGCAACTTCAGCATGAAGCAGGCCCCTGATCCGCAGATCGGTTTTGGTAACAACGGCAAGTTCAAAGCGGGCACCAACATCAGCCTGTTAAAATCCAACAAGGGAGAGCAAAGCTTTGTCGTGCCTGCCAGCATTGATGTGGCCTCGTTTAACGAGGTCTATGTGTACTGTGTGAAATATAATGTGCCGCTTGGTGTTGCAAAACTGAACTGATGCCTGCTTGATCTTTCCGGGCAAGGGGCGCATCACGCTCCTATGCCGGATGGGATGACACAAAACAGACCCGGCCGCGCCATTGTACTCAAACTTGGCGCGGTTTTTCTTTTTATGGTGATGGCCGCGCTGATCAAGGCGGCATCTGGGCAGGTGCCACCCGGACAGGCGGTGTTTTTCCGCTCCCTCTTTGCAATCCCGATTATTGGGTTGTGGCTGTGGCAAACCGGGCATCTGCATGACGGTTTGATCCCGACCAATGTGATGGCACATGTCTGGCGAGGGGTGATCGGGACCTCCGCGATGGCACTGACCTTTGGCGGGTTGGCCTTGTTGCCCCTGCCCGAAGTGACCGCGATTGGATATGCCACGCCCATGTTTACCGTGATTCTTGCGGCCCTTTTGCTGGGCGAACGTGTGCGGTTGTTTCGTTTGTCGGCGGTGGCATTGGGTCTGATTGGTGTGATGATTGTCATTGCCCCGCGACTGTCTGTGGGGGCTGGATATTCCAGTGCGGCGACAATGGGCGCGCTGTTTGTGCTGGGGGCAGCGATCTTGCGCGCGTTGGTGCAAATCCATGTGCGCCGCTTGGTGCAGACCGATAGCACCTCTGCCATTGTCTTTTATTTTTCCCTGACCGCGACCTGCCTGTCGTTGATCACCTTGCCCTTGGGTTGGATTTTCCCGGTGCCTGCCCTGGCCTGGACCGCACCGGGGATGAATGTTTTGGGGTTAGTGATCTGTGCGGGCCTGATTGGCGGCGTGGCGCAGATTATGGTCACGTCATCCTACCGGTTTGGCACGGCGTCCATGCTGGCCCCGTTTGATTATGCCTCTATGATCTTTGCCGTGATCATTGGCTTTTTTGTCTTTGCCGAGGTGCCCACCCCGACGATCCTGATCGGGTCTGCGCTTGTGATTGCAGGGGGTGTGCTGATCATTTGGCGCGAACGTCAATTGGGGCTGGACAGGACGAAATCAAAGGGCAAAATCTCCCCTCACGGCACCCCCGGCTAAAGGAACAGCAGATGTCAGAGTCAGACGATCACAAACAAAAAATGCAAGAGCGTCAGGCCAAACAGCGCGAACGCGTGTCAGAGCTGAAGGACCCGGAAAAGGGTCTGGTTTTGGTGCATACCGGTGCGGGTAAGGGTAAATCTTCCTCCGCCTTTGGCGTGATTGTGCGCGCGCTGGGCTGGAAACAAAAGGTCGGGGTGGTTCAGTTCATCAAAGGCAAATGGAAGACAGGCGAACGCCAGTTTTTTGATCGTCTGGGAGAGGTCACCTGGCACACCATGGGCGAAGGATTTACCTGGGACACGCAGGACAAAGACCGCGATATCGCCGCAGCACAGGCCGCTTTTGCCAAAGGGGCCGAGATGATGGCGAGCGGTGATTATGATCTGATCGTACTGGATGAGATCAACATCGCGATGCGCTACGAGTACCTGTCGGTTGAGGACGTGATCAAAGGGTTGGATGCGCGCGATGCCAAGACGGGCGTGATTTTGACGGGTAGGGATGCCAAGCCGGGATTGTGTGACTATGCCGATCTGGTGACCGAGATGACGGAGGTCAAACACCCCTTTAAGGCGGGCATCAAAGCGCAGCGCGGGGTGGACTACTGATGCCCGAAAAAGTTGCGCTTGTGACGGGGGCCGCGCGGGGGATTGGTCTGGCGACAGCAAAATTGTTTGTCGAAAAGGGCTGGCTGGTTGCCATGCTGGACCGCGACGGCGCTGAATTGGCCAAAGCGGTGTCGTACGTGGGGCAAAGCGCGTCTGCCTTTGACTGTGACGTGTCGCAACCGGATGACGTGGCGCGCGCGATCCCTGATGTTTTGGCGCGTTTTGGCCGTATTGATGCCCTTGTGAATAACGCAGGTGTTGCGGATTTTGGCCCGATTGAGGAAACAGACTTTGCCCGTTGGCGCTGGGTGATGGAGACCAATCTGGATGGTGTTTTCCTGATGTCGCAGGCGGCGACCCTGGCGCTGAAAGAGACCAAGGGTGCGATTTTGAACATCGCGTCGATCTCTGGCTTGCGCGCCTCGACCCTGAGGGTGGCCTACGGCACGTCCAAAGCGGCGGTCATTCAGTTGACCAAACAACAGGCGGCAGAACTGGGTGAGCATGGCATTCGCGCCAATTGCGTCTGCCCCGGCCCAGTGCGTACAAAGCTGGCTATGGCGGTACACACGCAGGACATTATTGATGCCTACCACGACGCGATTCCGTTAAACCGATATGGCACGGAACAGGAAATCGCGGAAGTCATTGTGTTCCTGTGTTCAGAGCACGCCAGCTATGTGACGGGGCAGGTGATTGCCTCTGACGGCGGGTTTGACAGCACCGGTGTTGGGTTGCCGGCGTTGCGGGGGTGAGTTAGCTGATCGTTACTCATTTGTCTCGCCGGTTTGTCCTGACCACTTACTCGCAAGCAACCGCGCCGCGAAGGGTCCCCCAACACCAGCAATCACAACCACACAAGCGACAACTGTGCTCGCAGCGTAAGGGCTAAATATAGCGATGGCAGAAGCGGCAAAAATGCTCGCGCCAGCTATAATTGGCCCAGAAAGCTGTGCTTTACTCCGTAGATCTTTCGCTTCTTGAAACGCGGCTTGCTCAAGTTTGTGGCGGTGGTTGGTTTCTGACTCAACCCATTCTACCAGCTTCTTTTCCAATCCAGGTACAACTTTGCCATATTCCTTCAGAATTTCTGGAGGGAGCAAAGGGCTACGGATCATCTCAAATTGTGCTGATATTGCTTTTTCAAGAACTGGGCGGGCTTCCTCGGGTATCGCGTCCCATACTTCTGGTGGCAATATTTCCGCAACAGCGTTATCGTCTTCATCTGAATCGTTCACTTTTGCGGCACCGTTCAATAGCAGACGTGCCGGAATCGGTATTCGCAGCTATGGCTCGTTCAGTATCACCTGCGATCGCAACAAAATCCGCCCAAAGTCGATCGGCACCTCTCTTGGGTACCGGCACGTTGCAGGGTGGCATTACATCCATCGACATCGCATAGACATCGAGAAAGCGAAAAAATGCGCTTCCAGCTTCTGCTTGGTTGGCAAGCATTCTGTGATTATACAGCTTTCGGACCATCGCCTTAGAATATAGGTGAATCAAATCATCCCACAAGGCGAACTTGAATCGCTCATGCTTCATTCTTTTGTCCAGATTTAGGGTAAATTGTAGCTAGACTTACTGGATGATGAATCATCTGCCAGATGTGGTCAAGGTTTTTAATCCCTCAAACCCGCACCAGTTTCTCATAACTCTCTGCAATATCCCGCGTGATCGCGCCAACGTCAAAATTGTAATCCCCGATCTGGCCCACCGGGGTCACTTCGGCAGCGGTGCCCGTCAGCCAGCATTGTTCAAAACTCTCAAGCTCTTCTGGCATGATGTGACGTTCGTGCACTTTGATTTGCTTTTCCTTGAGCATGCCAACCACAGTCTGGCGGGTGATGCCGTTTAGAAAGCAATCCGGGTCGGGGGTGTGAACCTCACCGTCCTTGACAAAAAAGATGTTGGCGCCCGTCGCTTCGGCCACGTAACCACGATGATCAAGCATCATGGCGTCTGAGCATCCTTTGGCCTCTGCGGCGTGTTTGGACATGGTGCAGATCATGTAGAGGCCCGCCGCCTTGGCGTGAGATGGGATCGTCTCAGGGCTGGGTCGTTTCCATTTGGAAATATCCAGTTTGGCACCCTTCATCTTGGCATCACCGTAGTAGGCCCCCCATTCCCAGGCCGCGATGGCCAGACGCACGGGGTTTTTGGCGGAGGCCACGCCCATATCCTCACCCGCCCCGCGCCAGGCGATGGCCCGCACATAGGCGTCTTTTAAACCGGAGGCCGCGAGGACTTCGACCTTGGCGGCTTCTATTTCATCCACAGTCCAGGGGATTTCAAAATCAACCATCTGCGCGGAACGTTTCAGGCGCTCTGAATGCTCGCGGCTCTTGAAAATCTTGCCGTTATAGGCGCGCTCGCCCTCAAAAACAGAGGAGGCGTAGTGCATTGCGTGGGTCAGGATATGCACATTGGCGTCGCGCCAATTGATCATTTTGCCGTCCATCCAGATGTGACCATCGCGGTCGCTATATGATCCTGCCATGACAATCCCTTTCGCTTTGTCGAATGTTGCGGGTTTAGGTCCGAAACGGACATAAAATTGCGCCAAACCTCTTGTTCGCTAGCCTTTCACTCTTGGAATGTCAACAACACTGACGTACTCTTTGGGTTCAAATCAATGGGGCTGGATATGGCTGACGGGCATCGTTCTTCTTCGGGTGGGGAAAGCCTGCTGTTCCTGACGGATGAGCAGTTGCGCAAAGGCATTGAGGCGATGTTTTTTGCGTATCGTGGTTTTACGGCTGACCCGGATCGCATTCTGGATGGGCTGGCCTATGGGCGGGCGCATCACCGGGCGATCCACTTTATTAATCGCGCGCCGGGCACAACGGTGAATAATCTGCTGAACATATTGGGTGTGACGAAACAATCTTTGAACCGCGTCTTGCGCACGCTGATTTCCGATGGTCTGGTGCAATCGCGCGTCGGGCGCAATGACAAGCGGGAACGGCATCTGTTTTTGACAGACGAGGGACGCGGGCTGGAACAGAAACTATCAGATGCACAGCGGGCGCGGATGCGTGCGGCATACCGTGCCGCAGGGCCGGAGGCCGTTACAGGCTTCCGAAAGGTTCTTGAGGCGATGATGGACCCGGAAATGCAGGGCAGCTATACCCGCCTCAAGGAGACAGGCCAATGAGCGATATGGATGCCCATCTGCTGATCGTTGACGACGACGAGCGGATAAGAACACTCTTGCAGAAGTTTCTCATGCGTCACGGGTTTTTGGTGACAGCGGCCCGTGATGCCGCACATGCCCGGCGGATCCTGTCAGGTCTTGATTTTGATATGATCGTGATGGACGTGATGATGCCCGGCGAAGATGGGTTAAGCCTGACGCGTGCGCTGCGCGAAACGATGGCGACGCCGATTTTGCTGCTTACTGCAAAGGGAGAAACCAACAACCGGATCGAGGGGCTGGAGGCTGGGGCGGATGACTATTTGCCCAAACCGTTTGAGCCCAAGGAGTTGTTGCTGCGGATAAATGCGATTTTGCGCCGAGTCCCCGATACAAGTGCCGAGGATGCAGCCCCCAAGGTGCTGTCGCTTGGCCCAATTCGCTATGACATGGAACGTGGCGAGATGTGGCAGGGGGATGATCTGGTGCGTTTGACCGCCACAGAGATACAGCTGATGAAGATTTTCTCGGCCCTGCCCGGAGAACCTTTGAGCCGCGCCAAACTGGTTGAAGAATTGGGCCGTGACCGAGGACAGGCGCAAGAGCGTGCAGTTGATGTGCAGATCACCCGATTGCGGCGCAAGATCGAAGAAAATCCCAAGCAACCGCGCTACCTGCAAACGGTGCGTGGTGCCGGTTATATGCTTGCGCCTGATTGAGATGTTGATTGGGGCGCTGCCCCAAACCCCGGGATGAGTTTAGGCCAGAAAGAGGGGCGTTTCAGCATCTGGCGGGGCGTGTGCAACATGGGTATGGTTGCGCAAGGTCGAACAAGAGGCGCGCGGATATGAGTGATACTCCAAAAGAAGACATGAGTTTTGAAGTGGCAATGGCGGAGCTGGAAACCGTATTGGGTCAGCTGGAACGGGGCGATGTGGCGCTGGATGAGAGTATTGCACTTTATGAACGGGGGGCTGCGTTAAAGGCGCGCTGTGAGGCCAAGCTGAAAGAGGCCGAGGAAAAGGTTGCCGCGATCACACTGGATGGGGATGGTAACCCGGTTGGTGCCAAACCAATTGATGCGTCCTGAGCACTGGCGGCTCAGGTGACGGATACAACGGGTACAGATTTGCACGCATTGCCTTTTGAGGCGGCTTTGGCGCGCACGCAGACATGGGTTGAGACCATTCTGCTGGGCCCTCAGGGCGTGTTACAGCCCGACACCAATGATCTGGGCGATGCAATGCGCCATGCCCTGCAAGGTGGCAAAGGGTTGCGCGCCTTTCTGGTGATCGAGAGTGCGCGGTTGCACGGGATAGACCGGGCGCGTGCGGCCTATGTCGGTGCGGCAATCGAATGTGTGCACGCGTATTCCCTGGTGCATGACGATTTGCCCTGTATGGACAACGATGATTTACGCCGGGGTCAACCCACCGTGCACCGCAAATGGGATGAGGCCACTGCCGTGCTTGCCGGGGATGCGCTTCAGACGTTGGCTTTTGAATTGCTCTGTCATGCGAACGTTGGCGATGCTGCCACGCAGATACAATTGGTGTATACCCTGGCGCAGGCCGCCGGGCGGCAGGGCATGGTTGGTGGGCAATTGCTGGACATGGCCGCGGAAAAAATGGACCGCCCCGCGACCCTTGAAGAGATCACCACGTTGCAAAGTGGCAAGACCGGTGCATTGATCGAATGGTCTGCGATGGCGGGGGCTGTTATGGCCGGAGCCTCCACAGCGGCGCTGGAGCAATACGGCAAAAACATAGGTTTGGCGTTTCAGATTGCCGATGACATTCTGGACGTTGAAAGTGATGCCGCAACGATGGGCAAAGCCACAGGAAAAGACGCCGATGCGGGTAAAGCCACGTTTGTGTCTTTGCTTGGTCTTGCTGAGGCCAAAAGTCGCGCGCAAAATCTCGTGCAATCCGCATGTAATTGCTTAAATGCATATGGAGATGATGCCGATACCCTGCGTGCCTGTGCGCGCTTTGTCATCGGGCGAAAGAACTAAGAGGGCAGCCATGAGCGACCAACCCGCGACTCCCGTGCTTGACCGGATCACCCGCCCCGCAGATATGAAAAGCCTTTCTGATGCGGAGCTGAACCAGCTTGCGCGCGAGGTCCGTCAGGAGACGATCTCGGCCGTGTCCGTCACAGGGGGGCATTTGGGCGCAGGGCTGGGCGTTGTGGAGTTGACCGTGGCCCTGCATGCCGTTTTTGACACCCCACGTGACAAGCTGATCTGGGATGTTGGCCATCAGTGTTACCCGCACAAGATCCTGACCGAGCGGCGGGATCGTATTCGGACCCTGCGGCAAAAGGATGGGTTGAGCGGATTCACCAAACGCAGTGAATCCCCTTATGATCCTTTTGGTGCGGCACATTCTTCCACGTCGATCTCAGCCGCGCTTGGCTTTACCGTTGCGCGCGATCTGGGGGGGGTGGTCGATGAGGGTCTGGGGGATGCGATTGCCGTGATCGGTGATGGGTCAATGTCTGCCGGTATGGCCTATGAGGCGATGAACAATGTCGGTCATCTGGGTAAGCGGATGATCGTGATTTTGAACGACAATGAAATGTCTATTGCCCCGCCTGTTGGGGCGATGTCGAGCTACCTGAGCCGGCTTTATGCCGAAGAGCCATTTCAGGAGCTGAAAGCCGCAGCCAAGGGCGCGGCCAGCCTGTTGCCAGAACCATTTCGCGAAGGGGCACGCCGGGCCAAGGACATGTTGAAAGGCATGGCGGTCGGCGGGACGTTGTTTGAACAACTGGGTTTTTCCTACCTTGGCCCGATTGATGGGCACGACATGAACCAATTGCTGCCTGTGCTGCGTACGGTCAAAGCGCGGGCAACGGGGCCGATCTTGATTCACGTGTTGACCAAAAAAGGCAAAGGCTACGGCCCGGCGGAAAAGGCGCGCGACAAGGGGCACGGTGTGTCCAAGTTCAATGTGGTGACAGGGGAGCAGGCCAAGGCCCCGTCAAACGCGCCCAGCTATACATCGGTTTTTGCCAAGAGCCTTTTGGCGCATGCCGCAGAAGATGACAAAATTTGTGCTGTCACGGCGGCCATGCCCGATGGGACAGGATTGAACCTGTTTGCAGAACGCTACCCGTCGCGCTGTTTCGACGTGGGGATTGCGGAACAACACGGGGTGACTTTTTCTGCCGCTTTGGCCGCTGGTGGGATGAAGCCGTTTTGCGCGATCTATTCGACCTTTTTGCAGCGCGGCTATGACCAGGTGGTGCATGACGTTGCCATTCAGCGCTTGCCCGTACGGTTTGCGATTGATCGTGCGGGGCTGGTGGGGGCCGATGGGGCGACCCATGCAGGTGCTTTTGACATTGGGTTTATGGCGAACCTGCCGGGCATGGTGGTGATGGCTGCGGCGGATGAAGCAGAGTTAAGGCACATGGTGGCCACTGCCGCCGCGTATGAGGACGGGCCCATTGCCTTTCGCTTCCCGCGTGGGGAGGGCAAGGGCGTCAACATGCCAGAGCGTGGCACGCCCCTGGACATTGGCAAAGGGCGTTTGATTGCTGAAGGCCAGCGTGTCGCACTGTTGTCATTTGGCACTCGTCTGGCAGAAGTCGAGAAAGCGGCGGAAGCTTTAAGTGCCAAGGGCATAAACCCGACAATTGCAGACGCCCGATTTGCCAAGCCGCTGGACCGGGATTTGATCCTACGGTTGGCGACAGAACACGAGGCGCTGATTACAATTGAAGAAGGTGCTGTGGGTGGATTTGGCTCTCACGTGGCGCAATTTCTGGCGGATTCTGGTGTGTTTGATGACGGACTCAAGTTCCGCTCCATGGTTTTGCCGGATATTTTTATTGATCAGGCGGGCCCTGCAGACATGTATGCCGTGGCAGGTATGAACGCAGAACATATAGAAGCAAAAGTGCTGGATGTTTTGGGTGTTGCCAACATAGGCGCGCAACGGGCGTAAGGCGGGCCTTGGCCCGCCCCGGGGCCGGACACATGTCGGGCCTATTTCTTCTGCTCTGCCAACAACGCATCCAATCGCTGTTCGATCGCGGAAAGCCGTGCGGTAACTTCATCGCGATAGGCACCGGTTTCGGCGTTTTCTTCTTCGCTGTGGGCGTCCTGCATGGAGTTCACAATCAGACCCACCAGCAGGTTCACAACCGCGAATGTGGTGACCATGATAAACGGGATAAAGAATAGCCATGCGTAGGGGAAAACCTCCATCACCGGCCGCACAATGCCCATAGACCAGCTTTCCAGGGTCATGATCTGGAACAGCGAATAACCCGATTGACCCAGCGTGCCGAACCATTGTGGAAAGGCCTCGCTGAACAGCTTGGTTGCGATAACGGCACCGATGTAAAAAATCAGTGCCATCAGCAAAAACACAGATCCCATGCCGGGGAGGGCACTTATAAACCCCTCAACCACACGGCGTAACCTTGGTGTTGCAGAGATCAGCCGCAGCACCCGCAAGATACGCAATGCACGCAGCGCGGTGAAACCCTGTGCCGCCGGAACCAGCGAAAGTCCTACAATCACAAAATCAAACAGGTTCCAGCCATTGCGGAAGAACCGCGTGCGATACGCAATGATTTTGGCCACCAGTTCGGTCACAAAAACCGCAAGGCAGAGTTTGTCCAGAAGCAGGATCAGACCACCCGCACGCGCCATGATGGGTTTAGATGTTTCCATCCCAAGCAATACAGCATTGAAAATGATCACGGCCATGATCGTGTTTACAACACGCGGCTGTTCTAAAAAGTGGATGAGCTTTTGCTGCACGTGATCTGCCCTTGCTGCCTTGCTAGGTGTCTATATGGCGTGCAGCTTGCGCAGGAACAAGGCGCGCTTCCTGCGTTGGGCCGACTCTATTCGTCTGAGTTTAACAAAGCTGCCAATCCGCTGCGGTAATCGGGGTAAATGGGAGACCATCCCAGTACTTCTTTTGCGCGATCGTTTCTGACCTTTTTGCTCTCCGCGTAAAAACTGCGGGCCATTGGGGTCATGTCGGCCTCTTCAAACAGGACCGCGGGGGGCAGGGGCAGACCCAGCAGGTCAGCGGCATGTCCGATCACATCCTGAGGGGGGGCCGGATCATCATCACATAGGTTAAAGATCTCGCCCGGTGTTGGGGTGTTCAGCGATAATTCCAGGGCCAGTGCGATGTCTTCAACATGGATGCGGGAAAACACCTGCCCTTTTTTGATAATCCGGCGCGCAGTGCCATTGCGGACCTTTGCAAAGGGGCCGCGTCCGGGGCCATAAATACCCGCCAGGCGAAAGATGTGCAGTGGCAGCGCGGGGATTGTTTGCCAGTCGGCTTCTGCGTCCACGCGTGCCTGTCCGCGTTTGGTCGCAGGTGAGAGTGGCGTTGTTTCATCCACCCAATCCCCCTGATGATCACCGTAAACCCCGGTTGTAGAAAGATACCCAACCCAGTTTTTGCCTGAACCGGCCTCAATGATTTCTGTGCGCAAATCATTCAGCACCGGGTCGCCATCGGCGTTTGGAGCAGCAGAAATCAGTATGTTTGAGACATCTTTGATGAGCGTCGTTGGGTCAGAGCCGGGCCAAAGCAAGGGTTCAACACCTGTTGCCGCGATGTCGTCAAGTTTTTCGGGGCTGCGGCTTGTACCAATGATACGCCACCCTTGCGGGATTAACCGATCGGCAAGGGCACGCGCGCTGAATCCATGTCCAAATGACAACAACGTTTTGTCCATTGAGTGCTCCCAAAACGCGTCAGGCCACCCCTTGGGGTGGCCTGACGCGTCACGCAATGCGCGGTGAAGAATTAGTCGGAAGAACCAGTGGTTGTTGTTGTGGTGGAGCTGCCGTCGCTATCGTTTGCGACCAGGCCCAAAGCCACCAGGCCACCGCCAATCGCCAATGGGATCGCCAGACCGGCTGAAGAGGGTGCTGCTACGAATACGTCGTTTTCAACAACATCTGTGTTTGTGTCGAGGCTACCAGCGAAAGACGCTGATGCCATGCCTGTGATCAAGGCTGCAACGGAGATAACTTTTGTCATTTTGGTCGTCCTTTTGGAGTTTTGCCGCGCAATGGGGGTAATGAGTTCAAGTATTTCTAAGTCGATAACCATATAATATCAACTGAGTATCATCCAATTTGGCCGATATGAGCGACAATATGCACGCAAGCGTGGCATAATTGTCGATGCAGAAACCTACGATTTCAGCAGAACCAGTTCAAAATAACCAGAAAGCGGACCGGTCCACTGGCGGGATCGGCGCACCAGACCATTGCCAGGCTGGACCCAGTAATCATTGGTTATTCGGACTTTGTTGTTTGCGCCCCCGACGCATGTTTCGCGTAAGTGCGTCGTAGAAAACTTTAGATTGACTATTTGCGTGTCTTCGCGCCCAAGATTGTCGATATCGCAGCTCAGGACCAGTTCCGTATCGGTGTAATCACCATTACTGATAAAGTAACGCCGCTCTCCCTGTCCGGACCGCGCACCGGAAATGGCGCGAATGGTTGGTGTCGCATCGCTGGAAATGATGTCGGTGCCGATGCCCCTACTGCCCACCAGGACACCGCCCCGAATGTGCAATAACGCGCCATCGCTCGCACGCCAGACAGACACGGTGCCAAACTGGTCATCGTTGCGCTGCGTCACACGGCGCAGAAAATCGCTCCCGCCGCGTTGCTCTGGATTGACCTGCAATGCCGCGACCTTGGTGTTGGCGAGTTGCTCTGCCGTAACTTGCACCACCGGTTGTGGGCCTTTGTTCTGCCGCCGCGCCCTGATTGCAGCAAAGACTTGTTTGCTGGTGTCGGCCAGCACTTTGGTGTCTGTGTTGTTTTTGCTACTGCACCCGGCCAGCAATACCGCGCTGGCCAAGGCAATTGCGCCCAAAAAGCCCTTGCGCCCAATCATTCCCATACTCCTGACCAGTTTTGCTCCAGCGCATTGCGATGGCCCGACCTTACTTGTTCGTAGAGGCGGCCCGGTACATTCAAACGGGCACCGCCATCGCGTTGGATCGGCCGGATCGTGGTGGAAACGACGCGTTTGTTGGGGGAACCGAGGAACCAGCTCACTGGAATTGTCAGGTTGATTCCTTTATCAAACGACCCTTCACCAAAGTCTTCTGAAGAGACATCAGTGAGGGTAAAGAAACCGCCAACTTTCCAACCGTTCCGGAATTCGCGTGACAGAGTGAACGTTGCGCCAAAATCGCCTGCCAGATACCGCCCCACGTCGAGTTGGCCCAGATAGCCCTTGCCAAATTCATAATAGGCCGAGGCGTGCCCTGTTGCCACGCTGTAATCCTGAAAACCAAGGCCGGAGAAATTTCGTTGGACGGCATAGTTTGCCTCAACGCCCAGGGCCAAACGGCTTGAAACGGGTTTCCACAATACCTCGCCGGAGACACCGCCAAACATGCGCTCCAGATACCCGCCTGTGACACGCGCATAGGTATCGTTGCCCGGCTTCCATTGTCGTGAGACGTAGAGATCGTTGAGCACAACATCGCTCCCGCGCGAATACAGTACGGCATTGGAGCGCACGGGCGGCAAGACGGAATTGGAGACCCTGACAGAATCGCCCACGTTGCCGGTCAGGCGCAAATTCACGCTGCCCGCAATTTCCCAGCCCGGCGCGGGGCGGTACTCGCTTGAAAATCTCAGGCCCGCGTCGGCGCGCACGGGTTCATCCGGATCAAAGTAGCTGGGGGTAATGTAGGGGCCCAAAGACCAGGCAAAGTCCGGATAGTATTCTTCGTTTTCGATAGCATTTTCGAGGCGGGGTGCGGCCTCGCCAATTCCAGTCACGGCCAGTAAGGCACCTGCGGCTTCGGCGTCGTATTCCAAGGCCTCCAAATCGGAGCGGCGGATGGTGACTGCTGATTGTGCCAGCCCGTTTTCAACGGTGACAATGCGGAAGGTTTCCACTGACGGCGGGAGGACTTCGGCCATGACGCGCGCCGCACGGCCAATCGCCACGGAGGTTGCGTTGTAGCGCAGGTTCTGCATGCGCAGTTCAGCGCTATCGGCGGTGACCTGCAAGGCCTCGAAACGCAAACCACTGCTTTCAAGCCGTGGCGCCATTACATCGCGCAGAATGACCGGCGCGTTTTCGTTTACCACCCAATCTGTAGACCACGCCTGTGGCTGTGATGCGCGGCTGGGGCGCTGGGCCACCGGGCCTGCCGGGGCGGTACGGATCGGTGTGGGCGGCGTTTTTGGATTCAGCTGAATCTGAGCGTTAAAGCCCAACTCAGAACCATAAAGATAATATGCTCCCAGCCGGACGCGATCAGACACCTGGTATTCAGCACCAAAATTGAACCGGGATCTGCGGGTGAAGATGCCAGAGGTGTCAACTTCTTGGGTGTAGGCGTCAGAACTGTATTCAGCCTTCAGGCCGAACTTGTCATTGATCACCCATTCGACACCGGCAAACGGTGCAGCGGGGCCGCGGAACCATTGATCAAAAGACGGCTCGCCGCCGCTGCTGCCCTGCTCAAATTCGGGTCGCGTGCCCCCAAAGGGATTGCCGATAGACCCAGCACTCCCCAAACGGCCCCAGCCAAGACCGGCGGAGACCTTGAAGGTGCCGGGGAGCGGGCCGACCTCCTGAAATGTTTTGGTGGCAACGATGTATTCGCCTGCATAGATACCTGTGCCCGCAAAATCCTGAAGCCCGACGGATACGGCAGGCAAATAACGGCGTTCCTTGTTCAGTAAAAACCGCACATCAAAACTGCGGTCGCGAAAGGTTTCAAACCCGGCCAGGTTTAGATCCTGGATGCCGGTATATCGAAAACTGAACGCCAAACGTGGGCTGGCCTGAAAGGTGACGGTTGACCGGGTGATGCCGCCAAAGTTTGACACGCCTACCGTAAATTGCCCGTCTGGCAAGGCCTCGGCTGAGGGCATGTCGATCAGGCCGGTAACACCGTAAAAGTTCAGGGTGGGGCGGTCAGGAATGTTAAAAACAGCGTCGGGGCCGGCATCCTGTGCAAGGGCAGGCACCGCAAAGCCAAACGTGGCTAAGATTGCAAAGCCCCTGATAGATTTCTGCACGATGGTCTGCTGCACGATCTTGCCCTTCGCTTGGCGACATCTTTTTGTTTTTTTATGGTTCTGCACGTGTGGCGCGGACAAATCAACTCTTTGCGCTGTTTGGCCCGCCAATTAGAGTCTTTCTGGTGACATCCTTGTTGGAAAATCAGGAGGTTTTGAGCAGCTGGGTTTGTTCTTCAAATCCTTCAACCCAGTTTTGTACAACATCGCGGGCCATGTCCTCGTTGCTCGCCACAAATGCCTCGCGCAGCCGCCGCAAGGCAGAGGCGATTTCGATTTCTGAGAGGCCGTCCTCGACGGTCGAGAAAATCTTGGGGTGACGTGTGCCGATCAGATCGCCAGACAGTGTCAACTCTTCGGTCATCTTTTCGCCGGGACGCAGACCGGTGAACTGAATCTCAATGTCACCCTGTGGATTTTCCTCATCACAGACGGTATATCCAGCGCTTTCAATGACTTGGCGCGCTAATTTCAGAATCGGAACAGGCTTGCCCATATCCAGAACAAAAACCTCGCCGCCACGCGCCATGGCTCCGGCTTGTAGCACCAGTTTCACGGCCTCTTGCACCGTCATAAAATAGCGCGCGACGTTGCGGTCTGTGACCGTGAGCGGTCCGCCACGCATCAATTGTTCCTGAAACAGCGGTACAACAGACCCGGATGACCCAAGCACATTGCCAAAACGGACCATTGAGAAGACAGTGCCAGCTTTGCCACCCCGGCCACGTGCCATGTCTTGGATCACCAGCTCTGCCAGGCGTTTTGAGGCACCCATGATGTTGGCGGGCCGCACCGCTTTGTCTGACGAAATGAGGATAAACCGCTCCACCCCGGCTTTGGCCGCCTGTTCGGCAAGGGCCTGCGTGCCAAAGACGTTGTTGACCAGACCAGACAGAGGATTGGCCTCCACCAGAGGAACGTGTTTGTAGGCGGCAGCGTGCAGGATGATGTTCACACCGTGATCATCCAACACCTTGCGCACCTGCCGGGTGTCGGTGACGGAGCCAAGGATCGGCACGATCTCGATGTTGCCGCCCTCGGTCAATTGGCGAAACTCCATGTCGGCGGTATAAAGGGCCAATTCGCTCAGTTCGTATAAGACCAGTTTTGTCGGACGGCATTCCAGAACCTGCCGGCAAAGTTCGGATCCGATAGATCCCCCGGCCCCGGAGACCAGAACAACCTTGCCGCTGTAGCAGGCGGCTCCATCGTTCAACGGGTTTTTGACCTCAGCGCGGTTCAGAAACTTCTGTGCTGAAACGGGTGTCAGTTTGTCGACCAGCGCCTCTTCCCCGATCAATTGGGAAAAGGAGGGCAGCGTTTGCACCTCCAACCCCAGCCCTTCAAGGCGGCGCAGAATTTGGGCTTGCTTTGGCGGACTTAAGGAAGGGACAGCCAGCAACACACGGTCGATGTTCTTTTCCTCTGCCAGTTCGGCAATGCGCACGGGCGTGTGAACGGTCAGGTGGGCCACCGTCAGGCCCTGAATGGCCGTGTTGTCATCAACAAATGCGATAGGCTCGATGTTTTCATGGCTGCGCAGCGCAGAAACCAACTGCGCCCCGGTTGTCCCTGCGCCGTAAATCAACACGCGGCAGCGCGCGTTTGACGTGCGATAGATCGCCAAGACAACCTGCAACAATACCGCACGGCTGATCACAACGGCGGTGAAAAATGCGGCACCAAAGGTGAGGTGCACGCCCAGTGGCAGCCCCAGACCCGCAATATTGGATGTTATGGTGGACGTGATCACCAGAAACAGGGCAAAGACAGCCGTCATGCCAACGGCAGCCGTTTCATAGGCATTCAGGCGAATTGAACAGACCCCAAGCCAGATCGAAACCAATGCACCAGAGGCCAGCACATAAGGGAGCACCGCCAGATAATTCCAGAATTGTTGGCCTAAGCTGCCCGGCAGGCTGGCGGCTGCAAATGCAAACAGCAGCGCAATAATCACAAGCCCTGAATCCAGTGCAAGCATGATCCCGCGCTTTTGGCGCTTGGTCAGTGATTTAATAAAACTCAGCACGCGGAATGTCCCCAGCAATTTTTGCCAGCCATCCGTAATTGAACGGCCATTTTTCCGGTTTTGTTGTGCTGGAAAATGCCAGCTGCCCCGGTTCCAGCCCTTTTGACACAAATTGTATCGCTGACTCAACTCGTGATCGCATCGATCCAGCCGACGCGATACATTCGTGACCAAATCAGTGCCAAAATTCAGCGTTTGCCCGTTTTTTGCGCGGAATTCCGCCCTTTTTGGCGGCGAAACAGATTGCCGATGGTCTGAAACACCAGGTCAAAGTCGTAGCAGATACTTTGATTCCGCTGATAGATCATATCCAGGCGCGCCTTGCGCGGCACACAGATGCGGCAATACGCGTCATCGGTTTCTTGCGGTGTGGCGCACCGTGACAGCAGGCGATCTTCGTGCTTGTGAAACCGAATGGTGGCAAGGCCCGTGACGCCCGGGCGGGATTTCAGCACGTCGCGGTAGAGTTCGGGAAATCGCTCCACATATTCGCGCAATGGCGGGCGCGGGCCCACAAAACTCAGATCCCCTTTTAGGATGTTCCAAAGCTGGGGGAATTCATCCAACCGCTTGCGCCGCAGCCAGTCACCAGTTTTGGTCACCCGGCTGGATTTATTGCCGCCGCTGACGCCCTGATCTGTATCGACCACGGTCATAGTGCGCAGTTTCCACAGGTTGAACGGTGTTTCTGGCCCCTTCATGCGTTCCGCGACATAAAACAGCGGGCGGCCCTCTTTGATCAGCAAGTAGATCACAAGCCAGATCAGGACAGGGCCAAGGATCACCACCAAAAGGCTCGCAAAGAACAGATCAAAGATGCGTTTGCGCCAGGTCATTTGTGCACTCTTCTACCCGCGCGCCTTGTAGCGACGCCATTGTGCCACCATCCCGGCGGCTGTGCTGTCTTCTGGCGCAAATGAGACGTAACGTTCAAGGCGTTTTGTGCTGAGAGCGACCGTTGCAATCGCCTGTTCAGGCGCAGTGCGGGGGGACCATTTAAGGCTCGCTGCATCCAGCAGGGCACCCATTTGGATCACACCCGGTGTTGCGATGTTGAGCACCTCGGGCAAATCCCTGGTTGCGGTCAATTGGGCCAGTACGCGTGTCAGCGTTTGAGGGCCGATGTAACTGCGTGCGGGGGTCGTGCCGTCAGGGAACATATCAAGGCGCATTTTGGTGTGCCATCCGCCCAGGATTGTATCTGCCCCTGCAACATTTCCGATCCTCAGGGCGGTGACCGACTGATCAAGCGAGTGTGCGGCGGCCAATGCGGCCTGTTCCATGGCCAATTTGGCCTGCCCGTAGGGGGCGATTGGCTTGGGGGACATGTCTTCAGACTGGATGCCCGGTGCGGCACCATAGACAGCGGCAGAGGAGGCCAGAAAAACACGAGGCACGCCGGCGGTTGCCGCACATCGGACTGCGGCCAGTGCCAGATCAGTGTTGCGCGAATACACTTCACCCGTGGTAGCCACCTGTGCATTTGTGACCCCGGACAGACAAACGACAGCAGAAGTTTGCGCCATGGCGGCAATGGCCTTTTCCGGCTCAAGTATCAGATCAAATTGAATAAAATTGAGGTGAGCCTGTCGACTGTGCAAGGTAAGATCGTCACCGACTGGCCAAAAGCAGCGCAGCATACGACCCAACTGGCCCGACGCGCCCAAGATAAGCACGCGCCTATTTTTCCCCAGAGTACCCGTAATCGTTGACGCCATGACTCCATCACGTATCTTGCGCGCAACAGAATTCCAACAGGGTATGGGATTTTTGCCGTTGGTGCGCTGTAGCTTATTAGGCTCACGCTGATGGCAGGTCCGCCCCTGAATTGGTTGAACAACAAAAAAGCGGTCGCATTGATATGGGTTTGAATATCAAACATATTGTCTGGGTTTTGATGGTGCTGGGTCTGACGGCCTGTACCTCGTTGCCGCGTGGTGGTGCCGTTGAAAAGGAAATCCTTGAAACCTCCGATGCGCCTGATACGGATATCGCCGTTTACCCGGTTACGCGCGCCTTTTTGCCGTCGGTAAAAAAATGGCCGCGCACGGGGCAGCGGGGATATGACTGGATCGGTCACAGCCATGGCAGCATTGCGCAAGTGATCCGCCCGGGGGATATGCTGAATATTCTGGTCTGGGACAGCGGTGAAAACTCCCTGCTGACGGGGCCGGAACAGCGTGTGGCACAGCTCCCTGCGATCCGCGTGTCTGAAGCTGGCTCAATCTTTGTGCCCTATGTGGGCAAGGTACGTGTTGCCGGACGGACCCCGGATGGCGCGCGTCAGCTGGTGCAGCGTCAACTGGAATCCATCGTACCCTCTGCACAGGTCCAGCTGTCGATGTCTGAGGGACGTCAAAACTCAATTGATCTGGTGGGCGGTGTGAATGCGCCAGGAACCATCATGATGCCCGACAATGATTTTTCTGTACTTGCGGCAATCTCATCAGGGGGCGGGGTGGCGGCCACTCTGGAAAATCCACAGGTCAAATTGGTGCGGGGTCATCAGATTTATGCGACCTCTGTCGATCGTCTTTATGACAACCCGGCGTTAGACACGCGCTTGCGCGGCGGTGATAAAGTCATCGTTGAAGAAGACCGGCGGTATTTTCTGTCATTGGGTGCAGCAGGCCGCGAGGCGCAGCATCCGTTTAACCGCGATGATGTATCGGCACTTGATGCGCTCGCCATCATTGGTGGTGTGAATGACAACCGGGCGGACCCCAAAGGTATCCTGATTTTGCGTGAATATCCTGATTCAGCCGTAAGTGCGGGCATCCGTGGGCCGCGCAAGACACGGGTGGTTTTCACCCTTGATCTGACCACATCGGATGGGCTGTTCTCCGCGCGGAATTTCCACATTCATTCTGGTGATCTTGTGTTGGCGACCGAAAGCCCGCTGACAAACACACGTACCATTCTGGGGCTGGTTGGTCAGGCCTTTGGCATTGTGACATCCGCAGGGCGTTTGTGATCTGACAAGGCTGGCGGGCCAAGGCCCGCCTTACGCGGCATCCGTCAGGACATGTCGATGCGCAGTTCCGGTGCCACCAGAGCATTGATCTGCGCGATATGTTCAGGCAGGCAGCGGGTCAGAAAATCATATTTTTCAACCACATGCGCGCGGGCCGCCGTGCCGAGATGGGCAAATTCCTTTGGTTTGGACACAACGTCAATCACCTGCGTGGCCAGGGCATCATGGTCAAAGAAATCCACCAGCAGGCCAGTTTGCCCATGTGTGATTGCCTCGCGCACCGGGGCGACATCGGCGGCCACCATTGTGGCCCCCATCGACATGGATTCCAGCAGGGACCAGGACAGCACAAACGGCATTGTCAGATAGATGTGGCAGCGGCTGAGCTGAATCAGGCGTTGGTATTCCGGGTAGGGCACCTGTCCAAAGAAATGCACGCGATCCCAATCCACGTCTTTGCCAACTTCGGCCTCCATCTCGGCACGTAATCCGCCGGGGTGTTTGCTCTTGCCGCCATACGACGTGTCGTTGCCGCCGACGATCAGAACGCGCGCGTTGGGTCGTTCCTTTAGAATGCGGGGCAGGGCGCGCATGAGCGTGTGGAACCCGCGGGTTTTTTCAAGATTTCGGGCCACGTAGGTGATGATCTCGTCCTGCCGGGTGACTTCCCGCCCCAAGCGGCCAAGTCCCAGTTTGACTTTGGGATTGGGCAGCAGTTTATCGGTGCGTATGCCGTCGTGGCAAACATACATGCGGTCGTGAAAGCTGGTTGGAAAGCGATCCCGTTGCCAGATCGTCGGGCAATGCCCTTGATCCACTGTTTCAATGTTGGCCAATGGCACCGCGTTGCGGGCCTGCATCAGGAAGGGAGCATGATCGGAGATGGGCTCGCTTGGGTCAAAACCCACGGACCCGCCGGTCAGGTTGTAGTAATATTCAAAGAACCCGATGATGGGGACATCTGCCCAAACCTGTTTGAAAAACGTCAGCTCGCCCCAGCCGACGTGGCCAATGATAATGTCGGGTTTGAACCCTTCCTTTTGTTCGATTTGTTTGGCGGCCACAGCTGCGCCAAACCCCGCGCCGGTGGCGTCTTCCCATACCTTGGAAAGCCCGTAACTGTCTTTGTTGGCGACGCGGTGTGGGGCGTATTTGCGGGTTTCGACCCCTGGTATGTTAGGGGCGTTCTTGCGTTGGGTGAGAAAGTAGATCTGATGCCGGCCCTGTGCGGCCAGCCATTGCACCAATTCGCGGTATTGCCCGGGCATGTTTTGATGCACAAAGAGAAATTTCATGAGGCTTGGTTCCACTGGTAGAGGTGTTTGCAGGTGGTGCCTAGCATGAGGGTAAGGATTTGTCTGTATTGATCAGCGCTTGGCAAACGCACGGCTTAAGACCGACACCGAGTTGTTGGCGGGGTCCTTTGCATTGGCAAAACTGTAGCCGGCAGCGTGGTGGATCGTGCCGAACTGCAATCCGCGCTTGTTGGCTGACTGGCAAAACCCCTGCACGTCCTCCACATCAAAGACCAGTTTGACACGCGTCTGGCCGCCCAGCCATTGCCAGCAGCCCAGAACCACAGTGAGGTATAAAGGGTCGCAAAGCTGATGCCGCTGGCCAGGGACCAGAACATGTTGTCCTTTAACTGAGAGCGGAAGGTAAAGCTGCCGTTGTCTTTTGTCTGCCCGCGTTGGTCGTATTTCAGCCGCGTGCCTTGCCCCTTGGCGCGGTAAAGCCACAGGTGGAGGCCACCCGCCAGCGCGGTATGCGGGATCAGAAAGCTAAGCCAAATGGTGATGATCCAACCGGGCCGCAGCGTCACCGTTTCGGCCAGTGACGGTGCCCAAAACCATAGGGCCAACAGACCCGTGACCAGGGACAAAGTGGTTGTCGAGATCATCAGTCAACAGGCCTTGTACCAGTGCAGCACAGCGATTGGGCGAGGCGGTCAATCAAACAGTGGATTGTTCTGTACGGGCGTACCGGGATGAAAATGCCAGCGTTCTGACTCCCCCGCGATCCCTTGCGCCTCCCGTAGGCCGGAGTTCACCCCACCGCCCTCAGGCGGCATAATCGGACCCTTCGCTGTCGAGAATAGCTTTCAACTCCGCCAGATGCCGCACATCCTGCTCAGGGTAGCTTTCAATCTCGCTGGCCGTCTTCTCCGCAATCTCATGCGGGATCACCCGCAAGGGCTGCCCGGTCTGCAAGGCCTTGATGTAATTCTGTACGGCGCGTTCAAAGAAATACATGCGGTTAAACGTCTCCGCCACCGTGTCGCCCATCACCAGAATGCCGTGATTGCCCATCACCATGACCTTTTTCTTTGGATCAGTCAGCATTGCCGCACACCGTGCGCCTTCTTCCTCAAACGCCAACCCGCCATAGCCCTCATCCACGACCACACGGTCATAAAACATACAGGCGTTCTGATCGACCGGGGGCAGGGTGCTGTCGGCAAGCGAGGCCAAAACGGTTGCGTAAGTGGAATGCACATGCATGACGCAGCGCGCATGGGCGCAGGCCTTGTGCACCCCGCCATGCAGCCCCCATGCGGTTGGGTCAGGCGCGTCTGGACCCTCCAGCGTACTTGGATCATTTGCGTCGATCATCAACAGATCACTGGCCTTGATCCGGCTGAAATGCACCTGATTGGGGTTCATCAGAAATTGCGTGCCTTCCGGGCTCACGGAGACCGAAAAGTGGTTCGACACCCCTTCATGCATATTGAGCCGCACCGTCCAGCGAAAGGCGGCGGCAAGGTCCACGCGTTCCTGCCAGTGGTCCATGTTGGGTTTCAGGTTGGTGACGGTCATGATTGGTTCTCCCTTGGTGTCTATTTTGGTTTATGGCGTGCGACCCTGCTGTCGCGTTTGCGACCCGCGCTGCGGCGGTGGGCCAAGGCCCACCTTACCTGTGCTGCGGGACCGTGACTGAAGATTGAAAACGTCGTAAGGTGGGCTTTAGCCCGCCGCCAGGCCATCCTTTATCCGGCTCGCCACCCAGGCATATCCGTTTTCACAAAGCACATAAGCCTCCCTCAATCCATGCGGCTTGTCTGTTGGCTCTTGCAGAATTGTGCCGCCCGCCGCCTCCGCAACAGCACAAACCGCCTCAGGATCACTGTCATAGAGTCTGATTTCAATGCCTGCACCGCGTGGCGGGGTCTCGGGCAAGACCCCCAGCAACGGATTCGAATGATAGGTTCCGTCGCTGTGCAATTGAAACAACTGATCGCCATAGGTCATAATCGCAAAATCCGCAGTGGGCTGAAATGCTTTCATGCCAAAAACAGTCTCTAAAAAGGTTACTTCACGGGTGACATCGACCACCAACAGGTTCAACCCCATACCTCTTAAAGAGGCCCCGAAGTCTTCTGCCGAAATACTGTCATAGTCCATATCTGTCGCCACCGCTTGAACCTGCCCCGACCCTGTGAAATATTAGGACATGACACAAGTATCTTTCCCCTCATGGCCTGATGTGGCCGCCGATCTGGTCAATGTCGCAGCTGGGCGCGCCCCTGCGGATATGATCATCACGGGCGGCATTTGGGTCAACGTCCATACCCGAGAAGCGCTCCCGGATCACGACATCGCAATTGCGTGCGGGCGTATCGCGTTTGTCGGCCCGTCGGCCGGTCACTGCAAAGGCCCTGATACCCAGGTGATCGAGGCCAAAGGCCGTTACATGATCCCCGGCCTGTGCGATGGGCACATGCATATTGAGTCTGGCATGCTGACCCCGGCAGAATTTGCCCGCGCGGTGATTCCCCATGGCACGACCTCCATGTTCACCGACCCGCATGAGATTGCGAATGTGTTGGGGTTGGAAGGGGTTCGCATGATGCATGATGAGGCGCTGATGCAGCCTATCAACATCTTTACCCAAATGCCGTCCTGCGCGCCCTCTGCCCCCGGGATGGAAACAACAGGTTTTGAAATCTCTGCGGAGGACGTGGCAGAGGCCATGCAGTGGCCCGGCATTATTGGGTTGGGCGAGATGATGAATTTCCCCGGTGTTTCAAATGCCGATCCGCAAATGCTGGCCGAAATCGCAGCCACGCAGCGGGCCGGCAAAACGGTGGGCGGGCATTATGCGTCGCCTGACCTTGGCCCCGCTTTTGCGGCCTATGTGGCGGGTGGCCCCGCGGATGATCACGAGGGCACCTGCGAGGCGGATGCGGTGATGCGCATGCGGCAAGGGATGCGGTCGATGATCCGTCTGGGTTCTGCCTGGTATGACGTTGAAACGCAGATCACTGCGATCACGGAAAGAGGGCTCGATCCGCGCAATATGATCCTGTGCACGGATGATTGTCATTCCGGTACATTGGTTAACGACGGGCATATGAACCGTGTGGTGCGCCATGCGATTGACTGTGGCTGTGACCCGCTGGTCGCGCTGCAAATGGCCACGATCAACACGGCAACGCATTTTGGGTTAGAGCGCGAAATAGGCTCTCTTACACCGGGGCGGCGGGCGGATGTGATCCTGTCGTCAGATCTGAAAACTCTTGAAATAGAGACTGTTATTGCGTGTGGACAGATCGTTGCGCAGGACGGTGTTTGCCTTGCGGATTGCCCGCATTACGATTGGCCACACCCGGCCCGCACAACGGTCAACATGGCGCGTAGGCTGGTTGGAGAAGACTTCACCATTCAGGCCCCTTCAGGTGCCAATGGGGTGACGGCCAATGTGATTGGTGTGGTTGAAAATCAGGCCCCGACCAAGGCACTGCAATTTGAGCTGCCCGTGACAGAGGGGCGCGTGCAAGCCACCGGTGAGGTTGCGCAGATCGCGCTGGTGGAACGCCACCGGACGACAGGTGGAGTGGTCAACGCCTTTGTCTCTGGGTTTGGCTATCGCGGTAAAATGGCCATGGCCTCTACCGTGGCGCATGACAGCCATCACATGATCGTTGTGGGCACAGACAGGGACCAAATGGCACTGGCCGCCAACCGGTTGAAAGAGGTCGGTGGTGGCATCACGATTTTCCGCGATGGCGAGGAACTGGCGCTGGTCGAACTGCCCATTGCCGGTCTGATGTCTGACAACCCCGCAACCGAAGTCGCAGCAAAGGCCGACCAGATGATGCAGGCCATGCGCGCGTGCGGGTGCACGTTGAACAACGCCTATATGCAGCACTCGCTTTTGGCACTTGTTGTCATCCCGGAACTGCGGATCTCTGATCTGGGTCTGGTGGACGTGCGCACGTTTGAATTTACCGACGTGATTGTATCGTGAAGGCCGTCACCCTGGCTCTCATCCCTATCTTAGTCGCAGGAGGCTCCATGGCTGGCACTTTTACAGACCAAATGACAAAACTGATGCCGGCAAACATGCAACTTGCCCCCGAACTGGTGCGCACCTTTGATTGGCTGGAAGAACAGGGATGGATGGAGGTGCGTCCCGGTGGCAAACCCGAAGACCACGTTCTCTATATCTATCCGCCAGACGTGGCGGATCATCAGAATGCGTCCTTCGTGTCCTTTGGGACGGTCAATCAGGACACAAACGAGCATTGGGTGGGCGGCTATCCCAATGCCGACGGGCGGATATTTGAGATCGCCATCACCAGTGGCGATGGTGGGCGTGCCGTGATCTGGCTGGATGACGCGGGCGTGCAGCAATACGTGCATCTGGGCCATGACAACGCCGGTGTGATCAGTTGCGATCCCGTCGTGTTTCTGCAATTTCTCGCCATGGGATATGTGGAACCGGGCGGGCTGGATTTCACCGACGTCACCCCGGAACAGGACGCACTGGAATACTACGGCCTTACAGACCCCTCAGAGTTTGGGAAGAATGACCCGGACGAGCAGCCTGCTATTGAACCCACGGCCTTTCGGCAGTTTATCGAAACCGAGTTCAACGTGAAAATCCCCGAAACCGCCCGCGCGCTGGGCATTGCCGACTTTACTGCATACGGCCAACAGAGGAGTGACGATCCTTTCATAAATTGGCTGATCAGCGTCACACCGCCGCCAACCGCCGAAGAGCTGGCTTACATCGCAAAACTTGAAAAGATGGTTGAGGGTCTGAACATCGAAAACCTCGATATTGAAAGCCTCGATTTTTCAGAGCTTGAACCTGACCCCGAATCCAAGGGTTTGCTGGACAAACTAAAGGGTCTCTTTGGCTCCAATAAATAAGAAAGAACAACAACATGAGCACACCTACAATCCTGACCCCAGACACCCTCCCGGCGGAGGCTTTCACAGATGCGACCAAAGCCGTTGATCGCCTGACCGAACTTTATACTCAAGCAACGACATTTCTACACGAACGTTTTGCGGCAACAATGAAATCACCCGAGGAAGGCATACGCATTCGGGCATTTTATCCGGAGGTTCGGTTTACGACCTCAACCTATGCCAGCGTGGATTCGCGGCTGGCGTTTGGGCATGTGTCCTCCCCCGGTACATTTGCGGCAACGATCACCCGGCCAGATCTGTTTCGAGGTTACTTGATCCAGCAGATTGGTCTTTTGATAGAGAACCACGGCCAACCTGTTGTGGTGGGCCCTTCTGAAACGCCCATTCCTGTGCATTTCGCTGTCAGCGCGGACAGCGCAGTGAACATCCCGCAAGACGGTGCCGCCGCGTTTACATTGCGCGACATCTTTGATGTGCCGGATCTCAGCACCACAAACGATGATATCGTGAATGGCACCTATAAGGCCCCGGATGATGTGCGCCCCCTTGCCCCCTTTACGGCGCAGCGGGTGGATTATTCGCTGGCCCGGCTGGCACATTATACGGCCACAGATCCAAGCCATTTCCAGTGTCATGTGCTGTTCACCAACTACCAGTTCTATGTGACGGAATTTGAGGATTACGCCCGCGCACAGCTGAAAGACCCCGACAGCGGCTATACCTCTTTTGTCTCAACCGGCAATGTGGAGATCACCGATGGGGATACGCCTATCCCGGAAACGGCCAAAACGCCCCAGATGCCGACCTACCATTTGAAACGTGCTGACGGGTCGGGGATCACACTGGTGAACATCGGTGTTGGGCCGTCCAACGCCAAAACAGCGACTGATCACATCGCGGTTCTGCGCCCCCATGCCTGGCTGATGGTGGGGCACTGTGCGGGTCTGCGCAACACACAGGCCTTGGGTGATTTCGTGCTGGCACATGCCTACCTGCGCGAGGACCACGTGCTGGACGATGACCTGCCCGTTTGGGTGCCCATCCCGGCCCTGGCGGAAATTCAGATTGCGCTGGAACAATCGGTCGCGCAGGTCACCCAGTTGGAAGGGTACGAGCTGAAACGCATCATGCGCACCGGCACGGTGGCCACGATCGACAATCGCAATTGGGAATTGCGTGATCAGTCCGGTCCGGTACAACGGTTGAGCCAGTCCCGTTCTGTTGCGTTGGATATGGAGAGCGCGACAATTGCGGCAAACGGGTATCGGTTCCGGGTGCCCTATGGCACCTTGTTGTGCGTTTCTGACAAGCCATTACATGGCGAATTGAAGCTGCCCGGCATGGCGTCAGATTTCTACAAATCGCAGGTCGCGCGGCATTTGATGATCGGCATTCGCGCGATGGAACTGCTGCGTTCCACCCCGCTGGAGCGTATTCACAGCCGGAAATTACGCTCATTTGACGAAACGGCCTTTCTCTAAAGCGAAAAAACGCCAAAAAACCACATTTTTCTTGGATTTTCACGCCACTATTCGTTGTGTTGACCCACAACATACCGTTACATTCCGCGCACAGGCCCCTAATTAGGGCAGCTAAGGAGATAATAACATGGCTACCAAACCAATGACGAAAACTCAGCTCGTTGCCGCTCTGGCAGATGAAATGGGGACAGACAAGAAATCCGCAGGGGCCGCTCTTGAGTCGATCTGCAACCTGATCACACGTGAAGTATCTGGCGGCGGTGCTGTGACCCTGCCAGCAGTTGGCAAGATCTATTGCCGTGAGCGTCCTGAGCGTATGGTGCGCAACCCTGCCACCGGTGAGCAGTTCAAGAAAGAAGCTGACAAAGTGGTCAAAATGACCATCGCGAAAGCTCTGAAGGACAGCGTAAACGGCTAAGCCCGCTGCGCAGATGAATTCAGTTTAAAAGGTCGCCTTTGGGCGGCCTTTTTTCGTTTTGAGCAGTTCGCTAAGCGCCAAAGATTTTTGTAGCATGCTCGTCGAGATAGATGCGCAGCCACGGCGTGTATCGCGCCGGGTTCTGCGCAATATCCGCGTGTAAATCTGCAAGGGTGATCCAGCGTACCCCCATCGCTTCGTTCGGGTTGGGGGCCAGTGGCATGTCATCATCCGCCTCCGCCACAAAAACATCGACCACTTCATGTTCTATCATCCCGCCCCCCACATCCGCGCGGTATTCAACCTGACCACGGTGCGTGAGGGTTAACCCGGCGATCCCGAGCTCTTCGTTCAGGCGGCGCTGGGCACAGGTCAGCGGCGGTTCATCCCATTCAGGATGCGTACAGCAGGTGTTCGCCCAAAGGCCGGGCGTGTGATATTTGCCCATCGCGCGTTGTTGGATCAAAATCTTACCCCGTCGCCGCACAAATATGGAAACCGCCAGATGCCGCAAGCCACGCTGATGTGCCGCCAGTTTTTCAACGGGGATCAGCGTGCCGTCGACCCAAGCAGGAATCATGATGTTGGCCATTGCTCTTAGCGCCAGTCAAAAAACGCAGGGCCCGCCTGTTTCAGCATTTTGTGGGCCATATCTTTGCCCGCCTCAGCGCCGTCTGCAATTGGGCAAGTGGCCGTATCGCTGATCGCTTCGGAACCATCCGGGCGCAAGACTTCGCCGCGCAGTGTCAGATCGCCGCCATGCAATTGGGCCAATCCGGCAATGGGTGTTTCGCAACTACCATCAAGAGCGGTAAGAAAAGCGCGTTCGGCCGCCAGCCGTTGACCGGTGGCCAGATCATCGATTGCCTCCAGCATTTCTGCCGCGCGGGGATCATCAATGCGACGTTCAATCCCGATTGCGCCCTGCGCCACGGCGGGCAGCATCATGTCGGTTTCAATGGCCGTTTTGGGGACATCGTCCATTCCCATCCGGTTTAACCCTGCCATGGCAAGAAAGGTCGCTTCGGCGACGCCATCCTCCAGCTTTTTCAGCCGGGTCTGCACGTTGCCGCGAAATTCGACCACTTCCAGATCAGGGCGGCGCAGTTTCAACTGTGCACGGCGGCGCAGACTAGAGGTGCCCACCTTGGTGCCCGGTGCCAACTCATCCAACCCATTCGCGCGCGGAGAGATAAATGCATCGCGCACGTCTTCGCGGGGCAAATAAGTCTCTAACACGAGGCCTTTTGGCTGTAGCGTGGGCATGTCCTTCATCGAATGCACGGCAATGTCGATGCGTCCTGACAACAGATCTTCCTCGATCTCGCGGGTGAACAGGCCTTTGCCGCCGATCTCTTTCAACGGGCGATCAAGTATCTTGTCGCCGGTTGTTTTGATCACCACGATGCTGAAAGCCTCAAGCGGCAGATCAAACGCAGCACTCAGGCGCTCGCGGGTTTCGTAAGCCTGTGCAAGGGCCAGGGGCGAACCCCGGGTGCCAATGGCCAGCGGGTGCGTCGGGGTGGGTAAATTCAGCGTCATACCACTTGGTAGCGCCCAAGCTGCGGGCCGACAAGTCATCTCGGCCCTTGTCCTTTGTGTGATCCTGCGAAACTGTGCAACTCGGGGCCATGCAGGAACGATTGATGGATTTTCGCGCAATTCTTTTGGGCATCGCTTTTGCGATCATGTGGTCCTCGGCCTTTACATCGGCGCGGTTCATTGTGGCTGATGCCTCGCCCTTGATGGCGCTTTCGGTCCGGTATCTGATCTCAGGCCTGCTGGGGGTCGCAATTGCATTGGCGCTGGGGCAAAACTGGCATCTGACCAAGGCGCAATGGCGTGCGACAGTCGTCTTTGGCATCTTGCAAAACGCCGCCTATCTGGGGCTGAACTTTGTAGCCATGCAAACGGTGCAGGCCTCGCTTGCCGCGATTATTGCCTCGACCATGCCCTTGTTGGTGGGTGTGGCGGCTTGGGCGTTCTTGGGCGAGCGGCTGCGCCCTCTTGGGATTGCGGGTCTGATTGCGGGTGTTGTTGGCGTAAGCCTGATCATGGGCGCACGGCTCAGCACGGGGGTTGATATGATGGGTGTTGCCTTGTGTGCTTTGGGTGTCCTTGCCCTGACCGCGGCAACACTGTTGGTGCGTGGTGCCACGTCCGGTGGGAATTTTATGATGGTGGTGGGGCTGCAAATGCTGTTTGGCTGCGTGGCCCTTACCGTCGCAACAGTATTGTTTGAAACGCCACGGTTTACCCCCAGCCTGCCGTTCTTCATCGCCTTTGCCTACACCTGTCTGGTGCCGGGGCTGTTGGCGACGGTCGTCTGGTTCTGGTTGGTCAATCGTGTTGGGGCGACCCGCGCTGCAACATTTCATTTTCTCAATCCGTTCTTTGGTGTGGCGGTTGCGGCGGTGTTTTTGAGCGAACCGCTGGGCGGGCGGGATATCTTGGGTGTCATCATCATCGCAGGCGGGATTTTGGCTGTTCAACTGTCGCGACAACGTACAGGGTCGTAACCCAAAGGCGACACAGGGTGACGCGTCTAAGGCATATATAGCCTCTGATTTCCCCTAAACCACTTGTATATGAGCGACACGTATCCGCCTCCGAAACCCTATGCTTTTGTGCTGGTGCCCGGCTTTTCACCGCTTGGGTTTTCCTGTGCGCTGGATGCGCTGTCACTGGCCAATCACCATCCGTCCGGTCAGGTTTTTTATACCTGGCGTTTGCTTTCTGAAACTGGCGAACCGGTAAAATCCTATAACGGGGTGACGGTGGCGGTTGATGGCGGGCTAAGCGCACTTGAGCGGAATGAAACCCTGATCGTTTGCGCAGGTGAAAATGCGGGTGATGGGAGCACCAAGACGCTGCTCAATTGGTTACGTCGTGAGACACGCAAGGGCATGGATTTTGGCGCGCTATCCTCTGGCACCTATACCCTTGCATTGGCAGGGTTGATTGGCGGCAAGCAGGTCACCACCCATTGGGAATACAAAACCGCGTTGGCCGAAATGCTGCCGGATGTGATCATGCAAGACACGATATTTTCTGTCGACGGGCGCGTGTTCACATCTGCGGGGGGGGCCGCGTCGATGGATATGATGCTGCACCGGGTTCAGGCCGATTATGGGACGGAAATTGCCACATGGGTTGCGGATCAGATGGTGTACACTGTTCCGCGCAGTCATTCGCAGGGCCAGCGGATGTCATTGCAATCGCGCCCAGAGGTGCGCAATGGAAAATTGCTGATGGCGATGCAGATCATGGAAAACAATCTCGAAGATCCGCTGCGGCCTGATGAAATTGCCGAGGTTGTCATGCTGTCAACCCGCCAGCTGGAACGACTATTTTCCAAGTACCTGACAACCTCTCCGAAACGCTATTATCTGCAACTGCGGCTTGAAAAGGCGCGCAATCTGCTGCGGCAAACCAACTTGTCCGTCACGGATGTCTGTGTGGCCTGTGGTTTTCGCTCACTCTCGCATTTTTCAAAAAGCTACCGTACCGCCTTTGGCATCCCTCCTGGGGTGGAGGCATCAGATGGGAAGGTACTGTGGTCAGGCAAGAACCCCTGAGCCGGTGGGGTCTTGACCGGATTTACCGTTTCCAGAACACCGCAACCTTTGCCAAATCGTCTTTGTGCGCGTCGTTCGCATTGGGGCCATAGATACGGGTCGTCCGTATCTCCAGTTTCTCAATATCAGGCTCTAACAGGGCAATTTTTGCCTCAAACCCACGGGCCGCAAAATGCTCTGCATTGATTCCCAGGACAAAAACGGCCCCGGGTTTGGCAATGCGCATCAGTTCATCCAGCGCCCCCGGGCCGACATGCCCATGGGTGAATGTGCCTGCACTGATGATGGCACCATAGGTCGCATCCTCTATCGGCAGCTGCGCTGTCAGGTCGCACTGAATGAAATCTCGATAAATGCCGCGTTTGGCGGCAACGCAGAGCATTTCCGTCGAGATATCCAAAGCATCAATGGCTTGTGCATCCTGCGATGGCATATGTGTCACGACCAAGCCAGTTCCCGCCCCCACATCTGCAATTGGCTGGCCCCCAAGCCCGACTTCGGCGTAAATAGATGCGATAGTCTGGGGCATTCTATAGTCCATATCGACAGCGAAACTGCTGTCGTAATTGTCCGCCCAGCTTGCGTAGAGCCGTTTGTTGTCGTCCGACGTTTCCAATGCATAGGCATCGTCAAGGGCTGGGGTCTTGTCTGGCATTTTGGGCTCCTTCCAGCGCAGCCTATCCCGGCCTTGCTCCTCCGGGCAACAGAACCTGCGCGACCCTCAGTTCACAATGTGGTTCGCAGGATGCATACTGCCTTTAAATTTCACGCCTTCGCCCCATTTAATAGGCAGCGCTATTGTCACCGGAGGTCCCATGACAGTTTACGAAAAATCAGCGGAAGCCATCGCCGCCCTCTCGCCAGAGGAATATCGCGTGACGCAGCAAAGCGGCACGGAGCGCCCAGGCACCGGCGCGTTGTTGCGCAACAAGGAACCCGGCATTTATGTGGACATCGTTTCTGGTGAGCCGCTGTTTGTCTCAGCCGATAAATACGAAAGCGGTTGTGGGTGGCCAAGTTTTACCAAGGCCATCGAAAACATAACCGAACACAGCGATACGACCTTGGGTATGGTCCGCACAGAAGTGCGCAGCAAACACGGAGACAGCCATTTGGGCCACGTTTTTCCCGATGGTCCGGCAGATCGGGGTGGTTTGCGATATTGCATCAACTCGGCCTCCCTGCGGTTTGTGCATCGCGATGACATGCAGGCCGAAGGTTACGGCGCCTACATTGATCAGGTGGAGGATTTGGCATGAGCACGCAACGCGCAGTTTTGGCCGGGGGTTGTTTTTGGGGTATGCAAGATTTGATCCGGCGTCGCCCTGGCGTGATTTCGACCCGCGTCGGGTATACCGGGGGTGACGTGCCTAATGCCACCTACCGCAACCACGGCACCCATGCCGAAGGGATCGAAATTGTCTTTGATGACACGCAGACCAGTTATCGTGATCTGTTGGAGTTCTTTTTTCAGATCCATGATCCAACAACGCCAAACCGTCAGGGTAATGACCGTGGGATGAGCTATCGCTCTGCAATCTACTACGTGGACGAAGATCAAAAAGCGGTGGCGCTGGATACGATTGCTGATGTGGAGGCCTGTGGATTGTGGCCTGGCAAAGTTGTGACAGAGATCGAGCCTGTCAGCGATTTCTGGGAGGCTGAGCCAGAACATCAGGACTATTTGGAGCGGGTGCCCAATGGGTACACCTGCCATTTCGTCCGCCCGAATTGGGTGCTGCCCAAACGAACGGCCGCTGAATAAACGCCTCGGCCCCTTTCCGCTAATTGGTGGAAAGGGGTCCATCTTGTGCCACGCAGGGCCGGCCCGTGGCTTCCACTGTAATCAGTGCCTCAACAAAAACCTCGCGCGCTTCAACACCTGCCGTACGGATATCACGGTGTATGTTGATCTGGATGTCGACCACCCCTGCCGCTTTCGCTTCCTGAGTGGCTTGGTCGGTCAAAACAGTCTCTAAATGGGCCAAAGCGCTGTCTTGATCGCCGTAATCCTGCGGGCCGACGGTTAGATGTACCCGGTATTTACCTTCGCTTGGGCTAGTGACTGTGCCACTTTGGCGCATGGTAACTTGCCCCACGACAGCACCAACTGCATTTGCGACACCTGCGTATTCGGGCAGGATTACCTTTGTGCCCAAAGCCTCTCCCACTGCAGGATAATAGCTGACGGCGGAGGCACCCAGACCAATGACGTCAACATTCAGGCCGGATTCGATCCGAACCAACCCTTTGTGATGGCTCAGCCCCCTTTGCATAAGAACATGTCGGGCAAGCACATCAGGTGGTTGATTGAAACTCTCTGCTTCTTCATCAAAAGCAGTCTCTAACAGGGCCAAAACGGTTTGTTTCGTGAGTTGGTCAACGATGATCTGCCCCATGACTTGGGCGTCATTGGCAAGCACATTCCCTGATCCGGTACGGCGGCGCCCGAACAGGTGCAGCGCCATTTCTGCGGCCTTGGCGTCCCAAGTGGACAATCGACCCAACACATGACTGGCATCAGAGGGGGTGACCGCCGCGACTTGCACAAGGCCCCGTTCGACCAAGCGTTTGAGCGCGCCCTGCTCAACACGTGCCCGCAGCATATCCCCAAGGGGATGAACATCTGTCCCAATGCGTTCTAACAGTGCAGTCTCACGTTCGCTCAATCCTTGGGCTGATTGCCCGGCCACCGCGCGCACAAACCTTCCGTCATGTTCGCCGAGTGTGGTGGCACGCAATTGTGCCTCAAGCGCGGGATGCACTATGTCAGGGGCTTGTGTGGCGAGTAGTGAAATCGGCAAGACGCGGCCAGGCCCAAGGCTAACACCACCTTGCAAACCTTCTGACAGAAAATGCACTTCGCTGTCGCCGCCCAGGCCTGTGGTGCGCATGGCGACGGCCTCTACCATGGTGCGGTAGGGTCCAACGCGTGCCCCGGCTGGGTCAATCGTGGGCCGGCCATTGCGCAGCACGGCGATATCGGTTGTCGTGCCGCCAATGTCACTCACCAGGCCGTCTGCGGCACCCGTCATCCAGCGCGCGCCGACAATTGAGGCGGCTGGGCCACTCAGGATCGTCTCAATCGGACGTTCACGTGCCTGCGCGCTCGAAATCAGTGCGCCGTCCCCCCGTACCACCATCAAGGGTGCCTTGATTTTGAGGTCTCGCAAGGTGTCTTCGGCGCGTCCGATCAAGCGATCAATCATCCCAATTAACCGCGCGTTCAGAACGGCGGTCATTGCGCGTTTGGGCCCATTGAGTTTTGCAGACAGTTGGTGAGATGCGGACACTGGTTGCCCGGTCATCTGCGTGATCAACTGCGCGGTGCGTTGTTCATGCGCCGGGTTGCGCGTGGCAAATTGACTGGCCACCGCATAGCCGCTCACACTGTCCATATGTGTCTCTAAAAAAGCAATAAGGGCCCTTTCGTCGAGTGGAACCGCCTCACCACCAGCGTGATTGTGACCCCCTGGGAGCACGAGGTAGGGATCACCCTTGAGCGCCTCAGCCAACCCATGGTTTTCCAGGTCACGTTCTTTGAACCCGATGAATATGAGGGCGACACGTTCGCCCTGTCCTTCGACCAGCGCGTTGGTTGCCAGGGTTGTTGAAAGCGACGCCATGGATATCTCAGAAGGGTCTATGCGCGCCTGTTCCAACACTGAGCGCACCGCCTCTCCAATCCCAATCGCGAGGTCGGCGCGGGTGGTCAATGCCTTGGCAGCGGCGATGATGTTCTCTTCACCCCGGATCAGCACAGCGTCCGTATAGGTGCCGCCCGTGTCCACGCCCAAAAGCACTGCCATGGGTCACTCCTTTTGCATCTTGTTTTGCGGTGTAGAGAAAATCAGCGACACGTCCAGCCTGTTTGCGTCACAGTCGTGACGCGGCCCAACGCGCGGCATCGGCAACCGCGGGATCAGGATCACTGGTCAGTGCCTGTGCGGCCGGTTTCAATGCGGGCAATGCTGAGTTACCGATGGCATAAAGCACATTGCGCACAAACCGATTACGTCCGATGCGTTTTATGGGAGAGCCGGAGTATCGCGCGCGAAAGGCGGCATCATCTAGTTTGGATAGCGTCTCTAACATGGGTGTTTCCGGATCTTTGGCGTGATACCTGAGGTCGCTTGCCTTCACTGCGAACTTGTTCCAGGGACAAGCCGCCAGACAATCGTCACAGCCATAAATGCGGTTCCCCATTAATGCGCGCAGGTCCAGATCAACAGGCCCTTTGTGTTCAATGGTCAGGTAGGAAATACAGCGGCGTGCATCAAGCTGATAGGGTGCTGGAAAAGCAGCGGTGGGGCAAATGTCCTGGCAGGCCGTACATGACCCACAGTGGTCTACCTCTGGGGCATCTGGCTCAAGCTCCAAAGTTGTGAAAACAGACCCTATAAAGGCCCAATTGCCAAATTCCCTGCTTAGCAAATTGGTGTGTTTCCCTTGCCATCCCAACCCTGCGGCTTGTGCCAGTGCCTTTTCTGGCAGGGGTGCTGTGTCCACAAACACCTTTACCTTACACTTGGCCTCTGAAACCAACCAACGCGCCAGACGCTTCAGTCTTTTTTTGACGATGTCATGATAATCGCGCCCCTGCGCATAGACCGAAACGGCAGCGCGGTCTGGATGTTCCAGCACTTTCAGAGGGTCATGCTCGGGCGCATAGCTTTCGGCCAACATGATAACAGATCGTGCTTCTGGCCAAAGTGCTGCGGGATTGCCGCGCCAGGTTATTCTCTCTGTCATCCAGGACATCTGGCCGTGATATCCCGCATCAACAAATGCGGCCAGCCGCGCAGGCACCTCTGGCACGTCGGAGGGGCGGCAGACCTTTGCTGCAACAAAGCTTTCTGCAAGTGCTCTGGCCACAACCGTTTGCTTCAGATCCCCCTTCTTTTTGGCCATAACTCTTCCTCGGGGGTTTGGGGGCAGACAGCCCCCAATGCTCTCAACCTAGAAATCCAGATCGCTGTAATGCGCCGGTGGCGGAAAGCCGGGCATCTGGTCCGCAAGAATCGACCGGAATGCGGGGCGCGATTTGATCTTGGCGTACCAATCCTTGACCACCTCAGAGCGCGTCCAATCCACGTCTGAAATGTAGTCGAGCGCCGACAGATGCGCAGCGGCAGCGAAATCCGCCAGTGTCATGACATCCCCGGCCAGCCAGCGACGGTGGTCCAGCAGCCAGGCCATATAATCGAGATGGTATTTTATCGCCTTGGCTCCGGATTTGACATTGGTACTGTCGGGATAGCCCTGCTTCATCACTTTCTTGTTTACCCGCTCATAGAGCAGCTTGGAGGTGACATCGGCGTGGAACTTATCATCAAACCAACTGACCAGCCGGCGCACTTCCAGCCGTTGGACGGGGTCGCTGGGCAACAGAGATGGCTCTGGGCGGGTTTCCTCAATGTACTCACAAATTGGAGCGCTTTCGGCCATCATGATCCCGTCCAGGCGCAGTACGGGGACTTTGCCAGCCGGGTTGCGGCGCATGAAATCGGGATCCTGTTCCCAATAACGTTCCTCAACCAGCTCTACTTCAATTTTCTTTTCCGCAAGGCTCAGGCGTACCTTACGGCAAAAAGGAGAGAGCGGGACATGAAACAAACGGGCCATTATGGGATTCCGGGCAAGATTAGTCTGTCCCCTTCCATGCCTTGGAATGGCTGCAGTTTCAACTCTCGAAACAATCCGTACGTCCGTCCGCGCGAATGGTTGCTGCTCCGGATCGGATCTGGGCGGATCGTTTGCGCACAAAGCTGCTGGGATTGGAGGCGGAACGTTTCTTTGGCGAGGGCAGAATCGCGGCCAGCCGTGCGGCTTGCGTCGCGCTCAGGTCTGATGCGGATACACTAAAGTAATGCTGTGCTGCGGCTTCTACGCCAAACACGCCTTCGTCAAATTCAGCAATATTCAGATAGATTTCAAGAACGCGCCGCTTGCTCCAGATCGCTTCAACCACCGGGGTGATCATCACTTCTGCGGCTTTGCGTATCCACAGACGCCCGTGCCACAGGTAGACGTTTTTTACTGTTTGCTGGCTGATTGTTGAGGCGCCTCTGTTCGCGCCGGCATCAATCGCTTTGCGAATGGCCTCAACGTCAAAGCCCCAATGCTGGCAAAAATTCGCATCTTCTGCGGCAACAGCCGAGCGCGCCATGACCGGTGCGATTTTGTCCATGGGCACCCAGGTTTGCTGCACGCCCCCCAATCTGCGGCCTTCAGAGAACATATAAGCGTTTGTTGGCGGGTTTATCACGGCGAACAAAACCACCAAACCGACCACCAGCAAAAACACCGCCGCCGCGGTGCGCCATGCCCACCAACGCAGCCACAGCAAAATCCCGACACCGGGCAGCTGTCGCCGCGCTTTGGGGGCCGTGCGCTTTTTCTTTTTGGTCTTTGTCTGTTTTGCCTGCGCCATATGCATTCTATAGGGCGCGGCACATTCTTTGTGAACGCTTAGCCCACAGCGGTGCGCAACGTTCTACATCACCGTGACCGAACGGACCCTATAGCGTTTCGAGTTAAACATGAATCACTTATTCGCTGCCTCTCCCTTTGGTCGAACGCGAAAAGTGATAAAGCGTGTTTCAAGTTAAACTCGAATCGCTTTAATCCGCCGCCATCGCAGCAGGACGCGTAGTTGACGGTGAGTGCCATCACGTGAGAGTGCCCGATGAGTTACGTGAGAGTGCCCGATGAGTTTGCCCCAAATGAAAAGGGGCTTTGAAATGAAGCCCCTCTTGTCGGTTTCAAAGTGGATCACTCCGCTGGAACTGACGTTTCCTCAACACTCAGAGGCGCGACCAGTTTGTCGAGCATTTCCTTGGGGCAAACTTGCAGGAAATGACCTTGCTCAACGTCCCAGTGTTGCAGAATATCGGCAACTTTGCGTGATCCGGTTTCTTCCAGATGCTGCTCCAGCAGCGTTTCCAGCTCATGCATCCAGTGATCGACCGTCACGGGGCAGGTGACGATGGTTTCCGGATTCAGCATTTCGCTTGCTTTGCCTTCAGGGTTATAAAGATACGCCATCCCCCCGGTCATCCCGGCAGCAAAATTCGCCCCGATATCGCCAAGGATCACGGCTACCCCACCGGTCATGTATTCGCACCCGTTTGACCCGCAGCCTTCAATCACCACTTTGGCCCCGGAGTTGCGCACGGCAAACCGCTCCCCCGCGCGCCCGGCGGCAAAGAGATAGCCATCGGTTGCGCCATAAAGCACGGTGTTGCCGATGATGGTGTTCTCTGCCGCGACAATCGGGCTGGCCATGGGCGGGCGCACGATGATCATGCCCCCTGACAGGCCCTTGCCAACGTAGTCATTGGCATCGCCTGAGACTTCGAGCTTTAGCCCCGGTGCCGCAAAGGCGCCCAGCGATTGCCCGGCCGACCCCGTCAGCTTGATCGTCAGGTGATCGGGCTGCAACTGGTTGCGCATCCCAAACCGTTTCACGATGTGGCTGGACACCCGTGTGCCAACGGTGCGGTGCGTGTTTTGCACGGCATAACTCAGCTGCATCTTTTCGCCGTCCTCAAGGAAGCGTGCGGCATCCCCAACGATCTGCGCATCCAGCGTGTCAGACACGCTTTGGCGCGGCTTGTCGCGGTCATAGATCTGCGAATGCGCCCCATCGACGGTGATCAGCAGCGGGTTCAAATCCAGATCGTCCAGATGTGCAGACCCCCGGCTGACCTGCGCCAGCAGATCGGCACGGCCAATAACCTCATCCAACGACCGCGCGCCGATGGAGGCAAGGATTTCACGGACCTCGTTGGCGTAGAAAGTTATCAGGTTCACAACCTTATCCGCATTACCAGTAAATTTGTCGCGCAGGGCCTCATCCTGCGTGCAAACGCCGACAGGGCAGGTGTTGGACTGACACTGACGCACCATAATACAACCCATCGCGATCAGCGCGGCAGTGCCGATGCCGTATTCCTCGGCCCCCAGCATCGCGGCCATCACAATGTCACGCCCTGTGCGCAAGCCCCCATCGGTGCGCAGGGTCACCCGGTCGCGCAGGTTGTTCATGGACAAGACCTGATGTGCCTCCGTCAGGCCCATTTCCCATGGAAGGCCCGCATATTTGATTGAGGTCGCAGGCGAGGCACCCGTGCCGCCATTGTGCCCCGAGATCAGGATCACATCCGCCTTGGCCTTGGCCACCCCGGCGGCAATCGTGCCCACACCGGAGGACGCCACCAGCTTCACCGTCACCTTGCAACGCGGGTTGATCTGCTTGAGGTCATAGATCAGCTGCGCAAGGTCTTCGATGGAATAGATGTCGTGGTGCGGTGGCGGGCTGATCAGTGTCACGCCCTTGGTCGAATGGCGCAGCCGTGCGATCAGGTCTGTGACCTTCATCCCGGGCAGTTGACCGCCTTCACCCGGCTTGGCCCCTTGGGCGACTTTGATCTCCAACTCTTCACATTGGTTCAGGTATTCGGCTGTGACACCAAAGCGACCCGAAGCCACCTGTTTGATTTTGGCCGACGGGTTATCGCCGTTGGGTTCGGGCACAAAATGTGCCGGATCTTCGCCACCCTCGCCACTGTCAGACTTTGCGCCAATCCGGTTCATCGCCACGTTCAGCGTCTTGTGTGCCTCAGGGCTTAGCGCGCCCAGCGACATGCCCGGGGTGACAAACCGTTTGCGGATGGAGGTGATGCTTTCAACCTCTTCCAACCCGATTTCGGGACCAAGCGGTTTGATGTCCAAAAGGTCGCGCAGATGAATCGGCGGGTTGCTTTGCATTTTTTGGGAATACTGCTTCCACATCGCATATGAGGCTCTGTTACAGGCCGTTTGCAGCATATGCATGGAGGACGCCTCCCATGCGTGGGTCTCGCCGGATTTTCGCGATTTGTAGAAACCACCAATCGGCAGCACAACACCATCGCTGCGCCAACCCTGGGCGTGCACCTCTTCGGCTTTGCGCTGAATGCCGGTGACACCAATGCCGGAAATGCGGCTGGTCATGCCGGGGAAATACTCCGCACACATGGCGCGGGACAGACCCACTGCCTCAAAATTCAGACCACCGCGATAGGAGGACACAACCGAGATGCCCATCTTTGCCATGATCTTGAGCAGACCCTGATCAATCGCCTCGCGATACCGCTCTGTTGCCCGTGTTAGAGACACATCCAGCAAACCACGGTCGATCCTATCTGCCAGTGAATCCTCTGCCAGATAGGCGTTGACCACGGTCGCACCACAGCCAATCAGGACGGCAAAGTAATGCGGGTCCACACATTCGGCAGAGCGCACGTTGAGCGAGGTAAAGGTGCGCAACCCGTTCCCGGTCAGATGGCTGTGCACGGCAGAGGTCGCCAAAATCATCGGCATCGCAACACGTTCGGCACTGCTGTGCTGGTCGGTCAGCACGATATGACCGGCACCTGAGCGTACAGCGTCCTCGGCCTCTGCCCGGATACGGGCGAGGCCAGCGTTCAGGTTCCCGTCGCCCGGCTCAAACGTACAGTCAATGGTGGCCAGATCAGCATTGAAGTGGGTCAGCAGCGCATCAAACTGTGCATTGCCCACAAAGGGGCTGTCGAGCACCAAAATCTCGGTCTGGCTGCTGTCTTCATCCAAAACATTTTTCAGGTTACCAAAGCGTGTCTTCAGGCTCATCACCCGGTATTCTCGCAAGGAGTCGATGGGTGGGTTGGTGACCTGGCTAAAGTTCTGGCGGAAGAAGTGGCTCAACGGGCGATATTTGCCTGACAAGACTGCAGAGGGCGTGTCATCCCCCATGCTCGCCAGTGTTTCTTTGCCGTCCTCGGCCATGGGCGCGAGGATTTGCTCCAGCTCCTCAATCGAATAACCGGCGGCCACCTGACGGTGGCGTAGCTCGGCCCCTTCAAACAGGGGAGACTCTTCGACAACACTCAACGCGTCGTCCAGTTCAACAATCTTGCCGACCCATTCCCCAAAAGGCAGGGCGGCAGACATCTTGTCTTTCAGCTCTTCATCTTTGAAAAGCTGGCCCTTGCCCATATGGACACCAATCATCTGTCCTGGCCCCAGCGCGCCTTTTTGCACGACGTTTGCTTCGTCCAGCGGGACCATCCCGGTCTCGGACCCGGCGATCAGCATGCCATTCGATGTGACCACGTAGCGCATTGGGCGCAATCCGTTGCGGTCAAGCCCGGCGCAAACCCAGCGCCCATCGGTCATTGCCAGCGCGGCAGGGCCATCCCAGGGTTCCATCACGGAGTTGCAGTAGGAATACATGTCGCGCCAGTCCTGTGGCAGTTCGACGGCCTGTTTGGACCAGCTTTCAGGGACCAACATGGTTTTGGCCATGGGGGCGGAGCGGCCAGCGCGAACCAAAACCTCAAAAACAGAGTCTAATGCGGCAGAATCGGATGATCCTGAGGCGACAATCGGTTTGATGTCTTCGGCCATATCCCCAAAAGCAGACGAGGCCATGCGGATTTCGTGCGATTTCATCCAGTTCAGGTTGCCCTTGAGCGTATTGATTTCACCGTTGTGCGCCAGCATGCGAAATGGCTGCGCCAGCCACCATTGTGGGAAGGTGTTTGTCGAATAACGCTGGTGATAGATCGCAAAGGCAGAGACGAACCGTTCGTCCATCAAGTCGGGATAAAACTCGGCAACCTGTTCGGCTAGCATCATCCCCTTGTAGATGATCGAGCGGCACGACATGGACGCGATATAAAGTTCGGCCACCTGCGCCGCATTGGCCGCTTTTTCAACACGGCGGCGGATCACGTATAGCTCGCGTTCAAAGGTTTCCTCGTCCACACCTTTGGCGTTGGAGATCAGGATCTGTTCAATCTCGGGCCGGGTCGCATTGGCTTTGTCGCCCAGACAATCCACATTCACCGGCACGTGACGCCAGCCGTAGATGTAATAGCCCATGCGCAGCACTTCGGTTTCGACAATTGTGCGGCAGGTTTCCTGGGCGCCAAAATCAGTGCGTGGCAAAAACACCTGACCCACGGCGATCAGCTCATCCCGGCGCGGGGTGTGGCCGGTGCGCTCCACCTGATCATAGAAGAACGACACGGGGATCTGCACGTGGATCCCTGCACCATCCCCGGTCTTGCCATCCGCATCCACCGCACCCCGGTGCCAGATCGCCTTGAGCGCGGCAATCCCGTTGTCCACCACCGCCCGCGTGCGTGACCCGTCGATGTTCACCACCAGGCCAACCCCGCAAGAGGAATGCTCCTCGCTTTCGTCATAAAGCCCGTTCTCGGCCAGATAGGCCCGCTTTGCGGTTTCGTCTTTGGCCCAATTCTCATCATAGATCATGGCTGGGGGTCCTTTTGCTTGGTCTCGTGGCGCGCGGTGATCGCGTTACAATCATAAATGGGTTCATCGGACAAAAAGCCCGGCTGCCCGCGCGTGATAAAATCAACGGGGGTTTCATTGTATTCAAAGGGCGCATCGGGCTCTGTGACCGTCCCTGCGCCTGAGAAAAAGCGCCGGTAGGTTTCCGAGACGTACTCGTTCCCATTGGCGGCAAAGACGACAGTGCCATCCACATTTGTGGTCGAAATGTTGTATTCGGTGCGGTGAAGGGTCTGTCCGTCAATTCGGACGTTACGCTCAATGATGCGGTCAAACCCAACCACGCGGTGCACCCCCGTTGTGGTGTTGAGCGTAAATTCAAACGTGTCGGTCCCGCTGTTCAGCAGATTTGTCAGATTGGCCGGGTCTTTGGCGGGTTCGATCAGGGTTTCTTCTTCGTTGGAGCGGACAAAATAGGACTTTAGCCACTGCGCCTCATTGTCGATTTGCCCAATGTACATGATCCCGTTTTGATCCATTTCTGCGTGCCACCGCACACCTGCATTGTTGCCCTCACAGGTCCAGTAGTGCGCAACAATGCAGCCGCGCCCCTGAACTGTCAGATGCGCGGTGCAGCCTTCCGGGGGCGTAAATGTGCCTGCCTGGGCGGCGCTGGCGAAGATCAAAACGGGGAGAGCAAACCGCATCAGGCATCATTCCCGGTGAACAGGGCGATGGTTTCGTCCGCTGTCAGTTTTTTGTGTGTGCCGCTCAGCGCGTAGCCCTGTGGGCATTGGTCCGCGAAAAATTCAATTACAAGCGGTGCGCCGCCCGCGTTGGGGAACAATCCGGCGGCAAAGTTGCGCGCCTTGTCCGCGACGGTGCCATACCATAGGGTTGATCCGCAGGTGGGGCAAAACCCGCGCTCTGCCCATTCTGACGAGCGATAGGTCTGCACCGGCCCTTCCACAATTTCGCTGCCGGGGACCGTTTTGATCGAAAAAAACGCGCCAGAGGTATGTTGGCGGCACATATCGCAATGACAGGCCCGCAGTTTGGGGTCATCGGTTTGTGCGGTGACGTTGACCGCCCCGCAGAGGCACTGGCCTTTGATCTCAGTCATTCTGGCGTGCCCCATCCGTGATCTGGTTCACCTCTGGATTTTTCTCGCGGTACTCTGCGCTGCTCGCGCGTTTGTGTACGCCACTGAGGGAAAAGGCGTGCAGGGCTTGATCGACGTAAATCTCACTTTTGAGCGGCCAGTCCTGTGCCCCGTCAAAAATGCCGGGCATCAGATCATAGGGCGCATCGTCTGACCGGTCCCGCATCCACAATTGGGTGCCGCAAGTCTGGCAAAACGCCCGGTCGGCCAGCTTTGATGACGGGTAGCTTTGCACGGGTCCGGTGATGCGGACGGTGTCGGGGTCGGCAGGAAAACCGGCCCACAAACCACCGCTCCAGCGTTGGCACATCCGGCAATGACAGGCGCCAAGCCACCCCACCGGGTCACTGACGGTTATCGTCACGCTGCCGCAAAGGCATTTGCCGGTAATGTCATTCATTGGGTTGTCCCGCGCTGACCATGGCCATCACATCTGCTTCAGTCATGCGGTTGCGTTCGCCGGCAAAGGCATAGCTGTCAGGTTTGTGGTCGATGTAGACTTCGCTGTTGAACGGGATACCGTCCATGTTGTCGAGTGCGCTGACAGAGACGCTGAGCAAGCCATGCATCGGGCCGGGGGCGGTCAGGCGCCAAAACAGGCTGGAACCACAGGTGGTGCAAAAGCCGCGTTCGGCCCATTGCGACGACGTGTAGGTCTTGAGCGTGTCTTGTGCGGTCCAGGTCAGCCCATCGCCGGGCACCATAAAGCTAAGCGCGACGCCGCCCCCGATCTTGCGACACATGTTGCAATGGCATGCCCCGTATTCCGCAGGGCGCTGGGCCAATTCAAACCGCACTGCACCACATTGGCACCCGCCAGAGAGGTTTTGCTGTTCAGACATTGTTCATCTCCTTTTTGGGTTAGGTCAGTATTGCTAATGTTTCGCGTGGTGGGGTGAGGCTTTCGTTTGGTTCAGCCCATTGATCGGGCCAGTTTTACTCAGCGACCATTGTGACGGGGGCCGCCATGCGTTTGAGAATTTCCTCTGCGCAATCGCGCCCGTCCTTGATCGCCCAAACCACCAGCGAGGCACCGCGCACGATGTCGCCCACCGCATAGACGCCTTCCAGCGCCGTTGCCCCACTGATGTAGTCCGCCTTGATGGTGCCCCAGCGGTTGACCGGCAGGTCGGGTTCATTCCAGAGGGTTGGCAGGTCTTCGGGTTCAAACCCCAGCGCCATGATGACCAGATCGGCGTCTTCAACGTAATCAGCACCCTCAATCACTTCGGGGACTTGGCGCCCGGTGACATCGGGTTGGCCCAGACGCATTTTTTGCACCATCACGCCCGAAACCGGATCCCCGGTAAAACCTTTGGGCGCGCAGAGCCATTCAAATACCACGCCTTCTTCTTCGGCGTTGGCAACCTCGCGTTGGCTGCCGGGCATGTTGGCGCGGTCGCGGCGATAGAGGCATTTGACGCTTTCTGCGCCCTGCCGAATGGACGTGCGTACACAGTCCATTGCGGTGTCGCCGCCGCCAATCACCACAACCCGTTTACCCATGGCATTCAGGCGGCCGTTGTCAAATTCAGGCACACCGTCGCCAAAACTTTTGCGGTTGCTGGCGGTCAGGAAGTCAATTGCGCGTTCCACGCCCAATCCGCCGACGCCGGGGGCCTGAATTTCCCTTGTCTTATAAACGCCGGTGGCGATGATCACCGCGTCGTGCTTGGCGCGAATGTCGGCAAAGCTGATGTCGCGGCCCACGTCACACTCCAGCTCAAAGGTCACGCCGCCCTCGGCCAATTGATCGTTGCGGCGCATGACAATGTCTTTTTCCAGCTTAAAGCCGGGGATGCCGTAGGTCAGCAACCCCCCTGCACGGTCATACCGATCATAGATGGTGACCTGCACGCCCGCACGACGCAGAACATCGGCAGCGGCCAAACCGCCGGGACCCGCACCGATGATCCCAACACTTTCACTGCGTTCCTCGCGGGCGGTGATGGGCTGAACCCAGCCCTTTTCCCAAGCCGTGTCAGTGAGGTACTTTTCGATCGACCCGATGGTCACGGTGCCATGGCCGGAGGATTCGATTACACAGTTTCCCTCGCACAGACGATCCTGAGGGCAGATGCGCCCACAGATTTCAGGGAAGGTGTTTGTGGCCTGAGAGACCTCATAGGCCTCTTGCAGCCGGCCTTCGGCTGTCAGGCGCAACCAGTCGGGGATGTTGTTGTGCAGCGGGCAGTGTGACTGGCAATAGGGCACACCACATTGGCTGCACCGGCCGGATTGCTCCTTTGCCTTTGCGTCGGCATATTCGGCATAGATTTCGTCAAAATCTGTACGCCGCAGGTCTGGCGGCCGTTTCTCGGGCATATCCCGTTCAACGCTCACAAATTTCAGCATTGGTTGCTTTGCCATGTCCACGCGCCCCGTTTGAATTCCTGAGCGTTTGGCATACGAGAAGCGTGGGGAGAATAAAAGGCAGTAATACTGACCTAAATTGGAAAATTCCAATGGTGACGGAGGTTTTCAGGCCGCAATTTTCTGATTTTAGATCCGATACGGACCTATCTGGTCAATAGCCCGCCATCAATGCGACAACGGCGACCCCGCCGACGATGATTCGCCAGTAGCCAAACAAGGCATAGCCGTGCTTGCTGACGTAGCCCAACAGCCATTTCACCACCAAAACCGCGGATATAAACGCCATGACAAAACCAATGGCAATTTCGCCAAGGGCAGAGGCATCCAGCACATCGCGGTTCTTGTAAAGATCATAGGCAAATGCGCCTGCCATCGTTGGCATCGACAAGAAAAACGAAAATTCAGCCGCGGCACGTTTCGACGCCCCCAGCATTAAAGCCCCCACAATGGTCGCCCCAGACCGGGATGTGCCCGGGATCATCGCAAGACACTGAATAAAGCCAATTTTCAATGCCATCGGGAGCGGGAACTTCATCGCGTCATCATGTCGGGCCTCGGGCGCGATACGTTCCGCAATCAAGAGGATAAACCCGCCAATGATCAGCATCACCGCGATCAGCATTGGCGTTTCAAACAGCACCGTTTTGATAAACCCATGCGCCATCACGCCAATCACGACCGCCGGCATAAAGGCAATCAGCACCGACAGGATAAACCGCCGCGCCTGCGGATCGTGCGGCGCGTTGCGAAACACGGCCCAAAGCTGCCCAAAGTAAAGCACCAGCAGCGCCAAAACCGCACCAAGCTGGATCACGACCTCAAACGTGCGCCCTGCGCTTTCAAACCCCAGAAAGTGACCCGCCAACAACAGATGGCCCGTGGAAGAAACGGGAATGAATTCAGTCAGCCCTTCAAGCAGGCCTAGGAAGGCGGCGACAAGAGTAGTCGATTGGTCCATCAGATCAAGCTACTCAAGACTGACGCAGGTTTTGAGCAGAATCCTTGATCGCATCAAACTGACCAGAGGGGCGGAACCGCCAGAGGTAATCTGGCAGCACGGCTTCCATGGAGGTCGGTGTGATCCCAAGTGTCTCAAATCCCATGGCATCATCTGCCACGACATTGTCATGCGCCAGTGATGTCAGCTGGTCCTGTGTCAGCATGGTGTTCTTGGCAAGCCCAAAGGTAATGGCCTGCATCATATCAAAGCCAAAGGCCATAATGCGGGCAATGATATTGGGCATGCTTATCACGAGGCGCCGACGATGGATCACAGCCAGCATACGGGTCATCAATTCGCGGAAGGTTTCAACGTCCGGCCCGCCCAGCTCATAAATGCCACCTCCAGCGGCACCAGTGATCCCCAACTGGGCCGCCTGAGCGACATCATCTACATGGACAGGTTGGAACCTGGTATTGCCTCCGGCAATTGGCAGAACCGGGCCAAAGCGCGCCATCGTGGCAAAGCGATTAAAAAACGCATCCTCTGACCCAAAGATGATCGAAGGCCGCAGGATCATTGCGTCTGGCATGTGGCCAAGCACGCCAGCCTCGCCTTTGCCCTTGGAAACGGCGTAAAGGCTGTCGCCGTTAACATCCGCCCCAATAGCAGAGATATGCACCATCCGCGCGACACCGCTTTGTGCAGCCAGACGTGCAACCCGCGTTGCCCCCTCCGCCTGAACCGCGTCAAAATTGTTTTTTCCGCCCTTGTCGAACGTGCCAACACAATTCACCACCGCGTCCGCCCCCTGCATGGCCAGCCGTACAGAGGTGTCATCCCGTATGTTGCACAAAACCGGTTCGACCTGCCCTACTACGCCGTAGGGGCGCACAAAGATCGCCTCGTTGGGGCGGCGCACAGCGACCCGCACCCGCCAGCCGGCCTTGGCCATCCGCCGCGCAATGTAGCGTCCGACAAAACCTGAGCCGCCATAGATCGTCACCAGCTGAGACATGGGGTATCCTTGCGCAAAATAAGTGGTTGGGTGCTGATGTACCTGCCCCGCTTGCGTCGGACAAGCCGCAATTGGTGTCCCTCGGGCGCATACCGGCGGAATTCATGTGCAATTCAACTGATTTGCAATTGACAGCAGTGCTTTGCATGCGTAATTGCCCCCTCACGTGACCTGCCCAGGTGGCGGAATGGTAGACGCGCTAGCTTCAGGTGCTAGTACTGGCAACGGTGTGGAGGTTCGAGTCCTCTCCTGGGCACCAAT
>CALFWM010000054.1 GCA_937928635.1 uncultured Sulfitobacter sp. | reverse complement strand
GAAACGCCACAAAATCGAAAACAGCTTTGCCCGCCTCAAGGACTGGCGGAGGATCGCAACCCGCTATGACAGATGCCCAAAAGTCTTCTTGTCAGCATGTCCCTTGGCAGCGGTGGTCATGTTTTGGTTATGAATCCTGATCGTAGGCCATGCAAGTATGCCTTAAACTCGTCGGCACACCTAGAAGTAAACTCTAAGAGCGAAGAACCAGCCAAATCATCGCTTAGGTAGTTTAGCCCCCCAACAGCAGCAGCACTCGAGAAACCGTTCAACTTGCCACGCTCTAACACGGCAACTGAAAGACCTCTGTCCGAAAGGCGCAAAGCGGTCGCACACCCGATACATCCACCGCCGATAACTATGCAGTCAAATTTCTCCATTTTTTGCTCCAACGCGTTTTTTCCCGAAAGTCAGGGTTTACAATTTCGCCCGAACTTCCAGTCTCCAAAAAAATCGATTATGGAGCTAACCGCCATGTTACCCATTTTATCCCTAGCGTCGTGAGTTAGAGAACCCAAATGCGGCGTTACAATAACGTTGTTCTTAACAGATGACAACAAACCAAGCTCATCTCGAGATAAATCGAAATCATCTTCGTTGTAATATCCATCAATAGCAACACCGCCGAGCAGACCATTCTCGACGGCCGCCGCGAGCGAAGGACCATCAACGATTTCTGGACGAGCCGTATTGACCAAAATCGCTCCGCGACCGACTAAAGCCAGTTCATCTTTTCCTACAATACCGTAGTTCTCCGGAGCTCCTGTGACCATTACAATGATAACATCGCTTTTTGAGAACAACTCATTTTTACTCACATACTCAACACTGAAATCGAGTTGGTCAGCCGAAACTACGTTTCTGTTGTGATAAAGAATCTCACACCCAAATCCACGGGAAAGGACTTGAGCAACTCGCTGCCCAATTGCACCCATTCCCAACACACCAACTGTCTTGTTGCCTATGTCCGAGCACTTTGTGTTGAATAATTCGCCACGCTGAATTGCGTCGTTCGCCTCAACCACTCGACGATTCAAAGCAAGTGTCAAGGCAACTGTAGCTTCCGCAACCGACTCCGTGAGCGTTCCGGGAGTGTTCGTGATAGCTATCCCAGCAGTCGTCGCATCGTCCTCGTTTATAAAGGCAGCATATCCCACGCCCAAAAACGCGATGACCTTAAGCTGGAGATTTGCATTGTAGATTGGTGCAGCCGTTCGCTCATCACCTCCACACAGATAGGCATCAATGCCATCGAATTTCTTGATCAACTCTTCTTGCGAAAGCTCTTCAGCTCTTTCGACGACCTCGAACTCCAAACCATTTTCTGAGAACCGAGCAAGAATTTCTGGGCTGACGGATGCCCCAGTCACCAATACCTTGCCCATTTTTTGTAGCCTCCAGAATTGTTGCCCCTCACGACAACGTATGAATTGGTTGCACAACCTGCAAGTCTGTCATCCATTTCGAATATAGTTGAGGACGCAGAATTCCATTCATCAAGCCACCTGTTTCGATAGGTTGCAAGGCTCACAAGAAAGTATGCTTTGGTATGAACTCGAAAAGAAAAATTAACTCAATCTCTTGTTTTTTCAACACTATTTCTTTTGTCCGTCCAATCCATCATCGGGGCGACAGACAGGCGCGCGGCGCGTGTGAGGGCAGCATGGGTCAACATGGGGCGGTGATTAGACTAGATTGGCGGGCATGTCACGGTGGTGTGTGCGCCGGGCAGTGCCAGCCCAAGCGGGTGGCTGGCGCTACCCGGCGGTTTCGCCTTGTTCCGGGCGGGGGCTTCTCTATCCCACCAGCGAGGGCAGCCACAGCACAATGCCCGGAAAGGCCACCAGCAAGGCAATGGTCACCGCGTCGGCCACAAAGAACGGCGTCACGCCCTTGAACACATCCTGCACGGTCAGGTCATCGCGCACGCCTGCCACCACAAAGCAGTTCAACCCGATGGGCGGCGTGATCAGGCAAAATTCCGCCATCTTCACCACCAATATCCCGAACCAGATCGCGCACATGGTGCCTGACATGCCAAAGGCGGAATCTGCCGCAGAAACAAACTCACCGCCGTTCAGCGCCATCACCGCAGGGTAGACCACCGGCAGGGTCAACAGCAGCATGCCAATGGCATCCATAAACATGCCCAGTACCGCATAGGCCAGCAGGATACAGATCAGGATCAGCAGGGGTGACATCTCAAGCGAGGTGATCCAATCGGCAAAGGCATCCGGCAGTTCCGCAAAACCCAGAAACCGCACATAGATCAGCACGCCCCAGATGATGGTGAAAATCATCACTGTCAGCTTGGCGGTTTCCAGCAGCGCCTCTTTCAACTGCCCCCAGCGCATGCCACGATAAAGTGCCATGAGGAAGACGATAAAGGCGCCCACGGCCCCGCCCTCGGTTGGCGTACCCCAGGCATCGCCAAAGGGGTTGTAGACAAAGAAGATGATGATCACGACCACCGCCACAATCGGCAAGGCAGGCGGCAGGCTTTCAAACCGCTCGCGCCATGTGAAACCGCTGACGGGCGGGCCGACGTTTTTCCAGATCAACGCGATGCCGATGATCATGGAGGCATAGACAATCGCGCTGAACATGCCGGGGATAAACCCTGCGAGCAGCAATTTGCCCACGTCCTGCTCCACGATGATCGCATAGATCACAAGGATGGCGGACGGCGGGATCAGCGAGGCCAGCGTGCCGCCTGCGGCCACAACCCCGGCGGCGAATTGTTTGTTGTAGCCGATTTTCAACATTTCCGGGATGGCGATGCGCGCAAAGACCGCTGCCGTGGCAACGCTGGCACCAGAGACCGCCGCAAAGCCCGCCGTGGCAAAGACCGTTGAAACGGCCAAGCCCCCCGGCACCCAGGCGATCCAGCGTTTGGCAGCCTCAAAAAGCGCCGTGGTCAGCTTGGCATAATAGGCCAGATAGCCGATCATGATGAACACCGGGATCAGGCTCAGCACCTGTGCAGAGACTTTGGAATGGGGGGTGAGGCCCGCGATTTTGACGGAAATTTCAACCGCCTTGCCAAAACGCGCCGGATCATAATCAAACCCGTTCCAGCGCAGCCAGACCAGACCGACAAACCCGGCCAACCCTGCGGCAAAGGCCACGCGCATGCCCAGCACCACCATGAGCAGCATGCCGCCCGACACCCACAGGCCAATCTCAATCGGTTCCATCAGCGCGGTTCCTCTTGATCATCCAGCATGGCGGCTTCGGCCATGGCCTGTTCTTCGATGCTCAGTGTCAGCGGGACGGCGACGGGGTTTTCAAGGCCAAGCACCAATGCGCGGCCATATCCCCAAGCCTGCAGGATCAGGCGCAGCACCAGCACCCCAAAGGCGATGGGCACGACAAGTTTGGACGGCCAGATTGGGATGCCGATGTCAATCGAACTGTCGCGGCTGCAAAAGGGCCGCGCGCAGTCAAACGAGCGGTCAAAGTGATCCCATGCCCCCCATGTCAGCGCGACAATCAACAAGAGCATCAGCAGCACAGAGATCAGCTCAAACAACCACAAAAGCCGCCCCTTGAGGGCCCCCACCAGCATGTCCATTCGGATGTGGGTGCCGTCACGCTGCACGTAAGAGACGCCCATGATGGCGATAATCGGCATCGCAGCTTCGATATAATCAACATACCCAGGCAGCGGGGAGGCAAAGAACTTGCGCCCGGTCACCGAATAGGCGGCCAGAAACATCAGGGAGAAAATCGCAAGACCCGACAGCAAGGCGCAGAACCGCTCAAGCGGCAGAAGTGCGCGGTCAAGTTTGCTTAAGATGCTGGAATCCTCCAGCACGGCGGCTGATCCGGCCATGTCCTGTCCCCCCGGGTATTGAAATCGGAGCGCGTCTGATGCGCGCTCTCGTAGGATGGGTGCTTGCACCCATCAAATGGTGGCAAGATGGGTGCAAGCACCCATCCTACATCAATCAGCTGCCGCTAGCTTTGGCGTCCGCCAGTGTTTTCACCACAAGGTCATAGAGTTCCTGACCCGGCAGGCCTTGTGCCTCCATGTCAGCAATCCAGGCATCGCGGATCGGATCAGCAGCCTTGGCGCGAAATTCCGCAATCACGGCTTCGTCGATCTCGACTTTCTTCACGCCTTTTTCTTCCAGCACGCTGTCCCAGCGCGCCAGCAGATCGGCATAGTTGGCCAGATAGTGATCGAGTGCTTCATCCACGGAACTGTCGAGCGCCTCACGCTCTTTGTCCGACAGGCTCTCATAGGCGTCGATGTTCACCACAACCGGGCAGTTCACGGTGCCGGGGTTCAGGTTTGCAGTCCACCAATCGGCCTGATTGATCGTACCAAAGGATAGATGCGCGTGCTGGGCAAAGGCAACGGTGTCAACCACACCTGATTCCATCGCCTGATAGGCCTCCGTCGCGGTCACAGATGTGGGCACGCCCCCAACGCTTTCAAACGCTTTGCCCAGACCACCTGTGGCCCGCACCCGCATGCCTTTGAAATCCTCCAGCGTCATGCGCGGATCGCCCGTGCCGACAAGGTTGTATTGGGGCATCGGTGAGGTCATCAGCAGTTTGGCATTCCACTGCGCCATTTCTTCGGCCGCGGCGGGGTGTGCATAGACGGCCTTGGATACAGCCACCTCCTGCGCGAGGTTTTCGACGCCCAGGAAGGGCAGTTCCAGCACGGTCACAACACGGTTTTTGTCACGGTGATACCCGGCACAAAACTGCGCCATTTCAAAGGCACCAATGGAAATCCCGTCAAGGTTTTCACGGTTCTTGGACAGACCACCATAGCTGACGTTCATGGTGAATTCGCCGCCGGTCTTTTCGGAGACCAGCTCAGCAATCTTTTCAACATGTTCCGTAAAGGCGCGGCGTTTGCCCCAGACAGAAACGTTCCACTCGGTGGCGGCAGCCTCGCTCACAAAGGCAAAGCTGATGGCGCAGACGGCTGCGCCGCTCAAAAACTTGGTCATTGATTTCTCCCTTTTGGTGCGCAGCCTTCAGGCGGTGCGCTTGAAGGGCAAGCTAACGCGACAACACTGGCCTGCCAACCCCCGGCAGCGGCCTGATATGCCAACCCGACTGACTGCGGCGTTGCCCTCACCCTCATGGGTTTGTCACTAAATTTACCGGATCACTCCATTTTCGGAAATACATTTACAACCGACATACCCAGGCGTGAGTTGGGAGTTTCCTTCTTTTTTGCGCGCGCTATGATTGCGCCAAGTTTACTGAGGGGAAGAACTGATGTCCGACGCAAAAACCTATCCGCCATCCGCAGAAATGGTAGCAAACACCCACGTCAATGCGGATCAATATACGGCCATGTATGATGCATCCATTGCTGATCCTGACGCATTCTGGCGCGAACAGGCGGCGCGGGTGGATTGGATCAAACCCTTCACACAAGTGAAAGACGTCGATTACACCCTCGGCAATGTCAAAATCAACTGGTACGCCGATGGCGCGCTGAACGTATCGGCCAATTGTATTGACCGGCATCTGGCCAAACGCGGCGATCAGACGGCGATCATCTGGGAGCCCGACAGCCCGGATGCCGAGGCGCTGCACATCACCTACAAAGAATTGCACGCCAACACCTGCCGCATGGCCAATATACTGCGCGACATGGGCGTGGGCAAAGGGGATCGCGCGATCATCTACATGCCGATGATCCCCGAGGCGGCCTATGCCATGTTGGCCTGCGCACGTATTGGCGCGATCCATTCGATTGTCTTTGCCGGGTTCTCTCCGGATGCATTGGCGGCCCGTGTGAACGGGTCCGAGGCCAAGGTTGTGATCACCGCCGATGAGGCCCCCCGCGGCGGGCGCAATACACCGCTCAAGTCGAATGCGGACAAGGCATTGGCAAGCTGCGACGCATCCGTGAAATGCCTCGTGGTGCGCCGCACGGGCGGTGATGTGGCGTGGAACGATGCACGTGATCATGACTACAACGCCTTGGCGGCTGACGCGGCACCCACCTGCGAACCCGAAGTCATGGGGGCCGAAGACCCGTTGTTTATCCTTTATACCTCCGGTTCCACCGGCATGCCAAAAGGCGTGGTGCACACCACGGGCGGCTATCTGGTTTATGCGGCGATGACGCACCAGATCACCTTTGATTACCAAGAGGACGACATTTACTGGTGCACGGCGGATGTCGGCTGGGTGACGGGGCACAGCTATATTGTCTATGGGCCGCTGGCCAATGGCGCGACCACGCTGATGTTTGAGGGCGTGCCAACCTATCCTGATGCCAGCCGGTTCTGGCAGGTCTGTGAAAAGCACAAGGTGAACCAATTCTACACCGCCCCCACCGCCATTCGCGCATTGATGGGTCAGGGGGATGATTTTGTGACCAAATGCGATCTTTCGTCCCTGCGCCTGCTGGGCACCGTGGGGGAGCCGATCAACCCGGAGGCCTGGAACTGGTACAATGAGGTTGTGGGCGGCGGCACCTGCCCGGTGGTGGACACCTGGTGGCAGACCGAAACAGGCGGACACCTGATGACCCCCCTGCCCGGTGCCCATGCAATGAAACCGGGCGCGGCGATGAAACCTTTCTTTGGCATCAAGCCGGTGATCCTTGACCCGACCACTGCCGAAGAACAAACCGGCAATCCGGTTGAAGGGGTGCTGTGCATCGCAGACAGCTGGCCGGGTCAGATGCGCAGCGTCTGGGGCGATCACGCGCGGTTTGAAAAGACCTATTTCGCGGATTATTCGGGCTATTATTTCACCGGCGACGGTGCCAAACGGGATGAGGATGGCGATTATTGGATCACGGGGCGCGTCGACGACGTAATCAACGTTTCTGGCCACCGCATGGGCACGGCGGAGGTTGAATCCGCCCTTGTAGCCCACCCAAAGGTCGCGGAAAGCGCGGTTGTGGGCTACCCGCATGACATCAAGGGGCAAGGCATCTATTGCTACGTGACGCTGATGGGCGGCGAAGAAGCCAGTGAAGAATTGCGCAAGGAGTTGGAAACCTGGGTGCGTACGGAGATTGGCCCCATTGCCAAACCCGACCTGATCCAATGGGCACCGGGCCTGCCCAAGACCCGCTCCGGCAAGATCATGCGGCGCATTCTGCGCAAGATCGCTGAGGATGACTTTGGCGCGCTGGGGGACACATCGACGCTGGCGGACCCATCTGTGGTGGATGACCTGATCGAAAACCGGATGAACCGATAAAACGCGGCAAAAAACCTGCGCCGTGGCATGCCTGAATTTGGCTCAGGCATGCCGTGTCGCCACAATGGAACCATTGTTCGATGGGTGCCGGGCCTGTAAGGGCTTTATCGCGTCTGACGAAATAGCAGAAGCATCACGTATTACGTAACGCGTCCAAAATCTTTGATGTCAGGCAGGGTTAAAGCGCCCCGCCTGAAACTTGAAGCGCCGATACATGATGCCTCAAGTTAGAGGCGGAACGCTATAGATGATCCAGGGCTTTTCGTACGACGCTTTAGCGAGACAATGACGCCCGACTGGATGCATCAACAGTATGGGTCCTGAAGCCCGCATCTAACAGTCTGACCACTTCCAGACATGTCGGACTTTTTCGCTTTCTTGCGGCGATACCTGCGATGAAACGGCGTTTGTCAATTGTTCCGTCTGGCTTTCTTGCCCCGGCCAACGCCTTTTCAATTTTGGTGTGAAAAATGTAGACCTGTTTGATGTTTGCATCTTTGATATTTGCGGCAAGCCAGGCATCGTTGATGGCTTGCTCCCATTTTTTGATCTTGGCCACCGCCATGTAGCGCGACAATGTACCCGGTGCTGGCGCGCCGCTTTTCATGAGCCCGACAACGCCGTTTTTCAGCAAGTCGGAATAGTCATTGTCTGACCCGATCGCGATGGCACTTAAGCTAATGGGCAGTGCCTGCATTTTGAGGTCAGCATAAAATGTTTCTAAAGGTGTCGGCATTTCTAATTTCCAATAATGTTAATAAATTTTCTAAAATAGACCACAACCGTGCAATATATTCGGGTGGCGCACAACATATTTCCACCCTGGGATGCACGGGAAAATTTGACGGCCCGAAATGCGTGTCCGTACAGCGGGTGCACCCCAGGCGCCTCCCCGCTGCACACGTCGCCATCAGTTGCTAGTAGTCTCTCTCAAAGAAAATACCGATGCTGCTGTCGCCGTCAGACCCCAGGGTCGCGCGGCCCGTCAGGTTTGGTGTGATATCAAGGTTCAGCGAGACATCCGCCGTGCCATCAGAGGAGGCGGTCACATCAGTGTATACATTTTCCGTCAGGTATTTGCCCAAACGCAGCGCGGTCGCGCCGTCTTGCGTGGTGGTCACGTCCAGATCATCCAAACCAAACCCATCGCGCAGGTTGGAGATGATTCCACCGCCGCCGCGCCCGGCCAATGTGGCCACCGCACTTGCCAGTTGCAGCGCCTGAAATGCCGAAATTTCCGAGATATTGCGCCCAAACAGCAGTTGCGAAAGGACTTCGTCCTGTGGCGCTTCGGGCGTGGCCTCAAAGTTGACTTCCGGCGCGTCCGCAGGCCCTTCCACAATCACGCGCACCTCGCCCGCAGGGGTGTCCGTGGCGGAAACAAAGCGCAAAAACGGCACCAGATCGCCCTGAAACTGCACGTTGCCTTCCTCCAGCGTGAACCGCCGGCCAAGAATATCAAGACGTCCGCGGATCAGCTCAAACTGGCCGGTCGAAATCACGCGGTTGGTGCTTCCTGACAGAGACAACGTGCCGCCCAGTTCCGCATCCAATCCACGGCCGCGCACGAAAATCCGATTGGGCGCGTTCACCCGCAGGTCAAGGCCAAAGCCCGGCCCGGTGGCGTCTGCTGCCGGATCATTGCCAGAGGCGGCACCAGTCAGCCCTGCCTTGTTCCGGGTGGTGATCACGCCCGGACGCGCGCCGATGTGGGTGATCTGGGGAATGTCGCCAATGCTGGTCAAACCGGTTGAGGGCACATTCACCGCCGTTTCCCCGATGTTCACCTGCCCTGCAATCAACGCGTTCCCGGTCAACGGCCCGGACACCCGCAGATCACCCGATACGGAGGTGCGATAGAGGCGCGGATCAATCAACACGATGTCCCGCAGCCCCACTGTGATGTCTGCGGGCAAGGCGGGTATCAGTGTCACGCCGCCGCCCACGCGCAAGGTGCCGCCATTGCTGGCGTTGGCGCCAATATCAAGGGCCGCGCGGCTGCCGCTCAATTGCACATTGCCCTGAATGTCGGTCAGGGCCACCCGCAGGTTGGGGGCCGAGAGTGCCGCGTTTGAGGTTTGGATTGTGCCCGAGAGGGAGGACAGCGCCGCCGGGCCGTTCAGGGCCAGATCAAACCGCGCCTGCCCTTGCAGATTGCGCGGCGCAATAAACGGGCGGGACAGGCCCAGAGGCGCGGTGCCATTGATGTTCATCGCCAGCGTGCCATCGCCGTTTACCAACCCTGCCACGCGCGCCTGCGTGCCCGAGGGACCATCCGCAGAGGTGTTGACGCGCCACGCGCTGCCCTCTTTGGCGGCGGTGCCGGTCAGATTCAGCGGGCCGTTCACCCGGTCCACCAACACCCCAAGGTTGGGCATGGAAAAGTCAAAATCGACCGCCGCATCGGGGCCCGTTACCACACCGCGCACGCCCGCACGGCTGGCATAAGGGCCGTTTGCGGATGTCTCTACCGCGATGCCCGCCGGGGTCTGGCGCAGCACGCCGTTGGCCGCAAGCGGGCCAGACATGCCCGGCACAAGCGGGCGCACATTGGGCAGGCCCGCCTGAAAATTCAGCGCCATATCCGGCCCGGTTGCCAACCCGTCCAGCTGCGCGCGCAACCCGTAGGGGCCGTTTGCCGTGGTGTCGATGACAAATCCCTGTGGCTCCTGGCGCACCTTCCCGCGCAGGGCCGCCGGGCCATTCAGTTGCGGGGCCAAGGGGTTCACATTGGGCAGAGAAACATCAAAACTCAGGTCGATGGCCGGGGTGAGAATGCCGTTGACCTCCGCCACAGCTGCGTAGGGGCCGCGCGCGGTGGTATCAATCAAAAAGCCCTGATCGTTCTGACGCAACCGCCCCTGAGCCGTCAGCGGGCCATTGACCTGCGGCACCAGCACGTTGACCTCTGGCAGGGCCACGTCAAAGTTGAGATCCAGCGCCGGGGTAAGCGCCCCGTCGATCTGCGCGCGGGCCGCATAGGGGCCCGTTGCAATTGTGTCGATCTCAAACCCATTTGCGCCCTGCCGCAAGCGCCCTTGCGCGGTGGCGGCACCGCTGACTTGCGGGGCAAGCGGGTTCACATCTGGCAGGGACACATCAAACGCCAGATCAAGGGTTGGCGTGAGCGCGCCGTTGATCTTTGCTTCTGCGTTGTAGGGGCCGGTGGCCGTGGTGTTGATCTCAAATCCGCTGTTGGTCTGGCGCAGGCGGCCTTGCGCGGTTACGGCACCTTCAATCTGGGGGGCAAGGGGTGCGACATCCGGCAGATCAGCGTCAAACTGCAAATCCATCACCGGGGTCAGCGGACCGCTGACCTTTGCCGCAACCTCAAAGGGGCCGTTGGCCTGTGCGTCGATCTCAAAACCATCGGCAGTCTGATGCAGTTCGCCTTGCGCGGCCAATGGGCCGTCCAGTTGCGCCGAAATAGGTGTCAGGCTGGGCAGGTTCAGATCAAAACGAAGCGCAAGGTTGGGCGCAACAACACCGTCAAGCTGCACACGAGCCTCAAACGGGCCGGTTGCCGTTGTCTCCAACTGCCACCCGTCCGGGGATTGGCGCAACGTGCCGTTAGCCATGACAGGCCCGTCCAGACGTTCGTTAAGTTCGGGCACAAAGGGGCGCGCCAACGGGTCAATGTCCGGCACATCCGCGTTAAAGGTCAGCGCCGCATTGGGGCCGGTGGCAAGGCCACTGACGCTAAGAACCGCGCCATATGGCCCATCGGTGCTGGCCTGCACCCGCCAGCCATTTGCGTCCTGATTCACGGTTGCCTGCACAGAAACCGGCCCGCTGTATTGTGGCACCACAAGGGCCACATCCTTCAGGGTGAAATTGGCCACCGCATCGCTTTGCCCGCTGCGCAGGGCCGCGCGCCCCTCAAGGTTCAGCGCATCATTGGCCAGCTCCACGTCTTGCAGGAAGGTGCCGGTTTCGTTGCGCAGGGCCTCTAGGGTCAATTCTGTCCGGCCAGTCATCACCGCATCAACCTGCGCGATGCCCAAGCGCACATCTTGCGTGCTGCCACGGATCGCCAGATCAAACGCGCCGCTCAGCGGGGTTATAACCCCCTTGAGCGCGAGGTCTGTTTTGCCATCCAGCTCGCGCCCTGCGAGGGCGGAAAAGCGGCTGAGATCATCCGCTTTCAGCACCGCGTTCAGCCGGGTCAGCAGGCCATCGTCAACGCCGTTGATCACCACACCCCCGGTCAGGCCATAATCCGTGCCGGACAGGTCAATGTCATTGATGCGGATCGGCTGACCCTCAATATAGTTGATCTCCGCGATGCCTGTGACCTGATTGCCCAGCGCCTGCGCACTGGCCGCATCGCTCAGTTCCAGCCCCTGCGCGTCAAAACGCATATCGGCCAGGAACTGCCCGACAGACCCAAGATTGCCCTGCAAGATACCGTCAAACCCCAATGTGGCTTGCGCGATATCAACGCTTGAAAGGGACAACGCGGCCAGATCAAAGTCAGCGGCAAACGCCTCCCCATCCGCGGCGTCATAGGCCACGCGCAAATCAACCTGCTGCACGGTTGCACCGTCCACACCGATGGGCAACAGGGTGGGCGCGCCATCCGGGTTGGCAATGGCACCCGTGATGTCAATCAGGGTGGGCCAACGGTCCTGGTTCAACGTGACCTGCCCGCGCAGGTTGGCGGCCAATGTGCTCAGTGCAAAATCAGACACCTCAATCGCGCCGCTGCTTTCCAGTAAGGTATCCACCTTGAGCCCCACATCGGTGCCGAAAAAGTCGCGATATTGCGGGGCCAAGAGTGCGGTGATGTCACCACCAATGTCGGCCAGGATGCGGCGGTCGGGGGTTGGCGCGGGGCGGCGCGGGGTTTGTGCGCCGATGGTGATCTTGCCGGTCAGACGTTCGGCCCCTTCGGTTGCGATGCGCACATCGGTGGCAAAGGCGTCAATCGGCCCGCTGCCCCTGACGCGCATTTCCACGTCCGGGTGGCCCGGCAGGTTGAGCAGACGCGCGGCGATGCCGTCCTCCTGCTCGCGCAGGTTCAGCAGCAGGTCCAGCACATTGTCTGTGCGGTTCAGGTTGGCCTTGATTTCAAACACACCCTCGCGTCCGTCGGTCCGGCTGGCGACAAAATCAATATCGCCCTGGGTGTCACTCAGCTGCGCGCTGGCCTTGATGTTCAGCTGCGCGGCCTCGCCCAGGATCGGCGCGCCAAGGTGGATCTGTTCAACGGAAAAGTCTGCGATGTTCACCGAAACGGGCAGATCCGGCAGGCTAAAAGGCTTTGCCTCCGCGTCAGGCAGGGTTTCGGTTTCCTGCGTCTTTGGCAGACGGGGCAGATCAAGGCGCTTGGCGCTCAGGGTGTCCACTTCGAGGCGCCCGCGCAACAATGCGCTACGGGTCCAGACCAATGTGACCTCGCTGAGCGTCACCCAGACCCCCTCATCATCCGCGATGGTCATTTGATCAAACGAGGCTGAGGAGCTGAGCGCGCCCCGGAACCCATCAATGCTGACCGCCCTGCCCGCCCCGGACAGCGCATCCTGAATGGTGCGGGTCAGAAAATCTTTGTCCGTTTCCTGGGCGGTCACCGCCAGCGCACTCAGGCACCACAGGGCGGTGGCCCAGACCATATGCATGAATCCGCGCATCAAAATGCCTGCCCGATGCCAATGTAGATCTGAAAGTCTTCGCCCGTGTCCGGGCCAGAGGTTGGCACGCCCACATCCAGACGAATGGGGCCAATGGCCGTGTTATACCGCAACCCCAAACCGGCCCCGGATTGCCACACACCGGTGCCATCAAAAAACTGCTCTTCCCCGACATATCCGGCGTCCACGAAACCAACAATGCCAATGCTGTCCGTGACCTTGATGCGCGCCTCAGTCGAGATCCCAAGAAAACTGCGCCCCCCGGCGGTTTGATCATTGCCGATATCAACGCCGAGCGATTGAAAAGGCTGCCCCCGCACCGTGCCCCCACCCCCGGAATAAAACAAAAAGTCCGCCGGCGCCGCACTCTGCGTGGAACCAAAGACCGAGCCCAACTGCCCGCGCAGGGCAAAGGTGACCGGGCGTTTGGTGCCGACGGTGTGGTAATAACGGGCATCAATGTAGCTGCGCGCGCCGTCGTCTGCGCCATTGATGGCCAGAAACGGGGTCAGGCTGGCGCTTGCGTAATATCCCGAAGTGGCGTCGAGTTTGTCATCGCGGTAATCAAACGTGACACCCAGTGGAAAGGTCAGCAGCGTAAAATCAGTGGTGCCAAACACATCGCGCGTCTCGGCTGTGCGCAGGCCAATTGCGGCGGTATAGGTCCGGTTTTCGTTGGCAATACGCTCAATCCCCGCCTCCAGGTTGATCTGGCGGGAAAAGAAATTCACCTCGTCCAGCTGCTCCAGTTCGGCCAGCGCGAAAAAGTTCGTGTCCTCGTTAAAGGTTGCCGGGCGGTCAAACCGCACGCCAAACGTATAATCAGTCCCACCAGATTGTCCGCCAATACCACGCACCTCCCCCTCCACGCGCAGCCGCTCTGCCCCGCCCAAAAAATTGCGGTGCAGCCAGAAGGAGCTGAGCGTCAGCCCCTCTTGGGTAGACAACTCACCGCCAAAGCCAAAGCGGCGTTTGGGGGCCTCGCTGACCTGTACCGTGATGGGCAGTGTGCCGTCGGGTGCGGGCTGATCCGCCTCAATCACCGCGACAGACGAAAAGGTCTCGGTGCGGCGCAGACGGGTGGCAACAAGGCGCAGTTCATCGGGCGAAAACACCTCGCCCACGGGCAGGCCCGCGATGTCAACAATCCGGTTGGTGCGCACATCGGCATTGCCCTTGATCACCAATTGACCAAAGCGCAGTTTGGGCCCCGGTGCGAGGCGCAGATCAGCGGTGATGGTGCGGTCGGTATGGCGCGCGGTCAGGTCCTGACTAGCCAGTTCCGCCTTGGCGTGCCCTTCGGCGCGCCAACCAGAAATCCCGCTCGACACGGTTTCCTTGAGCATCCCAAGACTGGCGGTTTCCCCCTCGCTAAACCCATCGGGCAGCTCCGTGCCCGGTGCAACGGGGGCAATACTGATGCGCCCAAACCGAAACTGCGGGCCGGTATCAATGGTGATCACAGCGCGGTTGATCTGGCGTGGCGGGCTGACGGGTGGAATGGCCGAGGCCTCGCGCCCATCCAGTGCAATCTTGATTTCAGGGCCAAAATACCCCTGATCATACAGTACCGCCAAAAGACGGGCGTAGTCTGCCTGTGCGGCGGCCACAAGCTCTTGCGGTGATGGGGTTGCGCCCTCAGTCGTCTGTTCAGCCAGCAGCGATCCGCCGCGCAGGGTGGCACGCAGATCGCTGTCACCCCCCGTGACGTTCAGCGCCAGCTCAGCCGCATGCGCGCCAAAAGCCAGCCCGCACGAAAGCAAAGCACCCGCGATCCAGCGTTGTTTCCAAATCGTTCCTGCGTGCTTCATCCGAAGCCCCCTGCACACCACCACTCGTAAAAACCCGTTGACGTCACTGCGCCGGGTTCGTCTATTTTTTTAGTTAAGACGTAACTGGATTCTGGGCCTGCACGCAATCCATGTCTTGGGTCATAACGAGATAATGAACACAAAATCTGGTGGAATGCGGGCTATTTGGCCAAAGCGCGCGCAGACAGGTAAGCCAACCGGCATGCCTTGACCTTTTGTGGCACATTCCCGAACCATTGCGCCGTTCTGCGCGCCAGTTGCCCGCACCCTGACACAGGAAAACCCCCATGCGTGAAAGAACCGATGCGATCTGCCTTGTGCAACAGGATGCCACAGGCCCGGTCATGCTCTGCCGGGAGGGCCTGAGTTTTTGGGGCGGTGTGGACCCCGACAGCGGTGTGATCATTGATGAGCATCACCCCAACAGCGGCAGCACTCTGGCCGGGCAGATCGTGTTGATGCCAAGCTCGCGCGGATCGTGCAGCGGCAGTGGCGTGTTGGTGCAACTGGCGCGCAACGGCAATGCCCCCGCCGCGCTGGTTTTTCGCGATACCGAAGAAAACCTGACACTGGGGGCGATGATTGCGCAGCGGCTGTTTGACTGCCCTGTCGCAGTGTTGCGTTTGTCCGCTGCCCTTTACGATGATTTGAGTGCTGCCACATCCGCGACACTTGACGGCACAACCCTGCGCTTTGCCGGGCAAGACGTGCCACTGCATCTGCCGGACACCAGTGCCCTGTCGCTCAGCGCGCAAGACCGTCACGTTCTGGCGGGGCACGTCGGGCCCGCACCACAAATCGCCATGGAAGTGTTGTGCCGCATGGCCGCGGCGCAGGGGGCTGATGCGCTGACAGATGTGTCGCGCGGCCATATCGACGGCTGTATTCTGGCCCATGATGCAAACCTCGTTTTTGCAGAAAAAATGCTGTCGATGGGGGCAAGGGTCACCATTCCGACCACACTCAATGCCATTTCGGTGGACCGCGAGAATTGGACAACCCAAGGCGTTGTGCCCGATTTTGGCGGCAAGGCCAGCCGCCTGGCCGACGCCTATGTAACGATGGGCGCACGCGCGACATTCACCTGCGCGCCCTATCTGCTTGAGGATGCCCCGACGCATGGCGAGGCGATTGGCTGGTCTGAATCCAACGCCGTGATTTACGCCAACTCGGTTTTGGGCGCGCGGACGCAAAAGCATCCCGATTATCTCGACCTTTTTATCGCCTTGACAGGGCGTGCGCCGCTGACCGGTGTCTACCTTGCGCAAAACCGTGTGCCACAGTGTGAAATCCATGTGGCCCTGCCCGCCCGGTTTGATGACAGTCTTTGGCCGATGTTGGGCTGGCTGGCGGGGTGGCATGCGCCAAACGGCATCCCCGTGTTGACGGGGCTGGAACAGGCAACGCCTGACCCTGATGACCTCAAGGCGCTGTGTGCGGCCTTTGGCACCACCTCGGGCGCGCCGATGTTGCATGTACGGGGGCATACGCCAGAGGGGGATCTGAGCCCGCCAGCTGGGGCCGCCCGGTTTGAGGTTACCCGCGCTGATCTCGCACAGACCTGGCATGGCTTTAACAGCGGCCCGCAACAGGTTGATTTGATTGCAATCGGCAGCCCGCACGCCTCCCTCTCTGAGTGTCGTCGCTTTGCAGAGCAGTTTGAGGGAAGAAGATGTTGCGACGCCACTAAGACCATCATCACACTGGGACGCGACGTGCTGGCCTTGGCCAAACAGGAGGGCATTCTGGCACAGTTGCGGCGGGCTGGCGTCGAGGTCATTCCAGACATCTGCTGGTGCTCCATCACCGAACCGGTCTTTCCGCCAAACGCGCGGGTGTTGATGACAAATTCCGGCAAATACGCCCATTACGCGCCGGGGCTATCGGGACGGATGGTGCGGTTTGGGGGCCTGCGTGCCTGTGCGGAGGCGGCGGTGACCGGACGGGCACAGGCGGCACTGCCAGACTGGCTTCGGGGCTAGCGGATGAAGGCAGGTTATTTGGTGACGCGCAGGGTTTGAAACATCTTGCGCACGTCCTCGCGCGCAGCCTCGGATCGGCTGGTGCACATCAGGGTCATATTCACGTTGCCCAGGACTGACTTACGAATTTCGACCACATGCAGCCCGTCGGTGTCATCCCCACGTTGAATGATGCGTGCGACGCGCCCATCAATTGTGGTTTCCGCAACGCTGGCTCCTTTGATCTTTTTCAAAGAATTTGCCGCGAATCCGATGTCATAAGTGCATTCAAATTCAGGGCCGATAATCGTGCCAACCTGCGAATCCACCCCTGCCCCCTCTTTCAACGCGATGCCAAAAGGCCCCTCAAGGGTGACACCCGGGCGCAGTTCAACTTTTGCCATGGTCCCCGCCAGACTGCCGGTTGCAACAAGGCCCGCCACAAGGGCGAACCTCAGTCTTGTTGTGACTGTGCCCAAAGGCGCCATAACGCTTAGGCCGCACGCTTTTTGCGGCGGACAACGCCAAGACCCCCCAGTGCGCCCATCAGCAGCAGACCGGCCGCCGGCAGTGGAACCTGAGCCACGGCTCCCGCGACAACCAGCACAACGTTGATCTGGATGAAGGCATTGCCGTTTGGGTCAAACTGAACAATCTGGTTGCCTTGCCGTTCGAAAATCTCTGCGACCTGCTCCTCGGTCAGATCTGTCTGTTGGTTGATTGTGGGGTCCATCAGGCCCCCGACTGTATGTTCAAGGCCAAGGTTGTGCGCCAGTTCGTGGGCCAACAGTTCGGCATTGTCAGGGCCAGCGGCAAACTCGGACTCAACAACAAAATCATTGCCGGGTGTTTCGCCACAGCCCACAATATCGGGGTCGGGACCGCCACAAGAGCTGATGGAGTCAACGAAGAAGAAATTCACTTCGTTCAACGGGCCCCGGTGCATGCCAAACAGTTCAGTGATCTCAGCGTCCGATGTGATGTCCAACAACGTTGGCGCGACAATCTCCGTTACCTCAGAAAACAGAATGGAGATCGGCGCATCGCCAAAGCTGTCCTGCGCATAAATGTCGTTGATGCCGTCTACGTCGATGGTCACAAACGCCGCCTGCGCAGTGGTCGCTGCAAACGCAACACTCAGGGCAGCCGCTGCGGAAATCTGCTTAATGAAATTGAACATGGAAATCCCCCAATTCTTTAGAGTTAGATGTCAGCTCATCACGCAAACATCACGCCCAGCAACGAAACCATGCAACCCTGAGTGGCATGAATGTAGGGTTTAAGCAAATGATATTTGAGGTCAGCACCTGGTGACGGAGACATTTGTCCAAGCACTTGGAACATGCCACTCGCCCCAGTGCTGTGCAGCGTGTTGTTCTACTCAGCTTGATGCGCGCTGCCAGACGCGCGCCAGCAAAAAGGCGTCATGCGAAGAGAACCAAAAACAGCCCATCGCTATTGCGCCTCGCGGCTATGATGCAGATTGGTATCGCGAAGCCCTTGAGGAAAAAGGGATCACGCCATGCATTCCGTCACGGAAAGGTCGCAACGTGCCCATTCCACACGACGCAGATCCCGGACACCAGCAAGGCCGCCCACAGATGAAGGGGGATATGGCTACCGCAAAAACCTCCTGCCGCATCCTGATTGCCCCATGTGTGACGGTGACGGAATTGAACGGGTGATCTTCCACGACAGCCGGGGCTACAGCGCGGAGACAGCCACCGCCTTTGCAGCCAGTCACGCCTCAACTGGCCAGATTCTATGCCACCATCGAGTTGCCGACTACCATCTACACCAGCGTCTCGCTTTCGACGCAACTACTAGGGCCGAGCTATGCAACATTACCCGCATACTGGCGGAGGTGTTGAGAGAGAACATGGTGACACCGACCTGCCCGAGGACTACGAGAACAGACAGAGCAAACTGGAAAGGGCTGGTGTCTAGTGAACTAGGTGGCCCTGAGTTATCGATTGCGTAGCCTAGTGCGGGAAACGGACAAACTGAAACTTTTGGAACGCTTCGGTGTAACTTGAAACATATTGTGATGTCACAAGGCAACCAAGATCGCGAAGGATGGCTCAAGGGGTGGCTGATGTCATTCCTTATTCCATAAAATGCTGATTTATACAAACATTATGGATAAAACTGGTGCGGTCGGAGAGACTCGAACTCTCACGGGTGTTACCCCACAGCGACCTCAACGCTGCGCGTCTACCATTCCGCCACGACCGCACGTCATGGATGGTGAGAGCCGTTTAGACAAATGTGCCCTCCACCTCAAGGGCCA
>CALFWM010000053.1 GCA_937928635.1 uncultured Sulfitobacter sp. | reverse complement strand
ACACATCAATCATCTGACGCCGCGCACGCTTGATATTGATGCGGCTCAACAAGGGATGATCGATTATGGTCTTTCGACAAAAGCGATTGTCGAAGGCCCGCCCAAACGGGCATGTCCGATCTTATTGCGCCAAACCAGCTTTAAAGCATTGGAAGAAAAAGTGCGTTTTGTAGGTGCGCAGAATGTTGGCAACCACACCGCCAGGTTTGGCGAGATTGAGGAACGCGGCGTTGCCTTAACGCCAAAAGGTCGCGCGCTTTATGATCAGCTGCTGGCCGAAACACGTGCCAAAATTTTACCAAACCCCGATGGTAGCAACAGCATGGACTATATCGCCGAGCTCAACAAAACCTTCACGGCCTTCCCTGATGATTGGCGCGACCTGCATGACGATGGCCTTGCATATGTCCGTTACAAAGCTGTGGGTGATACGTCTGGTGATCTTGCAGACATGTTGGATCGCGGCACAGTTGAGATTTCACCAATTATCTACGAAGATTTTTTGCCTGTCAGTGCCGCTGGGATATTTCAATCGAATCTCGGGGATGAAACGTCAAAAGCGAAAATGACCCAATCCAGTCGCATGCAATTTGTCGCCGTTTTGGGTACACAACCTGCAGATGAATTCACCATATACCAAGCGATTCAAGACCAGTCGTTACAACACGCCTTGGGCCAGGCGGTATGACACGTTTTGTTGATCTAAAATCCGCGCTACCGGACATGGACGTGCTTGAAGCTCCCGCAGACACCGCCCGTTTTGTCGCGGGTGTTCGGGGGGAAACGGGTAAGGCCCTTTTGGTTTTGCATCCACGGACAACATCACTTGCTTACCGCCATTCAAGCCCTCAAGATTTTGGACATTTCTTACATGCCGCAAGGGGCCAACACTGGTCTGGTTGGCACTTCGATACCTGATGAAACTGGAACACAAGTTGTCATCAGTTTTGACCGCATGAAAGAGGTCTTCAACGTAGATATTGAGAACCGTTCCTTGCGCGTATCTGCCGGTTTCCACCTGTCTGAGGTTAATGAACGCCTGAGCGAACAGGGATTGCACTTTCCGATTGATTTCGGCTCGGACCCCCAAATAGGCGGCATGATTGCAACAAACACGGGCGGGGGTCGTTTTTTACGTTACGGTGATGTGCGGCGTCATGTGCTGGGGCTCGATATCGTGACAGCCATAGGTGAGCTTGCCCCGCTTGGTGGTCCGGTGCGTAAGGCAAACATCGGGACCGATTGGAAACAACTGGCCATAGGCAGCGGTGCTGACTTTGGAATCATCACGCAAGCCGTGCTCAATCTTGAACCGATTGCGAGACAGCAATCAGCGGCGCTTGTCGTGCCTCCAAACAATGCGGCTATTTTCCCGTTGCTACAGGCGCTTAAACAGATGGCGGGGCCAATGCTGTCGGCATTTGAGTTCATGTCACAAAATGCGATGAACGCCGCCTTTGACCACGTACCAACCCTGCACAACCCGTTTGCGGATGGCACCGTGCCGCAGATTGCACTTTTGATCGAACTGACACACCCCAATCAGCCCGTGCCTTGGGAAATTGATTTGGACGAGGTATTACAACAAATACTGATGACCATGTGGGAGAACGGTGACGTTGCCATCAAAGACGCGCTTTTTGGTCGGCCAGACGATATGTGGGCGCTGCGCCATGCGCTTTCCGAAGATGTGCGCACGGCAGGGAAACTCTATGCGTTCGATCTGGGATTTCGCCGGCCAGACGTGTTGGCGTTTAGGCGGGCGATTCAAGATGAGCTGCCGGACTTCGCCCCCAGGATCACGATTTGCGATTTTGGCCATGTGGGTGACAGTGGACTGCATTTTAATCTTGCTGGCAGCTATGAAACCCATTCAGACGAATTTGAACAAGGCCTTGGAGATTGGGTTGTTTAGCAAGCTGTCGAACACTTTGGCGCGTCATTCAGCGCGGAACATGCAATTGGACCAAAGAACATAGGTCATTTTGAAAAGTACTCACCAAAGCGACCATTCTAACCAATATTAAAATGGCAGCTTTGTCCCGCATAGCGGACTTTCACAACTCTCAACCAATCAACCTCACCGCCGCGCGTTCCAGCTTACGGACGCATGTTTGCGGGTATAAAACTCGCCCATCAGCCCGATCATCAAGAACACCACACCAACCCAGAACGCGTATTCCCAAGACGAATACCGAGGGTAGTAGTTCAAGAACGCATACCCACGCGCCTGATCAATCGCGTGAAACAGCGGGTTCCAGTCAAACATCGTCAGCATGAAGCTGGGCAATGTATTGGCCACAAACATCTTGCCCGAGGCGATCATATTGGCACGCTGATAAACCGTGCTGAAAATGCTGACTGCCGTGGGAAACCACGGCTTCAACGCCAGCAGCACCATGCCGAGCGCGCAGCCCGTGAACCAGGCCAGCAACAGCATGCCAAAGGCCTCAATCGGTTGTTCAATCGTGATCGGGACAAAGGCCACGTGATAGACAAACAGGATCACAAACAGCGACAGCACCTGAATATAGAGCGCGCCCAACGCGGAAGAGACGATGGCCACAACCGTGGTCATTGGCGCATGTTGCATCATCGGGCTGGCCGGCCCCTCCGACCCGGCAACAGCGCCCAGCGCCTTGGCATGGGTCAGATACAGAAAAATTCCAGACATGATGTAGAGCAGAAAATCACCCCGCAGGGCCGATCCGCGCATTCCGAGAATGGAAAATATCACAAAAAACGCCAGCACAAAAACAACCGCCTGCAGCATGTTCATTGCAATCGCCATAAAGGCATTGCCGTGTTGTTTGCGCACAGATCGCACCGTCGAATGATAGATCAATTCCGCCAATGCCAAGGCAGAGCCGAACGATCCCGTCGGTTTGCGCGTTGATTGATACATGCGTTGCCGCCTTTGGTATGTGCCAAGCCTAATCACGGAATTCTTGCTGTTCCGTTAGTGGCAAAGCATAAGGGCAAGAAAATGACGACGCAACGAATGCCGAAAGGGCGCAGCAGTATGGACTATGAAAAACTCGTGAGTGTGATGCGGGCGTTGTCCCTTCAGGCTGGTGACAAGATCATGGAGATCTACGGTCAGGACGATTTTGAGGTTGAGGCAAAGTCAGACAACAGCCCGGTGACCGCCGCAGACAAAGCTGCAGATGCGATTATTTCCGATGGTTTGCGCGCCGCCTTTCCAGACGTGATGCTGGTGACCGAAGAACAATCCGCCACCCACATCACGCAGGGTAAAACGTTTTTGATCGTCGATCCCTTGGATGGCACCAAAGAGTTCATTCACCGTCGGGGCGATTTCACCGTGAACATCGCCTTGGTGGAGGATGGCACGCCAACACGTGGCGTTGTCTATGCGCCTGCCAAATCACGGATGTTCTTTACCCAGGCAGATGGTCAAACGGTTGAGGAAACCGGTGATTTCGACAAGGAAACCGTAGGCACACTGACACCTATTTCGGTCTCTGACCCGAACAATTCCGCCCTGATGGTTGTCGCCTCCAAATCGCACCGGGATCAGGCCACAGACGACTACATCAACAAATACGCCGTCAAAGACATGAAAAGCGCGGGTTCCTCGCTCAAGTTTTGCCTAATTGCGACAGGTGAGGCCGATATTTACCCCCGTTTGGGCCGTACTATGGAATGGGACACCGCCGCAGGGCATGCGGTTTTGAACGGGGCTGGCGGGGCCGTGGTCCGTTTTGACGATCAAACGCCACTGACCTATGGCAAAGACGATTATGCGAACCCGTTCTTTATCGCCTATGCCCCTGATGTTGCGCTAAAATCCGCCTGATGTCTGTTCTGATTGCGATCCCTGCGCGCTATGCTTCACAGCGCTATCCCGGCAAACCGCTCGCCGCACTCAAAGGCGCGACAGGTATCTCCCGCAGTCTGATTGAACGGTCCTGGCAGGCAGCCTGTTCGGTCAACGGGGTCGACCAGGTGGTGGTCGCAACAGACGATGATCGGATCAAGGATGCGGCCAGTGCCTTTGGCGCAGAGGTGGTGATGACCTCACCTGACTGTGCCAACGGAACAGAGCGCTGTGCCGAGGTGCATAAGGTTCTGGGCAAGAGTTTTGACATCGTTGTTAACCTGCAAGGTGACGCGCCCCTTACCCCGCATTGGTTTATCGAGGACCTGATCACAGGGCTGCGCAATGCGCCCGATACCGAAATTGCAACACCGGTGTTGCGCTGTGATGGTGCAACGCTCAACAGTTTTCTCGCGGATCGAAAAGCGGGGCGCGTGGGGGGCACAACGGCGGTGTTCGCGCGGGATAACCGTGCGATGTATTTCTCAAAGGAAGTTGTGCCCTTCACCTCTGACACGTACGCCGAAACGGACCAGACGCCAGTGTACCACCATGTTGGTGTTTACGCCTACCGTCCTGACGCGCTTGCGGCCTACCCCTCCTGGCCTGTTGGGCCGTTGGAAAAGCTGGAAGGGTTAGAGCAACTCCGATTTATGGAAAACGGACGCGCCGTTCTGTGTGTTGAAGTTGAGGCAAAGGGCCGCGCATTTTGGGAATTGAACAACCCGGAAGACGTGCCAAAAATTGAGGCGATGATGGCGGATATGGGTTTGGAATGACAGACCTGCCTGTCAGCGTCATTGTGGTCAGCCGGGGACGCCCGCAGACCCTGAGGCGCTGCTTGCTTGGCATTTCGCAGCTCCAATACAACCCGTTCGAAGTGATCGTTGTGGCCGACCCGCAAGGGATCGCGGTGGCACAAGACGCCCCTTTTGCCGCTGCGCTCAAGCTGATCCCCTTTGATCAACCCAATATTTCTGCGGCGCGCAATCTGGGGCTGGTGAATGCCGCTGGTGAAGTTGTTGCCTTCATTGACGATGACGCCGTGCCAGAGCCGCAATGGTTGCATTATCTGGTGGCCCCGGCTCGGCAATCTGACATCGCGGCAATGGGCGGCTATGTGCGGGGGCGCAACGGCATCTCGTTTCAGTGGCAGGCCCGCGGCATTGATGAACGGGGCGAATCACATGACATCGACATTGACCCGCATCAAACCAGCATTCTGACCCCGCCCAAAGGCCGGGCTATCAAAACCGAAGGCACCAATATGGCGTTTCGGCGGGATATTCTGGTGGAGATCGGCGGATTTGACCCTGCCTATGCTTACTTCCTGGACGAAACAGACGTGAACATGCGCCTTGCACGTGCGGGACATGCCACGGCCATTATCCCCGTGGCGGAAGTGCATCATGGCTTTGCCGCCAATGCAACACGCAGCAGGGCGCGCGTGCCAAAGGACCTGTTTGATATCGGGGCAAGCTGGGCTGTGTTCCACCGTAAACATGTCGCCACGTCAGATCACAAGGCACATTGGGACCGTCTAAGGGCGGATCAGCAGCGCAGGTTGCTGCGGCATATGGTGTCTGGTGGGTTAGAACCACATGAAGTCCGCACTCTGATGAAACGTCTGGATCAGGGCTATAAACAAGGGCAATCACGCGCCACTGACACGCAAAAGATCGCAAAACACCCCGCCGCGCCTTTCCAACCCTTCCCCTTCACGCTGCGTAAAAGTGTTTTGATCACGACCCGGCCAATGCGCGCACGCAGGGATTTCGACCAAGCGAGGCGAAAGGTGAATGACGGCGGGATTGTCACCCTACTCAACCTCTCCCAAAGCGCTATGTTTCATCAAAGCTGGTTCGATGAATCTGGAATGTGGATACAAAAAGGCGGCCTATTTGGTAAATCGGACCGAAAAATGCCACTTTTTCGTTTCACAAAACGATCAAGCCGAGTGTCATTCGAGCGAAGTCGCGTTGCCACGCAACGCGGTTTAAGCGATGTATGACCCAAATTTAGCGTCACATGTCGGAGTGCGTAGGCACCCGGGCAATCTTGAGGTAGTATCGGCCCCATTGTATGGCGGTCGCAACGTAAGCAGACCAGCCCAATCAGGGGTTGATGAGGGTTAAGATGGGTAAAAAAGTAACCAAAGCAATTTTTCCAGTCGCCGGTATGGGTACGCGGTTTTTACCAGCGACCAAATCAGTGCCAAAAGAGATCATGACACTGGTTGATCGACCGCTGGTACAATACGCCATTGATGAGGCGCGCGCAGCAGGCATCAAGGAGTTCATTTTTGTCACTTCACGCGGCAAAGGTGCGCTTGAGGACTACTTTGATCACGCGCCACAGCTCGAACATCTGTTGCGGAAAAAGGGCAAGGATCAACTTCTTGAAACCCTTCAAAACACCAATATGGAAAGCGGTGCGATTGCTTATATCCGCCAGCACAAAGCGCTTGGTCTGGGCCATGCTGTATGGTGTGCACGTCGTCTGATCGCCAACGAACCTTTTGCCGTGATGTTGCCCGACGACGTCATTGCCGCCGAAACACCCTGCCTGCAACAGATGGTAGAAGCACATGCAGAGACCGGGGGCAACATGGTTGCCGCCATGGAAGTTGAGCCCGAAAAAGCATCTTCCTACGGGATGCTCGACATCGAAGAAGACATGGGCCAGATGGTTAAGGTCAAAGGCATGGTTGAGAAACCAAAAGCCGACGAATCACCTTCGAATCTGGCGGTGATCGGACGTTATATTTTGGAACCTTCCGTGCTACGCAACCTGAACCAGATCAAATCCGGATCTGGCGGTGAGATCCAATTGACCGACGCAATTGCCCGCGACATTGAGCAAAATGGCAACGTCTATGGCTATCGCTTCAAAGGTCAGCGGTTTGATTGTGGCTCCAAATCCGGGTTCTTGCAGGCGACTGTCGCCTTTGGCCTGGCCCGCGAAGACTTGCGCGATGATCTGCACAGCTATCTCCACAGCCTGATGCAGGTGGACAAGGCAGCACAATAACGCACCTTCAGGAGGCGATGGCGGGATGAGTAACGTTCTTGTCACAGGCGGCGCGGGATATATCGGCTCGCACGCCTGCAAGGCGCTCTCTCATGCCGGGTTCACGCCCATCACCTTTGATAATCTGGTGACCGGTTGGCAGGATGCCGTCAAATTCGGCCCGTTCGAAAAGGGCGATTTGCTGGACAGGCCCCGCATTGATCAGGTCTTTGCCCAATACGCACCCATCGCTGTCATGCATTTTGCTGCCCTCAGCCAAGTTGGTGAAAGCATGTCTGTGCCCGGCAAATACTGGCGTAACAATGTCATGGGGTCCCTTAACCTGATCGAAGCAGCCGTTGCCGCAAACTGTCCGAACTTTGTGTTCTCCTCCACCTGCGCCACGCATGGTGATCAGGACAATGTCATTCTGGACGAGGACTCCGCACAGATACCTATCAACGCCTACGGTGCCTCCAAACGCGCAATCGAAGACATCCTGCGCGACTTCCAGGGTTCCGACGGGCTGCGGCATGTCATCTTTCGATACTTTAACGTCGCAGGTGCAGACCCTGACGGGGAGGTTGGCGAATTTCACCAGCCTGAGACGCATCTGATCCCCCTGATGCTGGACGCAATTGACGGGAAACGTGATGCGCTGACCATCTTTGGCACGGATTACAACACGCCGGATGGCACCTGCATCCGTGACTATGTGCATGTCTGCGACTTGGTAGATGCCCATGTTTTGGGTCTGAAATGGCTGCAAGAGGGCAAACAAAGCCGGGTGTTCAACCTGGGCACAGGGGCCGGGTTTTCAGTGCGCGAGGTGATTGAGCACAGCCAAACGGTAACCAACCGACCGGTGCCCTACGCGGAGGGCCCTCGCCGTGCCGGAGATTGCACCAAGCTGGTTTCAGGCTCGTCACGTGCGGTCAATGAACTGGGCTGGAAACCACACCGCTCCACGCTCAAACAGATGATCACAGACGCATGGAGATGGCATCAGACCGGCCATTACGACGCCTAATATGGCACGGGCGCGGCTGCTTGATCTGACCCGCAGCCTGCGACGCGCAGACCGGGGTGCCACAGGCATTGATCGGGTTGAACACGCCTATCTGACACAGTTTCTGGCAGAGGATGTGACCACCTTTGCTCTTATTCGCACGCCTTTGGGGTATCTGTTGCTGGACCGCGCAGGCATGTCCGCCTTTCTGGATCGTCTGAACGGGGTAACCCCCTGGGGCAAAGCCGATATGCTGTCACGTCTTGGCAAACCGCGCGCGCAGACCATTCGGCAGGCCGAAAGCGATCTGCGCAAACGCACTGTGGCCCGTGCACGGCGGGGACGACTGCCCGCGATGCTGGCGCAATACCTGACGGGTGGGTTTGACTATTTCAACGTGGGTCACAGCAACCTGACAACCCGTGTTTTTGACGCGGTCAAAGGGGCAAGTGGGCACGTGCATGTGCTGATCCATGATGTGATTCCCCTGACCCATCCGCAGTTCCAACGCGCCGACACCGCAGAGACCTTTCGCGCCAAGCTGCACCGCGTCAGCGCAAGAGCTGACCGCGTGATCTATAACTCCGATGACACCCGACAAAACGCTGAAACCATTATGCAGTCCATGGGGCGTGTGCCCCCGGCGATTGTTGCGCATTTAGGAACAATCACACCCAAACCTAACTCCGCCGCCCTGCCTGTCGGACTACCCCCTGTGCAGCCGTATTTTGTGACGGTCGGCACCCTTGAGCCGCGCAAAAATCATGCCTTTCTGTTGGATCTTTGGGATCAGATGGGGCCAACGGCGCCCCCCTTGCTGATCTGCGGCGCACGGGGATGGAACAACGCGGCGGTCTTTGCCAAATTAGACGCGCTGCCTTCTGACAGCCCGGTAAAAGAACTGCCAAATCTGGAAGATGCCGCACTTGCCGCCTTGGTCAAAAACAGCACCGGTGTGCTGTTCCCCAGCCATGTCGAAGGTTTTGGTCTACCTCCGCTAGAGGCCCTGACCCTCGGAGCGCGTGTTTTATGCAACGATTTGCCGGTATTCAGAGAGTTTTTGCAGGATAAACCCGTTTACGCTTCGGTATCAGACCAATTATTGTGGGAAAGTACGATCAAGGCGTGGGCGAACAACCCGCCAGATGAGCAAAACCGCATAACATTCATTGGACCTACTTGGAGCGATCATTTCAAGATCGTGTTAAGGTTAAAATGATACTGCGAGGCAAAAGTGGCGCGAAACACGTAGGTAGAGGACGAATTTGGGATTTATCCAATCATATCGGCTAAGGCTCCAGCGGAAGCGCTGGCGCATTCGCGCGTTTCGCAAACGCCGTGAGCTAAAGCTCATTGCAAACCGCACCAAATTGATCAAACCCGATGACCTGTTTTTGTTCTGTACCCAGCGCAATGAAAACATCCGCTTACCCTACTTTCTTGACTACTATCGCAGCATGGGGATTGGTCATTTCTTTTTCGTAGACAATGACAGCGATGATGGTTCTACAGAATATTTGGCGGACCAACCGGATTGCTCCGTCTGGTCCGCCAAAGCGAGTTACAAACGCGCGCGCTTTGGGGTGGATTGGTTGAACTGGTTGCAGATGAAATACGCCCATGGCCATTGGGCGTTAACCGTCGATCCAGACGAATTTCTGGTCTACCCGTTCTGTGATACGCGCCCCCTGCGCGCCTTGACCGATTGGCTTGATGCCTCCTCGATCAAGTCTTTTTCCGCAATGTTACTGGACATGTATCCAAAGGGCCGCCTTGATGCGCAGCCCTATCAGGCAGGCCAGAACCCAATGGACATCGCGGCGTGGTTTGACAGTGGCAATTACACCATTTCGCGCAATAAGCGGTACACCAGCTTGTGGATTCAGGGCGGCCCCCGGTCGCGCGAATTTTTCTCTGAAGCTCCTGAAAAGGCACCAGCTCTCAACAAAATTCCACTGGTGAAATGGGACAAACGATACGCCTATGTCAGTTCGACCCATATGCTGCTGCCACGCGGGTTAAACCATGTCTATGACGAATGGGGCGGCGAAAAAGCCAGTGGCGTGCTGCTGCATGCCAAATTTTTGGATACCTTTGGGGCCAAAGCATCAGAAGAGCTGGAACGTGGCCAACACTATGCCGCATCGGTTGAATACAAGGCCTATGTTGAGCGGCTAAAAGATGACCCACAGCTGTGGTGCAAATGGTCTGAGCGATACATCAACTGGCGCCAGCTGGAGATTCTGGGGCTAATGTCCAAAGGCAATTGGGCATGAGCACGGTTGGCATTGTCATGCTGGTGCACACGGCATTGGGCCGCGCAGAACAGGTTGCACGGCACTGGTCCGCGGCGGGATGCCCGGTGGTCATCCATGTTGATAAATCAGTACCGCGCGCAACCTATGACCAGTTTGTCAGAACGTTATCTAACCTCAGAGACGTCGCATTTTGTGACCGGTTCAGGTGCGAATGGGGCACATGGGGCATCGTTGCGGCCTCCCAAACCGGATCAGAAATGATGCTGGCCGAATTTCCCAACGTGCGGCATGTTTATCTGGCATCCGGTTCCTGCCTGCCCTTGCGCCCGGTTGAAGAATTGATCGGCTACCTTGCCGACCGCCCCCAAACAGATTTTATCGAAAGCGCGACAACCGCTGATGTGCCCTGGACCGTTGGCGGCCTGGATGAAGAACGTTTTACGTTACGCTTTCCGGTATCCTGGAAAAGGAACCGCTTTCTTTTTGACCGCATTGTCGAGGTGCAACGCACACTCAGGCTCAAACGCAAGATGCCCAATGGGATCATACCCCACATGGGGTCGCAATGGTGGTGCCTGTCCCGGCGTACCTTGTCCGCCATTCTGCAAGACCCGGTGCGGGCGACCTATGATCGCTTTTTTCGCCATGTCTGGATACCGGATGAAAGCTATTTTCAAACCCTTGCTCGGCTGTATTCCACCAACATCGAAAGCCGTTCCTTGACACTGTCCAAATTCGATTTTCAGGGCAAACCGCACATTTTCTACGACGACCATCTGCAGCTCCTGCGCAGATCAGATTGTTTTGTTGCGCGCAAAATCTGGCCACATGCGGACCGCCTGTATGAGGCGTTTTTGACAGATGCCGCCGCCGCGATGAAACGCACGGAACCAAACCCCGGCAAGATCGACCGTATTTTCGCCAAAGCGGTGGAGCGCCGCACACGCGGCCGTTCGGGCCTGTATATGCAAAGCCGTTTCCCTAATGAAGATTGGGAAAATGGTGTAACGGCAGCCCCCTACTCTATGTTCCAGGGGTTTACGGAACTGTTTGAAAACTTCGAACCCTGGTTGACCAAAGCCACAGGCGCGCGGGTGCATGGGCATTTGTACGCGCCTGACAAAGCGCATTACGCTGACAATCAGCCGGCTATCAATGGTGCCCTGTCAGATTCGGCCATCCTGCGCGACTATAACAGCAAGGGGTTTCTGGCCAATCTGATATGGAACACTCGGGGGGAACGGCAGTGTTTTCAATTTGGGCCTGAGGACAATCAGGATGTGAATTGGCGCATTGCAAAAGACCCCAATGCGCAGGTTTCTGTCATCACCGGTGCCTGGGCTGTGCCGCTTTTTAAGTCAAACCTCGACTTCTCTGAAATTCGGCGTACGGCTGCCCACCTGCAAAAAATCGAAAGCGAACACATGGATGTGCTGCGGGCACCCCACACAAAGGCGCGCGTGCGTATCTGGACCATGGCGGAATTTATTGAGGCTCCGATGGAACCGCTACAGGGGATTTTGGACGAAATTGGCCGTACAAAACTGCGCCGGTTGGCCGAGGCACCCAAGATGGTTGATCTGATGGGGTTTGGTCAGTTCCTGCAAAACTTGAAAAATCAGGGCATGCATCCTTATCTCATGGGCGATTTTCCAACAGAACGGGGCCTTGACGATTTGCCGAAACAACCCCGTAAACCCTATTTGGTGCGCTAGAGCATGACGGACAAGTTCGACAGTTTTGTGGTGTTCGCAGAGATGCGCACCGGCTCCAATTTTCTGGAGGCAAACCTGAATGCTTTTCAGGGCATCAATTGTCATGGGGAGGCTTTTAACCCACATTTCATCGGATATCCCAACAATGACCCCATCTTTGGCGTTGATCTGAAAACCCGCGATCAAGACCCGCAGCAGTTGCTGAATGCGATAAAGGGCAATACTGCCCGGTTAAGTGGATTTCGGTATTTCCATGACCATGATCCACGTGTTTTTGATGCAATCATGAGCGACAGCCGCTGCGCCAAAATCATCCTGACCCGTAACCCCGTCGAAAGCTATGTGAGCTGGAAAATTGCACAGTCCACGGGTCAGTGGAAACTGACCGACATGAAGGCGCACAAGGCCGCACAGGCAAAATTTGATGAAAGAGAGTTTACCGCGCATCTTAATGCCCTACAGCAGTTTCAGGTGACACTGCTAAACCGCTTGCAAACCTCCGGGCAGACGGCGTTTTACGTGGCCTATGAAGACCTGCAAAGCGTTGAGGTCATGAACGGTCTTGCCAAATACCTTGGCGTTGACGAGGTGCTGGAAGGACTGGATAAAAAGCTGAAAAAGCAAAACCCCAGCCCGATTTCCAGCAAGGTCAGCAACTATGACGACATGCTGTCATCCCTTGCGCGGCTGGATCGTTTTGACCTGACCCGGACACCAAATTTTGAGCCCCGTCGCGGACCCAATGTGCCGTCTTATGTGGTTGCTGCACACGCGCCCTTGCTGTTCCTGCCCCTGCGCTCCGGGCCACAGAAACAGGTGTTGGATTGGCTGGCCGCCCTTGATGGTGTCACGCGCAGCGATCTCCAGACCAAGATGACACAAAAGAACTTGCGGCAGTGGAAGCGCAAACACCCCGGGCATCGCAGTTTTACGGTGCTGCGCCACCCGATTTTGCGCGCGCATGATGCGTTTTGCCGCCACATCCTGACCACCGGCGGCGGCAGTTACACACAATTGCGCAATACGATGATACGCCGGTATAAAATGCCCCTGCCCCACGATGGACCAGACGCACAGTACGACAAGGCGGCACATCATACCGCATTTGCCGCGTTTCTCAGGTTTCTCAAAGGGAACCTATCCGGGCAAACTGCGCTGCGGGTTGATGCGTCCTGGTGCACACAAGCGCAGTCATTGCAGGGGTTTGGTGAACTCACCCTGCCAGATCGAATTATCCGAGAGGATGATCTGAACGCTGAATTACATGCGCTCGCACGAGATGTCGGAGTTGATTTGGTGCCAGACGTCGGGGCGGGCGAACCCTCACAACCTTATGGTCTGGCTGATATCTACGATGATGAAATCGAAATATTGGGGGCAGATGCCTACATGCGTGATTATGTCACCTTTGGCTTTACCAAATGGCGCTGATTGTCATGATTTTCGCGGGGTTTAGGCGGCCTGCGTGGCGCGCTCTTCGGTCAGGATGGCATAGATTGTCCCGGCGTCCGGGTTTGTCCGCAACTTGTTGCAAATTGACGAATCCCGCAACGTGCGGCTGACCAAGGCCAGCGCCTTGAGGTGTTCAACACCTGCATCTTTTGGCGCGAACAAGGCAAATGCAACATCAACGGGTTGACGATCGACTGAATCAAAGTCGATTGGTTTATCGAGCAGCACAAACGCACCCACAACACGGTCAAGACCATCAAGACGGGCATGGGGCAGGGCCACACCATGGCCCACACCCGTCGGGCCCAAAGCCTCACGCGTGATCAGCGCCTCAACGACAGACTCCGCGTCAAGATCATAGGCCTGGCCAACCAGATCACCAATATCCTGCATCAAACGCTTTTTACTGGAAGCCGACGTCAAAATCTTGACGGCATCCGCGTTGAGGATTGTTGCAAAGTCCATGATGCCTGCCTTGCTTTGTTGGGCGAAAAATGGCCCGTTAAATCTATGAAGGGTCGATCCAGCCAATGTTGCCGTCGTCGCGGCGATACACGGCGTTCAGCCCTTGGTCACTACCTTCTTTTCGAAACAATAACACAGGTTGGCCCGATAACTCCATCTGCATCACGGCTTCTCCTACAGACAAAGTCGCAATCTTTGTCTGCATTTCAGCAATGATCATCGGTTGGAGGGTTTCAGGTTCCTGCACGGTTGAGTCGTCTTGTGATGCGAGGATATAAGAGGACGCGCCCAAAAGTTCAACAGGTTCGACACGGTCCTTGTGATGATCTTTCAGACGACGCTTGTACCTTCGCAGTTGCTTCTCCATTTTTTCCGAACACGCATCAAATGATCCATAGATATCAGGGTCATGCGCCTTTGCAGATGCCGTTAGGCCAGTGGAAAGATGTACGGTCGCCTCGCAGACAAATTCATGACCCGACTTTGAAAATACCACTGTCGCGTCAGTTGGACGCTCTGCGTATTTTTCAACTGCGTTACCCAGTTCAGTTTTGACGTGGGTTTGCAATGCTTCACCGATATCGATCTGTTTGCCGCTGATTTGATACCGCATAAATACTCCTTCATTGTATGAACCTGGACACCAACAACGCGCCCGCAACAGCGGACGAGACGGTGTTCAGATGCGGGAAAATGGCGCTGCGCATAGCTTGTTTTTGTGCATGCCTTGAGGAAAAGGCCGGTACAGGGTCAAGCAGGAACGCAGTGATGCCATACCCTGATCTGGCCAAGAATTCGTACAAAAGTCAATGGTGACGGTCGATTTTGGGGCTAACGGAAAATCACAACTAGTTAAAATTGTTACGAAATGCGGAAGTTGTCCCCGAGGTAAACCCGCCGCACATTCTCATTCTGCACCACCTCATCGGGGGTGCCGGACATCAGAACTTTACCCTCATGCAGGATATAGGCACGGTCCACGATTTCGAGTGTTTCGCGCACGTTGTGATCTGTAATCAACACGCCGATCCCGCGGTTCTTCAGATCTGCAACCAAGTGTCGAATGTCGCCAACAGAGATCGGATCAACCCCGGCGAAGGGTTCATCCAGCAACAGATACCGCGGGTCCGCAGCCAGACATCGCGCAATTTCGACACGTCGCCGTTCACCGCCCGATAGCGCCAAAGCCGATGCACGCCGCAGATGTTCAATGGAAAATTCAGACAGCAGTTCTTCAAGCCGTTCACGGCGCTTGTGACGATCCGCCACTGCGATATCGAGAATGGCAGAAATATTATCCTGCACACTAAGGCCGCGAAAAATGCTCATCTCCTGCGGCAGATACCCGATGCCCAGCTGCGCGCGGCGATACATGGGTAGGATGGTGACATCCTTGCCGTCCACCATAACACTGCCCCCTTCGGGCGTGACAAGGCCAGCAATCGCATAAAAGGTTGTCGTTTTGCCGGATCCGTTTGGCCCCAGCAAGGCAACAACCTCACCCCGTGACAGGTCCATCGAAAAATCGCGAATCACTGTCTTTTTGCGATAGGACTTTCGCAAATGCGAGATTTTGAGGCCGGCGTCACCGCCAGCAATCCTGAGCTTTGGCGGCACGCTCATCAGTTGTCGCCACCGGTCTGTAAAATGGTTTTTACCCGCCCGGACATTTGTGCTGTTCCGTCAGAAAGACGGACAGACATGCGATCAGCACTGAGGGCACTTGACCCCTGTGCCAGCAAAACATTGCCGGTCATCACAATCGTGCCATCATCAATGTCGTAATCTGCACGTTCCGCTTCTGCCGCATCAGGCCCGGAAACCAGCGTTACGCCGCCCGTCGCCTCAAGCCGTTGAATGCCTTGACCCGCTGCGCGATAGACAACTTTTACCTGTGCCGCTGACAGGCGCATGTCTCCCTGGCCGATAACAACGTTACCCTTGAAAGTTGCTGTACCTGTGGCCTGATCCACAGCCAAATTATCTGCCGTAACTTCAACGGGTTGGTCTGTATCCTGTCGAATGGTGCCAAAGGCAACGTTTGTGCCTTGGGCAAGAACAGGACCCGCCAAACCAAGCAGCAACAAGGGAAGTACCAGAAATCGCAGATATGTCACAACAGTCACTCTTTTCTAAGGTTTGGGCCTGTATACCAGTTTCACACCATTTGTGAAAATCAATTGGGGGGGAGCACCGTCTTTTGGTGCGCTCAACGTCATACTGCCTGCATTTAATATACCTGCTGGCGTGTTTCCAACCACTGGCCCGGGGGACGTCAGGCTTAGCGACGACATCGCAGAGGTCAGCAAATCGGACGAAAGACGATACCCCGTCGAGGTCTCGATCAGAACATCACCGGTCAACTCCGCATGGTCTTTTGCCACATCAAACAGGGCGCGCGCGGCCGTCAGGGTGATGGTTGTCCCCTGGGCCACGTCAACAACGGCTTTGATGGTTTCTGCCTCATTGGCAGCGATCTGTCCGTCTGGTGTGGTCAGCTTTTCCGCTGAAAACATGATTTGGTCGCCATCTACCGTGGTGCCCGTAAAAAACGGTCCGGTTACCTGTTGATCGCGCAATCGGTCCTGAATTTCTTTGTCCGCAAAGGGGATCTGCGCCTCCGGATCAATGGCCCGGGACAACAGGAACAAGGTAGAAAGAATGCCCAATGCCATCAATGGAAACAACACCTTGAGCCACGAGACCAACCGGGAATAGCGGTCTGATGCCATCGTGCTCACCCCAGTCCAACCCGAAGGCAATCGTGCAAATGCAAGATACCAACTGGCACCGTAGCGTTTTCAGGCGCAACAACGACAAGACAGGTGATTTTGCGCGTGTTCATGATGCCAACCGCTTTTTCCGCCAATGCATCAGGGGTAATTGTCACAGCACCCGTCGTCATTACATCCTGTGCCAGAGATTTGGACAATCTGTCCATGTGCCGGTTGAGATCACCATTGGTGATAATCCCCGCAAGATGCCCGGCGCCATCCACCACAGCCGTCACACCAAAACCCTTATGGCTGATTTCGGCCAAAACATCCGACATGGGGGCCGCCAATGGCACCAATGGCATCGCATCCCCCACATGCATCAGATCGGAAACCAGACTTAGACGTGCACCCAATTTGCCACCGGGATGAAACTTGCGAAAGTTCTCTGCGGTAAAGGCGCGGTTTTCCATCAGGGCCACCGCAAGCGCATCGCCCATCGCAAGCGTCATCGTGGTGGAACTGGTGGGCACAACCCCGGTGCCGCAAGCCTCCGTCACCTCTGGCAGTTGCAAAACCACGTCTGACTGCGTGCCCAGCGCACTGCCGGGCCGACTGGTGATGCCAACCAAGGGGATCGAAAACCGTCGCGAATAGATCAGCAGATTGGCAAGCTCCGGGGCCTCACCTGAATTGGAGATCGCCAGCACCAGATCATCTTGGGTGATCATACCAAGATCACCATGGCTGGCCTCTGCCGGGTGCACAAACTGGGCAGGTGTGCCGGTGCTGGCAAGCGTGGCAGCAATTTTGTTGGCAACATGCCCAGATTTACCGATTCCGCTGACGATCACACGCCCTTTGCAGGCAATCATCAGATCAATCGCATCCCGGAACCGCGGATCAAGACTATCCGCCAGAGACGTCAGCGCATCTGCCTCCGTTCGGATCACCCGCCGTGCAGTATCAAGAAACGGCGTGCTCATGAATGTGCAAATATATCTGTGTCTGGCCAGCCCATCAAATCCAGCCGCGCCCGTGTGGGCAGGAAATCAAAACAGGTCTGTGCAAGTTCCATACGGCCCTCGCGCACCAACATCTCGTTCAGCTTATCGCGCAGTTGATGAAGATAAAGCACGTCAGACGCGGCATATTCCATCTGCGCATTGGTCAATGCCTCGGCACCCCAATCGCTTGATTGTTGCTGCTTTGAAATGTCGATCTGCAACAGCTCTTGCAACAGTTTTGCCAACCCATGACGGTCCGTATAGGTACGCACCAGACGGCTGGCGATCTTGGTGCAATAGACGGGTGCCGTCAGCGCGCCAAAGGCATTGAACATCGCCGCAATGTCAAAGCGCCCAAAATGAAACAGCTTGAGCACGTCTGGATTTTCCAACAACGCGCAAAGGTTTGGCGCGGCAGTCTGGCCAAGGGCCACCTGCACCAGATGCGCATTGCCATCCCCACCAGACAGTTGAATCACGCACAACCGGTCACGGTGCGGGTTCAGGCCCATGGTCTCACAGTCGATCGCCACAACGGGCCCCAGATCAAGGTCATCCGGCAGATCATTTTGATAAAGCGTATTTGTCATGGGCTTTCCTATATCTCGCTTGCCGCGCTTAAGAAAGCCGTGGTTATGCCTTGGCCTAATCTTGCGCAATACTGGTCAGGGCAGGCCGCGGGAAACGTGCCAAAATCTCAGCAACAATCACGTGACACTGATGAAGCGCAGTGTTCTCAGCGACCAAGCCACGTGGCAGCGGCGCATGCCGCAACACCAACCGCCGCCAATTGTGCACAACCAAACAACGCAACACGGCAACATCCAGCGGCCTTAACCCCTGTGGGTCAGGCAGGTTCTGGGACAGAATGTTTAAGGATTGGTGCAGCTTTGCGTAATCACCAGCGATATTTCCCGGCAGAATTTGCGCCATCAGCCAGCTTGGCGCAGTGCCCCCAGGCAAGGCAAGCGCGCCAGAGGGTGCGGTGACTGCAGCAGGCCCGATAAAGACACGCGGCAGCACCTGCTCAAAGCCGATGTCACGCATCGCGGCCTGCCCCTCTGCCGTTTCCAGCATAACCAGCTGCCAGCCAGCTGGCCCCGCGTGAGGTTGCGCATAAATCCGGGGGCTGGCAGCAACACTTTCGCAGCGCCCTTTTGCGGTAAGACTGTGCCGACTGATCCGCCCGGATTTCACCGACGTCACCCACCCATCATTGCGCAGTCGATGAAGCGCCACGCGCGCGGCCTCTGGCTTGACCTCCAGCACGGTCATGATCGCGGACAACACAGGCCCGTCGATTTCATCCCCCGGCCCCTGCGCCAAATCGCCAAACAAGGACGTCATAAGGGACCACACCCGCTGGCCACCCAAAACGCGCAGGTCCGCCGTAAGCGTGGTGATATCAGGCGTAGGCATTCATCGTCAGCAGCTCGTATTCCGCTGCAACCTCATCATTCTGGTTTGTCAGGGTCACGTGCCAACGTACCTCACCACATTCCTCATTGCGAGGCGTCTTGTGTTTGACACTCAACCGCACCTTGATGCTGTCCCCCGCCGCGACTGGTGCCATAAAACGCAAATTATCCAGCCCTGTGTTTGCCAACACGGGCCCGGGATCAGGTTGCACAAACAACCCGGCGGCGAAACTGAGCAACAGATACCCGTGCGCCACCCGCCCTGGAAAAAACGGATTGGCCTTGGCGGGCTCCTCATCCATATGGGCATAGAATGTGTCGCCGGTGAAATGGGCAAAGGTCTCGATGTCCTCCAAGGTGATTTCGCGCGCCTTGGAGTAAAAAGTCTCGCCTAGGTCGACCTCATGGAAGGTCCGGGTAAAGGGATGATCGCGATCTGTGATTTCTTGCGCGCCCGGCACCCATTGTTGGCCAATCGCTGTCAAAATGTCGGGGCTGCCCTGTACCGCGGTACGTTGCATGTAATGCATGACGCCGCGAATGCCGCCCAGTTCTTCCCCACCACCGGCACGGCCCGGCCCACCATGCACCATATGCGGCAAGGGGGAGCCGTGGCCCGTCGCCTCGCCCATCGACTGACGGTTATTGAAATAGAGCCTGCCGTGATACGCCGCCGCGCCAAGGGTGATTTCGCGCGCCACATCGCCGTCGTTGGTAATGACAGAAGCCACCAATGACCCCTTGCCTTTGTTCAGCAAGCTGATGGCGTGGGGCAGATCGCGATAGGGCATGATGGTGGAAACTGGGCCAAAGGCCTCCGTGTCGTGTACCCGCTCTGCCAGATCAGGGGCCGCGCAGTGAAACAACATCGGGGAAACAAACGCGCCTTTGTCTTTGTCCGCACCCGTAACTGTAAAATTTTCCTGATCGCCAAAAACACATTCTGCTTCCGCCCCGATCAACGCGGCCTTTTCCAGAACATCACGTTTTTGACTTGCGGATACCAAGGCACCCATCCGGGTCGCCTCCATGCGCGGATCACCGATAACTGTCTTTGCCAGCCGCGCCTTTAAGGCATCAATAACAGGCTCTAATAGGGCCACAGGTGCCATGATCCGACGGATGGCTGTGCATTTCTGCCCCGCCTTTGCGGTCATCTCGCGCTGAACCTCTTTGACAAACAAATCAAATTCCGGCGTGCCTGGTGTGGCGTCAGGCCCAAGGACACTGGCGTTCAAACTGTCCTGTTCAGACGCAAACCGCACGGAGCGTTCCAGCAGCTTTGGATTGCTACGCAACGTGCCTGCAGTCTGAGCAGAGCCGGTAAAGGCAACGGCATCTTGCAGGTCCAAATGATCCAGCATGTCGCGCAACCCACCGCTGACCAGCTGCAACGCGCCGGCAGGCAACAGGTCAGAGGCCAGCATCAGGCGCACACAGGCCTCCGTCACGTAACAGGTAGCTGTCGCAGGTTTCACAATCGCGGGCACACCAGCCAACAGCGTTGGCGCAAGTTTTTCCAACATGCCCCAGACGGGAAAGTTAAACGCATTGATATGGACCGCGACGCCCTGCAACGGCGTGCAGATATGACGGCCAGAAAACTGACCATCCCGGCCCAGCTGTTCCGGCGCACCGTCAAGGTACACCTGCGCATCGGGCATCTCGCGACGCCCTTTTGAGGCAAACACCAGCATCGTGCCAATGCCCCCATCCACGTCGATCTTGTGATCACTGAGCGTTGCGCCAGTATCATAACTCAGGTCATACAGCGCCTGCTTGTGCTGCATCAGATCGACTGCGAGCGCTTTCAACATCCGCGCACGGTCATGAAAGGTCATCTTGCGCAAGGTCGGGCCACCCACGTTGCGCGCATGGTCCAACATCATCTGCACATCCAGTGCATCATTGCCCGCCTGTGCGATCACATCACCTGTAATGGCGCTGGCGATGTTGCGCGCGCCTGCCCCCGGCGCGACCCATTGACCGGCTACAAAACTCGAAACGTCCAGCATAACAGCCCCCTAGTGCGTGTCGTAATCCACAACCAATGTATCGGTGAGCGGATATGACTGACAGCTCAACACATAACCCCGCTCAACCTCGTAATCCTCAAGCGCGTGGTTTGAGAGCATCTCAACCTCTCCCTCCAGAACCTTGCACATACAGGTGGAGCAAACCCCGGCCTTACAGGCAAACGGGGCGTCCTGACCATTTTCAAGCGCCGCATCCAGCACCGATTGCCCTTTGGACATTTCAAATGATCGTTCTGCGCCCTCAATAATCACGGTGAGCGCGGTGCCCGCCTGCCCCTGCGCACGTTCTGCGATTTCTTGTTTGGCAAGCTGGCCCTGCTGGCTTTCGCTAAACAGTTCAAACTTGATCTGATCCGTCTCTAATCCGTGGCTTTTAAGGCTGTCCACAATCGCCAGCATCATCGGCTCTGGTCCGCAGATAAACGTGGTTGTCACAGACGAAACGTCAATCCATTGCTGAAAAAGCGCCTCACACTTGGCCTGATCGACCCGACCGGTAAACAGGTCAATGTCCTGACCGGATTCCAGCATGTGAATGATCGTCAGCCGACCCATGTATTGGTTTTTGAGGTCTTCAAGCTCCTCCCGGAACATAATCGTGTTCACCGCACGGTTCGCATAGACCAACGTGAATGTGCTGTCGGGCTCGCGTTTCAAAACCGTTTTGAGAATGGACAGAACCGGCGTGATCCCTGAGCCACCGGCAAAGCCCAGATAGTTTTTGGCTTTATTAGGCTCTATTTTCGTGTGGAACTTACCCTGCGGCTGCATAGCATAGAGCGTGTCGCCCACCGCAAGATCCGTGTTGGCAAAGGTCGAAAATGCCCCGCCATCGACCCGCTTTATCCCGACCTGCAACACCCCATCATCAAGGCCCGCACAGATGGAGTAATTGCGCCGCAATTCTATCCCGTCAAAGTCTTGCTTGAAGGTGAGATACTGTCCCTGCACAAATGAAAACAGGTCTGGGTTTTCAGGCTTCAGCGTCAAGACAACAGCATCGCGGATGGTGCGGTGAATGTGTGTGACAGTTAGCGGATGGAACGGGCTCATAAAGGTCTCAAATGCATTTGAAATAGTCGAATGGTTCCAGACAGGCGGTACAGCGCCATTGCGCCTTGCACGGGGTTGATCCGAACTGGCTGATCTTTTCAACTGCTGGCGATTTGCAATGCGGGCAATGCTGCGGCCCGCCCGCCGGTTGCGGGGGGGCAATGCCATAGTTTTCGAGCTTTTTCCGGCCTGCATCAGACAACCAGTCTGTCGTCCAAGCAGGCGAAAGTTGCCGCTTTAGAGACAGTTTTTTGATGCCCCGCGCGCGCAACGCTGTTTCAATATCCAGATTGATAATGCTGGTGGCCGGGCATCCCGAATAGGTTGGTGTCACCGTGATTTCCAGCGTGTCACCTTGCCAGGCAACATCGCGAATGATCCCAAGGTCCGTCAGCGATATAACCGGGATTTCGGGGTCGGGCACCTGGTCAAGCCACGCCCATATCGTCTCTAACGAAGTTTTATCGACTACCATGTGGCGTCCGGATAGGCCCGTTGCAGCCACTGCATGTTGGTCAGCATATGCCCCAGATGCTCGCTGTGCCGCACACCATTTTTGCCACCTTTGTGGGCAAAATCATCCTCTGGCCGCACCAAGGTCGCAGCACCCAGCACGTCTGCCAGCAACGCTTCAAACCCAGCGCGCAAGGCAGCAGGATCAGGGGCGATACCTGCTTCAACCATAGCCGCATCAACATTATCGCTCACAAACATCTCGCCTGCGTAGGGCCACAGCACGTTCAGCGCGTCCTGCATCCGCTTGTGGCTTTCCTCCGTGCCATCCCCCAAGCCGATCACCGTGTCCGATGACCGCTCCATATGATAGGTGACTTCCTTAACCGACTTCTCCGCAATGGCCGCAATCTGGTCATGTGACGAGGTCATAAGCCCCTTGAGCATTGCCAGATGCCAGCCATCAAACAGGAATTGCCGCATCATGGTCTGGCCAAAATCACCGTTGGGTTGCTCAACCAATAACAGATTGCGAAAGTCCCAGACGTCGCGGTGAAAGGCGAGCGCGTCGGCGTCACGCCCGGCATCCTCTACCTCGCCAGCCAGCCCAAGCCACAGCTGCGTTTGCCCAATCAGATCAAGCGCAATATTGGCCAGCGCAATGTCTTCTTCGATAACGGGCGCAACGCCACACCATTCTGACACGCGATGGCCAAGCACCAACGTGTTGTCCCCCATGCGACAACAAAATTCGAAAAGCGGGTCGTTCACATCGCCCCCACTTCGTCCGGTATGTCGAAGAACGTGGGGTGGCGATATACCTTGTCATTGGACGGCTCGTACAATTGGCCCTTTTCCTCGGGTGATGAGGCGGCAATGTTGATCGCCTCAACCGCCCAGATACTGACGCCTTCATTGCGGCGGGTGTATACATCGCGTGCATTCTTGATCGCCATTTCAGCATCTGCCGCATGCAAGCTGCCCACATGTCGGTGGCTTAACCCGTGTTGTCCCCGAATGAAGATTTCCCAAAGCGGCCATTCTGTTTTGGAAGTGGTCATATCCGTCACTCCGCCGCCATCTTGGCACTGCGCTTTTTCTCGGCATGCGCAAGCAGGCCTTCACGCACCCAACGCCCGTCCTCCCAGGCCTTGTTACGCGCGGCAAGACGTTCGGTGTTGCACGGCCCATTGCCCCGCAGCACGTCAAAAAACTCATCCCAATCCGGTTCTGAAAAGTCGTAGTGGCCTGTCTCTTCGTTGAATTTCAGTTTGTCGTCAGGAATGGTCAGGCCAAGGTATTCGGCCTGCGGCGCGGTCAAATCGACGAACTTCTGGCGCAGCTCATCATTGGAATTCATCTTGATTTTCCAGGCCATCGACTGGGCCGAATGAACGGATTCTGCGTCTGACGGTCCAAACATCATCAGTGATGGATACCAAAACCGGTTCAACGCATCCTGCGCCATCTTGTGCTGTGCGGGCGTGCCATTGGCCATCTTCATCATGATGTCGAAGCCCTGCCGCTGGTGAAAGGACTCCTCTTTGCAGATCCGCACCATCGCGCGGGCATATGGCCCATAAGATGTACGCTGCAACGGCACTTGGTTCATGATGGCAGCACCGTCGACCAACCAGCCTACGGCCCCCATATCTGCCCATGTTAGGGTCGGATAATTGAAAATGGACGAATACTTCATCTTGCCAGACAGCAAGTCGCGCGTCATCTGATCGCGGGTCACGCCCAGTGTTTCTGCCGCGCAATAGAGATACAAACCATGTCCGGCTTCGTCCTGCACTTTGGCCAGCAGGATCGCTTTGCGTTCCAATGTGGGGGCCCGGGTGATCCAGTTCCCCTCGGGCAATTGGCCAACGATCTCGGAATGGGCATGCTGACCAATCTGGCGGATCAGATTTTTGCGATAGCCCTCTGGCATCCAATCCTTCGGCTCAATCTTGCCACCTGCATTGATCCGCTCCTGAAAGGCGCGTTCCTCCGGCTCCATTTCGTCAAGTGATTTAACACCCTGACCGGTCGACTTGATCATCTGTGCATACATGTGTCTCAGGTCCTTTCAAGATTTAGCTGTTTCATGTGCGCTCAAGAATAAGGGCAACACCTTGGCCAACGCCCACACACATGGTGCAGAGCGCATACCGACCACCCGTTCGTTTCAACTGCAACGCAGCGCTCATCACCAGCCGCGCGCCCGACATACCAAGCGGATGACCGATGGCGATCGCGCCGCCATTGGCGTTCACATGCGGTGCGTCATCCGGCACGCCCAACGCGCGCAATGTGGCGATACCTTGTGCTGCAAATGCTTCGTTAAGTTCGATCACATCCATCTGTTCGATGCGAAGGCCGACACGTGCCAGCACTTTCTGGCAGGCCGGGATTGGGCCAATGCCCATCACACGCGGCTCGACCCCCGCCGCGGACATGGCGACGATACGAGCGATGGGAGTGAGGTTGTGATCTTTGGCAGCGGCTTCTGACGCGATCAGCAGTGCCGCCGCGCCATCGTTCACGCCAGATGCATTGCCGGCAGTCACGGTCAGCTCCGCCCCGTTGATGCCACGCAGTTTTGCCAATTGTTCTGGTGTTGTGTTGGGACGCGGATGTTCATCTTGCGTCACGATGACCGGCACACCCTTGCGCTGCGGTATCGTCACGGGTGTGATTTCATCGGCAAACACTCTGGCCGCTTCTGCGGCGGCCCAACGTTGCTGGCTGCGCAGCGCAAAAGCGTCCTGATCCGCGCGGTTTACATGATGTTCCTCGGCAACATTGTCCGCTGTTTCGGGCATGGAATCGACGCCATACTGCGCTTTCATCCGGGGGTTCACAAACCGCCAGCCAATGGTCGTATCATAAACCGCGTTGCCGCGCGAAAAGGCACTTTCCGCTTTTGGCATCACAAAGGGCGCGCGCGTCATACTCTCGACGCCACCCGCAATCGCCAAATCAAAATCGCCTGCACGGATCGCACGGGCCGCCATCCCAACTGCATCCATTCCTGAGGCGCATAATCGATTGATCGTTGCACCGGGTACATCAACGGGCAATCCAGCAAGCAATGCCGCCATCCGCGCGACGTTGCGATTGTCCTCACCGGCCTGATTTGCGCAGCCCAGGATCATATCATCGACCTTGCTCCAGTCAACATCCGGGTTGCGTGCCATTAATGCGGCCAAAGGCACTGCCGCCAGGTCATCGGGCCGCACAGCAGACAAGGCCCCACCAAACCGACCGATGGGCGTGCGCTGTGCGTCACAAATAAATGCGTGCATCCGAAGACTCCTCTGATCGGAGAGGAGTTTAGATCACTCTACGTAGAGAAACAAGATTAGTGTTACGAGGTTTTGATACGTAACAAATTTCCGTAACATATTCGTTTTAGCTGAACCGCTGCAGGTCTTCTGTGACGTCCCCAAACAAAGCCTCGATGGTATCGCTGCCTGCCGGGCTCCTGATTTGTGCCATGGTTGACGCACTAATCCCATGTGCCGGGGGCTTGGATGTGTTCAATTGGACATTTGAACTGCGCACAACTTTCTTGATGTCTTCTACAGCACGCTGAACAGTGCGACACATCCCGGCAAGTCTGTCGATGTGCTGCTCATTCTGGATTGAAAACAATTCCCGGTCGCGAAAAATCTCAAAGGTGCTGATCAGGTTTTGCAACTGCAAATCAGCCATGGATGAAAAGTACTGGATGTCATCAAGCACGGGTTCCTGATGCGCTTGTGCGTTTTCCTCTGTCATCTTGATGCTGGTCCCGACAACCCGGTCGCCCCCATCCTTCAACGCGACATGCTGCAACGTTGTATCCCAGATCGCTGGTTCATGCCCAATCGTAAACTGGTCGCGAAACCGCAAATCGCCGCGCTGTTCAACACATTGCGTATAGCGCGTATGAACGATATCCGCCTCAATCTTGGGCAGTATCTGGTGAACGGACTTGCCAAGGATGGAGTCGGTGGGGTGCGCCCAAGCATCCTCAAGCGCGTGATTAACACAAACAAAGCAAAACGTATCGTTCTGGCGTGACCTGTCCAACGCAAACATAGGTACGGAGAACTGGTTAAGCAGTTTCCCCAAGGCAGAATCAAAAGTCAAATCAATCATAGCAAATCCTTTGCTGTTGCGACAGATTTAGGACGAAATGGTAAATAAATATTTGCCAGAATGATGGCAATTTTAGAGCAATGCAATTATTGGAGATTTTTTTCCAAGTATAGTTGGCACCATTCCGGAAATCACGTATTTCCAGATAAATTATTATAAAACATGAAGTTAACATATGCAGATCATACGTGGGCTGCCAAAACTCAACATTTCTCACCGTCTTTGGGCAAGTTCGTGCCGCCAGAACGTCCCCTACACTGGTCGACACGCAGACATTAACCCGGACCTGATTCACAAAGACTACGCTGACCCCGTGTGCATCACTGCCCCATCATGCTAGGACATCTGAAACGCAACCATGATGGCCCCGATGACAGATCAATTTGAGACCGAAAAAACCGAAGCCGCAAACTGGTTCCGCAGCCTGCGTGATGACATTGTCAGCGCCTTTTCCGCCCTTGAGGACCGTCACCAAACGAATCAACCCGCCGGGCGGTTTGATGTGCGCAAAACCTCCCGCACCTCCGATGACGGTTCTGATGCTGGTGGAGGTGAGATGAGCGTTATGCGCGGCGGTCGCGTGTTTGAAAAGGTTGGGGTGAATATCTCAACCGTCTATGGTGAGCTTGGCGAACGCGCGCAAATGGCGATGGCGGCACGCAAGGGCATTCCGGGCATGAAAGAAGATCCGCGGTTTTGGGCCTCTGGCATTTCTCTGGTTGCCCACATGCAAAACCCACACGCCCCGGCTGTGCATATGAACACCCGCATGTTCTGGACCCCGCATGCCTGGTGGTTTGGCGGCGGCGCAGACCTGAACCCGTGTATCGAATATGATGACGACACCGCCCATTTTCACGACCAGATGAAACAGGCCTGTGACCCCCATGGGCCTGATCTTTACGGCGAGCTGAAGGCTTGGGCCGACACCTATTTTTACATCCCACACCGCAAACGCGCGCGGGGTGTGGGTGGCATTTTCTATGATGACCGCAACACTGGTGACTGGGAAAGTGATTTTGAGCTGACAAAAAATGTTGGCGCTGCCTTCCTCCCTGCCTTCGTGCCACTTGCGGACAAACGCCGTGAAACCCCATGGGATGAGACCGACAAAGACACCCAGTTGCGTCACCGGGGGCTCTATGCGGAGTACAATCTGGTCTATGATCGCGGGACCAAGTTCGGCCTTGAAACCGGCCATGACCCCGATGCCGTTTTGATGAGCCTGCCACCTTTGGCCAAATGGCACTGACCCTCCTTGGGATATGATCGCCATTGAGGTGCCCTTGGCGACGGCTGTGCAGTGGTCTTTTTGGAAAGCTGATGCCGGATCGCGCCCGGCTCTAGCCGTTACGCACGGTATCAATCATAAACTGAACATTTGCAGGGTCTGCATCCGGTGTGATCCCATGGCCCAGGTTAAAGATATGCGGCCCCTTTGACAGCGCGTCCACAATGCGCCGCGTTTCGGAAACCAGCGCATCACCACCTGTCACCATATGCGACGACTTTAGGTTGCCCTGCACACAGCCGTCCGGCTGAACATGCTCCGCCACCCATTCTGCGCTGACCCCATCATCAACCGCGATACATTCGGCCCCGATGGCGGCATGCGCCCCCTTGTAACGCTCCCCCACACCACGCGGGAAGGCGATGATGGGTGTCTTTGGGTTCACGGCCTTTACCCCCTCAACAATCCGCCGCATGGGCGCGATGGAATACGCGTCAAAATCTGCCCCTTGCAGCGACCCCGCCCAGCTGTCAAAAATCTTGACCACCTCGGCACCGGCTTCGATCTGTGCATTCAGATAGGCAATTGTCGCATCTGTGATCCGGTCGATCAGCGCATCAAAAACCGGGCGGTTTTCTGCTTTTAGCGCATGGGCTGGTTCCTGATCCGGCGTACCCCGGCCCGCGATCATATACGTCGCGACGGTCCATGGCGCACCGGCAAAACCGATCAGCGTGGTTTCCGCAGGCAGTTCCTTGGCCAAAATGCCAACGGTTTCATAAATCGGAGCAAGATGGGTATGTATGTCGCCCGGGTCACAAAGCGCATCAACGCCCGCTTGTGTTGTGATCGTTGACAGGCGCGGGCCCTCACCAGTCACAAACCACAAATCGGCACCAAGGGCCTGCGGCACCAGCAGGATATCCGCAAACAGAATGGAGGCATCAAACCCATAACGCCGGATCGGCTGCAATGTGACCTCTGCCGCAAGGTTTGAATTATAGCACAGTGACAGAAAATCACCGGCTTCGGCGCGGGTGGCCCGGTATTCAGGCAAATAGCGGCCTGCCTGTCGCATCATCCAGATCGGCGGCGTTGGCAGTGTTTCACCGGCCAAGGCGCGGAGGGCTGTTTTTTGCGCTGTCATGTCACTGCTCCTGACGTCTGTATCTTTGGTCGCACCATGGACCGTTTCGCCAGCGAGGTACAAGACCACAAAATGCCTCAGGAAATGCGCCGACCTGCCGACCAGACGCCCCGCACAACGGGCACATCGTGAACCGCGTGAAAAAGACAAAGATCGGCACGCTGGCCAATGGCAATCTGACCACGATCTGCCAACCCTGCGGCGCGGGCCGGTGTTGCGGTCACTGTTGCAATGCCCCGTGCCATATCTCCCCACAATGCACCCAACTGAACCGCCCCCAGCAGCAATGCAGCCGGGACATAATCAGATGACAAGATATCCAAATGACCTGACTGCGCCAACGTCTGTGCCGCGACATTGCCAGAGTGGGATCGCCCCCGGATAAGGTTGGGTGCCCCGATGATTGTTGCCAGCCCCAGCGCGTTACAGGTTGCTGCCGCCTCTGCCGTTGTCGGGAACTCGGCCAACGTCACCCCATTGGCATGGCTTTGATGCACATGCGCGGGGTCCGTGTCATCATGACTGGCCAATATCGCGCCAAACCGTTTGGCTGCTGCAACCGCCGCCGCCTCGTGCCGATCCCGGTTTTTGGACTGCAAATCCTGCAAGAAAGCCACGTATTCGGAAAATCCCTCACGGCTCATGCCGTTCTTGGTGCAAACGTAGTCCTCAAACTGCGCAAGATCGCGAAACTGACGCTGGCCCGGCGTGTGATCCATCAGGGACACAATCCCAACGCGGTCATCCACGTGAAACTCATCCAGCTCTTCGACCAATGATTCCGAACACAGCTCAGCGCGCAGATGCAAATGATGGCTGACCTTCAGCGCGCCCGCCTCGCGCAACGCGTTCAGCTCATCCGCCGCCCCCCGGGCATATCGACGAAACCGTTTTTCGCGTTGCGACGTGATAGAGCCCAACCGGACTGCATCAAAAACCGTCGTGATCCCGTTGCCTGCCAGCTCGCGGTCATGTCCCAAAATAGCCGCTGTTGGTGGCCAATCCACCGAAGGACGCGGCCGCAGATGCCGCTCCAGATTATCTGTGTGCAGCTCAATCAGCCCTGAGCATAACATATGCCCGTCGCAATCCATTGCACCATTGACGACCTGAGAACCACTGTCGATACCTGCAATGGTGCCGTCACACACCACCACAGAGCCACGCTGCATACCATCCGGCAAAACCAAATGGGCATTGGCGAAGACCTGTTCATTTGGCATGTGAAAGAAACGACCTGACCGGAGAGAACAACGTGTTTGAACGATACGCAATTTATTTCACGGCTCAAGGGGACTTTGCGTGCGCCGGGGCCGCATGGCTGGGCTGGGATGTAGAGAAAGGCGCGCATGTACCTCATCCGAATATTTCGGATTTGGATATCGCCACGCTCACCAACACGCCGCGCAAATACGGATTTCACGGCACCCTCAAGGCACCGTTTAGACTGGCGGAGGGCCGGGACGAGGCCACACTGCACACTGCTGTCGTGGCATGTGCCCGGCGTTTGCGCCCCGCCTGTTGCGCGGGGCTGGAGGTTGCTGCCTTGGGGCGATTCATTGCATTGGTTCCAACGGGCAACAGCACCGCAATCAATGATTTGGCCGCTGACACAATGCGCGCGCTGGATGACTTTCGCGCGCCCATGAACGCCAAAGAAATGGCCCGCCGCCGCCAATCGACCCTGACACCCACACAAGAGGCAAACCTGCATCAATGGGGCTATCCCCATGTGATGGACCAGTTTCGGTTTCACATGACGCTTACCGCGCGGATGCCAAAAAGAGAGGTGTCACGGGTACAAAGTCTGATCAGCGCGCATTTCGACCCTGTCTTGCCAAAACCATTTTGCCTTGATGCGCTGACGCTTGCTGGGCAACGCACGAATGGCATGTTTGAAACAATAGAACGGTTTGATCTGACATAGACATCTTGCGAAGTTATCGATGCTTGCGTACCTCTTTTGAATGACTCGCACGCCTCTCTGGAAATCTATCCAAGACACGCTGACCGCGCAGATCGCACAGGGCGATTACGCGCCAGGGGACAAACTGCCGACCGAGGCCGTTCTGGCCACACGGTTTGGCGTAAACCGCCACACGGTCCGGCGCGCGTTGTCTGAAATGGCGGAACTAAAACTCCTGCACCCCCGTCGCGGAGCGGGCGTGTTTGTGACGCAAACACCAACTAAATATCCCATTGGTCGTCGCGTTCGGTTTCATCAAAACCTGCGCGCTGCCGGGCGTGAACCAGCCAAGGAAATTCTGACACTGGAAACGCGGACTGCTGGTCATGAAGAGCAGGCGGCGCTGGGATTGGCAAAGGGCGATGCCGTCCACGTCTATGAAGGGCTGTCCTTTGCCGATGCCCTGCCCATCGCCTTTTCACGCAGCTTCTTCCCGGCTGCCCGTCTCCAGTCCTTTCCGGATGACCTGACCCACACCCGGTCTGTCACCGCTGCCCTGGCGATGAGCGGGGTTAGTGACTACACCCGCACCTCAACCCACCTGACGGCAGTTCAGGCAGATCCATCCATGGCCCTGCATCTGCGCCTGAACGCCAAAGCGCCCGTATTGCATAGCGTGGGTCTGAGTGTTGACCCGGATGGCACCCCAATTGAATGGGGTCACACCTGGTTTGCGGGAGAACGCGTCACGCTAACGCTGGCTGACCTGTGAAAACTGCTCGCAAAGTAACCAGAAGCGCAGTAGAACGACCCCGCTGTTAACGCTAACCAAAAGGCCGATAGATGATCCTGTGTTGTGGTGAAGCCCTGATTGATATGATCCCTGCCCCTACTGCCGCAGGTCCCGATGGGTTTGTACCCCATGCGGGTGGTGCGATTTTCAACACAGCCATTGCGTTGGGTCGGTTGGGCCGCACAACCGGTATGCTGACAGGCTTGTCGAGCGATCTATTTGGCGCACAGTTGCAGGCCGGGCTCAAAGCCAGTCGTGTGGATACCTCGCTGGTGATCACCTCTGATCTGCCAACGACGCTTGCTTTTGTTCGTTTGGTTGACGGGCAGGCAACCTACACGTTCTACGATGAAAACTCTGCCGGGCGGAGCCTCACAAAACAGGACCTGCCGGATTTGCCGAGCGACATCAGCGCGCTCTACTTTGGCGGTATAAGCCTGTGCAGTGAGCCGGGTGCCGATGCCTATCTGGCACTTGCCGTACGTGCGGCACCGACCCGCGCCATTATGCTGGACCCGAACATCCGCCCCGGCTTTATCAGCGATGAGGCCCGTTACCGCGCGCGGCTGAACGAAATGATCAAGCTATCAGACATTGTCAAAATTTCGGGAGAGGATCTGGATTGGATGCACCCGGGTGCCGACTCTGAATTGGATAAGGCCACACAGCTGTTGACCAAAGGGCCCGCTGTTGTGGTTCTGACCCAAGGCAGCGAAGGTGCGATTGCCCTGACCCGCACCCACGAACCTATCCAGGTGCCCGCCCAAAAGGCGCAGGTCGTTGATACAGTTGCGGCAGGTGATACGTTTAATGGCGGAATGCTCGCACGGCTGGACCAGCTTGACGTGCTGCGCAAATCAGACATTGCAGCGCTACAGCCCGAAACACTCAGAGACGCGATGGGCTATGCCGCAAAGGCCGCAGCAATCACGGTAACACGCTCTGGTGCAAACCCTCCGTGGGAAGCCGAATTGTAGCAGGCATGTTTGCGCGCCCGCCTGCCCAAACGGTTCCTCCACCTCCAGGACAGGTCAGATGTCTTTCACCAACCGCAACGCGTCATAGATTGCGGCATGGGTATTGCGGGCCGACACAGCATCTCCAATACGGAACAATTGAAAACTGCCCGCCGGATTGGTGTTGAGCGTTTGTGGCCCACCCTCAACAAATGCGCTCTGGTCCACGGCACCCTGATTGGATGACTGCGGCTTGAGCGCAAAATACAGATCATCTAGCGGCAACGTCCCGTAGTTTACCACAACCTGATCATAACGCACCTGATGGGTATGACCGCTGTAATCCGTGCCAATGGTTGCATTCAATTTATTCCCCTCACGCACAACATCCAGCAATCGGTGGGCGATGGTAAAGGTCACATCCTTGTCCTGCAACGCGCGCATGTAGGGCACCAGATTCATCGCCATAATCTCGGGCGCGAACGTGCGATCAGGGGTCATAACCTCCACGTTAGAGCCTGCATTGGCCCCAACTTCTGCCGCTTGCATTGCGGGGTGGTCACCACTTTCGTCATAGATCAGAATGTGGTTGGCCGGTTTAACATCACCCGAAATAATATCCCATGTGGTCACAACATTTGGCTGATCGACGCCTGCCTCAAACAGCTCTGTATTGGGGATACCGCCCGTTGCAATAATCACCACCTCGGGGTTGAGGATGGTCACGTCTGCGGCCTCTGCCCATGTGTTGAAATGGAATGTCACGTCGCGCGCGGCACATTGAGCCATGCGCCAGTCAATAATGCCAATCATCTCGCGCCGCCGGGGGGATTGCGCGCTCAACCGCACTTGCCCACCGGGTTCTGCGGCAGCCTCAAACACCGTCACATCATGGCCCCGTTCTGCCGCCACACGTGCGGCCTCCAATCCGCCGGGGCCTGCGCCGACAATCACCACCTTGCGCCGTTCCTTGGCTGGCTCGATCTGTTGCGGCATCGTCAGTTCGCGCCCTGTGGCTGGGTTATGAATGCACAACGCCTCGCCAGCCTGATAAATCCGGTCCAGACAATAGGTGGCACCAACACAGGGGCGAATGTCTTCTTCGCGGCCCTCAACAACCTTCTGCACAATATGCGGGTCGGCCATATGGGCCCGCGTCATCCCCACCAGATCAAGCAGACCTGATTGAACGGCATGGCGCGCGGTGGCGACATCGGGAATGCGCGCGGCATGAAATGTGGGCATGCCAGTAGCCTTTTTGACCTCTCCGGCGAAATCAAGATGTGGCGCACTGGCCATGCCCTGCACCGGAATCACATCGGTCATTGCCGGGTCCGTATGAATGCGCCCACGCACCACGTTCAGGAAATCAAGCTGCCCTGTTGCGGCAAGGTGTTTCGAGATTTCGATGCCGTCTGCGGCACTAATCCCCCCCTTTTGGACCTCATCAGCGGTGAAACGAAAGCCAATGATAAACTCTGACCCGACCCGCTTGCGGATGGCATCCAGCACATCCATTGGAAAGCGCATGCGGTTTTCCAACGTATCCGCGCCGTAAGCCCCAGTTAGATCATTGGTCAACGGCGACCAAAACTGATCCAGCAAATGGCCATAGACCTGTAGTTCGATCCCGTCCATGCCGCCGGCCTTCATCCGCTCCGCCGCATCGGCAAAGTCGGAGATGATGCGCGCAATGTCCCAATCCTCGATCAATTTGGGAAAGGCACGATGCGCCGGTTCGCGGTGCCGCGACGAAGAAACAGACGGCAGCCAATCCCCCTTGTTCCAACCCGTACGACGGCCCAAATGGGTCAGCTGGATCATTACCGCGCACCCGTGTTCGTGCACAGCATCAGTAAGCTGTTTGGTCCACGGCACAACCTCGTCCTTGTAGGCAAGAATATTGTTAAAGACCGGCGGACTGTCCCGGCTCACAGTGGCGGAACCTGCTGTCATGACCAGAGCCACACCCGCCTTGGCACGTTCCGCGTGATAGGCGGCATAACGCTGTGTGGGCATGCCATCGACCGGGTAGGCAGGCTCATGTGCGGTGGTCATAATACGGTTGCGCAAGGTCAGGTGTTTTAACTGAAAAGGCTGGAGCAGCGGATCGTTGGACATGTGGCGTTCTCCCTTCCGGGCAGGTTTTCGCAAATTGACGGATGAGACAAGGGTTACGCGTCTTGACGTTTCTTAAGATGGGTCAGCGTGACGGTTGCCGGATCATCCAACAATTCTGTTGCCCATCGTTTCAGATCACCGCGCTGGATTTTCTGCGTCGCCGTCAGCGGCAGTGCATCCACAAAGGCGATGTACCCCGGCACCTTGTAATACGCCATTTGGGTTAGCGCCCAGCGCACGATCTCTTCCGCCTTGGCAGCCGAACGATCAGCAACATTCAGGCAAGCAAAAACCTCATCCCCACGCATGGCGTCCGGTACAGCGGCAACCCCCGTCGCCAGAATATCAGGATGGCGCATCAACACGCTTTCCACCTCAACCGCCGCAATGTTCTCACCGGACCGGCGGATGACATTCTTGCGTCGGTCAACAAAAAAGATATTGCCGCCGTCTCCCTCTCGCACAACATCGCCCGTGTGAAACCATCCATCAGCCCAGGCTTCTGCGGTGGCCTCCGGGTTTTTGAAATACTCGGTAAAGAATCCCTTGCGCGGATCACCCTCTGCGCGGCGAACCAGCAATTCACCCGGTTCGCCTGTCGCAACAGGATTGCCCCCCTCATCAACCAGCTTGACCTCCAACCAGTCCGGGACCGGGCCAAGGGAGGACTGCCCAATCAAACGATCATGCGCCTGATTGGATATTGTGGCCCCTGCTCCGGTTTCGGTCATTGCCCACCCTTCGCACAGCGGGATGCCAAATCGTTCCTCAAACGCCGCGTGCAGTTTAGGGTCTATGCCGGCCCCAAAGCCGAATCTGACATTATGTTCACAGTCCTTGGGGGAGGGAGTCTGAGCCATTAAAATGGACGGCATCACACCAAGGTAATGCAGACACGTCGCGCGCGCGGCGCGTACGTCATCCCACCAGGTTGACGGGTGAAAACGGTCCACCACAATCAGGCACCCGCCAACCTGCAACATGCCCATAAAAGAGAAACACATCGCATTCATGTGAAACAGGGGCAGCGGCGTGATCATACGTTCGCCGTCTTCTGACAGCGCGGCAATCCCCCCCATGCCGACGTAGTTCAGGCCCAATTCAGTAAAATAGGTATTGTTCAGCACACAGCCCTTGGGCTGCCCCGTTGTGCCGGAAGTATACAGCATCGCCGCTTCGCGCGCGGCGGTATCATCTGTGAGCGTCGCAATCACGGCATCGCGCCTTGGGCGGGGCAGATCATCCTGAATGGTGATCGCGCTGGCACGGATGCCAGCCGCCTCAATAGCTGCTTGCAGGTCTGCAATGCGTGGCCGAATAGCGATGATCAAAGCCGGTTCGGCATGGCCGATCAGATATTCCAGTTCAGCCCTGCGCAGATCTGGATTGATGGGCACAACAGACATGCCCAACCGGTTCGCCGCCAGCAGGATCAGAAAATAAACAGGCCTGTTTTCAAGCAGCAGCGCGATGCGCATACCCGCGCCATACCCCGCCCTTTGCAACTGTTCGATCCAATGCTCAACCTCGTCCATTGCATCGCCATAGGTGATCTCTTCCACAGCGATTGCATAGACATCGGCGGTACGCGGCAGCACTTCCATGAAGGGCCGGTCAGGCCAGCGCGCTGTGGCTTTGGCAAAGACGTCATAAACGGATGCGAGGCGCGTCATGGCAGCAACTGTATGTTGCCAAATGCAGCATCGGAATTGAGGATATCGACCCGCTTGTTCGCGATACGCAGATTACCATCAACCAACTTCAATTCGTGCACGGCGGTCAGCGCCAATAGAAACTGTTCGTCCAGTCGCGTTTCGACATAGTGCATGGCAGTGTTTGTCTCAAATATCCCCGTTTTAGGGTCGAATTTGTCCACAAACGGGCGCTGAATCACATGGCTGCAACGGCTCTTGGGTTTTTGACTGAATGTGCGCTCCCCGTTCAGCCGTTCGACCCTCAGCTTGCGCATGAAATCATCCTCATAGAGCAGCGAAGTCACCAGATCAGGGTCTGTTTGCTTGTAATCCAGCGGCATCCAATAGATGCCATCCTCCAGCCAAAGCTCCAGCCACTCGATAAAACGCCCTTCATCCAGCATCCGTGCCTCTGCATAGATAAAATCAATAACATCCTCGCGGCTGATACTCATATCTCAGCCTCCTGCGTGTCTTGCGACATCGAGACCAGCATAAAGCGTTTCCAGGCATCAAACTGGTTTCGCATCTGCCGCTCAGAGGTGCCGATACCTGTCCATTCGCCGTCAAAATTCTCATCCTCTTCGGCATTGCGCCAAAGGTTCACCCATTCGTTGCCATCGGTCATAAGACCCTCTTGGGCGCGTTCATACATCTCCAAATCGTCATGCCCGACAATCGAGGTCGGTGCATTGATGATCCGATTGTACATTGCTGTGCGTTTCAGCAGGTAGTCCGGCGCACCGACCAGCCGATAAATCCAGCTTTCGACCAAGGTCTTGTTTGGGCCAAGCGGGATGAAATTGCGCAGCTGCTGAATGGGGCCTTTGACCATAATATTGGGGAAATAGACCGTGTTGTGCCGGTTTTCCCCAAGGATTTCGGCGGCGCGTTCCTTGCCATATGCGGCATTCATCGCCTCGCCGTATGCGTCTTCTTCTTTGTAATCCTTGTGGATCGACGAGCTGACACCGGAATGCCCATGCCCGTTGTTCCACGTACGCTGTCCCATGCCCTCAAAAAATTCATAGGGGCTCATGAACGGGGCGATGATTTCCATCGCCATGGGTTTGGGCTCCCCCTCTTGCCAGCCACTTTCCTCAAACAGCCTAATGGCCGTCCCGGCAGAGCTTTCATGTGCGACCATCGGGTGGCAGGCATCGGTTTGGTTTTCGACCAGCATTTTCCAATTGCACTGGTGCATGTAACGGAGCGGAGGGCCCGCAACCTCTAGCCGCCCCTCTGGTGCGCGGTCCACCATGTTATCAAGGGACGACAGTGCATCGCCAAAATACTCTTCAAAGCTGATCCCCTGAGCGGCCAGCCGCGCAAAAACAAAACCACGATGGTTGTGCACAGCGCCCACCGCTTTCATGCCCTTTGCTGCAGCGCTCTCGCCAAAATCAGTCTCTGCATAGCCCTTTTTGAGCGGAATCGCCAAAAGACAACCGTCGGTTTTGAACGACCAGGCATGATACGGGCAGCGAAAGAACTTGCCGGTATTCCCCGCACGATCAATCGCAATCTTGGTCCCCTTGTGGGGGCAACGGTTGTACAGCACCTTCACCTCCCCGTCGGAATGACGCACCATGATCACCGGTTGGTCGCCCACCTGCGTCGTGATGTAATCACCTTTGTTGGCGGTCTGGCTGTCATGGCCGACAAATACCCAAGTGTTTGCAAACAAGTGCTTCATTTCAAGCTGGTAAATCTCCTCGCTCACATAGGTATCGCGGTGCACCTGATTGGGTTGCACAAGATCCGCAATCCGCGACGGGTTACCGGTATAAATGCCCATGGGGTAGCTCCCTTAAATGTCCAACACAAGCCGCGCGGATTTTGCGCGGCTGACACAGATTTGTATAACTTTACCACTGGCGCGCTCCGCCTCTGACAGCACCACATCACGGTGGTCGGGATCGCCGGAAATAATGTCTGTTTGGCAAATGCCACAATCGCCGCGCTGACAATCGTACATGACATCCACGTCTGCGTCTTCCAACACCTCGATAATCGTTTTGCCCGGCGGTATGGTGAAACAACGCCCATCGTTGATCTCCACCTCAAACGCGGCATCGTCCACCTCCCGCTGCGGCGTTTCAAATAATTCAAACCGCACGCGCTCCGCAGGATAACCTGCGGTTTCCGCCGCAGTGCGCACCGCATCAATCATGCCTTTGGGACCACAGCAATAGATATGAGCCTGCGCAGGGGCGTCAGCCAAAATCTGTGCCACATCAATTCGGGTATGGTCATCCAACCACAGCGTCAATGGGTCGGGAAACGCCTGTTCCAGTTCAGGGGCAAAGGCACAAACATCGCGGCTCTGTGCCGCATAGTGGAGCTCAAACGGGTGGCCCCTATGGTGCAATTCAGTGGCGAATGAAATGATGGGTGTCACGCCAATACCACCGGCGATAAGGATCGCTGGAGCGTCACTAACATGCAGATTAAAGCTGTTTTTTGGCGCCGTCACGCTGACCGTATCCCCAACATTCAATGCATGCATTGCCTGTGATCCACCATCGCCCTCAGGCTCCAGCTGAACAGCGATGTGATAAGCATCAAGCTGATCTTTGATCGGGTCAAAGTCCACCAACGAATAAGACCGCACACCAACGTCTCCCAGATCAAAATCCAGATGCGCCCCGGCTGTGTATCTGGGCAGGGCCCCGGTGCCCGTCAGGGTAAAGAGCCTGATCCGGTTCGTGACATTCTTGATGGCCGTGACGTGCAATTTCATCCGCTGACCTGACGTGAGGCAAAATGAGATAACTCATGATTATTCATATAAATGTGCCCCACACGAGTCAAAGGCAAAAACTGTTAGATCGGATGCACGCGGATGTTTTCCAGCACCTTGAGCAAGGTCCGCATTGTCACGTCTCGATCTTGATCAGAAATGCCTTCAAACATTTTTTCATTGGCACTCAGCGTCACGGGCCAAATCCGTTCAAACAGTACCTCTCCCTCTCCGGTCAACCGCACCACGCGTTTGCGATTGTCTTCGTCCTTGACTGTACGCTTGATAATGCCATCCGCCTCCAACCGGTCCAACGCACGGCTCATCGTGGGTTGTTCGGCCAATGCATGGACGCAAAGTTCGTTGATTGTCAGCGCATCAAATACCTTGAGAGAGGCGATAATCCGCGTTGAAATCGTGCTTAACCCGATGGCTCTTAGCTCCGCATAGATTGTCTGATTGTACCGATGCGCAATACGGGTCAGCAAATACGAGGGCAGGCCTGTCAGGGCCTTGGGTTTGGCGGTTTTCTCGGTCATCCGGGGCAACGCTCCTGCGCATATTGCCCCTTCACAGCTATAGGTTTGGTGTACATGTGGCAATCAGACAGCCATGGACCCTGCACCAAATTACTTGCATTATCATATAGCCTGACAAAGACGGAGCCGCCCCATGTCCACGATTGACCAATCCTATGCGGGCCGCACAGCCCTGATCACCGGTGCCAGTGTCGGCATTGGACGCGAAATTGCGGAACATCTGTTGGCCCGGGGGTGTCACGTCATCTGTGTTGCCCGCCGCCCCTATGACGGCATAACCGACAACGTCACCTCAATGTGTGTAGACCTTGCTGATCGTGATGCGGTTCGCGCGCTTGCCACGCAGATTGCGGCAGAACACAAGGTCGATATTCTGGTCAATAACGCCGGGGTGGTCCGCAACACACCGATCGAAAACATCAGTGATGAGGAATTTGACTTTCTGAATGACCTGCACCTGTGGACGGCCATTCAGCTGACGCAGGCCGTCATCCCGCACATGAAATCTCAGGGGTTTGGCCGTATCCTCAACATGTCTTCCCGCGCGGTGGTGGGCATGTCACAGCGCACGGTCTATGCCGCCACCAAGGCGGCCATCATCTCCATGACCCGCACCTGGGCGATTGAACTGGGCCCCAGCGGCATCACCGTCAACGCCATCGCCCCGGGGATCGTAACGACCGACATGGTGACGGGCGATATTCCAGTGGGCAGCGAACTTGCCAAGCGCATCGCATCTGGCCTGCCGCGCCGCCGACTGGGCAAACCGGACGACATCGCACGCGCGACGTTGTTCTTTACCGATCCGCAAAACGATTGGGTGACAGGACAGACGTTATTTGTCTGCGGTGGGGCAAGCCTGGGATCACTCACTATAGTCTAACAAAGGCTAATTCGCTCCAAACAACTCTTTGAACGTACCGATACACCGGCGAAACCCAGCCTCAAAATCACCGTTTCCGGGGTGATAGACACTCTCGAATGACACAACACCTTCGTAGTCATCCGCCCGCAACGCCTGCGCAATAGGCGCAAAATACGGTGCAAGCTGGCCTTCGCCCATGGCGCAGACTTCGAGCGTGGCACGCGGGGTATCAACATTCACATCCTTGATGTGTACGTGGCCTAGATATCCATCACGCACTTCATTGTACCCGTCGGGAAAAGCCTGCTCATGACACCAGCAATTGTTGGCCGGATCCCACAGCACCTTTAACGCATCTTTGGCATCCAGTTCATCAATCAAGCGGCGTGCGGTGTAGTTGGAATTGACCATCGTCCCATTGCCTGTCTCAACAACCAATGTCAGTCCCTCTGCGCGTGCCAATTCAACAGCCGGTGCAATCATTGGCGGCATGCTGTCCCATGCGCCCTGCGCCACGTTCCACTTTTCCGCACCCCCTGATCCCCAAAGGATTTGCTCCTTTTTCTGGGTCATGATCCGCACCAACGGCGCGCCAACCACATGGGCCATTTCCATGACCCGTTTCAGCGCGTCCATATGTTGAACATGCAAAGGATCACCGGGCCGATTGTCAGAATTCATACCGGCAAAGACATGCCGCGAGAGGCACGACACGGGTTTGCCCCTGTCGCGCAACAGCATGTCAATTTCCCTGATCTCATCCGGTGAATGGTCGCCAACTTCATGCGCGCCAACAAATTGCAGCTCTGCATAGGTCAGATCAAATTCGTCCATGACATCAACCGCATGTGCCAAATCGCGGCTGATCCCGTCACAAATCACACCTAATTTCATTTCTTTGATCCCGAGCGGTGCAATTCGGCGCCAACAATCTCTTCCATCACGCGGGTGCAAACCCAGTTGTCTCCGTCAGGGTATTTGGTGCGTCCGGCATGAAAAATCTGCATTGCGGCGGCGGCTGTGTGCAACGGCACGCCCAATTGTTCACCCAAATTCATCGAAATCGTAAGGTCCTTGTGCATTGTGTGGATGCTGCTGCCCGTCCCCTCAAACTGGCGATCAATGATCTTTTCCAGCGCGTTGTTAACCACGCCGCAGCCCGCAGAAGAGGTTGCGAACACATCCAAAATCACCTGCCCCGGCACACCGGCCTTGGCCGCCAGAACGGCTGCTTCAAAGGTGGCAGAAAACTGCGCGCCAATCAGGGATTGCAGGCAAGCCTTTACCGTTTGACCATCCCCGGGAGTCGTCCCGACATGGTGAATATTGGCTGAAACGGCTTCCATCACAGGTCTGAATTTCTCAAGGACGTCAGGGGGTGCGGCCGCCATCATTGTCAGCGTACCCCCCTGCGCACCGGGAAATCCACCGGACACCGGCGTATCAATCAGATGCACACATGACCCGGCCATTGCCGCGCCAATTTCCTGCGCCTCGACGGGTTTGACGGTGGCAGATAAGATCACGGCGCTGCCTGCGCGCATTTGAGCGACAATCCCGTCTGAGCCGAGAATGATTGATTTCGCCTGATCCCCGTTCATCACCATGATGAACACCGCATCGCTTTCTGCCCCGACCTGCGCTTGCGTCTCTGCCGGGCGGCCTCCCATATCGACAAAGGCCTGCATACGCGGCGCATCAATATCAAGCCCGATGGTATCATACCCATTTGTGATCAGGTTCTTGGCAAGCCCGCTGCCCATATCCCCAATGCCGATAACGCCGACAGTTTTCATAAATTGTGCTCCTGTTTTGCCCCGCCCACGGCGGGGGAAAGATCCAAGGCCGCATTTCTGCGCGCCTGTTTCACAGGGATTTCACACGTCTATGCCGACGCCGGGCGGGTCCAAAAGACACCCCGCTGCCCGGTTAGGTACAGCAAGGCTAGCATCGGAATTTTGAGTCTGACAAGGGGTTTAGTGTATCTCCGGCTCAGGCACCGGCGCGCCAAACTCGCTGCGCAAAAAGTCAAAATCACAGCCCTTGTCAGCCTGCTCAATGTGTTTGGAAAACACCCAACCATACCCGCGTTGATATCGCGGTTCGGGCGCAACCCAAGCTGCACGGCGTTCCGCCAATTCCGCCTCTGACACATCCATGTCTAGCTTGCGATTGGGCACGTCCAGCACAATCATGTCGCCGGTTTTCACAAGGGCCAAAGGTCCGCCAATAAACGCCTCTGGTGCGACGTGCAAAATACAGGCGCCATAGCTCGTCCCGCTCATCCGCGCATCTGACACGCGCACCATATCGCGGTGCCCCTCGTTCAGCAGCTTTTGCGGCATCGGGATCATTCCCCATTCGGGCATCCCCGGCCCGCCTTGCGGCCCTGCATTGCGCAAGATCAAAACCGTATCGGCGGTCAGGTCCGCGTTGGGGTCGTTGATGATCTGCTTCAGGGCGTCATAGCTGTCGGCCACCAGCGCAGGCCCTGTGTGCGTCATGAACTTTGGGTCCATTGCGGCAGGTTTGATCACCGCGCCATCAGGGGCCAGATTGCCCTTGAGCACCGCCAATGAACCCTCGTGATAGACCGGGTTGCTGAGCGGGCGGATCACGTCATTATTGTAGTTCTGCGCATCTTTCAAACTATCGCCCAGTGGCACGCCGGTAACGGTAATCGCACTCAGGTCCAGCTTGTCGCTCAACTCTTTCATCAGGGCGCGCAGTCCACCGGCGTAAAAGAAATCCTCCATCAGGTATTCAGACCCGGAGGGTCGAATATTCGCGATCACCGGCGTGCTGCGCCCAATCGCGTCCAGGTCATCCAGTCCCAAAGGCACGCCAGCGCGCCGTGCCATGGCGATGACATGAATGATCGCATTGGTCGAACAGCCCGTGGCCATCGCCACAGTGACCGCATTGCGCGTACTCGCATACGTGATGATCTGATCTGGCGTCAAGTCCTCCCAGACCATATCAACTACGCGTCGCCCGCAGGCCGCTGACATCCGCTGATGATTCACATCGGGTGCCGGGATGGAGGACGCCCCGGGCAGGCACAGCCCCCAGGCATCGGCAATCGCTGTCATTGTGCTGGCCGTGCCCATGGTCATGCAGTGCCCGTAAGATCGCGCAATGCCGCCCTCAACGCCCTGCCACTCCGCCTGAGAGATGGTGCCTGCCCGCCGCTCATCCCAATATTTCCACGCATCAGAGCCTGATCCGAGGGTTTTGCCCGCATAATTACCCCGCAACATCGGCCCAGCGGGTAGATAGATGAACGGCAGCCCCATCGAAACGGCTCCCATGATCAGCGCCGGCGTAGATTTATCACAGCCACCCATCAACACGGCACCATCAACAGGGTTGGAGCGTAAAACCTCCTCCACCTCCATCGCGACCATATTGCGGTATAGCATCGCGGTAGGTTTCAGCAGTTGCTCCCCTAGCGAATGCACCGGGATTTCCACGGGCATACCACCGGCCTGCAAAATCCCCTTTTTGACAAACTCCACCCGATCCCGGAAATGCATGTGACATGGCTGCACATCGGACCATGTATTGAGGATGGCGATGACCGGTTTGCCCTCCCAGTCCTCCGCCGATAGCCCCATTTGCATGGTCCGCGACCGATGCCCGAACGACCGCAAATCATCTGGCGCATACCAACGCGCGGAACGCAATTCTGCATAGGTTTTGCGGCTCATCTTGGCACCCTTTTTGTTGTGGTGATCACAATGTAACGGGTTGCCCGGTATTAAGCGAGAGCGCGGCCGCATCCGCAATCTGCTGCGCCTTTAAGCCGTCTTCGATTGTGGGGGATAAGGGTTTGCCCCCCTCTACCGCCTCCACAAAATGTTCCATCTCTGACTGATACGCCGCCTCGTACCGCTCCAGAAAGAAATGTTGCGTCGGCGCGCGACGAAACCCCGCTTCGGTGGCGATCTCAACGGTGTTTTCCAAAACGTTTTCTGCGCGCAGCATTCCTTTGGCACCGTGCACCTCAATCCGTTGATCATACCCATAACTGGCCCGGCGGGAATTGGTGATCTGGCAGATTTTACCCGAGGCAGTGGTCAGCGTTACAGCGGCTGTGTCAACGTCGCCCGCTGTCCCTATATCAGGGTCTACCAAGGCTGATCCGACGGCATAGACCTGCACAGGGTCCTCTCCCAGCAAGAACCGCGCCATGTCGATATCGTGAATCATCATATCGCGGAAAATGCCGCCAGAGCTTTTGATGTAGCTGATTGGGGGCGGGCTAGGGTCACGCGACTGAATGGTGACAATCTCGACCGCTCCAATCTCGCCTGCGACAATACGCGCCTGCGCTGACGCAAAGTTTGGGTCGAACCGGCGGTTAAACGCAGTCAAAAATGCGACGTCATGCTGCGCGACAACTTTCATGCAGTCTTCAATCCGCGCGGCGGACATATCCACCGGTTTTTCGCAGAAAATCGCCTTTCCCGCCCGCGCGGCTTCATGGATCAAATCGTAATGTGTATCGGTTGGCGTGCAGATGATCACCGCATCCACATCGGCTGCCGCGATGATCGCGTTTGCCGCGCGCACCTGCGCACCATTTTGCGCGGCCAGCGCCTCCGCCGCTGCTGGAACAGCATCTGCAACCGCCACCAGTTTCGCATCCGTCAGTTGCGAAAGCGAACGGGCGTGGACCTGCCCAATCCGACCGCAGCCCAAAATCCCGATGCGCATCATGTGGCTCCTCTGCGGTTTGCATAACCCATCGCTGCCAGCACTGATCTGGTTGCTGCCACCATTGGGTCATGAGTGTCCTTCAGAATGCTGACGCGGTCAAATCGCGCGAGATCACTGTTGATCGAGGCCCGCATCGCCGCCCCAAAGGCCATGCGCAATTCGGTGCCGATGTTGAATTTGCATATGTTAGAGCCTGTTGCGAGCGCTGTGCGCTGCGCCACCGGCACACCAGACCCGCCGTGGATGACAAGTGGCACGTCCGTCACTGCCGCAATCTGCGCGATGCGATTTTCATCCAGACCACCCTCTTTTTCCTGCTGCAAATGCACGTTGCCAACAGAAATCGCCATCGCGTCCACACCCGTGTCACGGGCAAACTGTGCGGCCTCCTCCGGGTCTGTCCCGGAGGAATTTTCACCGTCCGCGTAGCCCACAAATCCAATCTCCCCCTCACAGGAGATACCAGCGTGATGGGCCATCTCAACGATCCTTGCGGTCTCATCAATGTTTTGCGCCAGGGGTTTGCGCGATCCATCAAACATGAGCGAGGTAAAGCCATTGTCCAGCGCCTCGCGGCATTCTTCAAACGTGTAACCATGATCCAGATGCGCCACGACCGGCACGCTCGCACCTTCGGCCAAATGGCGGAACATCTTACCCAGCACGGGCAGTGGCGTATGCGCGCGACATGATGGACCAGCCTGCAAAATCACCGGGCAGTCTTCGGCCTCTGCCGCCGCAACAAAGGCGCGCATGTCTTCCCAACCCAGCGTTACCAGACCCGCCACCGCGTAGCCATCGCGCAGGGCCGGTTGCAGGACACCTGCAAGGGTCACGAGGGTCATTTAAACTTTGCAACCATGTCTTTAATGCCCGGAATAGTCTCTATTTGATAGGCGTGAGTGGGCTGAAAAAACTGGACCAGAGACCGCTGCGAAAGGCCGCCGAGAATGGTGAAATAATACATCTCATAGCCCGGCATCACCGCGCAGGGATGATACCCTTTGTCGATGCAAATGGTGGAGCCATCCATCAGCTGATAGGCATCCCCCGGTTTGCCCTCTTCACGTTGCAAAATCTGGACGCCAGACCCGTGGTTTGGCTTGAAACGAAAATTATATGTCTCATCATGGCGCGTCTCATGTGGCAGGTTGTCAGTGTCATGTTTGTGCGCCGGAAAGCCGGACCACCCGCCTTGCCCAACGGTGAAAAGCTCACTCACCAACAAACGCCCCACCTTGCCATGTTGTTTCTGGCCGAGGATGTGTTTGATCTTGCGATGGGTTTTAGTGTCATCCGACCCGTATTGCACCTTGTCCAGCTCCGCGACACGCACGTCAAACGGGTCGAGTACCTTGTCGTATTTGGCACCGGCTATAAAAGTCTCCGTGTCGCGCGTGGCCACCATGGTGGCCTTGGCACCGGAGGGCACATAAACGCCTTCGGGCTCCCCGTCCCAGACATCTTTGGTGCGGTTGCCAAGAGCCCTAAAATCAACTCCCTCAACCCTGACATCCACCATACCCGTGGCGGGTACAATGCAGGTTTCATACCCCGGCACCTGATAGTCAAACGACTGCCCGGCCTTGAGTTTCACGATGTTAAAATAGTTCAACGGAACGGTTGGGTCATCCGCATCCACAATGGCGTTGTTCTGGTTGTCATGGGCCGCGATATGCATGGGCGTTCCTTAGGATAAGGGGGTGGGGCCGGGATGATCGGCCAGAAAATTCTCTAGATCGACAGGGTAGGGCATTGCCGGGGCACAGCCGGGTTTGGAGACAACGATCGCCGCACAGGCAGAGCCGCGCAAGATCGCGGACTTAATATCCATCCCATCCGCCATGGCGGCCAACAAACCTGCCATAAAGCTGTCCCCCGCACCGGTCGGTTTCAGCGCGGTCACAGGATAGATCCCCGTTTTGATTTCCTGCCCATCGGCAAAAGTTATCGCGCCATGTTCGCCCATCTTGTAGATGACAATACTGGCGGTTGTGGCGGCCAGATGACGCGCCATATCGAGGCCCTTTTCCTTGCCACCGGCCATGAATCCAAACTCATCGTCATTGCCAACAATCATATCTGACAGTGCCCCTGCACGGGACAGCACATCGGCGGCAACGGCGGCAGAAGGCCATGAATAGGGTCTATAGTCGATGTCAAAAATCACAGGCAGGCCCGCCGCATGCGCCAGCTCAAACGCACGGAAAGACGCACCGCGCGAGGGTTCAGCAGCAAACACCGTGCCCGCTGTTACCAAGGCACCGTATCGAGCATAATCCACAGCCTCAACGTCTGCTACGTTCATCTCAAAATCGGCGGCACCATTGCGATAGATGACAGATTGATGCCCCTCAACACGGCTTTCATACAGCGCCAGCGAATTGCGTGCCTCGCCGCCCACCGGTGTCACATGGGTCGTATCAACACCATAATGGTGCAGCTTGTTCACACAAAACCGCCCGACCGCGTCATCTGACACCCGCGTCACAAGTGCGGCTTTGCCACCCAGTTTCACAATTCCCGCCGCCGTATTGGCAGAGGATCCGCCCATATCGGCGCTGAACGTATCCGCGCCTTCGGTTGCCTCACCCGGGCCCGGGAACAGGTCCATACCCACGCGACCCACAATAATGAAATTGTTTTTCCTGATACCGGGGCCGACGTCTTTCATGCGCGTCCCTCTGTATTGCCTGCCTTGGCCGCGTCCAAAACTTCGGGATAAGGGTAGTTCAACCCGATCAGTTGTCTGATTTCAGGGCTGGCGGCATCAATAAAGGACTGCGGCAAAGCGGCCGGCATGTCCTCCATTGGTTTCACCCATTTCGGCAAATATTGGATCAGGATCGCACTGCGGTCGTGATCTGACCGGTTGGGCATCGCGCAATGCCAGGTCACGCCATAAAACAGCACCACGTCTCCCGGCTCCCCTGTCATCTGTTCGCAATGATCAAAAAACTTGTCCTCCGGCGTTGGATACCGAAGTTCTTTTTGACTGCCCGGCAAATACCCTGTTGCCCCGCTTTCGGCTGTAAAAGGGTCTAGAATAACCGACACCTGCGCATTCATCGGGAACGACCCGTTCAATCCAACGGGGTGCGACTCCGGGCTGTGGAAGTCCCAATAGGGATAATCCACATGCGGTTCCTGCCCCGGCCCACCGGGCAAGATACGGTTGGCAGCGATCGACCCCATGATGAACTCTGTTCCAAGAAATTTCCGCAGAATATCCATCATCACCGGATGTGCGGCCATGTCGGAAAACACCTCACCTTTGGCAAGGAGGTTCCAGACCCTGCGTTGCAAGTTGATTCTGCTTGCCTCCTCGGCAGCACCTTGAAAATGCGTTACCTTTTCTGAGTCATGCTCTGAATGCTGCATAACGATGGCACGTGCATCTGCAATTTGCTGATCAGAGAAAAGGCCAGTGATCTTAACGGCGCCAGCACCATGCAACAGATCCTGAACAATCGCATTCGGGTCAGCGGTAATTTCGGTGTATGTCTTCATCATACACCCCGCCGCTGCTTAGCGCGCTCCGCCTCAATCTCCGCATGTTTTTCCGCAACCTTTGGATTGTCCGTGACATGCGGCGTGCCAACCTCCCACCAGGTGTGACCCTGGGTTGTCCAACCCTCATAGGCATCGACCTTCATCACGATCACGCTGGTCTTGTCTGCGGCTTGCGCGCGTTTGAATGCGTCACCAAATTCCGCTGGATTAGAGACTGTTTCTGTATGTGCGCCCATCGCGGCGGCATGTGCCTCAAAATCGACCGCAAAAGGTGCCGGCACGGTGGGGCAATCTGCAATCAGATTGTTAAAACTCTCATTGCCTGTGTTGTTTTGCAGCTTGTTGATCACCGCAAACCCGCCGTTATCAAGCACACAAATGATCAGCTTGCGACCGGTCAGAACAGAGGAATAGATATCCGAGTTCATCATCAGATAAGACCCGTCACCGCAAAAAACGATAGTGTCGCGGTCTGGCTCCCGCTCGAACTGCGCGATGCGCGCGCCCCACGCGCCCGAAATCTCGTAGCCCATGCAGGAAAAACCAAACTCCACATCAACAGTACCGATGTCTTTGGTCTGCCAATGGGCTGTCACTTCTGCGGGCAAGCCACCTGCGGCCGCCACCACACGGTCGCGCGGCGCACAAAGGTCGTTGGCCACGCGGATCGCCTGACAGTATGAATTTGGGCCGTTGCCGGGCGTCGTGATCTCGTCGGTATAGGCAACCCATTTCACCCGCTCTGCCTGCGCGAAATTGACCCATTCATTAGGGGCACGGTATCCGTGCATTTCAGTCTCTAACAGCGGAATACTTCGCTTCGCGTCACCAACAACCGGCAATGACAAATGCTTCATCGCGTCATGACGTCCTACGTTCATCCCGATGATCCGGGATTCTTTGGCAAAGGCTGTCCAAGACCCGGTTGTAAAATCCTGCAACCGCGTGCCAATTGCCAAAATCACATCCGCTTTTTCAGCAATTGCATTAGCACTATCTGATCCCGTCACCCCCACGGGGCCGATGTTAAGCGGATGCCCCTGCACAAGGTTCGCCCGCCCTGCAATCGTCTCTACCACGGGGATATTGTGTGTTTCTGCAAAGGCGGTCAGCTCTGCAACTGCACCAGAATACTGAATACCACCCCCTGCGATAATCATCGGGCGCTTGGCTGTCTTCAACAATGCCGCCGCATCTGCAATTTCTGCCGGGTCGGGTACTTGGCGACGGATGCGATGCACACGTTTGTCAAAAAAGCTGTCGGGATAGTCATAGGTCCACCCTTGAACGTCCTGCGGCAGACCAATGAACGCAGGCCCACAATCAGCCGGGTCCAGCATGGTGGCCAAGGCGGCAGGCAGTGATTGGATCACCTGCGCGGGATGGGTGATGCGGTCCCAATAGCGTGTGACCGATTTGAATGCGTCATTTACCCCCAGCGTGGGATTCCCAAAATGTTCCAACTGTTGCAACACCGGGTCAGACAACCGCGTTTGGTATGTATCCCCGCACAACATCAACATCGGCAAACGGTTCGCATGTGCCAACGCGGAAGAAGTGAGCAGATTGCTGGTCCCCGGCCCGGCACTGGCCGTGCAAAACATAAACCGTTGGCGCAGCCATTGTTTGGCATATCCGGCAGCGGCAAACCCCATGCTTTGCTCATTCTGACCACGATACAACGGCAAGGTATCGCGGGCATCGTAAAGCGCCTCACCCAGACAGGTCACATTGCCATGGCCGAAAATACCAAATCCGCCGCCGCAGACGCGCATCTCTTGCCCATCCACCTCGATATATTGATTGGCCAGATACCGAATGATCGCCTGCGCCGTTGTCAGGTGATGCGTTTTTTCCGTCATGCTGCGCCCCATTTCCATCAACCGGCAACACGATTGCCGCTTGCGCGTTTTCGAATCCAAGGATACAAATTTTGCAACCGGTTGCAAACCTAAATTCGTGAAGGTCACGACAGCATGACAGAAATCGGCATTGGGATTATTGGCGGCGGCTATATGGGCAAGGCCCATGCAGTCGCCATGGCTGCTGTGGGCGCTGTGTTCAACACCACCTTGCGGCCCCGGCTGGAAATGGTCTGCGCCAGCACGCCCGCTTCTGCCGAAAAATACAGGCAGGCCTATGGCTTTGCCCGTGGCACGGATGATTGGCAAAAGCTGGTTCACGACCCCGCAGTTGAGGCTGTGATAATCGCCTCCCCCCAAGAAACCCATCGCGCGATTGCCGAGGCTGCCTTTGCGCTCAACAAACCTGTGTTCTGTGAAAAACCGTTGGGGGCATCGCTGGAGGACAGCCGCGCAATGGTCGCTGCGGCCCAGGGGCAGATCAGCATGACCGGGTTCAACTACATCCGCACCCCCGCCAGCCAGTTTGCGCGCAAACTGATCCATGACGGTGTGATTGGCGACATCACGTGGTTTCGCGGCGAGCACACTGAAGATTTTCTGGCCGACCCGCAGACCCCTGCCAATTGGCGCACCACCGGCATGGCAAATGGCACCATGGGCGACCTTGCTCCGCATATGATCAACGGCGCGCTGGCCTTGGTTGGGCCAATCACCGAACTTACCGCTGCTGTCGAAACCGTACATACCACGCGTCCGGGTGGCACCGTCAACAACGATGACCACGGCCAGATGATGTGCCGGTTTGAAAATGGTGCCATGGGGCAACTCTATTTCAGCCGCATCACCCATGGGCGCAAAATGGGCTACGCATACGAGGTCACCGGCACCAAGGGCATGATCCGTTTTGATCAGGAAGATCAGAACGCGCTGTGGCTCTACACAGCGAACGAACCCGAAGAAACGCGCGGCTTTCGCAAGATCCTGACCGGCCCGGCGCACCCGGACTACGAGCCGTTTTGCCAAGGCCCCGGTCACGGCACCGGCTATCAGGACCAGATCATTATCGAGGCACGTGATTTCCTGAAAGCGATTGAAACCGGCACACCCGTCTGGCCCACATTCCAGGATGGGATGGAGGTAAACCAGGTGGTCGCTGCCGCCTTAACCTCTTCACAAAACAAAACATGGATCAACGTCGCTGACGTTTAAGGTTTGAAAGGTCCCAAGATGACGATCAAGATCGGAAATGCCCCCTGTTCCTGGGGCATCGAATTTCCCAGTGACCCGGCCTATCCCACCTGGCAATCCGTCTTGGATCAATGCGCAGGTGCGGGATATACCGGCATCGAATTGGGGCCGATCGGCTTCATGCCTGAAGACCCAAACGTGCTGGCCCCCGCCTTGGCTGAACGCGGCATGGAGATCATCGGCGGCGTGGTGTTTCGCGCATTTCATAACGCCGCGATGTGGGACGATGTGATGGATGCCTCTGTGCGCACCTGCAAGGCGCTGGTGGCACATGGCGCTGAACATCTGGTCTTGATCGACAGCATCTCACCGCGGCGCGCACCAACCGCTGGCCGCGCGGATGAGGCCGAGCAAATGGACAAATCCGAATGGACCGCCTACCGCAACCGCATTTCTACCATCGCAAAAATGGGCGCTGAGGAATATGGTTTGACAGTTGGCATTCACGCCCACGCGGCTGGCTTTATGGATTTTGAACCAGAGCTGGAACGCCTGCTGGACGAAGTTGATGAAAGCATCCTGAAGATCTGTTTTGACACGGGCCATCATTCCTATGCAGGCTTTGATCCGGTCGCCTTTATGGAGCGTCACATGAGCCGCATTTCCTACATGCACTTCAAAGACATCAACCCTGTGGTCAAGGCCGATGTTGTCGCCAGACGCACCGACTTTTATACCGCCTGCGGGCACGGCATCTTCTGCAATCTTGGTGACGGCGACGTGGATTTTCCTGCGGTCCGCCAACGCTTGCTTGATGCGGGTTTCACGGGCTGGTGCACGGTTGAACAAGACTGTGATCCCTCGCTGCCGGGAACACCCCTGGAAGACGCGCGCGCAAACCGCGAATACCTGCAATCCATTGGTTTTTAAGGACGATACGCACATGACAAAGCTAAAATGGGGCATGATTGGCGGCGGCGAAGGTAGCCAGATTGGACCAGCCCACCGCCTTGGTGCGCAGGCCGACGGTTTGTTTGAATTCACCGCTGGCGCGCTTGATCATCGCGCGGACGTGGGCCGCGCATACGCCCAGCGCCTCGGCATCGCAGCAGACCGCGCCTATGGCGATTGGCAGGAAATGCTGGCAAGCGAAAGCACGCGCGATGATCGCATTGATCTGGTCACCGTGGCCACGCCAAACGCCACCCATTTTGAAATCACCAAAGCCTTTCTTGAGGCGGGTTTCAATGTGCTGTGTGAAAAGCCGATGACCATGACCGTGGAGCAAGGCGAAGAGATCGTACGGCTCGCGGAAACCTTCGGAAAAATCTGCGCGGTCAACTACTGCTACTCTGCCTATCCGATGGTGCGTCAGGCCCGCGCGATGGTGCGCGCCGGTGAGCTGGGCAAAATCCGCCTTGTTGTCACCAACTTCAGCCACGGCCACCACGGTGATACGTCAGACGCCGACAATCCGCGTGTGCGCTGGCGCTATGATCCGGCCATGGCAGGTGTCTCTGGCCAGTTTGCGGACTGTGGCATTCACGCGATGCATATGGCGGGTTTCATTTGTGACGATGAGGTGGAAACCCTCTCTGCCGATTTCGCCTCCACCATCCCCAGCCGGGAGCTGGAGGACGACGCGATGGTCAATTTTCGCATGACCGGCGGCACGGTTGGGCGGCTCTGGACCTCCTCGGTGGCCATCGGGCGCCAACACGGGTTCGACATTCAGATCTTTGGCGAGACTGGCGGGTTGCGCTGGACCTCTGAACAGCCAAATCAGCTGATCTACACGCCGGTTGGCGGGCGCACACAGATCATCGAAAAAGGCGAGAGCGGCCTGCACGAAGATGCCATGCGCCTGTCCCGCGTCTCCATCGCACATCCCGAAGGGTTCCCATTGGCTGTAGCCAACATTTACTGCGATCTGGCTGATGCAATCCGGGGCGAGACCCGCGATGGCCTACCCAATGCCGCCGATGGGGTCCGCTCTATGGCTGCCGTTTACACGGCCGTTGCGTCCGCCAAAACGGACGGCACCTGGATGGACGCACGCCCGCCGATGTTTCGCACCTAAAGCGTCCGACCTTTAACCTGAAACATACTATGTCGCCGATGTCCCGAGAGCGCGCAGCGTGGCAGGGTATCGGCGATCCAAGTTTAAGGTCGGGCGCAGTAGCCCTCCCTCTTTCTGGCCTTAACTCTTCCCGGGGGTTTGGGGGCTGGCCCCCAATCGACCTCTCCTAACGGGCGCAACACGCATTCTTCAGCCAGGCGTTTTCAACGTCCCCCGCTCGACCACATGACAGGGAAACAACCGGGCCTCCGGATATCGGTCCGGTTCATCCAACATTGCCTCCATCAACTCCACGGATGAATTGATAATCTGCTTGATCGGTTGATGCACCGTGGTGAGCGCGATGTTCTCCCAGGATGACATTTCCATATCATTGAACCCGATCAACCCAATGTCATCCGGCACACTCAAGCCGATGTCCTTGACCGCGCTCAGAACCCCAATCGACAGCACATCATCCCCGCAAAAATAGGCCTCCGCCATGGGACCAATGGCAAGGCGCTGCATCTCGGCCCGTCCGGCCTGAAAGGAATAGGCATCGGCAAAAGAAAAACTAACCGTGATTTCTGGATGCCGGGACAGTTCTTCATGAAACCCTTTGAGGCGGTCTTGGGTCGAGGTGGCTGTTTCCGGACCACCCAGAAAGCCAACATTGCGATAGCCCCGTTCGACCAGCGCCCGCGCCGCCATACGTCCGGCCTCTACATTGTCGATTCCCACGACATGCACCTCCGGGCTGCTGGAATATCGACCAAAGGTATTCACCACCGGGATTCGCTTGTCCCGAAACGCCTTGGAAAACGCCGGCGGCAAGGTTGAGGATGCCACAACAACACCATCAACCGAATATTGCCGCAGCATTTGCACCGAATGCTCAGGGTCGGTTTCGTTGCTGAGATTGACGAGCAAAGGACGCAGGCCGCGATCCTGCAAACCACGGGTGAACAGATCAAACACTTCCAGAAAAATCGGGTTATGAAAGTTGTTACTGACCAGTCCGATCAGTTTTGTGCGACGCGTGGTCAAACTACGCGCCAGAAAGTTCGGGCTGTAGCCCAGCTCATTTGCGGCCTTTTCCACCTTGCGCCGCATCTTGTCCGAGACGGAGGCCCCGTCCGTAAATGTGCGTGACACAGCCGAGGTCGAAACACCCGCTCTGTTCGCCACATCCTTTAGCGTTGCCGCCATTTATTCATCCACCCGAATTGATATGTCGCGCAGCTCACAGCCACGGCCAGTTCCGAGCCCCAGTAGAAATCTAATCGATTCCGTTTGCAACCGGTTGCAAAAATTTCGAATCCATGTTTCTCTTTGGTACAGAGACGGCTTTGACACGCAATGGGGCCGTCGAAAACATGTTTTTGGGAGGAACAAAATGAAATCTCTATTTAGAAAGCTGATGCTGACAGCGGCACTTGTCGCGTCACCCTTCATGGTTCAGGCCGACGGCCATGGTGATGACCTGACCTACATTCTGGTCAGCCACGCCCCTGACAGCGACAGCTGGTGGAACACCATCAAAAACGGCATCGCGCTGGCTGGCGATCAGCTCGGTGTGACGGTTGAATACCGCAATCCACCGACCGGTGACCTTGCCGACATGGCCCGCATCATTGAACAGGCAGCAGCATCACAGCCAGACGGTATCATCACCACGCTGGCGGATTTTGACGTTCTCTCCGGCCCCATCAAGGCCGCCGTGGATCAGGGCATCGACGTGATCATCATGAACTCCGGCACACCTGATCAGACCCGCGAAGTTGGCGCCCTGATGTTTGTTGGCCAGCCCGAGTATGACGCAGGTCTGGCAGCGGGTATTCGCGCCAAGGGCGACGGTGTTGGCTCCTTTGTCTGCGTGAACCACGTGATTTCCAACACTGTTGTGGCAGAACGCTGCCGTGGCTTTGCTGACGGTCTGGGTGTGGATCTGGGCGACAGCATGATTGACGCGGGCCAGGACCCTGCCGAGATCAAAAACCGCGTAACCGCCTATCTGACGGCCAACCCTGAGACGGACGCGATCCTGACGCTTGGCCCAACCTCTGCTGACCCGACCATTCTGGCGGTCAAGGAAATGGGCATCGCCGGTGACATCTACTTTGGCACCTTTGATCTGGGCACGGAAATTGTGACGGCAATCAAGGATGGCACGATCAAATGGGGCATCGACCAACAGCCCTTCCTGCAGGCGTATCTGCCTGTTGTGGTTCTGGCCAACTATGACCGCTACGGCGTTCTGCCCGGCAACAACATCAACTCTGGCCCCGGTTTCGTAACAGCCGACGCCCTGGGCAAAGTTGAAGAATTCGCAGGCGAATTCCGCTAAATCGAAACCAAAAAGGGCGGGCCGGAGCGATCCGACCCGCCCTTTTTGTGACTCAAAATTGGAATAACAGCCATGTCAGACACCGCCAATACAGACGAACGCGTCAAGGAAATGTCGTCACTTCGCCGCGCCCTGATCCGCCCCGAATTGGGCGGCATTGTTGGCACCGTCGCGGTTTTCACCTTTTTCCTTTTGTTCGCTTTTGACAGCGGCATGTTCAACGTTCAGGGCGTGATGAACTGGTCCGTGGTCTCCGCCCAATTCATGATCATCGCCGTGGGGGCGTGCCTTTTGATGATCGCTGGAGAGTTTGACCTTTCTGTCGGGTCCATGATCGGCTTTGCAGGCATGATGATCGCCATTTTTGGCGTTGTCCTTGCATGGCCCATGTGGATTGCGATCCTTGTAACCTTTACGATCTGCATCACGTTTGGCGCACTCAATGGCTACATCGTGGTCAAAACGGGCCTGCCAAGTTTTATCGTCACACTTGCAACGCTCTTTATCCTGCGTGGTTTTACCATCTTCATCCCACAAACGGTAGAAAGCAAAACCATCATTGGCGGCATTCGCGAAGCGGCCGAGGGTGACTGGCTTGCCTCCATATTCGGTGCCAAAATTGCGGGCCCCGTCTTTCAATGGATGGGTGATATGGGCATCATTGCCGTCTTTACCCGCGGCAACCGCAAGGGCGAACCCGTGGTGGACGGCATCCCGATGCTGATCGTCTGGGCGATCCTGCTGGTCATCATCGGCCACATCATTTTGACCCGAACCCGCTTTGGCAACTGGATTTTCGCCGCGGGCGGCGATGCACAAGCTGCGCGCTATGCCGGTGTGCCAGTGGACCGCGTTAAAATCACCATGTTCATGTTCACTGCCTTTTGCGCGACGGTTTTCGCCGTCTGTCAGGTGATGGAGTTCGGGTCTGCCGGTGCCGACCGGGGCCTGCTCAAGGAATTTGAGGCCATCATCGCCGTTGTCATTGGCGGGGCATTGCTAACCGGCGGCTATGGGTCCGTCATCGGTGCCGCCCTGGGCGCGTTGATCTTTGGTGTGGTGCAACAGGGCCTGTTTTTCGCCAACGTCGAAAGCTCTCTGTTTCGCGTTTTCCTGGGTGTGATCCTGCTGCTTGCGGTGATCCTCAACACCTACATCCGCCGCCTGATTACAGGAGAACGCTGATGCAGCCGATTATTGAAATGCGCGAGATCCAGAAGCATTTTGGCTCCGTCATTGCCCTTGCAGGTGTGACTGTTGATTTCTTTCCCGGCGAATGCCACTGCCTGCTGGGCGACAATGGTGCCGGTAAATCTACCTTTATCAAAACCATGTCTGGCGTGCACAAACCGACGTCCGGTGAGATCAAATTTGAAGGCAAACCAATGCACTTTGAGGACCCGCGCGATTCCATCGCGGCGGGTATCGCAACGGTCTATCAAGACCTTGCCATGATCCCGCTGATGTCGGTCAGTCGCAACTTTTTCATGGGCAATGAACCAACCAAAACCCGGTTTGGCATGCGGTTCTTTGACCATGATCACGCCAATGAAACCACCATGGCCGAGATGCGCAAAATGGGCATCAACCTGCGCGGCCCTAATCAGGCGGTAGGTACGCTGTCAGGTGGTGAGCGTCAGACGGTTGCGATTGCCCGTGCGGTGCATTTTGGGGCCAAGGTGTTGATCCTTGATGAGCCAACCAGCGCCTTGGGCGTGCGCCAGACCGCCAACGTGCTGGCCACCGTGGACAAGGTGCGCAAACAAGGGATTGCCGTTGTGTTCATCACCCACAATGTGCGCCACGCCATGGCCGTGGGGGATCGCTTTACCGTGCTGAACCGCGGCACCACATACGGCACCGCAACCAAGGGGGAAATCACCCCGGAGGAATTGCAAGAGATGATGGCCGGTGGCCAAGAGCTTGCCACGCTGGAGGGATCGCTTGGCGGGACTGTCTAAGGTGTCGCACCCGGATAGGTGAAATTGACCCGTTGGCCCGGCGAGGGAGGGGCCACCTTTGCCATAATATCCGCAAGCGTTTTGGTCTCTTGAATGATCGCCCACCCCGTCGGGCTAAAGGTTTCCTCGCGAAATACATCATCCGCCAGCAGTGGGTTTGTAATGGCATGGGTAAAGGCGTCATGCGCCACCATATAATACAGCATATCCCCCATGATCATGTTCTGCGCATGCTTTTCACACAGCATCCCGATGTACCATTCCAACCTGCTGATGTCGTTGCCGTAAAGCTGGGCAAGTTTCGCTGACAGTTCTTTTTCGCCCGTGAGGTTTTCGAATGACTCTACCGGATCGAGGCCAAACCGCTCCCGATAGGCATTGTAGCTTGCCAGATTGGCGGAGCGCATCAGCCGCAAGGTGTCCCGTTTGACCATCCGCATCTGGCGCGGTGTATTGCCCATTGTCATGCGACCGGCGGGCACCTGTGCCAGTTCATGCACCGCTGCCGCCACACCCTTGTTCAGCAGCCAGCCATTGTTATGGCGAAAACGGTTAAAGTTCTTCTCCGGCTCCTCGGCATCCGGCAAAAACGGAAAACCATCCGGCACCAATCCGTGCCAGCGGTAAAGCAGATTAAACTCGAAATGGATGCGATTGGGCCGATACCAATCCTGCCCCTTGCCCATGCCTGGATAAATTCCCAGCGGCAGATCCAATGGCGAAATTGTGCGAATGTAGTCCGACACAACCACCTGCAACAGCAACACGATTGTAGTGTTTCGCGCGAATTGGAAAACCTTTTCATCATCCCAGGTCGGATTGGCCTGCGAAATCTGGCGGGCAACCCAATTGTGTTTGCGCAGGAAAATCACGTTATAAAGCGAGTTGCCCAAGGTGGCATTGCCATGTTCCAGCCCAACCGCAAACAGGCTGTCATACCCACCCTCGTTAAACGCAGCAGAGCCAAAGATACTGCGCAACAGCGGTTCGTGATGCATATCAGAAAACTCGGGGCGCAAGGTCAGCTCTTTGCCCGGGCCACCGGGGCTTTTTTCAAGCAAGAATTCCGGATATTCGCCATCTTTGCCCATTTGATAGCGCAGGCACCCTTTGTCACGGGCCTCAAACCCGTCAGCGTTTGCATCGACCCGCAGCATTTTCGTGACCTTTTCGTTCATGCCATAAATCTGGCACAGGTCAATTTCATGGTTGGATTCATTGCGCATCGCACGCCCGGGCAACCGCAGGGCCGACTTGCCCTTATCATCCATTTTGGGGTTACCGTCGGGGCCAAAATCCAGATGATGGGCAGTCCGCAGAAAACTATCGGTGAACCACTGCGCAAAAGACGCAAACAATAAATTGCAGCGCAGATCATCAATCTGATCACCCTTGACCGTTGGGCGCACACAAAGCTCTTCAAGGTCAGAGATGTCCGGCAAATTGCCATCGTTCAATGTATAGTCTGGCGGCAAGTGGCGCGCGGTAAATGTGCGGTCCTGAAATCCGTACCAGGTGGCATAATCCACCGCCATGGAATAGGCGTGCGGGCGCCCGGGCGTGGCATTACCAAATTTCTTGGCCACGACCCGACTGATCGCTTTTTGGATAAACGCCTGTTTCATCGTGAACCGCCAAAGCCAGGGCAGGCGCGACCGGACAAAATGCGCGACCGTTGTGATCGGCCAGAATTGGAAAATAAAGGACAACACAAAGTTCAGCAGCGACAGGAACATTTCCTTTGCCGCCTTGATCGTTGTTGTCACCACGCCCAGCGCGGCACCCTTAATGACGTTCATGTCAAATACCCCCAGCTCAAAAAGCGTCCCCACGGGCGCAATCCTGACGAGAGGTTCGGATTTTTTCAATCACCAGAATGGGTGAGGATCGCGCAGAAATCTCAGTTGGCAGCAGCCGCCTTGTACCAGGCAACAAGCGCAATACGGTTTTCAGCGCTCATTGTGGCAATCGCATTGGGGGGCGGCATCGCATGGCTGACCCCGGCCTGATAATAGATCGCCTGTGCATGCCGCGCCACGTCGCCCTTGGTTTCCAGCATCACGTTCTTTGGGGCCCAGCGGATACCCTCCCAAAAGGGCTCCCGCGCGTGACACATGGAACAATTGCCCCGCACAATGTCATAGGCCTCTTCAAACCCTGCGGCTGAGGCGAATTTCTGTTCATAGGCCGTCAATGGACGCAGCTCTGCTTCCTCCAGCGTCTCCTGATTGCGCGCCGTAGAAAGCCACGCAATCACGATCATCAGCAACACTGTCACCGCCCAGGTCCAATGAGGCCCGGCCCCCGTGGCATGCAGGGAATTGAAATAATGCCGTATGGTGACACCCGTCAGGAAAATCAGGCTGGCGATGATCCAATTGTACTCCGTGGCAAAGGCCAGTGGATAGTGATTGGACAGCATTAAAAAGATGACTGGCAGCGTCAGATAGTTGTTATGGGTCGAGCGCAGTTTGGCGATTTTGCTGTACTTTGGATAAGGGGTGCGGCCCTCTTGCAGGTCTTTCACAACAATGCGCTGGTTTGGCATAATGATGAAAAACACGTTCGCCGTCATGATTGTCGCGGTGAACGCACCCAGATGCAACAGCGCGGCGCGCCCCGTGAAGATCTGGTTGTACCCCCAGGCCATGATCACCAAGATCACAAACAACAGCACCATCAGCACGGTGGGGCTTTCGCCCAAGGGGGATTTGCACAGATAATCATAGGCGATCCAGCCAATGGTCAACGACCCGGCAGAAATCAAAACACCCTGCCACAGAGACAAATCTGCCTTGTTAGGGTCCAGCAGATATAGCTCTCCTCCAACCCAATAGATGATCATCAAAAGCGCTGCCCCTGACAGCCATGTCGAATAGCTTTGCCATTTGTGCCAGATCAGATGTGCAGGCATATTTTCCGGCGCAACCATGTATTTTTGGATATGGTAAAACCCACCGCCATGAACCTGCCATTCCTCACCCGTGACACCGGTGGGCATGTTCGGTGCCTTTTTCAGCCCCAGATCTAGCGCAATGAAAAAGAACGATGCACCAATCCACGCCATTGCCGTGATCACATGAACCCAGCGCACGGCAAAACCGATCCAATCCCACATCACCGCCAAATCAAACATAACAACTCTCCTGCTGCGCCCTGATACTAGGAGGGAATGCATTTGTCTGGAATAAATGCTAGTCTCTTAGCTCTATCAAAAAAAGCAGAACAATGTCCTATTTTGACAACATTCGTACCTTTGTCCGCGTCTATGAATTGGGCAGCATGTCTGCCGCCGGGCGCGATTTGCGGGTATCGCCTGCGGTGACCTCATCGCGCATCTCGCAGCTTGAGGATCACTTGGGCGTGCGCCTGTTCCAGCGCACAACCCGCAACCTGACCCCAACCGAACAGGGTGAGGCATTTTACGGCGGGGCCTGCCAGGTGCTTGAATCCGTCGAAGCGGCAGAGGCGCAGGTCATCGACATCACCGATCAGCCAAAAGGATCGTTGTATGTAGCCGCCCCTCTTGGTGTTGGTCGTCGGCTGATTGCGCCGCAGGTGCCCAGGTTTTTGGCCGAATACCCGGAAGTGAGCCTGCGTCTGCGCCTGACAGACAGAAAGGTTGATCTGACCACCGAAGGACTCGACCTTGCATTTTTTCTGGGCCAGCCCGAGGATAGTACCCTGCGCATCCGAAAGATCGCAGATGTGCAGCGTGTGCTCTGCGCCGCGCCAGACTACATTGCCAAACGGGGGCATCCGCGCTCCGGTCAGGAGATCGTGGATCAACACCACGAATGCCTGAATCTGCGCTTTCCCGGCGCGACGGAGTTTCAATGGCCGCTGATCACACCCCAGGGCACCAAACGGTTCCGCGCGGCGGGGCGTTATGAATGTGATGATGGGGACATTCTGGTGGATTGGGCACTGGCGGGGCATGGCATCACCCTCAAACCCCTTTTTGAAGTGGCGGATCATCTGAATTCAGGCGCGCTGGTTGTCGTTGGAGAAAACACCCCCCCAGAACCGATCCAAATGGCCTGCCTGTTTACGCACCGCCGCCATCAGGACCCAAAGTCGCGCCTGTTCATGGATTTTGTGATTCACCGGATCAGCGCCGTGATCAATGACAGCAAATTGGACTTCTAACTGCCCCGATAGGTCGAATACCCAAAGGGCGACAGCAACAACGGCACATGATAATGCGACGGTTCTGACATGCCGAACCGGATTGGGATTACATCCAAAAACCGTGGGTCTTCTACCGGGGTGCCGGATTGATCCAGATAGGCACCAGCATGAAAAACCAGCTCATAGGTGCCGACCTCAAACGCGTCAGCAGGCAAAATCTGAACATCCGTGCGCCCGTCCGCATTGGTCTGTACTGTGGTGATATGCTGCCGGGTTTCTCCCGCAATGCGGAAAAGTTCAATCTTGAGCCCATTTGCCGGGCATCCCCGGGCTGTGTCGAGCACATGTGTTGTTAAATATCCGGACAAAGCTCTCTTCCTCATTGTTTCCTCTAGTTTCTCAACTCTATCCTGTGCACGCAAACCCTGAGGGGCTAAAGACTCCTTCGCGATTTATTTGAAAAACAAATCTATTGTGTTGAAATACAAGCAACCCAATGAGGAGAGCCTACCCGTGAACAGATACCCCCGCGACATGACCGGTTATGGCGCACATCCCCCTGCGGCCAACTGGCCCAATGGGGCAAAAATTGCTGTTCAAATCGTCCTGAATTATGAGGAAGGCGGCGAAAACAACATCCTGCATGGTGATGCCGCATCAGAGGCGTTTTTGTCTGAAATCACCGGTGCCGCGCCCTGGCCGGATCAGCGCCATTGGAACATGGAATCGCTTTACGAATACGGCGCGCGGGCGGGGTTTTGGCGCGTGCATCGCATGCTCTCTGATCTACCGATCACCGTTTACGGCGTTGCAACCGCCCTGGCCCGTGCGCCCCAGCAAGTGGCCGCGATGAAAAATGTGGGTTGGGAGATCGCCAGCCATGGGTTGAAATGGGTTGAACACAAGGACATGCCCGAGGACGAAGAGCGCGCCCAGATCGCTGAGGCCATTCGCCTGCACACCGAAGTAACCGGCCAGCCCCCGCGCGGCTGGTACACCGGTCGCTGTTCTAACAATACGGTGCGGCTGGCCGCCGAAACCGGGCAGTTTGCCTATGTCGCGGACAGCTACGCGGATGACCTGCCCTACTGGATGACCTTTGGGGAAAACGACCAACTGATCGTGCCCTATACGATGGATTGCAATGACATGCGCTTTGCCATTCAGGCCGGGTACACCAACGGTGATCAGTTTGAGAGCTACCTCAAAGACAGCTTTGACTACCTTTACGAAGAAGGCTGCGATGGCGCGCCAAAGATCCTGTCGGTTGGCCTGCACTGCCGTCTGATTGGCCGCCCGGGCCGCGCCGCTGCCCTGCGCCGCGCCTTGGAACATTTCAAATCTCACGACGGGGTCTGGTTTGCCACCCGGTTGCAGATTGCCAAACACTGGGCGGCGCAATATCCGACCCCTCGGCAGGCACGCCCCTCAGAGATAGACCGGGATACATTTGTCACGCAGTACGGCGGGATATTTGAACACAGCCCGTGGATTGCCGAGGCGGCACATGCGCTTGAATGTGGCCCCACCCATGATTGCGCCCAAGGGGTGCATAGCCTGCTGGCCCGGGTGTTCCGCAATGCCGATGCGGATCAACGCCTTGCCGTCCTGAAAGCGCACCCTGATCTGGCCGGCAAACTGGCTGCGGCCAAACGCCTGACAGCTGAATCAACCGCCGAACAAGCCTCCGTCGGATTGGACGCGCTGACAGATGCAGAACGCGCCACCTTTACGGAGCTCAACGATGCCTACACCGCCAAATTTGGCTTTCCCTTCATCATCGCGGTGCGGGACAACACCAAATCCAGCATCATGGCGGCCTTTCAACGGCGCGTGAACCATGACCGTGACACGGAATTTGCAGAGGCCTGCAAACAGGTTGAACGTATCGCTGAACTGCGCCTGATCGAGAAATTCACGACATGAGCCCTGTCATCAATATCCAGCCTTTGACCGCAACGGAATTTGCGGATTTTGGCGATGTGCTGGAGGCCACCGGCACCCCCGACAAGATCATCAATCAGGGCAAATGCGCGCGCTATCACAACCGCGCGCTGCTGGATTTTGCCAACGGCAAGGCGGGTATCAGCATCTTTAAAAGCGAGGCACGCGCGCTGCCCCTGACACTCGATATGATGGAGCGGCACACGGAAGGCAGCCAGTGTTTTGTGCCAATGTCTGCTGACCCCTTTCTGGTGGTGGTCGCCCCGGACAACGGCGGCACCCCCATCAACCCAAAGGCATTTTTGACCGCGCCGGGTCAGGCAATCAACTTTCATCGAGGCACATGGCACGGCGTTTTGACACCCCTTGCCGCACCGGGCCTTTTTACCGTCATCGACCGTATCGGTGCGGGCGACAACCTAGAAGAGCACTGGTTCACAGTGCCGTACACCATCACCGACAACCAAAACTGAAGGACTGACCAAAAAGGTCAGCGAAAAAGACTGACAATAGGGACGACAAAAATGACTGACACTTCTATCGGGACCCCGGCACAGCTGCGGGACCCAAACTACACACCTGCACTGCATCGTGCCGTGCCCCTTGGCATTCAGCATGTGCTGGCGATGTTCGTATCAAACGTGACCCCGGCAATTATCATTGCGGGTGCTGCCGGGTTTGGCTTTGGCTCTGATGCAGGGGCGCAGGGCTTTCCTGACATGACCTATCTGATCCAGATGTCGATGCTGTTTGCAGGCATCGCCACGCTGTTTCAAACCATCGGGTTTGGCCCCGTAGGCGCACGTTTGCCTATCGTGCAAGGCACCAGCTTTGCCTTTATTCCGATTATGATCCCACTGGTCGCTGGCAAAGGGGTAGAAGCCATGCCCGCCCTGTTTGGTGGCGTGATCATCGGGGGTTTGTTCCACTGCTTTATCGCAACCTTCATTGGCAAAATCCGCTTTGCCCTACCCCCATTGGTCACGGGCCTTGTGGTGACAATGATCGGTCTTGCACTGGTCAAGGTCGGCATTCAATACGCCGCCGGTGGCATCCCCAAAATCAATGATCCCGAATATGGCTCGCTGCTGAACTGGTCAGCGGCGCTGGTGGTGATCTTTGTGACATTGGGTCTCAAGTTTTACGCCCGTGGCATGCTGGCCGTTTCGGCTGTCGTGATTGGTATCATCGTGGGTTACCTTTATGCGCTGATGATTGGCATGATCAGCTTTGGCGGTGACTTTGGTATCGCTGCAAACGTGGGCCGGGCCGCCACGGTCGCCCTGCCAGAATTCTTCAAATACGGGTTTGAGTTCAGCCTCGCCCCCGTGATCGGGTTCTGCCTGATGGCGTTTGTTTCCGCCGTGGAAACAGTGGGCGATGTGTCTGGCATCACCAAAGGCGGTGCCGGTCGTGAAGCCACAGACAAGGAAATCTCTGGCGCGACCTACGCGGACGGTCTGGGTTCTGCGGTGGCGGGCGTGTTTGGCGGTTTCCCAAACACCTCGTTCAGCCAGAACGTGGGCCTGATCGCCATGACCGGCGTGATGAGCCGTCATGTGGTAACCATCGGTGCGCTGTTCCTGATCCTGTGTGGGCTGGTCCCCAAGGTTGGTGCCGTGATCCGCACCATCCCCATCGAAGTGCTGGGCGGCGGTGTGATCGTCATGTTCGGCATGGTGGTTGCGGCGGGGGTCTCCATGCTGTCTGACGTGAACTGGAACCGGCGCAACATGGTGATCTTTGCGATCTCCCTGTCCATCGGTCTGGGTCTGCAACTTGACCCCAAAGCCGTGCAATACCTGCCAGACACCCTGCGCATCCTGATGACCTCTGGCCTGTTGCCCGCGGCGCTGATCGCGATTGTGCTGAACCTGATCTTGCCAGAAGACCTGTCTGACGAGTCCACCGAGGAAGTCTCTGGTGGTATGGCGGGCCATGGTGCGGGGTCGCTGCCCTCTGATGACTAGCTGGTCAGATAAAACAACAAAGGGCGCTCCGTAATCGGAGCGCCCTTTTGCGTCGTACTATAGAAGCAGTCTTACCGAAACGGCCGCAGCGCCATATGCCGGTTCACGTCTTTATAAAGCAGATAGCGGAATTTTCCCGGCCCCCCCGCGTAACAGGCCTGCGGGCAAAACGCGCGCAGCCACATGTGATCACCTGCCTCGACCTCCACCCAATCCCTGTTGAGCTTATAAACCGCCTTACCCTCCAGCACATATAACCCGTGCTCCATCACATGGGTCTCCAGGAACGGGATCACGGCACCCGGCTCAAAGGTGACGATGTTCACATGCATGTCGTGACGCAGATCGTCTGGCGCGACAAAGCGCGTCGTGGCCCATTTGCCGTCTGTGTCTGACATGACAGTTGCGGCGACATCCTGTTCGTTAGTGATAATGACTTCGGGCATATCTAAGCCCTCTACCCGTTCATAGGCCTTGCGCACCCAGTGAAACCGTAAGGTCTCATCACCGTGATTGTGCAACGTCCAATCGCTTGCGGGGGGCAAATAGGCATAGCCGCCGGGGGCCAGCACATGTTCGGCCCCGTTCACAACCAATGTCGCGGCACCCTCAACCACAAACAACACGCCTTCTGCTTCTGGATCAGTCTCCGGTCGGTCTGACCCGCCGCCACTGCTGACTTCCATGATGTACTGCGAAAACGTTTCTGCAAAACCACTCAACGGGCGCGAAATCACCCAAAGGCGTGTGCGCTCCCAAAACGGCAAAAAACTGGTGGTGATGTCGCGCATCGTCCCGCGCGGGATCACGGCATAGGCCTCTGTGAAAACCGCGCGGTCGGTCAGCAACTGGTCCTGACCGGGATGGCCCCCATGGGGTGCATAATATTTGGCTGACATCAAATTTCCTCGTCTTTACGTAATGCGCTATCATCCGCCCCTTGGCAAAAGAAGGCCACTGCAAATGGGTGCGCAGAAGTGTTCGGAATTATTTGATAATCCTCTCAATTATCATGCAAAGCCAGATCCGCTAGAGCTTGACCCAGGCGGCATTGCGCGCCGAGGACCGCACACAGGCATCCACAAATTCCACACCGCGCAACCCATCTGTAATTGTGGGATAGACCACATCTGATGACAGTTTCGCGCCACTGGCATGGGCCTCAATCGCACGGGCGGCCTCTGTGTAGATATTGGCAAATGCCTCCAGATAGCCCTCGGGATGGCCGGGCGGGATACGGCTCATCCGGGCGGCGGCATCACCGGCCCCGGCACCGTTGCGTGTGATCACCCGCTTGGGTTCACCAAAGGGCGTGTGCCACAGCGCATTGGGGTTTTCCTGTGCCCATTCCAGCCCACCGCTTTCGCCATAAACTCTGATGCGCAGCGCGTTTTCATTGCCTGGTGCCACCTGAGAACACCACAGCATGCCTTTTGCGCCCCCTTCAAACCGCAGCATCACGTGGCCGTTGTCATCAATTGGCCGCCCCGGCACAAAGGCATCCAGATCAGCGGCAAGGCTTTCTACCTCAAGCCCGGTGATGAACCGCGCAAGGTTATGCGCATGCGTGCCAATATCGCCGGTAGAACCACCTGCCCCTGAACGCGCAGGGTCGGTGCGCCATTCGGCCTGCTTAAATTCCTCATGCCGGGTCAGCCAGTCTTGCGGGTATTCAACCTGCACGACCCGAATTTGACCAATTACGCCTGCCGCCACCATCTCGCGCGCCTGACGTACCATCGGGTAGCCCGTGTAGTTATGGGTCAGGATAAACAGCGCGTCAGACTGCTCCGCCGCTTTGACCAGCTTTTTCGCGTCCGCCAGGGTTGAGGTCAGCGGCTTGTCGCAAATCACGTGAATGCCACGTTTCAGAAACTCGCGCGCGGCGGCAAAATGCACGTGGTTGGGCGTGACAATCGAGACCGCCTGAATGCCGTTTTTCAACCGTGCCTCGCGGATCGCCATTTGTTTGAAATCATCGTAAATGCGCGGCAGGCCCAGCGCCTCGCCAGAGGCTTGCGCCTTTTCCGGGGTCGATGACAACGCCCCCGCCACAAGTTCAAAACGATTATCAATGCGCGATGCGATGCGGTGAACCCCACCGATAAACGCATCATTTCCGCCCCCTACCATGCCCAGTCTGATCCGCTGCGGCGCTGTATTTTGAGTATTCAATTCAAACTCTCCCAACTTATTTTTCCATCTGTGAGCTAGATCACAGTCAGACCCGGCAATCTGTGGGATGAATAGGTCATTAGATCAAAGGAACATTCAGATGACCGTTCACGCAACAAACATTATTGCCCGTCCTCGTTTTACACAGCCTAGCCCCATCAACATTCTGGGCACCATCGCATTCTGGGTCGCCCGTTCCAAACAACGCCGCATTTTGGCTACCCTGGAACTGGACCGCCTGACCGACATGGGGATCACGCCGGAACAAGCCGACGGTGAAGCCGCCAAAATGTTCTGGCAAGCCTAAGGTCACAAACCCAACATCGCGCGATTGGCGGCCTCATCCGTGCCGCCATCTGCAAAATCATCAAACGCACGCTCCGTCACACGGATGATGTGATCAGACACAAATTGCGCCCCCTCACGCGCGCCGTCCTCCGGATGCTTCAGGCAGCACTCCCATTCGACCACAGCCCAGCCATCAAAGTCGATGGCAGAGAGCTTGGAAAAGATCGCCTTGAAATCGACCTGCCCATCACCCAATGAGCGGAACCGTCCGGCGCGATCGACCCAAGGCTGATAGCCGGAATAGACACCCTGCCGCCCGGTTGGATTAAACTCCGCATCCTTGACGTGGAACATCTTGATCCGGTCGGCATAGATATCAATGTTGTCGAGGTAATCCAGACACTGCAACACGTAGTGAGACGGATCATAGAGCATGTTGCAGCGCGCATGGTTGTCTACCCGTTCCAGAAACATCTCAAACGTCACACCATCATGCAGGTCTTCGCCTGGGTGGATTTCGTAGCAAATGTTCACGTCATTTGCATCCGCATGATCCAGGATCGGACGCCACCGCGCCGCCAGTTCATCAAAAGCCGTTTCGATCAACCCCGCAGGCCGCTGTGGCCATGGGTACACATAGGGCCAGGCCAGCGCGCCAGAAAACGTCACGTGATTTTTGATGCCCATGTTGGCCGAGGCTGAAATTGCTTTCATCACCTGATCCACTGCCCATGCCTGCCGCGCCTTCGGATCACCATGCACAGACGGGTCCGCGAACCCGTCAAAGGCCGTATCATAGGCCGGATGCACGGCAACAAGCTGCCCCTGCAGGTGGGAGGAAAGCTCTGTCACCTCGATCCCGTTTTCGGCGGCCCGCCCTTTGAACGTGTCGCAATAATCCTTACTCTCTGCCGCCTTGGCAAGATCAAACAACCGCGCATCCCAGCTGGGCACTTGCACGCCTTTATATCCGCAATCCGCGGCCCATTTGGTGATCGACCCCCACGAATTGAACGGTGCCTCATCCCCTGCAAATTGTGCCAGAAACAGGGCTGGGCCTTTGATCGTTTTCATGTCTGATTCTCCTGTATTTCCCCGTCGGGGGGCATGTTTTCTCTTATGTAAACGTCAATCCGAATGCGCTCCTGCGCAGTGTTGATAGGGCTGTTGTCAACTTTGGCGCGCATGACCCGCACCGCACTGCGCACCAAATGACCTGAATCCTGACTGATCACGGCGTCAATCATCCCGTCACTTAGGGCCCTGCGCGATAATGGCGTCAGCTCATGCGCGATGACCACAGGGTTTTCTCTTACACCACTCGATTTGAAGAACCGCAACAAGCCCTCATTCCCGGCAGCAGAGGAATAGATCCCGATGACGTCAGAATGATCTGACAAGGCCCGAGGCAACAAACGTTCGATCAGGTCAGGGTCATCGCGACCCTCTAGCGAGGCCAGCACCTCCAACTGCGGAAAATCCCGCGCCATAATTTCATCAAAGCCGAGCCGCCGCTCCAGATGGTCCCGCGCCAGCATTGACCCGGTCAACACCAATATCTTTCCCTGTCGCGGGGCCAGAAAGCGGCCCAGCAACTGCGCTGCCGTCCGCCCGGCCGCAATATTATCGACACCCACATAATGATCACGATCAGAACTCGGAATATCCGCAACCAGTGAAACAACTGTCACGCCATTCGCCTTGAGATGCGCAATGGAATCTCGCACAGATGACGTTTCTGGCCCAAAAATTGCAACGCCATCAACGTTCAATGCGTCAATTTTCTTAAGCTCATCCGTCAGGGCAACAGGGTCAAACCCTGCCACGCGCACCACAGACACGCGCGTGCGTTCCCGGCGCAGCGACTGCGCCAATTGCTCAGTCTGCGCCTCAAGAGAGTGCAAAAACTCATTCTTGTTAGAGGGCAAAATGAAGACAAAGTTATACACCCGCCCCCGTGCAAGATTGGCCGCCGCCGTATCCCGCACGTATCCCAATTCTGCGATGGCCTGATTGACCTTTTCAACGGTCTTTTCACGCACACCGGGGCGGGCGTTCAGTACCCGGTCAACGGTCGCAAGACTGACCTCAGCGACACGGGCAATGTCGTTGATTGTCGGCGTTTCAGGGGTCATCAGGTTCGGGCTCATTTTATCCTTTTCGTTACATCGCTTTGGCCAAACCTTCAAACAGACGCGCTACAGCCTCTGCACCGGGGTCATTATGGCCAATCAGGTTTTCCTCCGGCACATAGGAGGATCGCCCGGCCTTGGCCCGTCCTATCGTGGCTGTGTGATCCGCACCAGCCCGCGCTGCGCTGGCCGCTGCTGCAATACCTTCGGGCAGTGCCTTCAAGGCTGGCTCCAGTGCATCAATCATCGTTCGATCACCTGCACGCGCGCCCCCGACCTGACTGATCCGCTCCAGCCCCGCCAAAAGCGCCGCAGAGGTTGGCATGCCATTGGCACAGGCGTCGCCCGTTGCACCAAAAAAGATCGACAGGATGATGCCAGAAGACCCACCCATCGTTTGGCTCAGTTCATTGCTGATGGCCCGAAACAGCTGTGTCAGATCGGCCAGCGGCATGCGGTCCAGTGACCCGCGCAAGGCATGGGCGGCTGTGCTTAGGGTGCTGCCGGTGTCGCCGTCCCCTGATTTTGCGTCCAGTGCATTCAGGTCGTCCTCCGCCGCCGCCAGAAGCGCACAAACCTGTTCGATCAACCCGCGCACCTTTGGGTTTTGTGACGCGATAGGCTGGATCGGTGACAGGCCATCAGGCAGCGGTTGAACCGTGACCGGCCCGACACCTTTCATGCCCGGCCAGGCGGAAACACCAACATCTGCCAAAAGATGGTCCTTATTGTCCGCCGTGACAGGCAGGACGGACACCGAAAATCCGTGCATATCCAGCGCAGTCATCATACCGGACGGGCCAACAACATATTGGATCGCCTCCGCCTTGGGATTGGTCGCAAGCTCATGGGCCAGCACACTCATCTCCAGTGGCGTGGTGCCACCGAGGTTGTTCAGGATCGCCACATGCGGACCCGCACCAATGTGGCCAGAGAGCTTATCCAGCATCATACCCATCGCCTGTGCGGCATCCTTGTGGGCGACTTGTTCCACGCCCGCCTCACCATGAATGCCCAGACCTAACTCTGCATTGCCAGCCGGAATACGATCCTCTCGCGTGGCACCGGGCATGGTGCAGGTATCAAGCGACATGCCGATCGACGCGGTCGCCTCAATCGTCTGCTGTGCGGCCTGTTGCACTGTATCAAGGTCAGCACCCTGTTCGGCCAGTGCCCCCGCGATTTTATGCACAAACAACGTACCCGCCACGCCACGTGGCTGCGGCAGGTCAGGCCGCGCGATGTCATCACCCACCACAACCATCGCCACCTTGAGCCCAAAGGCGCGCGCGCGTTCTGCCGCGAGGCCAAAATTCAGCCGGTCCCCGGTGTAGTTCTTGACGATCAGCAAACACCCCGCCTCGCCTGTCACCGCCAGAATGCCCGCCAGCACCGCATCCACAGAAGGCGAGGCAAAAACCTCACCACAGACGGCCGCCGTGAGCATGCCGCGCCCGACAAATCCCGCATGCGCAGGTTCATGCCCCGATCCGCCACCGGAGATCAACGCAACCTTGGATCTGTCCCAATCCGTACGATACACCACTTTGATATGGGGGTAGCCATCCAGCCGGGTCAGCGCCCCACCAGAGGTTTCAATCAACCCATCCACTGCATCCGTGACAAGCGTCTCTTTGGCGTTGATAAACTGGCTCATGTCGTCTCTCCTCAGCGAATGCGATTGCCCTGTGCGTCAAAGCAAAGCGGATGTTTGGGCGCAATTTTCAGATGTGCGCCGGGGGTGTAGGTGGCTTCGGGGTCCGCAATTGTGGTGATCGCATGCCCTTGCAGGTTCAGGTGCAGGCGGGTCTGATCACCCAAATGCTCCACCCGTTTGATCTCTGCCTCGTGCCCGTCGCCCTGTGTGATATGTTCGGGGCGCAGGCCAATTTGTGTTGTGCCACTGGGCGCACCGCCAAACACGTCTGCCGGCAAAATGTTGATACGCGGCAGGCCAAGACGGCTGGCGACATAAAGCGAATTGGGGTTTTCGTAGATCTCTCGCGGGGTGCCGAATTGCACCAGCTTGCCTTCGTTCAACACGCCCACATGCGTGGCCATTGTCATTGCCTCAACCTGATCATGGGTGACGTATAGCAAGGTGGCCCCAAGGCTGGCCTGAATGCGTTTCAGCTCCACCCGCAGGTCGGTGCGCAGTTTCGCGTCCAATGAGCTAAGCGGTTCATCCATCAAGTAAATCTGCGGCTCCCGCACAAGGGCACGGCCAATCGAGACACGCTGCATTTCGCCGCCCGACAATTCCGTCGCCTTGTTGTCGAGCTTGTGCACGATCTGCAAGACATCGGCCACCTCTGCCACCTTGCGCGCGATTTCGTCCGCAGGCGTGTTGAGGATCGGGGATTTTAGCGGAAACGCCAGATTATCCCGAACGGTCAAATGCGGGTAGAGCGAGTATTGCTGAAACACCATGGCCACATCGCGTTGCGCCGGGGTTTCATTACCCACATTGCGTCCACCAATCCAGATCTCACCACTGTCCGCTTTGTCCAGGCCAGAAATCAGCCGCAGCGTTGTTGTCTTACCCGCACCTGTCGGCCCCAGCATAACAACAAAGGCCCCGTCGGGAATTGTCATCGACAGATCCTCAACACCCACATCCGTGCCAAAGGATTTGGACAGGTTTTTCAGGATCACCTCAGCCATGTGCCAGCACCCCCTGGTTCAGATCAGAACGCAATGCCTGCCCGTTGCTTTCATCAAACAGCGTGATCCGCCGGGCATCAAAGCCAAGGCCGACCTTTTCCCCAACGGTCGCAACCTGACCGCTGTCGATACGCGCCTTCAGCTCTCCGTTGGGCGTGTCAAGTGTGATGATCTGGGTGGTGCCAAGGTATTCGGACGCCAGCACCTCACCGCGATATGCACCACTGTCTGAAAGCATCACATGTTCAGGGCGCACACCAAACACCAACCGCCCGTCGCTGCCCTGTTGTTGCCGTGGCACGCCAAAGGAAGTACCATGCATTTCAATGGCTTGCGCCCCTTCCGCGACCTTTCCCGCGAAGGGCAGAAAGTTCATCGAGGGGGAGCCGATGAAGTCGGCAACAAACATGGTGGCGGGCTTGTCGTAAATCTCCTGTGGCGTGCCGAATTGTTCTACGACGGCGTTGTTCATCACCACGATCTTGTCGCCCATTTGCATGGCTTCAAGTTGATCGTGGGTCACGTAGACCGTGGTCGCCTTCATCCGGTCGTGCAGCGCGCGCAATTCTTCGGACATATGTTCGCGAAATTCTGCGTCCAAAGCGCCCAGGGGTTCGTCCATCATAAATGCTTTGGGGTCGCGCACAATCGCACGGCCCAGCGCAACGCGCTGGCGGTCCCCGCCGGACAATCCCCCAACACCCCTGTTGAGGATGTCGGTGATCCCAAGGATGTTTGCGACCTCCTCCACCTTTGCCCTGACTTGCGCGCGTGGCATGCCCTGAGAGACCAGAGGATAGCTCAGGTTCTTGCGCACATTGAGATGCGGGTAAAGCGCAAACATCTGAAATACAAAGGCAATATCACGCTGACTGGGTGGCAGCTGGCTGATCTCTTCACCATCCAGATAAATCTCACCCGAGGTTGGCAATTCAAGTCCCGCGATCATTCGCAAGGTTGTGGTTTTGCCACAGCCAGACGGGCCAAGCAGCATGAAAAACTCGCCATCCTCAATGGTGAAAGAGCTTTCTTTCACCGCATTGAAAGCCCCAAAATCCTTTCGGATATTCTTGATCTCGATCTGCGCCAAGGGGCTTACTCCGGGAAATGGCTGACGATGATAAACATCACCGTGCCAACCAGCGTGACAATGAAAGAATAGGTATAGGCCCAGAGCACGAAGGGCTGCATCAGCATAAACACCCCAAGACCGATCAGGATGGTGGCGACCATTTCCCAAGGGCCGCGTTTGAGGCGCAAAAGACCGGCGAAAAAGTGGCTCATGTCAGGGCCTCCTGAAGGATGAAATGGCACATCGGTATCACGTCGGTATTGCGTCGGGATGTGGTCGGTATTTTTGCCGTTAGGATCATTTGCGCACCGCCCCGAATGTGATGCCGCGCAGCAGGTGCTTGCGCAGCAGGATGGTGAAGATCATGACCGGCAGAAGGAAGATCGTGGCCCCCGCCGCGACAGCTGGCCAATCAAGACCACCCACGCCGATGATGGTCGGGATGAATGGCGGTGCGGTCTGGGCCGTGCCCGAGGTCAGCAGGACCGCGAAGGCGTATTCGTTCCAGGCAAAGATCAGACAGAAAATCGCGGTCGAGGCGATGCCCGTGGCCGCCTGCGGGAGGACGACTTTGTAGAAGGCTTGGAACCTTGTGTAGCCGTCGATCAGTGCTGCCTCTTCGTACTCCAGCGGGATTTCGTCAATGAAGCCTTTCAGCAGCCAGACGGCGAGGGAAATATTCACACCCGTGTAAAGCAGGATCATGCCCAGGTGCGTGTCCGACAGACCGAGCTGTCGGTACATCAGAAAAATCGGGATCGCGACAGCGATGGGGGGCATCATCCTTGTAGAAAGGATGAAGAACAGTAGGTCGTCGGCTAAGGGGATCTTGAACCTGCTGAATGCGTAGGCGGCAAGGGTTCCAAGGAAGATACTGAGGAAGGTTGAGCCAAAGCCGATGATTACGGAATTGAGGAAGCGTTCGCCAAACTTCGACGGGCCTGCGATGACCATGTCGTATTCGCGCACGATTTCCTCGTACCAGGTTTCGGGCGGGTTGGCGGCGAGGAACTCCGGCGTTTGCCGGGTGCGGGTGGTAAAGAGATTCACGTAGCCCTCAAGCGTGGGTTCAAAGACCACCTTGGGCGGATAGCTGATCGCGTCCGCCGGGGATTTGAACCCGGTGAGCATGATCCATGCCAGTGGGACCATGGTGATCAGCGCGTAGAGGATGACCAGCGTGCCGGCGAACCACTTGGAGCGATTGGAGGGTTCTGTGACGGAAAAGCTGCTCATGACAGATACCCTTCGGTAGGTGTGGAGGGGTCAAGCCCGACCTCGGGTGGGCGAATGGAACATCTCCTGGGTGACTGGAGTTGACTGCGAACACATTGGTCTTTGAACCGCGGGGCCGTGCAAAAAGCCCTCCCGTGGGGGAGGTCGGGCTTGGCCCGTCTACGCCGGGCCGGGGCAGGTAACATCTGCATCATCACCGCTCCTTCACCTTGTTGAGCGCCTTGACGTAGATGCTCGCCAGACCAAACACCGTCACAAACAGGATAATCGCATAGGCCGACGCATAGCCCGTCCGCCATTTCTCAAACGCCTCGCGCTTGAGGTTGATTGAGGTCAGCTCGGTTGTGGACCCCGGACCGCCACCCGTGAGCTGCACGACCAGATCAAACATCTTGAAATTCTCGATCCCACGAAACAACACGGCAAGCATCAGGAACGGCAGCACCATCGGAATGGTGATCGTAAAGAACTGCCGCAGCTTACTGGCCCGGTCGACCTCCGCCGCTTCATAGATGTAGTCGGGAATGGAGCGCAGCCCCGCCAGACAGATCAACATCACAAAGGGTGTCCACATCCAGGTATCGACAATCACAATGGACCAGGGGGCGAGATTGACCGACCCCAACATCTCAAAACTCGATGGATCCTTGCCCGTAAAAAACGCCACGATGTAGTTAAAAAGCCCGATCTGTGGCTGATAAAGAAACTTCCAGAAATTCCCGACCACGGCGGGGGATAACATCATGGGCAGTACGATGATCGTCGTCCACAGATCATTGCCCTTGAATTTCTTGTTGATCAGATAGGCCAGCGTGAAGCCGATCAGAACCTGAAAGAAAATTGTCCAGAACAGGAAATGCGCCGTGGCCTGCATGTTCAGCCAGATGTCACTGTCCGTCAGGATACGTTCATAATTGCGCAGGCCCACGTTCTTGACCTCGCGCCCGATGCGGTTGGCCTTGAAATTGGTGAAACTCAGATTGATCGTCCAGATCAACGGAAAGATGTTGATTGCCAGCAGCAAAAAGATGGTGGGGGCCACAAAAATCCACGCGATCGCGCGGTCACTCAGACCTCTGATCTTGCGTGCGACCCGAACGGGTGTTGCAGCGGCTGCGCGTGTGGCGGGGCTATCGGGCATGGACACAACTTTCCTGCGGTAAGGCGGGCTTTAGCCCGCCCCACCTGATGGTAGAGCCAGAAGGCGGGCCAAGGCCCGCCTTACGAGGTTTGCTTAGAGTTTGCCTTCGTCTTCAAAGACTTCGGTCCAATCCTCGACCAGCTTGTCGAGCGCTTCCTGCGCAGTACCCTGGTCGGCCACAATGTAGTCATGCAGACGTTTTTGCATGGCCAACAACAGCTCCGCATAGGCCGGTTCCTGCCAGAAATCTTGCACAGACCCCATCGCCTCAAGGAAATCACCGGCAAAAGGTGCACTGTCCTTGAACCCGGGATCATTCAGCACGGAGTTATGGGCAGAATAGCCGCCCAGCGACCACCATTTTGCCTGAACCTCAGGGTTGGCAAACCACTTGATATACTCAAGCGCTGCGTCCTGCTTGTCCGAATAGGCCACAACAGAAATGCCCTGTCCGCCCAAGGTGGACCCGGCATTGTTCTGTGGCGGATTGACGAAAAAGTCGATCTTGTCGCCGCCCGTGTTTGGATCAGCATAAAGACCGGGGAAGAACGCAAACCAGTTCATCGCCATGGCAACCTGACCGGACTTAAACGCATCAAGCGATTCACCCATATAGCTGTTGGTGTAGCCCGGCGGTGTCGCTGTTTCGTAGAATTCCTTGTAAAATTCCAACGCCTCAACCGCTTCTGCGGAGTTCACAGCGCCGTCCATGTCATAGCTGCCCGGCGTGTTTTCGTATTTGAAACCCCAGGGATACAGGGCTGATGTCACGCCCATTGTGATCCCCTCAGAACCACGCTCGGTAAAGATGGACGCGCCATAGACGGTCTTGCCATCAATCTCGCGGCCCTGGAAGAACTGGGCGATTTCGAGGAGTTCTTTTTGGGATTTGGGTTCTGCCAGATCGCGGCCTGTGGCCTCTTTGAAGGCTGCTTTGATGTCGTCTCGGGCAAACCAGTCTTTGCGATAGAACCAGCCGTTTGCATCGCCCATGGCGGGCAGTGCGTAGTAGTTTGGCGTGCCTTTGGGCCATGTGGAGTAGGCATACACAGTGGCATCTGCAAAGTCCGACATTGAAATGTTTTCTTTGTCGAAAAAGTCATTCAGCTTCACGTAATGGCCATTTTCCGCGCCACCACCGATCCACTGGCTGTCTCCGATCAACAGATCGCACAATTTGCCACCCGAATTCAGTTCGTTCAGCATTCTGTCGGCAAAATTGGGCCACGGAATGAATTCAAAGCTCATCTTATGACCGGACTGGCTTTCAAATTCCTTTGACAGTTCGACCAACGCGTTCGCCGGGTCCCAAGCGGCCCAGCACAGGGTCAAATCCTCAGCTTGCGCCGTGCTGGCCACAGATGCGGCGGCCATCGCGAATACACTGACCGATGCCAGTTTCAAATTCTTCATATTATCCTCCCAGTGTGAAAATCAAACGCTCTTTGTGGCGGTCGATTCGTCAATCAGACAGGTTCACGCTAAATGAGGTGCGTACCTCACGTCTAGACAAAATTTGAGGTGCGTACCTCAAAAATAGTAATTTTACGATCAAGCCATTGAATTATAATACATTATTTTTTAATCTCATATTTCGGTCACTTCTTGCCGGGATCGCTGTTGCCCTTCACTCATTCCGTTCCTAACGGCGCTCCAGCCTTAACGCCGTGGTAACAATGATTTGCAATCGTGGAAATATGACTGACTTTGCTGAAAAACCCCTGCCCTTTATATTGGACGAGGCTCCATCGACCCAGCCCACCGGGGGGAAACAGCCGTCTTATATTGTTGATCATCGCCAACGTTTGCGCGCCCGGTTCTTGGCTGGTGGAGCAGGTGCAATGCCAGATTATGAATTGCTGGAACTTGTTCTCTTTCGTGCCATTCCGCGCCGCGATGTCAAACCGCTTGCGCGCGCATTGATGGACCAATTTGGTGACTTTAACCGCGTGATTACCGCATCACAGTCCCGGCTTCGAGAAGTAAAAGGTGTCGGTGACGCTGTGGTCATCGAGCTCAAAATTGTGGAGGCCGCCGCCCAACGCATGGCCCGCGCAAAGGTGCTGCAACAGCATGTTGTCTCAAGTTGGGAGGCGCTGATTGACTATTGCCACACCACAATGGCCCACCGTGAAACGGAGCAATTTCGCGTGCTGTATCTGGATTGCAAAAATGTGCTGATTGCGGATGAGGAACAGGCAAAGGGTACGGTTGATCACGTCCCGGTCTATCCCCGTGAGGTTGCCAAGCGTGCGTTGGAACTCAATGCCTCTTCATTGATCCTGGTGCACAATCATCCCTCCGGTGATCCCACTCCATCTGATGCCGATATCGCGATGACCAACAAAATTGCTGCTGCCTGTGAGGCGTTGGATCTGTCTTTGCATGACCATTTGATTATTGGGAAGTCGCAGGAGCTGTCATTCCGGTCAAAAGGGTATCTTTGATGCCGCCCGTTCAGGCAACGATGATCAACGCACCCAGACCTCGACGCGCCGATTGGCCTGCCGCCCCCAGGCGCTGTCATCACAGGCCATTGGCAACGCCTCCCCAAAGGCGTCTACACCCAATTGAACGCGCTCCAAATTCGCCGTCACCGCCGCCGCACTCACCGCGCGCAGCACAGCCTCCGCCCGGCGCAGCGCAATGTTTCGGTTGGCATTTGCCGCCCCCTGACCATCGCTGAACCCCACAAACAACATTTGCCGCGCATCATATGTGCCCTGCTCCAGAGAGCGCGCCAATTGCTGCACATTTGAGCGCGATTGCGCATCCAGACGAATGGAACCGGTTTCAAACCGAAACGATGTGGTCAACCGCGCCATCGGGGTGAGCGTTGCTGTCATGCGTTGCAGTTCCTCCAACGAAATTTCGGTGCCGGCCATCGTGATCGCGTTTGCAAAACGATTGCCCTGCGCGTCAACTTCTATCTCTTCAGGGGATTGATCCACAAAACCAGCCCGCCTGATGACATTTTGTGCCTCTGCACCGCGGGTGAACGCCAAAAACTCCCGGGCGATCAGTGGTAAACGACGCGCGGGGAAATAAAGAAACATCGGCGCGGTCAGTGGGTAATCTTCGGTCTTGATCGTGCGCCGCCCCGCGTTAAGCGCAAATGAACAAGACCCGGACAAGGTTAAAACCTGCGTGTTGCGCTGCTCCGCATAGCTGGTGATGCCCAATGCAAACGTATCCCGCGCCACCGCATCTGCCAAATCAGACGGCAAGGCATGACGGATGATATCATCGCTAAATTTCAACTTGGCGGGCGTCATCACCTGATCAGCAATCGCCTGGCTCAGGCCGCTCTTTTCGCTGGGCAAATGCAGGTCAATAGGGGCATCCGGCCCGCCCAGCGCAGACCAGTTCGTGATCTGACCCGCAAACGCCTGCGCCAAAAGCGCGGGCGAAATCCCTTTCAACGGATTGCTGGGCGACACCACAGGCACCACCGCATCCAATGACAAAACCCGGCTGCGGTTTGCACCGGTCAGATCGCCCATCCCGGCCTCGCGCGCATTGATGCGTTCGTCCCTGCGAATTTCACGCAGGGCCATCACAATATCGGCCTCATCCGCCAACAGATCGGCAAACCCTTCGTCTGTGTTTGTGGCGCGAAACCCGAAACGCGCCGTCAATTTCTGCGTGTCGTTTTGGGTCAGCAACAGATCAAACTGGGTCTGATCAACCTCTTCGCGGGAAACGGTGTAATTGTTGCGCTGGGCAAAGGCATTGATCAGTGCCGGCATCAGGACCGCGCCCATCGTTGCTGATCCTGAGAGTTGAATCTCTGCCACAAAGGCCTGCAAATTGGGGCATCCGGGCCCGGTGCAAATCACCCCTGACCCATCCACGGTCAGTTCGCCGTAGTCCGTTTCAACACGATAAAATTCGCCGTCAAATCCCAGCAGCGTGCCAACCAGTTCCACCTTGCCATCACGTGACGTCAGGGTGACGTCCTGCGCCATCCCAGCTGTCCCTGCGAAAAGGAAAAGTGCGACGTAAACCGCCGCACGTTTCAATACTGTCATGTGACCCCAAGTCGTGCGTTACTTTGCAGCGACTTTCAGGTCTTGGAGCAGATTATTCAACACCAGAAAGTCACCAATTGCATCGCAGTCGGGGACCGACATGGTTAAGTTCTTGGTTTTGATGGCCCCCGCGCTGGAGACTTGCATGGTCTGGGCTTCGATTTCGAGTCCGCAATTGGCTGTATTCACCTGCGCCTCAACGCTCAGCGCCACATCGCCAGCGCGATTGGCCGCAGACGTGGGAAAGCTATAGACTTCTGCCAGCAAAGGATCTGCTGATGTCATATCGCCCTGGCGCGAGATAAAGCCGCCCTGCCCCGTGATGGCATCCGCGACGCTACCCGGCGCGCCTTGCCAGATATGCCCGGCCTCACCGTAGGCGGCACCAAATTCACGGGCGTGAATCTCAAAACCGCTGTGGCCTTTCCATTGCACAACCACGCGGTTGAAATCGTTCAGGTCTTCGACAGCGGTCTGTGCAACCGCGCCCTCACCGTTTGAAAACGCCATGATAAACACGGCGTCTTCGCTCAATGCGGGTACAGTGATGTCAAGCTGGCCTGTGCCTGATGTGACCTGAGTGAAAATCATGCCATTGTGGTGGATCGTCAGACGCTCATTTGGCAGGCAGGCCGCCTCCAGCGTGACGTTTACCATTGCTGCGGCCACGGGACGTGCATGTGCAACCATGTCGCACACAGGCACAATAACGGCTTCAGGCTCGACCGGGTCTGGCAGTTCGTCTTGCGTTGCCGCGACCTGGGTGACGATTGGTTCCTCTGCCGGTGCCTCTGCATCTTTTTCAAATTCCGCAGAGGTCAATGTGATTGCCTCAACCTCAAGCAACGCACTGGACGAGGTGATGTTCTTCGCCGCTGCTGCCTTTGGTTTTCCCGATGCATCACCGTAGCGATGTGCCGCCGATTCCGAGTTTTGCATGACAAAGCCGATACCCACAGCACACCCCAGTGTGCCCACCGCCGTGGCGATTTCCTTCATCCGTACCATGTCGTAATCCTTCCTACGGATTCGTTCATCAGCACGTATGGCCGGAGATCAGGGCCGAGTTATGGCCCCAAAAAGGGGAATTTTAGACGAAATAAAGGCAAGCTGTTAGGACAGGCGCCCGTGACAATGCTTGAATTTATTCCCTGATCCACAGGGGCATTGGTCATTTCGACCGGGATTTCCCCAGGTATTCGGATCATTTTCGTCAAAGCCGTCAATGGCATCTTCCGTCGGTGCCGGTGGCGCCACATTTACCGGTTCAGCGGCCTGCAACGCGGCCTGCTGTGCCGCCATTTCTTCCAACATTGCACGACGATCTTCCTCTGTCATCGGCTGTGCGCGGCCCAGTTTCTGTGTCACGTCCTGACGCAAACCATCCAGCATGCCTTCAAACAACTGAAAGGACTCGTTCTTGTATTCGTTCAGCGGATCACGCTGTGCATAGCCCCGGAAACCAACAACTGAGCGCAGGTGTTCAAGGGTCAACAGGTGGTCACGCCACTTTGCGTCAATGGTCTGCAACAACAGCTGCTTTTCGATCAACCGCATGTTTTCATGGCCAAACGCCTCTGTCTTGTCTGCGATCATCTTGTCGGTTGCCTCAACCAGACGTTCGCGGATCACGTCATCATCAACGCCCTCTTCTTCGCACCAGGCAATGATAGGCAGGTCGATGTTAAGCTGCTCAATCACCGCCGCATAAAACCCTTGTGTGTCCCACTGATCCGCATAGGATTTTGGCGGCATATAGGTATCAATCAGATCGTCGATGACCTCGTGGCGCATATCCGCCACAATTTCGGCCTGATCTTCCGCTTCCATGATTTCGCGACGCTGGCCAAAGATCACTTTACGCTGTTCGTTCATCACGTCGTCGAATTTCAGCAACTGCTTGCGAATGTCAAAGTTGCGCCCCTCAACCTTGGCCTGCGCGCGTTCCAGCGACTTGTTGACCCAAGGATGAATAATCGCCTCGCCCTCTTTGAGGCCCAGCGTTGTCAGCACTTTTTCCAACCGTTCAGAGCCGAAAATGCGCATCAGGTCGTCTTCGAGTGACAGGAAGAACGAGGTGCGGCCCGGATCCCCCTGACGGCCAGAACGGCCACGCAATTGGTTATCAATGCGACGACTCTCGTGCCGCTCTGATGCGATCACGTAGAGGCCGCCCGCCTCCAACACTTTTTTCTTTTCATCCGCATGGCCCGCTTCGATTTCAGCGCGCACGGCAACCGGGTCCGCTTCAGGGTCCGCAGCCAAAGCCTCCAACACTTTCATCTCGATGTTGCCGCCCAACTGAATGTCAGTACCACGGCCCGCCATGTTGGTCGCGATGGTGACCGCACCCAATTTGCCCGCATCGGCAATGATCTGCGCTTCTTGTTCGTGCTGGCGGGCGTTCAGCACGTTATGCTTGATGCCCGCAGCCGTCAGCATCTGGCTGAGCAGTTCGGATTTTTCAATTGACGTTGTACCAACCAGCGCTGGCTGCCCTTTTGCATTGGCCTGCTGCACTTTTTCGACCATGGCGGCGTATTTTTCGGCAGCTGTACGATAGACAGCATCGTCTTCGTCCACCCGCGCGACGGGCACGTTGGTGGGCACCTCAACAACGCCAAGCCCGTAAATTTCGCGAAATTCCTCAGCTTCGGTCAGGGCGGTGCCCGTCATCCCGGCCAGCTTGTCATAGAGGCGGAAGTAATTCTGGAACGTCACAGAGGCCAGTGTGACATTCTCCGGCTTGATGTCCACGTCTTCCTTGGCCTCAATCGCCTGATGCAAACCATCTGACAAACGACGGCCCTGCATCATGCGGCCTGTGAATTCATCAATCAGCATGACCTCGCCATCGCGCACGATGTAATCCTTGTCGCGCTGGAACAGCTTATGCGCCCGCAGACCCTGATTGACGTGGTGCACAATCGTGGTGCTTTCCGGATCGTAGAGTGATTGCCCCTCTTCCATGAGGGAGCGCGCGCGCAATTGTTCCTCAAGAAACTCATTGCCCTCATCGGTAAAGGTCACGTTCTTGGATTTTTCATCCAGTTCAAAATGTTCATCCGACAGCGTCGGGATCACCTTGTCGATGACCTGATACATCTCCGAACGGTCCTGTGCAGGGCCTGAAATAATCAGCGGCGTGCGCGCCTCATCAATCAGAATAGAGTCAACCTCATCCACAATCGCGAAATTGTGTTTCTTTTGGAAAATATCATCCAATGAGGATTTCATGTTGTCGCGCAGGTAGTCAAAACCCAGCTCATTGTTGGTGGCATAGGTGATGTCGCACTCATACGCGGCGCGTTTGTCTTCATCCGCCATGCCGGAAATCGCGGCACCGGTGGTCAGGCCCAGGGCGGCAAAGACCTTGCCCATCCATTCTGAATCTCGCTGCACAAGGTATTCATTGACGGTCACAATGTGCACGCCATCGCCAGTCAGCGCATTCAGATAGGCGGCCAACGTCGCCGTCAGGGTCTTACCTTCACCCGTCTTTTGCTCAGAAATATTGCCCTGATGCAGAAAAATCGCCGCCAGCATCTGGGTATCGAAAGCACGCAGGCCCAATGTGCGCCGCGCAGCCTCGCGACAGTTTGCAAAGGCTTCGGGCAGCAGATCGTCCAGACTTTCGCCCTGCATCGCGCGCTTGGCCAATTCTTCGGTCTTTTCCTTCAGGCCCTCATCGCTGAGTTTTTCAAACTCCGGTTCCAGCGCATTGATCTGCCCGACCAGCGGGCGGGTTTTCTTGATCAGACGGTCATTGGGGGTACCAAAGACTTTTTTTGCAATGTTTCCGATACCCAGCATGTGCTCTCCAGCGGTCTTGTGATCTTTGGGCGCTTTGATCTGCTTGCCCAGCGCCTCATGTGCCCATAGATAGATGGGTGAAAGTGCTGCCAGCCGTGGCCCCTAGGGCTAGGTAAGGGCCGTACCATATACTGTCAATGTAGCAGCCCCATACACGGGCGAACCGTTAGGACAAAGCATGCAAAAAACACTCACTTTTCTGGCACCTCTGGCCTTGGCTGCCTGCCTTGCCCTGCCTGTCGCCGCACAGGACACGCCTGATCTCAGCACAGTGGTTGCCACGGTGAATGGCAAAGACATCACGCTGGGTCATATGATCGTCGCCCGCGCCAGCCTGCCGGAGCAATATCAGCAACTGCCCGATGACGTCTTGTTTAAGGGCCTGCTGGACCAGCTTATCCAGCAAACCGCCCTTGCCGACACATTTACAGGGACGCTGCCCGCGCGTGTCACGCTGTCCCTTGAAAACGAAAAGCGGTCGCTGACGGCTGGTGAAGTTGTTGAAGGGGTCATGCGAAACGGTGTCAGCGATGAGGACATCGCCGCAGCCTATGCCGAGCAATACCTCAATGCAGAACCTGAGGCAGAATTTAACGCCTCGCACATTCTGGTCGAAACCGAAGAGGCCGCAAAGGCCATCGTTGAAGAACTGGCCGCTGGTGCAGATTTTGCCGCCGTAGCCCGCGAAAAATCGACAGGCCCCTCTGGTCCGGGTGGCGGATCGCTTGGCTGGTTTGGCAAAGGCATGATGGTGCCAGAGTTTGAAACCGCTGTGATCGACATGGAAGTTGGTGCCATTTCTGCCCCTGTGCAGACCCAATTTGGCTGGCATGTCATCAAACTGAACGAAACCCGCGAAACCGGAGCACCAGAGCTTGAGGCTGTGCGCGAGGAGCTTGAATTGCAGATTGCCCAGATCAAGGTGCAGGCAAAGATCGAAGAGATCACCGCAGCCGCCAATGTAGATCGCGCGGCAAGCGAGGGGATCGACCCTGCTGTCATCAAGAACCTCGACTGGCTGGAGTAATGGGCAAGGCGCCACCTGTTTCGCCGCTCGCGCCCGCGCAGTTTCCCGATTTGCCCGTGATTGACGGTGTACGGTTTGCCACGATTGAGGCGGGCGTGCGCTATCAGGGGCGCACCGATGTGATGCTGGCGCAGCTTGATCCCGGCACAAGTATTGCCGGTGTCTTTACCCGCTCTGCCACCCGTGCCGCCCCTGTGTTGGATTGTCAAGCAAAACTTGGTGGTGCTTCGGATCAGGGTGCGGCGATCCTGGTGAACTCTGGCAACGCCAATGCGTTCACCGGTAAGGGCGGGGTGGAGGCGGTGGAGCATATTGCACAGGCCGTCGCGGACACCTGCGCCGTGCCAACCGCGCGCGTGTTCACGTCATCAACCGGCGTGATTGGGGAACCCCTGAACCACCAGCGCATCACAGAAGTGATCGCAACGCTTGAAAGCACCTTGAGCCCGGATGGCATAGCCGCAGCCGCGCAGGCGATCATGACCACCGACACGTTTCCCAAGGGGGCCTCTGCACAGGTTGAGATCGCTGGCAAAACAGTCTCGATCTCGGGGATCGCCAAAGGGTCCGGCATGATCGCGCCGGACATGGCGACGATGCTGGTCTATATTTTCACGGACGCCATTGTTGACCAAACCGCGTTGCAAAAGATGGTCTCAGCCGCCAATGCGGTCACATTCAACTGCATCACGGTCGATAGTGACACTTCAACCTCTGACAGTTTAATCGTTGCGGCAACGGGCGCGTCTGGCGTGGATGCCTCAACTGATGACGCGTTCAGGGATGCCCTGCACAGCGTCATGCTGGACCTGGCCCATCAGGTTGTGCGCGACGGTGAAGGCGCGACAAAGTTTGTTGAAATTGCGGTCACGGGTGCGGCAACCGCGACAGATGCCAAAACCCACGCAATGGCCATCGCCAACTCCCCCCTGATCAAAACAGCCATCGCCGGAGAGGACCCAAATTGGGGCCGCGTGGTGATGGCCATCGGTAAATCGGGCGCAGCAGCAGACCGTGATCTTTTGACGATCCGATTTGGCGATGTTGAGGTTGCCAAAGACGGCTGGCAGCATCCTGATTATTCCGAAGCTGCGGCCGCCGCCCATATGAAGGGTGAGAACATCCTGATCCGTGTTGATCTTGGGCTGGGCAGGGGTGCCGCCACCGTGTGGACCTGTGATTTGACCCATGGGTATATCGAAATCAACGCAGACTATCGGTCATGATGCTGCGCCTGTCGGACCTAGTGTGATGAAAACTGTTCTTGTGTCTGCGGTGGCGTTGATCGACGTGGATGGCCGGGTTTTGCTGGCCCAACGTCCGGAGGGTAAATCCATGGCCGGGCTTTGGGAGTTTCCGGGTGGCAAAATTGAGGACGGTGAGACACCGGAGGTCGCGTTAATTCGTGAGCTTGAGGAAGAGTTGGGCATCAACACCTGGCAATCCTGCCTTGCCCCCCTGACCTTTGCCAGCCATTCCTACGACAAGTTCCACCTGCTGATGCCCCTTTTTGCCTGTCGCAAATGGGAAGGGACGCCGATCGCCCGGGAAGGGCAGGTGCTGAAATGGGTCCGGGCACCTGACCTAAAAAACCACCCGATGCCCGCAGCGGATGTGCCCCTGATACCCATTCTGCGGGATTGGTTGTGACCAACCCGCGATTTGTTGAGATTATGTGAACAATGGGCTGGTTTTTTCAGAATTGTTCACTAGTGTCGCAGTTACTTTCTGGGGAGGAAGCAGAATGCTACGAACAATCATACTTGGGTCTTGTGTGTCTGTGCAGGGGATTTTTGTAAAAGCCATGGAAGATGGCCGCATCGCCGTAAAGGTGGACAACACCGTTTACGCAGGCACCCCTGTCGTACGCAAAAGCTAGAGCAGCAAAATCCAGCAGCAAAATGAAAAGGGGCAGCGTGATCGCTGCCCCTTTCGATTTGTGTACCAACTGCCGCCTGTTTCTGACGCAGTCTTCGGTAAACCCGAACCCTTCAACGCGGTAAGGAAGACGCGATGTGTCAGATTAGATCGAATACGCCATAGATCAGGTCAGCGTGCGTGTGACTTCTTCACGCTCAAAGATTTCGATCACATCCTCTGGCCGGATATCATCGTAATTTTCAAACGCCATGCCGCATTCCTGACCGGACTGTACCTCTGGCACCTCGTCCTTGAAACGCTTGAGGGTTTTCAACGTGCCCTCATGGATCACCACGTTATCCCGCAGCAGGCGCACACCCGCAGACCGACGTGCAACACCTTCGGTAACCAGACAACCCGCAACCTTGCCCACGCCCGTGACCTTAAAGACCTCCTTGATCGACGCATAGCCGATAAAGTTCTCTTTGATCTCGTTGGAGAGCAGGCCAGATGCCGCCGCCTTCACATCATCCACCAGATCGTAGATGACGGAGTAATAGCGGATCTCGACACCCTTTTGGTTGGCCGTGTTCCGCGCTGATGCATTGGCACGCACGTTAAAGCCAAGGATCGGCGCGCCAGAGGCTTCGGCTAGACCCACGTCCGTTTCGGTAATTGCGCCCACACCGGAGTGCAGCACGCGCACGCGCACCTCATCGTTGCCGATTTTCTCCATCGCCTGAACAATGGCTTCGGCAGACCCCTGCACGTCCGCTTTCATCAGGATCGGCAATTCAGAAACGTTTTCATCCGCCTTGGCATTCGCCATCAGCTGTTCGAGCGTTGTTGCGGCACCGGCTGCTGCACGTTTGTCCTTGGCCGCGTTCTCACGGTATTCCGCAATCTCGCGCGCCTGCGCTTCGGTGTCTGTCACGTTCAGCACGTCGCCCGCTTCGGGCGTGCCGTTCAGGCCCAGAACCTCAACAGGCACAGACGGACCGGCCTCTTTGACGCGCTTGCCCTGATCGTCAACCAGCGCACGGACCTTGCCGTACTGCTCACCCACAACAAAGATATCACCCTGGCGCAATGTCCCGTTCTGCACCAGAACAGTAGCCACAGGGCCACGGCCCACATCAAGCTGCGCCTCGATTACGGCACCCGTGGCGGCGCGATCAGGGTTGGCTTTCAATTCCAGAATTTCCGCTTGCAGGGCAATCGCCTCCAGCAGTTGGTCGAGACCCTGGCCGGTGATGGCAGACACTTCGACGTCCTGCACTTCACCTGACATTTTCTCAACGATAACCTCATGCTGCAACAGGTCGGTGCGCACCTTGTCGGCATTGGCCGCCGGACGGTCGATCTTGTTGATTGCAACGATCATCGGCACGCCGGCCGCTTTGGCATGGGCAATCGCTTCGATTGTCTGAGGCATCACAGCGTCATCCGCTGCAACCACCAACACCACAATATCCGTAACCTGCGCACCACGGGACCGCATTGAGGTAAAGGCCGCGTGACCGGGCGTATCAAGGAAAGACAGCACCTGGCCACTGTCCGTGGTCACCTGATAGGCACCAATGTGCTGTGTAATGCCGCCAGCCTCGCCTGCCACAACGCGTGCATTGCGGATCGCATCCAGCAGCGATGTTTTACCATGGTCAACGTGACCCATGATGGTGATAACAGGGGGACGGTTTTGCAGATCTTCTGCCTTGTCTTCCACTTCTTTGATGACGTCCTCAACATCTGCATCGGAAACACGCACCACCTTGTGGCCAAATTCCTCGATGATCAGTTCAGCTGTATCAGCATCAATCGTCTGGGTCTGCGTGACCATCAAACCATTGGTCATCAGCGCCTTGACCACATCCGCAACCTTTTCGGACATGCGGTTGGCAAGTTCTGACACCATGATCGCCTCGGGCAATTGCACGTCACGCACAACCTTTTCGCGCTCAACGGAGCCACCCATGGCCTTTTGACGCGCGCGCTCTTGCTTACGCTTCATTTGCGCCATGGAAAGCTGACGGCCCCCTTCACGACCGGACAGCGCCTGATTGAGCGTCAGCTTGCCGGAACGACGGCTGTCATCCTGACGATTCTTTTTGTTTGTGTCTTCACGGTCGCGCGTTTCCTTGCGCGGTGTGGGTGCTGAGGTTTTGTTGGGCGTCCGCGCGGCGGCGGGTTCTGCCGGGGCCGCAACGGCGGCTTGCGCGGCAGCTTCTGCTTCGCGGGCTTTACGTGCGTCTTCCTCGGCTTTCGCCTTCAGGCTTTCCTCGCGCTCACGCTCTGCGGCCTCTTTGGCCTCAATCTCTGCCCGACGACGCTCGCGGTCTTCTGCGCGTGCCTTTTCTTCTGCGGCACGTGCAGCGGCCTCTTCGGTTTCGCGGGCTTTCGCAGCCTGAACCGCCTTGAGCCGGCGTTCCATTTCCGCATCCGAAATACCTGCCGGACGCTTGGAGGGATCACCCACAGAGCGACCACCCGCTGTACCACCGGGTTTGGCGGCACCGGGTTTTGGCACCACAACGCGCTTGCGCTTGGTCTCTACAACAACGTTCTTGGTGCGCCCATGGCTAAAGCTCTGCTTTACGTTGCTGGGACGCGAACCGCCCAGACCTAATGTTTTTCTGCCGTCACTATCGCTCATTACGATCGTCTATCCTTTCGACTGGCCGCTGCCAGTCTCATTTCTGCGCACGCCTTTAAGTCTTTGGGCTTCCTCTACAACACGTTGCGTGAGTCCACCAGAGGCGAGTGCTGCATGTATCACAGTTTGGCGTCCGAACGCCAACCCAAGTTCATCTGCCGTCAACCACCCGATGTAGTGGCCGAAATGCGGCGTGCTGAGTTTGCTTTTGCCGCGCCCTGATCCGTCCACAGCCTGGATCAATACGTCGGCCTCTTCGTTTTGCAGCCAGCCTTTGGTCTTTTCGTACCCGGCAACGGCCCGTCCTGATTTGCGCTGCAACGAGATCAGATCAATCACGCGGCGCGCCAGTTGTTCCTCAACCGTATCTGTCAGCCCCTCGGGCACCTTGACCGGTTGTTTGGCCCCTCTGGAAAAGAGGTTCTTCTTGGCGGCAAGGTCCAGCGCATCACGGTCGGCGGATACATAAAACCCCCGACCCGGCAGTTTGTCCAGAATATCCGGAAACACCTGCCCGTCCGGCCCTGCAACAAATCGGATCAGCCCATACTTTGGCTGCACCTCGCCCGTGGCAATGCACTTGCGTTCAGGACCGTCCTTGCGGTCTTTGGAGGCGCCACCGCGTCCCATCCGGGCCATCCGAGGCCTGAGATCAGGCCTCGGCCTCCTCGGTTGCTAGGTCATCATCCGCGGCGGCATCCACCTCCAGATCAGCAGGATCAACCCAGCCCAACATAACACGTGCTGTCATGATAATGTCCTGTGCGTCTTCCAGTGTGATGCCAAAGGGTTCAAGCGCGCCGTCGTCTTTGACACGCTCACCATCCACCGTGGTCCATCCCCCGGCCAGTTCCCAGTCCGCACAAGTCGCGAAATCTTCCAGTGTCTTAACATCGTCCTTGGCCAATGCTTCCAGCATCTGGGGTGTGAGGCCTTCAAAATCAACCAGGCTATCCTCAACACCCAATGCCCGCGCAGCTTCAAGGGCTGCCTTGTTCTGCGCTTCGAGCACATCACGGGCACGGGCCTGCAATTCATTTGCCGTGTCTTCATCAACACCATCAATGACCAGCAGTTCATCCACCTCGACATAGGCAACTTCTTCGAGGTTGCTGAAGCCTTCGGAAACCAGAAGCTGGGCAAAGAATTCGTCCAGATCAAGGTTGTCCATGAACAGCTTGGTGCGCAGTTCGAACTCGGCCTGACGGCGCGCGCTTTCCTGCTCTTCGGTCATGATGTCGATGTCGAGGTTGGTCAGTTGAGACGCCAGACGCACGTTTTGACCACGACGGCCAATGGCGAGGCTGAGTTGCTCTTCTGGCACCACAACTTCGATTTTGCCGGCCTCTTCATCCAGCACAACTTTGGACACCTCGGCAGGTTGCAGCGCGTTCACCAGGAACGTAGGCTGGTCGTCATTCCATGGGATGATGTCGATTTTCTCGCCCTGCAGTTCGTTCACAACGGCCTGCACACGAGAGCCGCGCATACCCACACAGGCACCGACGGGATCAATCGAGCCATCATAGGAGATCACAGCAATCTTCGCGCGCGAACCGGGGTCGCGGGCAACGGCCTTGATTTCGATGATACCGTCGTAAATCTCCGGCACTTCCATTTTGAACAGTTCGGCCATGAATTCGGGCGCTGTCCGGCTCAGGAAAATCTGCGGGCCGCGCTGTTCGCGACGTACATCCTTGATATAGACGCGGATGCGGTCATTGGGGCGATATGATTCGCGGCCAATCTTTTCATTCCGGCGCAGGATGCCTTCGCCGGGATTCATATCCACAATGACGTTGCCGTATTCTTCGCGCTTGACCTGACAGTTGATAATGGTGCCGATACGGTCCTTGAATTCTTCGTACTGCTTGTCACGCTCGGCTTCGCGGACCTTTTGCAGAATCACCTGCTTGGCTGATTGCGCGGCGATGCGGCCCATCTCAACCGGTGGCACTTCTTCGATCAACTGTTGGCCAACCTCCGGGTTTTCCATGTATTGTCTGGCCTGCTCAACGGTGAACTCGGCCTGATAGTTCTCCAGCTCTTCATCCTCAACCACCGTGCGTACGCGGGTGAAGGTCGCGCGGCCAGTCTTGCGGTCAATGGAGACGCGAATGTCCATCTCAGCGCCGTAGCGGGACTTTGCAGCCCGGGCGAGTGATTCTTCCATCGCTTCGATCACCAGACCCGGGTCGATCATCTTTTCACGCGCCACCGCTTCGGCGGTTTGCAGCAGCTCAAGCTGGTTGGCAGATGTAATGGCCATTAGTCGTCTCCCTCGTCGGACCCATCTTCGGTCACGATTTCATCAAACTTCGTTTCATCAATCGCGCCGGATTCCTTGCGTTGGCGCAGCATTTCTTTGATCAGCTCATCGGTCAGGACCAGCTTGGCATCAGACAGCCAGTCAAACTGCAACCCGATGGTGCCTTCTTCGACGTTGATCAGCACTTCGGTGCCTTCAACCCCCGCCAGCTCCCCTTTGAAACGGCGGCGCCCGTCGATCAGTTCTTCGGTTTCGATCTTGGCCTCATAACCCTCAAACGCATCAAAATCCTTCAAGCGCGTCAGGGGGCGGTCAATACCGGGGGAGGAAACCTCCAACGTGTATTCATCCAAAATCGGGTCTTCGACATCCAGTATAGCGCCCACAGATTGCGTAATTACGGACAGATCATCAACCTCAATTCCGCCCTCAGGCTTGTCAGCCATGATCTGCAAGGTCGTTGTCTTGCCGGACATTAACCGCACGCGCACCAGTTCAAAGCCAAGATCCTCGATCACAGGTGTGATAATCTCGGCCATCCGGCGGTCAATCGCCGCCTTGGCGATCAGCGTATTGGTGGTGTCTGTGGTCATG